>JAFWXO010000030.1 GCA_017545865.1 Clostridia bacterium | reverse complement strand
TGAACTTCAATCCGCGCCTGCAATCAAAAACCGTGGTCTTTGGACTTGGGGTCACGTTATTTACGATTATAAGGGTTATATCGACAATATGGTAAAACTCAAAATGAACACCCTTATTATGTGGAACGAGTTCGTGCCCTTAAACGCTAAGGAAATTTACGAATACGCTCACGCTTCGGGCATTAAACTCGTTTGGGGTTACACTTGGCTTTATAACTTCAATAAACCTATGGACTTATCCACCATTTACGAAAAAGTTGACGGAATACTCAACGAATTCGAGCGCGATTACAAAGAAATTTCGGGTGATGGAATATATTTCCAAACCTTCACTGAATATACCGATGAAAACGCAAACGGTGTTGATATTGCAAGAACGGCAACGGACTTTGTTAACCACGTTGCAGGAAAGTTTTATGAAAAATATCCCGATCTTGAAATTCAATTTGGGCTTCACGCGATATCTTGCAAAAACAAACTTGATATTATAAAAGACGTTGATCCGAGAATTCAAATCGTGTGGGAAGACTGTGGCGCGTTCCCGTTTGCATATTCGCCAATGGCTGTTAGCAATTTTGATGAAACTTACGCTTTTGCCGAAAAGATTGCAACCCTTCGTGGCGATAAAGAAAACTTTGGCGTTGTGTTAAAAGGTTGCACCTGCCTTGACTGGCCAAACTTTAAGCATCACGACGGGCCTTTCAACGTTGGCGTTAGCAGTAAGCGTATGATTCAAAATAGGGTAGAAAGAAAATCTCGCGGATGGCGTTGGGCTCAAACGTACTGGGTAACAAACGGCAAATACGCGCAAAAAATGATTAAAATGCTCGCCGAAAAAACAAACGGCAATATGTGGATGACCGATCTCGTTGAAGACGGTGTATTTGAAGAAAAAATTTACCTTCCCACCGCAATTTACGGCGAACTTATGTGGAATCCCGATATCGACTTTGAATACCTTTACAAACTCGTAACGTTGCGTTGGAACGTTGAATTCATTTAAGGCTTTATAAACGGCGCAATACTGCGTTTCTGCTTTGACTTTGGACTTCGATGACCAACAATGTCAATCTCAGCGTTAAAAAATCTTGTGCCTCGTATAGCACCCAAACTAACGTCTTAAATATTCTAACGGAATAGCAAATTAAAATAACCTATCAAACTTAAATGCTTTAACTCAATAAAAAAACTCTCGCAATTTGCGAGAGTTTTTTAATTTTGAATTATTCGCCGATAACCATAATTTGAACGGTTCTCTTTCTTCCGCGAGTCTTGTCCCAGTCGATAAAGTAAATGAAACCAAATTCGCCAAGGTCGATAACGCCGTCGTCAATAACCGCGGTTACGCTTCTGCCGATAATTGAAGAAATAAGGTGCGCTTCGGTGTTGTGGCAACCCCTAGCGTCTTCCCCGTGTTCTTCGGCAAATTTAAGGGCTTTAGGGCCGGGGTGAAGGTAAATGCCTTCTCTAGTGTAACTCGGGCAAATCTTTTCCATTGAGTCAACTAAATCTTGTTGTAAAGTTTCTCTACCGGTCATGGACATATCGAACGCGCACTCTTGAGTGATAACCGAACAAGTAGTGTGGTGGGAGTAAACAACAACGATACCGTCTTTAATGCCGGAGTTCTTAACGGTTTCTTTAACTGCCGCGGTAACGTTGTGGAAAGTAACTTCCTTGTGGTCTGATTCAACTTGAATTTTATTTTTAAATATCATAATAATCTCCTTTTACTTTTTAAGATCGTCCGCTGCTTGACGGGTTGCTTTAATCATTTCTTCCATAACTGCAAACGGATCTTTTGCGTTAACGATACCAGACGCAGCGCCTGCGCCTTCGCTACCTGCCATAATAAAGTCGTAAACTTGTTTGCCGTTAGTGATGCCTGCCGCTTGTTCAACGTAAATATCGCTATCGATTGCCTTAATAGCGTCAATCGTGTCTTTAACGAAACTCATATCCGAAACCTTACCGTCGCCACCGCCGATAAGTTCACTCGGTTCTGGGTTGATAATATCGGGTTTTAAGTGAGCGAGGGCTTGCGCTTCGGCAGTAGTGTCTGCGCAAGCAAACACGATAAAGTCAAGTTCTCTTGCTCTTTTAATGGTATCTTTGATTTGTGGAAGGCTCATAGGCTTTTCGCAGTGGTTAACAACAACGCCGTGCGCGCCTGCCGCCTTTAAACTTTCAGGAAGAACGCACGCCATACCGCGACCGGGATATATTGTATCCATATAAGGTGCGATGATGATTAAGTTCTTGGTGTTTTCAGCAACGCGCCTAATATCGCAGTAAGGGGTAGTGAACAACACGTCAATATCGTATTTTTCCGCAAGTTCGTCCGCGCGTTTAGCAAGAGTCAAAACGTCATCCCCGTAAATGTAGTTCTTAGTGCCTATTTCAAAAAAGGGTGTTCTAATCTTTCTCATAGTTAACTTGTTAACTCCTTATTTATAGATAAATAAATGATATATTTTATTTGAAAAATTGTCAATACTTTGAGCGGAAACAATGAAAATTGAGCGTTTTGCTTGACAAATTGAGCGTTTTATCTTATAATTTAACACAATAATACCATTGAGGTAAATTTTATGAAAAAAACTTTGGCGGATGAAAACGTTATACTTAAAGAAATGCAATTATCGGGCTCGGTAACTTTAAAGAGCGCTATGGATAAACTTTCCATTTCCGAGGCAACGGCGAGAAGGCTTTTTACCCGTATGGAAGAAAAGGGGTTGGGTATTCGTTCTCACGGCAAAATAACGATGCCCGATAGCGCTTACAACTTTTATCGGTACGACGTTTCTAAGGAACTTTACGTTA
The DNA here is from genome assembly GCA_017545865.1 of Clostridia bacterium. Taxonomy (GTDB): domain Bacteria; phylum Bacillota; class Clostridia; order Christensenellales; family Borkfalkiaceae; genus HGM11412. The sequence goes on along the minus strand of JAFWXO010000030.1, from coordinate 5,197 downwards.
AAGAGAAAAAGGCGATTGCAAACCACGCCGTTTCGCTCGTAAAGAGTGGTGACGTTTTGTTTTTGGATTCGGGAACGACGGTATGCCTTTTCAGTATGGCGCTTGCCGATGCGCTTAGGCAAAATATCTTAAAAGATATTAAGGTGTTCACAAACTCTTATATGATAATCAACGTGTTAAACGACCTTGCTTCTGTTAATTTAATCGGCGGAACTTATCGCCCCAACCGAAAGGATTTTTGCGGTTATATGACCGAAAAGAGCATTAAGGACTGCCATTTCGATAAATGCTTTTTGGGAACTGACGGTTATACTTTAGAGTTTGGCTTTACCACCACCGAGTTTGAAAGCGCAAAGATTTGCGAAACGGCGATAGCGTCTTCTGATAACGCCATTATTTTAACTGACTTTCACAAGTTTGGCGCAAGCGCGCTCGTTTCCTTTTCAAACGGGGAAAACTTAACCGCCGTTTTGACTGACGATAGGTTACCGCAAACAAAACTTAAAGAGTTAATGGGCGCGGGGATAAACGTTATTATCGCTAAAAATGACTGAAACGCTCAATTTTTATTTTAAATTTATTGACAAGCGATTTTGCGTGTGATAAAATCAATTAAAAGGTATTTTATTTTATAAAATAAAGGAGATTATTATGTTTGGCTTTAAACTTACCGAATACGACAAGAAAGTATACCAAGAAGAATTAAACGAATTTTTACCTAAAAACATTGTGGATAGCCACACTCACGTTTACACGGTTGACTCTAAGAAGAAAAAAGACGGCCCTGTTTACTGGCCAAGCAGAGTTGCTGAAGATTGCTCGGCTGAAGATCTTATTCAAACTTATAAAGATTTATTCCCCAACCAAAAGGTAGTGCCCGTTATATTTGGTACGCCAAGCGGAATTTTGGATAAGGGTAACGCTTATATTAGTGAAAAGTCAAAGGAATATAATTATCCCGCTTTATATTTAAATCATTACGATATGAGCGCAGAATTTTTAGAAGAAGAAGTTATCAAAGGTGGTTTCCAAGGCTTAAAGCCCTATTGTTGCAACTGTAAAGCAGGCGTTAAGGGCGCAGACGCGGGCATTTTTGATTTCCTTCCCCATCATCATTTAGAAGTTGCAAATAAACACGGTTGGAAAGTCGTTTTACACATTTCTAAAGAAGATAGACTTAAAAACCCCGATAATATTCGCGACCTTATGGAAATTGAACAAAAATATCCTAACGTTAAACTCGTTGTAGCGCATATCGGTAGAGCGTACGCTCCTGAAGACATTGGCAACGCTTTCGATACTTTAAAGCACACTAAAAATATGATGTTCGATTTCTGCGCTAACACTTTATCGCTTGCAACTGAAAAGTGCATTGAAGCGGTTGGCACTAAGAGAGTTTTATTCGGTACTGATATGCCTATTGCAAAAATGCGTATGTACAGAATTACTGAAGACGGGTATTATATCAACGTTGTTCCGCGCGGTATGTATGGTGACGTTACTGGCGCTGCCCACATGAGAGAATCGGATGAAGCCACCATCACAAACTTCACCTACGAAATTATTCGCGGTTTCAAACAATGCGCGAAGAATTTATCTCTCACTAAAAAAGACGTTGAAGATATTATGTGCAACAACGCTGCAAATCTTTACGGTATTAAATTTTAATTTAGGAAAGCATAATGAACTATTATTTAGGAGTTGACTTAGGTACTACGGGTACTAAATCGATATTATTCGACGAAGCTGGCAACGTTATAGGCAAAGGTTATAAAGATTACGGGCTTATAACGCCAAAGGACGGTTTTTTTGAGCAAAACGCAGAAGACTGGTATGATGCCGTTATATCTTCCGTGAAAGATGCAACTAACGGTTTTGACGGTGAGATTAAGGCTATGTCTTTTTCCGCTCAAGGCGGTAGTTTCTTGTTTGCAAACGTTATTAAAGGCAAACCTATTCCTCTTACAAACGCTATCACTTGGATGGATAAAAGGGCGGAAAAGGAAGCGGAAGTTTTAAAGGAAAAATATTTTGAGATAACTGGCAATAAGATAGGCCCAAGCAATATGCTTGCTAAATACCTTTGGGTTAAGTTTAATATGCCAAGCGCCTTTAACGAAGCGAAACTCGTTTTATCCACGTCTGACTATATCTACATGAAGTTAACGGGTGTTGCCGTTATCGATTATACGAGCGCCGCTATGATGGGCGTTTACGACGGGGAAACCAACAGTTACAACCAACACCTTTTAAACTTAGTTGGCTTAAAGGTTGAAAATTTCCCCAAAATCGTAAAGGCGGGCGATTTTATCGGCTTTGCAAACGATGAGTTTATGGAAAAAACTGGGCTTAAAGGTAAGATTGCCGTTTACGCTGGGCTTCACGATCAATTTGCCGCAAGCCTTGGCGCAAACTACTTCTCGGAAAATGACGTTATCGTTTCAACGGGCACAACTTGGGTTGTGTTTGCGAGAAATCAAGATAGAATTAAGGGCAATTTTGCTTGTCGCCGTCACCCTGCGGGCGATTACGGGTATTTCAACTCGGCAGTAAGTTCAGGCACGGTTCTTTCTTGGGAGAAAAACTTGTTTGGGCTAACCTATAAAGAAATTGACGAGCTTGCCGAAAATAAAGAAATTGACGATAAGTTGCTCGTTTATCCCTTCGTTTCAGGTAACGGCGGTTATCGTGGGCAAAACGTTTTAAGTTATTCTATAAAGAACGCTAACTACAAGCACGACAAAGGCGATATTTTTAGAGCGACTATGGAAGGCGTTGCCTTTGAAATCAAGCAAATTATCAACATTTACAAGCGTAGCGGATTTAACCTTGGCAACGTGATAGTAACGGGTGGCGCAACGAGAAGTAAAATTTGGATGGAAATTTTATCTAATATTTTAGGCGAAAAACTTTACCTTTCCGAACAGACTGACGGTTGTTGCTTTGGCGCGTATTCCGTTGCAAGAAAGGGCGAGCTTGGTAAGTTTACTAACTTTGAGTTTAATGGAAAAACCGTTGAACCAGATGAAGAAACAGTTCAAAAATATATTAAAAAATTTGATTTATACAATAAAAATCTATAATTAAGGAGTTATTTATGGCGCTTTACGATGAATTTAAGTTTAAACCTGCATCTTGGCTTCCTCACAGCGAACTTCCGCTTGAAGAACTTGAAAGAGTTAGAAATATCGAAAGAAAAGATATGGAATATACTAACGAAAACGGCTATCAAGTAAAGGTTGTTATGAACCCCACTTTACTTATGGTTGCGGATATGTTCTATCGTTTAGTTAAAAGCGATAAGGAAAACAAGCCTTTCACTATGATTTGCCCAAATCAATGGCCCGATGCTTACGGTTCGGTTGCCGAACTTGTTAATAGAAACAATATAAATTTAAGAAACGTTCACGCTTTCGCTATGGACGAGTGGGCGGATCAAGACGGTAACGTTGCGCCCCTTACTTACGGCGCAGGTCTTGGCGCATCGTTTATGGAACATTTCTACTATAAAATTCGTGAAGATTTACGCCCCGACGTTTCTCATTGGCACACTTTTAATAACGACAATAAGGCTCGTGGCGTTTACTCTCAAATGATTCAAGACGTTGGCGGGGCAGACGTTGTTTATTCCGCTACCGGTTGGCCCGGCCACACCGCGTTTATCGATCCAAGAACAAAAGAGTTCGCTGCGGATAGCCTTGAAGAATTTATCAAAATCAAGTCTGGCTTAGTAACTCAAAACCCCTTAACCATTTGCGAAAACTCACTTTTCGGACCTATGGGCGCTTCGGGTGACGTTTGGGCAGTTCCTCCCATGGCTGCAACTATCGGGCCTTACGATATCGTAAATGCTAGAGAAAGTTTTGAAGTTCACAATATTTTAAATAACCCAACTGGCGATACTTGGCAACGTATGGCGTCACGCCTTCAACTTTACGGTCCTATCTCTATGGAATGCCCCGCGTCAATTATGAGATTAAAACCGGGTATTTGTTACGTTTCCGAGGCGATTGCCGCTCCGTTTAGAAGCTGGTCTTTTGACGATATTCGCCACGATAACACTGAATCTAAAGTAAAGGTTTTCTAATATGAAAGTTATAATTAACACTAACGTTATATTGCCCGACGGTATTATTTTTGACGGCATCGTTGCGTTTGAAAACGATAGAATTGTTAAAGTTTGCAAAGCAAAAGATTTTGAAGTTCCATCTTCTGCCGAAGTTATCGATGCTAACGGGCTTTATACCGCTCCAGGTCTTATCGATATTCACAATCACGGCTCTGAAAACGGCTTTTTCGTTGACGACACTAAGGCGTGTGTTGAACACTTTTTAAAACACGGGCAAACGACTATTCTTCCCACCTTTTATCAAACTATGGGCTATGAAGATATGGTTGACGGGGCGAAAAAACTCAAAGAGTTTTCAAAGTCGGGCATAGGCAAGGCTATTAAAGGTCTTTATATGGAAGGCCCGTTTATGCGCGCGTCGGGTAGTAACCAACACTTATTCAAGTGGTCGGGTGAAATTTTAAAGGACAGATACGCTCCGCTCATCGATGAAATAGGTGATTTTGTTCGCGTTTGGGCAATAGATCCCGATAGATCGAATATCGTTGAGATTATGGATTACGTTTTATCCAAAAAGCCAAACGCCGTGTTTGCTCTCGGTCACTCGGGCGCAACGAGCGAACAATGCGATAAGGTTTATAATCCCAACCTTAAACTTCAAACTCACCACGGCGATTCCGGTCAAGCGCCGAGAATTAACCAAGCCAAGTTCGGCGCGGGGGTTGACGAATACGCGCTTTGCAATCAAGATATGTTCATTGAACTTATTTGCGACGAATCGGGTATTCACTTATCTCCCTATTCAGTTCGCGCCGCAATCAAAGCAAAGGGCATTGAAAAGGTTATTTTAATAACCGACTCTTTCCCCAAAACCGGCGATTATAAAAACGATGAATCTAAGGGCATTAAGTTCGGCGCAGACCTTAACTACGATGCTAACGGACTTTTAGCAGGCTCTCACTTAACGCTTGACAACGCCGTTAGAAACGTTATGAGTTACGCGGGCTACGGTTTATCTCACGCCGTTAGATTTGCAAGCTTAAACCCTGCAAAACTTTTGGGTATTGATAAAGATTACGGCTCAGTAGAAGCTGGCAAGGTTGCCGATTTACTTTTAGTTGATAGCAC
>JAFWXO010000029.1 GCA_017545865.1 Clostridia bacterium | reverse complement strand
TCTAGAGTTCGAAAACGCTTTAGCACAGTAAAAACAGTCATTCGAGAACAACTGCAAAGGGTAGCGATTTGCTCTTGTTTATTGCCTTTTTCGTAATATTCAATGATTAATTTGTAATTTTTCATAAAAAACCTCCTTTTTGTCGCCCTTTTTTACCCATAGCGGTAGATACAGAAAAATGTAAAATTTGAGGAACCACCCCGTTTTTTTGACCGATTTTTGACTTTGCAAGAGATTTTTAAGAGAAAAAAAGTAGTCACTCTCCGAGAAGAATGACTACTAAAACCTTATTTTTTAATTAAAATTTGAATTTTTACCGCTTTTTGGCGCTAATTCTTAGCCCCTAGGATTACGGATATTAGCTTGAGCGGCGGCTAAACGAGCAATGGGTACTCTGAACGGAGAACAAGAAACGTAAGTTAAACCTACTTTGTGGCAGAATTCAATAGTTGAAGGATCGCCACCGTGTTCACCACAAATACCAAGTTTAATGCCAGGTCTTGATTGTCTACCAAGTACGCAAGCCATTTCAACGAGTTTGCCAACGCCAGTTACGTCTAAACGAGCGAACGGATCGCTTTCGTAAATCTTGTTATCGTAGTAAGAATTTAAGAACTTACCAGCATCGTCACGAGAGAAACCGAAAGTCATTTGAGTTAAGTCGTTAGTGCCGAACGAGAAGAATTCTGCTTCTTTTGCAATCTCGTCTGCAGTAAGGGCTGCTCTGGGAATTTCAATCATAGTACCTACTTTGTAGGTAATTGCCTTGCCAGCAGTTGCAATACACTTTTCAGCAGTGTCGCATACTATTTGTTTAACGAAAGCAAGTTCCTTGATTTCGCCAACGAGCGGAATCATAATTTCAGGAACGATAGTCCATTCGGGATGACGGTCGGAAACGGCAATAGCCGCTTGAATAACCGCTTGAGTTTGCATCTTAGCAATTTCAGGATAAGTAACTGCTAAACGGCAACCACGGTGACCCATCATCGGGTTGAATTCGTGAAGCGAAGAAATGATTGCTTTGAGTTCTTCAACTTCCATCTTCATTTCTTTTGCAAGAGCAACGATATCTTCTTCGGCTGTTGGAACGAATTCGTGAAGCGGGGGATCTAAGAAACGGATAGTAACGGGGTTACCTTCCATTGCTTCGTAAAGTTCTTCAAAGTCACCTTGTTGCATGGGAAGAAGTTTAGCAAGCGCTCTTTCTCTTTGTTCAACGGTTTTAGAAACGATCATTTCGCGCATAGCGGAAATTCTATCGGGGTTGAAGAACATGTGTTCGGTACGGCATAGACCAATACCTTCAGCGCCGTAAAGTCTTGCTTGCTTAGCGTCGGTCGGATTGTCGGCGTTGGTTCTTACTTCTAATCTGCGATACTTGTCTGCAAGTTCCATAATTCTGCCAAAGTAACCAGATACGGTTGCTTCAACGGTGGGAATTGCTTCTCCGTAAATCTTACCGGTAGAACCGTCGATAGAAATAACGTCACCTTCCTTGAACACTTTACCGCCAAGATAGAAGGTTTTTTCTTCTTCGTTCATAACGATATCGCTACAACCTGATACGCAACAAGTACCCATACCACGAGCAACTACCGCTGCGTGAGAAGTCATACCGCCACGAACGGTTAAGATACCTTCGGAGTAATGCATACCTTCAATATCTTCAGGGGAAGTTTCAAGTCTAACGAGAATAACTTTTTCGCCCTTTTCAGTAACCCAAGCAGTAGCGTCGTCTGCAGTAAACACAACTTTACCGCACGCTGCGCCCGGAGATGCTGCTAAGCCTTGGCCAACGGGGATTGCTTCTTTTAATTTCTTTGCTTCGAATTGCGGGTGTAAGAGCGCGTCAAGTTGTTTAGGATCGATCATACAAACCGCTTCTTCTTCGGAAATCATACCTTCGTCAATTAAATCGCAAGCGATTTTGAGCGCAGCAGCAGCAGTTCTCTTACCGTTACGAGTTTGAAGCATAAAGAGTTTGCCTTCTTCAATGGTAAATTCCATATCTTGCATATCTCTATAATGCTTTTCAAGTTTATTAACGATAGAAACGAATTGAGTGTAAACTTCAGGTTGAGCCTTTTCAAGTTGGTCGATAGTTTGCGGAGTTCTAATGCCGGCAACAACGTCTTCCCCTTGAGCGTTCATAAGGAATTCACCGTATAAACCCTTTTCGCCAGTAGACGGGTTACGAGAGAAAGCAACGCCAGTACCAGAAGTGTCGCCCATGTTACCGAATACCATTTCTTGAACGTTAACCGCAGTACCCCAATCGCCAGGGATATCGTTCATACGTCTATAGTAAATAGCACGGGGGTTGTCCCAAGATCTAAATACCGCTTTGATTGCGCCCATAAGTTGTTCTTTGGGGTCAGACGGGAAATCAGTGCCAAGTTTGTTTTTATATTCAGCCTTGAATTGATTTGCAAGTTCCTTAAGATCGTCTGCATCAAGTTCAGTATCAAGGGTAACGCCCTTTTTAGCCTTCATTTCATCAATGAGTTCTTCGAAGTATTTTTTACCAACTTCCATAACAACGTCACTATACATTTGGATGAAACGACGGTAACTATCGTATGCAAAACGGCGGTTGCCAGTCTTTTCAGCAAATCTTTCAACAACCACGTCGTTTAAGCCTAAGTTTAAAATGGTATCCATCATACCCGGCATTGACGCTCTTGCGCCAGAACGAACGGAAACGAGTAATGGATTTTCCATACTGCCGAACTTTTTACCGGTGATTTCTTCTAATTTTTCTACGTATTCGTTAATTTGAGCAGTTATCTCATCGTTAATCTTCTTGCCATCTTTGTAGTACTGAGTACATGCTTCGGTTGTAATAGTAAAACCACGGGGAACGGGCATTCCAAGACCAGTCATTTCCGCAAGGTTTGCGCCCTTACCACCGAGAAGATTACGCATTTTGCCGTTACCTTCACTAAATAAGTAAGTGTATTTCATAAATTCTCCTTATATAAAAGATTTCTAATTTTTATCTTAATTTTCTATTTCCATTAATCATAATACATTATTTTCCTACTTTTAGCAACTATTTGAACGCCATTAGCCGTATTTTATTTATGTGTGTACGCACACGACGAACAATCGTTAATCTATGATAAAAACTCAACGAGCGCGCTTGCCGATTTTATAGTAGATTCCGTTTTTAAAGAAAGGTAATAATTTAAGAATTTAAACAGTTTTAACGCGCTTTTCGGTTGCAATTCGACTTCCACCACTTTGCTGAGCGGTTTGTTGAAAATCTTATAGAGCGATTGATAAGTTTCAAGCGTTATTTCGATCCCGTCGCCAGGATAACAAGACATACAGTAAAACTGGGCAAACTTTGCCGAGAAAAACACTCTGCCCGTAGCAATGCAATCGCAACCGCTACAATTTATTTTTTCAATACCGTAACCGAGAAAAGCCACGAATTCAAGCATAAAAGCGCAGAGAGCATTGACTTCCGCGTCTTGATAATTGATATATTTTACCGTGTTAACGGCGAGTGAAAATAGTTCCGCGTCGGGCTCGTTTTCGGGGGTTAATAAGTTCATAATTTCCAAAACGACGGAAGATACGTAATACTTTAAAAGGTTGAGCCTTAAATTGAAAAAACTCTCTATGTAAGTTGCGCCGATAACGGTATAACGCCCCGCCCTTTCGGCAAGAACGAATTCGCATAGCGCAAAAGGCTCGGAAGCAAACTTGAGTTTCGCTCCCGACTTTTTAACCCCTTTTATGCCTGCGGTTATTTTCCCTTTTTCAGGGGAATATAAGGTTAAAATCTTATCGTTATCTTTATAATCAACCGATTTTAACACTATGGCGTTAATAACTATATCCATTATTCCTTCTCTTTTTTTAAGTGAGTTTTTCTATTGTCTTTTGCTTTGTTATACAAAAAGTAGTAACCGATATGCCCCGTTTTTTCAAACAAACCCCAACAAATTTTATCAAGATTGTCAAAATTATTGTTGCTACCGCCGTTGCCGTTCGTGTCGTTCATAAACACCCCCTTGTTTTACTATTGTGGGCAATTTATGAAAGTTATATTCGCCTAAAGAAAGTTATATGTTTGCTTTGCAAACGCTAAATTACTGAGTAGCTAAATGTTGCTTGCGCAACGCTAAATGCAAAACGGTGTTTTGCGCTATAGATTGTTTTCTATATAGAAAATATTCTTAACGCTTATTTACGAGCATATAACGCAAACTTAGTTTACGTATAACTAAAAAGTGGGCAAAAGCCCACTTTTTTATCTTTGAACACGACCAGAGGCATCGCCACCGGCAAGTTTTTTAACTTCGTCAACGGAAACTAAGTTGTAGTCGCCTTCGATAGAGTGCTTTAAGCAACTTGCGGCAACTGCAAATTCGATTGTTTCTTGAGCGGAATAGTTGTTTAATAACGAGTAAATTAAACCACCGCCGAAGCTATCGCCACCGCCAACGCGGTCTACGATGTGAACGGCGTACTTTTTGCTGAAATACGCTTCGCCACCCGTGTAAAGCATAGCCGACCAGTTGTTATCGTTAGCAGATAAACTTTCTCTTAAAGTGATTGCAACGCCTTTGAAGTTAAATTTATCGGTAAGTTTTTTAGCAACGGAGATATAACCTTCACGGTTGAGTTTACCGCTGTTGATATCGGTGTTATCGGCTTCGATACCGAAAACGTCCTTCGCGTCTTCTTCGTTAGCGATACAGTAATCAACGTAGGGGCAAAGCTTGGCCATAACCTTACCAGCCTTTTCTTTAGACCAAAGTTTTTTGCGGTAGTTAAGGTCGGTTGAAACGGTGATATTTCTCTTTTTTGCTTCCTTTAAAGCGGTTAAAGTGATTTCCGCCATAGAATCGGAAAGAGCGGGTGTGATACCTGTAAAGTGAAACCACTCAGTTCCATCAAAAATCTTGTCCCAATCGAAATCTTCGGGCTTTGCCATAGCGATTGCGGAATACGCTCTATCGTAAATAACCTTACTCGGTCTTTGCGAAGCGCCCTTTTCACAGTAGTAAACGCCAACTCTTTCGCCACCGCGAACGATTTTTGAACAGTCAACGCCAAACTTTCTAAGAGAGTTTACTACCGATTGACCGATTTCGTGTTCGGGAAGTTTTGAGCAGAAAGCAACGTCAACCCCGTAATTTGCAAGGGATACCGCAACGTTTGCTTCAGCGCCACCGAAAGTTGCGAGATATTTTTCTGCTTGTAAAAATCTGTAATAGCCTTCGGGGGCTAATCTTAACATAAGTTCACCAAAAGTTACAACTTTTGCCATAAATTTTATTCTCCTTTAATAACTTTATCTATTGCAAGGCAGTTTGCCTTGATATCGCCTTTCATCATCCAGCTACCGCCAACGGCAAAAATCTTATCGTAATCTAAAAACTCTTTAAGATTTTCTAAGCTAACGCCACCGGTTGGCAAGAACTTGATTTGCTTGAACGGACCTGCAAGCGCCTTGATTGCTTTAAGACCGCCATAAACGTTTGCGGGGAAGAATTTAACGACTTCAATACCGAGTTCAATAGCCTTCATAATTTCCGTGGGGGTAACGCAACCGGGGTAATAAGTAACGCCCTTTTTCTTGCAGTACTTTGCAACTTCTTCAGAAAGGCCCGGTGAAACGATGAATTTTGCGCCTGCGTTAATTGCCTTTTTGCATTGATCAAGATTGATAACCGTGCCTGCGCCGATATACATATCGGGAAAAGTTTTAACGCCGAGCTTAATCGCTTCTTCAGCGCAAGCCGTTCTAAAAGTGATTTCTGCTACGGGAAGGTTACCTTCGCACATAGCGGAAAGCGTTGGGATAGTTTCTTCAATATCGTTAATTACCACTACTGGTACTACTTTAACGTCCATAATTCGCTCCTTAGAATATTACTATAAATATTTTAACATATTTAAAAAATTTGTAAAGTATAGAAAAGGGGTTTTAGAATATTATTTTTTATTTTTGGAAACAATAGGAAAAAAGGAGATTGACTATGAATAAAGTAAACCCGTTTGAAAATTTAACTACCGACAAAGTAAAGTATTATTCTTTAACTAACCTTGCTTTAAAGCCTTACGACAAGTACCAAACAGACCCCTATTCTAAAACGCGAATTATTTTAATGAACGGAACGGAATTTGAGTCTAACTGGTTTTACCATCAATTTGCAAGGCACACCTCAAACAACGAACTCCGCCGTGAACTTGCGGAAATTAGGCGCGTTGAGCAACAGCAACAAAAGAGAATTTCTTCCCTTAAACCGTTAAGTGAAACGATACTTGAAACAACGCTTTCTTACGAGCAGTTAGCCATTGATTTAACGGCGATACTTGCTAAGCGCGAAAAAGACTTTTCCGTTAAAAATCAACTCGACTTTGCGCTACTTGAAGACTTTGACCACTTGTATCGCTTTACTAACCTTTTATCGCTCGACGAAAGGGAAAACTATAAAAATCTCGTTGGCTCGTATACGGAAATTACGCCTGGTAGACCCACCGTTGCCGAACACCGCCACCCCTTTGACGATATTAGAAAGCCGTTAAACTTCACCCTTGCCGACCCTATCACTAAACTCAACGTAAACATCATAACCGCCGCCGAACAACAAACTATGAATTACTATATGAACGTAGGCTCGTTTTACAAAAACGACAAGGGAAGAAAAATGTATGCGGAAATTGCTATGATTGAAGAACAGCACGTTTCGGGTTACGAAAGTTTGAAAGACCCCTGCTGTACTTGGCTTGAGTGCGCTTTAATGCACGAATATACCGAGTGCTATTTATACTATTCTTGTTACGTGGACGAAAAAGATAAATATTTAAAATCTATTTGGGAAGAACACTATCGCGACGAACTTATTCACCTTAAAAAGGTTGCCGAACTTTTGTATAAGTACGAAGGCAAGCATTACGCCGAAGTTTTAATAGAACTTGATTTTCCCGAACTTTTATCGTTCAAGGGCAACAAAGAGTATATTCGCGAAGTTTTAAAAGGCGTAAGGCTTACTTCTCAAAAAGAAAACTATTTAAGCGTTGACGACCTTAAAAAGAACAACACTTTCGATCAATATCAAAAATCGGTTATTAGAAACGCGCTTGGCGACCCTGCGCACAAAGTAATTGATTTAAGCATTAAAAAACACGGGGAAGACGTTAGGTTTGAAGAAGCGCCCCACCCCGAAAAAGCACTTAGGGATAGAAAAAAGGACAATATCGAGATAGGCAGAATAAAAGGAGCGTAAAAAAAGCGTAGGATAGCCTACGCTTTTTTAGTGAGATTTTACGCAGAGCGTAAAGTGGTATTTGCCTGACGGCAAGTGACATTTTACGCAAAGCGTAAAGTAACGAATTAAAAATCTTTAAGATTAGTAGAAACAAAGGGACGAGCGGTATCTTCACTAACGTAAATTACACCTTTGCTAAGTTGGTAAAGGCTTGCGGGAACTTCTTTACAAACAGGTCCGTAAAGTTGAATTCTTGAAATCATACGTTCCCATGCGGAATAGCCACCCATACTTTCAAGGTCGTGGCGCTCTAAGTGGTTGCGAGCGTGAACAACGTCCCACGGGCCGATAGTTACGGAGTAACTAGGAGTGTGCCAAAGCGCAGCCGCGCCACCAGAGTTTTGAGCGGTTGTTAAGCGGTGGTTATCAGCGTAACCTGCCTTTAAGTTGATAAATTCTTCAAAGGTTTCAGCTCTAAACTTTTTAGTTAAGGGGTCGATAAACGCCGTGTGACCTATCCAACCGGTAGCGGAAACGATAAGGTCTGCACCGCCGTTACCTTCTTCGGCAATCATATCGGAATAGTGAGCGATATTTTCGTTGGTATAATAGTGCATTTGTTTAAGCGGGGGGCGAAGGTCTTCTCTAAAATTCATATAAAACTCGCTCATAAAGTGACCGCCGAGCGAACGATACCAAGTGATAGGAGCAACGTTGCCGTGTTCATCGGCATACTCGTCCATACAGAAAGCGTGGATGTTACGAGCGGAAACGTTGAACTTATTGCACATTTCAGCAACGGAAGTGTAAATGTTTTTCCAAGAGTTAGGGAAAACGATAACCGTCTTTTTATCCTCGACGTCAGATTTGTAAATCCAGTCGAAAAGTTCGCACGCTACCGCGCTTGACGGATGAGGAACGACTTTAATAGTATAACCGTTTTTATTGGTAAATTCCATTTCTTCACGAGTAATGGTACGGCAACGCTCTAACGCTTCTTTATCTTGAAGTGGCCACCAAGCGCTAGGAGCAAAATCAAATAATTTTCTATCCATAATTATTTACCCTCCTTTTTTGCAATTTCTTCAAGCGCGGGAATAAGGTCAGTAAAATCAGGCGCGCTCTGTGGCATAGCGGCAACTTCGGGGCAAACGTAACAAGTGCCCTTTGCAAGGCGCATAATTGAAGGGGGATTTTGGTGACTGAGCGGTCCGAAAAGGGCAAGCCTTAACGGGAATTTTTGGTGAGTGCCAGTTCCTGCGCAACCAACCAAATATTCAAGGTCAATCCACTCTTTTGCTAAAAGCAAATCCTTAGGACCAACGGAAACGGCTTTCGGGGGAACGTTTGACACGTCACCACCAAAACCGAACATACCACGCAAACTGTCTTGCGCGATAGTTTCAAGAGCGGGAGTTACGAGCCTTGAAGACATATTCTTAAATTCTTCTAAAGATTTAGCGGGGAAAGACTCAACGTCAATAACGCCGATACCGCCTGCCCAAGAAATATAAGTGTAGCAAACGTCTGCCCCACCTAATTTTGCGATTTCATCGGAATAGGTTTCGATATTGTCGCTCGTCCAAAAATGGATATTTTCGATAGGCATTTTAATTTCATCTTCAAGCCTATCGTAGAAGTTTTTCATAAATTGACCGCTCTTACTATACGGGCTTTGCCAAGGCGCAACTTCGCCCTTTTCGTTAGCGTATTCGTTCAAGAAAAATACGTGCAAGTTTTTGCAACTAATTTTAAGCCTATTAAGAGCGCACGCTAAACTTATATAAGTTGAGTTTTCAGGGCTTGGAAGAATTGCAACGAGTTTTTCGTTTTTAAGGTTAGCAAGCCTAATTCTTTGCATTAAATCGATTGCAAAATAATTGTGAACGTCAAAAACAACTTTGAGTTCAAAGTCAGGGTTTTCAAAATTTTTGCCTTGGCGAGCGTACACGTCTTCATTGACGATCGCGTCTAAAAACGCTTGGTCTTTATAGGGAAACCACTCGCCCGGGGCAAACTTAAAACTTGAATAGAAAGCCATAGTTTAACTCCTTTATAATTTTTATAATTCTATTATAACACCACTTATTTATAATTTCCACAGTTTTAAAGTTTTACTTTGGTACTTTCGTGCTTTATTTTTGAATAAATTTATAAAAATACGGCAATTATTTGACTTTTTCTCTTATCGGCTATAAAATTAAACTATGATTTACTTTCAAGACGCTAAGGCGCACTTTCCAAGCGACAAGCCCTTTTTTATAATGAAACACGAAAGGGGAACTCCCCTTCACTTTCACAACGCCGTTGAGTTTATGTTCATTTTAAGCGGAGAGTTATCCGTTTCGTTAAACGGAAAATCTTTTCTTGCAAGAAAGGGAGATTTGGTTACGGTTAATTCGGAAGTGGTGCACTCGGCAACGCCCACAAGCGATATTTCATATTATATTTTAATCGCGCACGACGAGTTTTTTAAGGCGAACGGACTGTATTTAAGCGGAACGCAATTTTCTCCGCTTATCCGCTCGGAAGAAATTCAAAAGATTTTTGGCGATATTATCTTAGAGTATGAAAAAAGCGACGGTTTTTCGCCCGTTGCGATAACCGCCCTTTGCTTATCTTTATTCGTAACGCTAAACCGCCACCACGCCGAAAAAACGGGAAGCGAAAACGACTTTGGCGACAAGCAAATTGAAACGGTTAAACTTGCGCTTGACTATCTTAAAAACAACTTTAATAGAAAACTTACGGTTGACGAGCTTTCTTCCGTTTTAAACTTTTCTAAAAGCCATTTAAGCCACGTGTTTAAAAAGGTTACGGGGCACTCGATAATTTCATACGTTAACCTTTTAAAATGCCAGAACGCAAAAACCTTAATTCTCAACGGGGCAACGATAAAAAAAGCGTCGGACGAGTGTGGGTTTAAAGACGTTTCTTATTTTACAAGAACTTATAAAAAGACGATGGGCTCGCTCCCTTCGGAAATATTAAAATAAAAAACTTCCGCAAATTTATTGCGGAAGTTTTATCGTTTTATAGATTTTTATGAGCGGATAGGATAGGAGCGGAACGGTTATAGCCGTACAAATTATTTGCGGAATAACGGTTGCGAAAGAAGCCGTGGCGTAAATTTTCCAAACCCTATTTGAAAAACCGTAAAACATCGGCGTAACAACGTTGTCAAGCGCGGTAAAAAACACCGTGAAAATAACAGCCGTTACCGTTAAACAAACTATCGCCTTAACGCTCACTTTTCTATTAAACGCCCTGCCCAAAAGTGAGAAAACGAGCGCTAAAATATTATAGAAAAGTAAGTAAAGTATTATAACGTTAGGCATAAATCCGAACAAAAAGCATCTAAGAAGCGAAAACGCCGTTAGCGCAACCGCGCCCCTTACAAACCCAAAACGATAACAAAAAGTTACCGCTAAAACGGTTACTACTTCAATGCCCGAAATCATGCTTAACGCAAGTTGACCGCCGATAAGCAACGCTACGAACAAGCTTACAACGGCTATCTCTTTTGCCGTTCTCATAATTAAAATTTTTGATATACCCAAATATAAGTTTTGCCGTTTTTAACAATGAGTTCATCAGCGCCTAAAGCTGCTGAGCCGTAAACTTTATCTTTGTACTCAATCTTTCCCCAAGCGACGTTGGACATTTCTTCATCATCGGTATAAAGCATCCAGCACTGCGACCAGTCGGCAGCGTTTTTAATGCCGTTAATGGAAACGACCATGCCGTTTTCGATAACGAAAATATCGTCAAGCCCGTTCATATAACTTGCCAAAGTTAAATCTTCTTGATCCGTTTGGCAGTTTATAACCACGAACTCGTCCGACTCTGCAATAACGATCGGATCTTTTTTACCGCAAGCGGTAAACATCATAAGCGCGGTTACGGTTACAAGTAATAAGGTTAGTAGTTTTTTCATAAAAAAATCTCCTTTCTATTTTAGAAAAGAGAGCGTGCCAAAATATAAAAAAATATAGTTTGGCTATCTCTCGATTTCCTTGTCCAAAACGATAAGATAAATTCATTAAACGGCAGGTATTCCGACTTTTACGGCAATGACTGTTGCGGTGGATTTGCGCCACACTTCCCCTACGGGTAAACCCCTTGGCGTTTAATATATTTATTGAATTTAGTATACCATGTTGATTTTAATTTGTCAATGTGATACAATACAAATATCTGATTTTCGTTTGCGTGTTTACATTATACAACGATAATCTAAAAAAGAAAAGAAATAAAACGACAAAGTTGTTATACAAAACCACAATAATTTTAAGGAGATATTTATGCAATCTAAAACTTATTTATATGAAAACTTATGGTCTGAAAAGGAAAAAGAAATAGTTTCCTTCGGCTCTCTTTCCGCTAGCATTTTTACTTACGCAACGGGCGTTAAGGCAATAAAGATTAAAAATACGAAGGGCTCTGCATCAATTCTTCCTTACATGGGGCAAATGGTTTGGAGTTGTGACTTTTTAGGCAAAGAACTTTCTATGAAGTCAATTTATTCCGATCCTATTCAATGCAAGCAAGTTTACGGCGAATCTTACGGTTGCTTTTTAATGCACTGCGGTTTAACCGCTATGGGTAACCCCACCAGCGAAGATACTCACCTTCCCCACGGCGAACTTCCTATCGCTAAATACCAAACTGTTTTCGTGGAAACGGGCGTTGATGAAAAGGGTGACTATATTGCAGTTTCGGGCGTTTACACGCACAAGGCTTGCTTTGAACTTAATTACGATTTCGTTCCCGTTATTAAACTTTACGATAACGCAACCTGTTTAGACGTTAAGGTTACGTTTACCAACAATAAAGACGTTCCGCTTGAATACTATTACCTTTGCCATATCAACCACCGCCCAGTTGACGGCGCAAAACTTTCATACACCGCTGATAGAAAGCAAATCAAAATCAATCACGAAGTTCCCGAAAATTACTGGAACAAAGAAGCGGGCGCTAAAACTAACGCTTATCTTGATATGCTTGATAATAACCCCTACCTTATGGATACCGTTGGTGGTGAAAATCAATCTTACCACCCCGAAATCGTTATGTGCGCAAAATACTCTGCTGACGAAAACGGCAACGCTTACACTATGCAAGTTAACCCAGACGGTACTGCAACTTACGTTATCCACAAGCCCTCTGAACTTCCCTACGGTACGAGATGGATATCTAGAACTGACGATGAAGACGCTATGGGTATGGTGCTCCCAGCAACGAGCGAACACCTTGGTAAACTCTACTGCCAAAGAAACAATCAACAACGCTATCTTAATAAGGGCGAGAGCGTTACTTACACTATGCAAACTGGTTTCTTAACTAAAGAAGAAGCGGACAAAATGCAAGAAAAAATTAAAAAACTTGGTTTCTAATAAAACTAAAAGGAGTTCAACCGAACTCCTTTTTTTATGCCGTTTGATTTTCTTTTTCCAACTCAAACCTAAGTTTAATGTTTTTAAAAAGCGGGATAAAAACGAATAAGTAAACTATTATCGTTAATATCCAAGACGCTGGGAACGCCGAGAATATTACCGTGAAGTTGCCCGTTATTCTATACAAAACGTTAAGCCAAACTATTCTAAAAATAGTGGCGGTAAAGAGCGCGATTATCATGCCTGTGAAACTTTTGCCAAGCCCCATTAGCGAATAACTTAAAACGTTCATAATACCGCAAAGGGAATAGAAAACGCCTATACCTATAAAACGCTTATATGCAAAATCAATAACCGTTTGATTGTCGGTTATAAACCCAACCACGGGTTTTAAAATAGCAAGCGCGCCAAAGCCTAAAACTAAACCCGCCGTTAAGTTGATAAGAACGGCGTAAACAACCGTTTTTTTAATTCTATCAACGTTTTTTGCGCCGTAGTTTTGGCTAACTATGGTGGTTATTGCCGTTGCAACGGCTTGAAGAGCGGTTGAAACGTAATTTTCAACTTGAGAGGAATACGACGAGCCTGCCATAGCATCTTCGCCGAAAAGGTTAACGGTTGAAGTTATAAACACGTTTGCCAAAGCAAACATACAAGAACGAAGCCCTGCGGGAATTCCCACCTTCATAACTTCATAAAACTCAGATTTATAAAACTTTGCGTACTTAAACTTGAAGTGCACCACTCCGCTTGAGTTTGAAAGCCTTATAATACATAAAATTGCGGCAACGCCTTGGGAAATTACCGTTGCGATTGCAACGCCCTCAACGTCCATACCTAAAACGAGAACGAAAAACACGTTAAAGCCGATATTTACAATTCCGCCGATAACGAGATATATAAGCGGTCTTTTACTATCGCCTGACGCTCTAAGTATCGCCGAGAAGAAGTTATATAACATAACGAGTGGCATGCCCGAAAAATATATTCGCATATACTTAACGGCGTAGTTTAAAACGTTAGCATCGCAATTCATTAAAATTAAAAGGGGGCGAGAAACCGTCCACCCGACGACGACTAATAGTAGACCTATGCTTATGCTCAAAGGAACGCTCATTCCAACGAGTTTTTTAACCCCGTTTTCATCTTTTTCGCCGAGTTTTTTTGAAACCACAACGTTCATGCCGATTGATAAACCTATAAAAAGGTTTGTAAGTAGCGTTACGAGTGAAGCCGTTGCGCCAACCGCGGCAACCGCTCTATCGCCAGCCTCTGAAAGCGCGCCGAGAACGGCAATATCCGCCGTGTTGAAAACGAGTTGCAAAACGTTCGTTAATATTATGGGGATAGAAAATGCTATTATTTGCTTAAAGAGCGGGCCTTGAGTAAAGTCCCGCTCTATTCTTCCTTTATGATATTTATGTTGCGCCCCTACTTTGTGCGCGTGATAAAAAACACCCATAATTTTATTTTAACATAAACAATTTTATATTTCTATGTAAAATTTACCAAAAAATATGTAAATCTTTTCAGTTTTGGCTATTCGCTTGAATTTTAAGTTTTTTAAGCATCGGCATAAGAACTAAGCACAATGCAGCCGCCGTTATTATCCACGTTGCAGGATAGGAAACGAAAATTAAGGTGTAACTTGGAATTACCGCAAACATAACGTTTACCCAAACAATTCTTAACACACACGAGCCGAGCAAACATATTATCATACTCGTCGTGCTCTTTCCGAGCGCGCGCATGGTGTAAGAGAAAATTTCCATAACACCGCATAAAAAGTACGGCAAACAAACTAACAATATTCTACTAAACGCGTAGTTTACTACTTCTGGGTCGCTTGATATTGCAGAAACTATAGGTTTGCAAAGTATCGTGCCTATTCCGCCGAGCGCTAAGCCGAGCGTTGAAGTTATTATTAACCCGTAGGCTATCGTTTTGAATATTCTATCAAACTTTTTAGCGCCGTAGTTTTGGCTAATGAAACTCATTATCGCAACGGAAACTGCGTTCATAGCAACGTAAACGTAGGCTTCTATCTGAACGCCGTACGCCGAGCCTGACATCGCCGTTTGACCGCAAAGGTTGATGGTTTTTTGAATAAATACGTTAGAAAGAGAAAAGAGTGAACTTTGAATTCCCGACGGAACGCCGATTTTGATAATTTCTAAAAGTTCTTTCTTGTAAAATCTGCAATATTTAAACTTTAATTTTACAACGCCTTTGGCTTTTAATAACTGAATTAAGCAAAGGAGCGCAGATATTCCTTGCGAAACTACCGTTGCGATTGCAACGCCTTCAACTTTAAGCCCAACCACCGTTATAAAGAACACGTTTAAAACAACGTTTACCACACCGCCGATTAAAAGGTAAATAAGGGGGCGTTTGCTATCGCCTGCCGCTCTCATTATCGACGATAAAAAGTTATAAAGTATTACGAGCGGAATACCTAAAAAATAAACTTGAACGTACTTTGTGGAAAGACCTATAACGGCAGGGTCGCTCTTCATAAGTTTTAAGAAAAACTCAGCGCCAAACCAACCGATAAATATGAGCGCAACGCCAAAGATAAGGCTTAGAATTATGCTCATTCCTATCGTTTTTCTAACGCCTTCTTCGTTGTGCTCGCCAAGGTATTTAGACGCTAAAACGTTAACGCCAACCGACAAGCCTATAAATAGCGACGTTATAAGGTTTATAAGCGAACCCGTTGAGCCAACGGCGGCAACGGCGGTATCGTCTACTAAAATACCAAGCACGATAACGTCTGCCGTGTTGAACAATATTTGCAAAATGTTAATGAATATTAAAGGAAGGGCAAATATAATCATTTGCTTAAAAATCGGGCCTTGGGTAAAATCTTTTTCAATTCTCCCTTTCATATAACCGCGAATTTTAATTCTTCGCGCGCGACTATTCATAAAAAATCTCCGTTTTTATTAAAAAAAGCATAAATTAACGATAAGAAACAGCGTTTCTTATCGTTAAAGGGTTTGTTTAGTTGTTAATCTTCGTATATAGGGAATTTCTCGCAAAGCGCCATAACCTTAGCCTTAACTTCTTCTTTCTTTTCTTCAAAGTTGAAGGTTACGTCGTAGATAAAGTCTGCGATCATTTCCATTTCTTTTTCTTTAAAACCACGAGAAGTAACGGCTGGAGTACCGATTCTTACACCGCTTGTAACGAACGGGCTTTGAGGATCGTTAGGAATAGAGTTTTTGTTTAAGGTGATGTGAACTTCATCAAGCCTTCTTTCAAGTTCTTTACCAGTAATACCAGCGTCAATAAGGTCAACGAGCATAAGGTGGTTATCCGTTCCGCCCGAAACGAGTTTGAAACCTTTTTTAACGAGAGCATCAGCAAGAACTTTAGCGTTCTTAGCAACTTGAATTTGATATTCTTTAAATTCCGGTTTTAACGCTTCGCCAAGAGCAACCGCCTTTGCTGCTATTATATGCATTAAAGGACCGCCTTGAGTACCGGGGAACACCGCTTTGTCAATAGCCTTAGCGTATTGTTCTTTACAAAGGATCATACCGCCACGAGGACCGCGCAAAGTCTTGTGAGTGGTAGTGGTAACAACGTCTGCATACGGAACGGGGCTTTCGTGAACGCCTGCGGCAACGAGGCCTGCAATGTGAGCCATATCAACCATTAAGTATGCGCCAACTTCGTCTGCAATTTCTCTAAACTTTTTAAAGTCAATCGCTCTTGCGTAAGCGCTTGCGCCTGCTAAGATAAGTTTGGGCTTGTGAGCGAGAGCAAGTTCACGAATTTTATCGTAGTCTAAAACTTGCTTGTCTAAACTTACTTCGTAAGGAACGATATTGAAATATTTACCCGAAATATTAACGGGTGAGCCGTGAGATAAGTGACCGCCGTTAGCAAGCGAAAGAGAAAGAACGGTATCGCCCGGGTTTAATAAAGCAAAGAATACCGCTAAGTTTGCGTTCGCGCCACTGTGGGGTTGAACGTTGGCGTGTTCCGCGCCGAAAAGTTTTTTAGCGCGTTCTCTTGCGATTTCTTCAACTTCGTCAACGTAAACGCAACCGCCGTAATAACGCTTTCCTGGATAACCTTCAGCGTACTTATTAGTAAGCACCGTGCCTGCGGCGAGTAAAACTGCTTCGCTTACGATATTTTCAGAAGCGATAAGTTCGATATTTTGTTGTTGGCGTTTAAGTTCTCTATCAACCGAAGCGAAAACTTCACCGTCTAATTCTTTTAACTTGTTAAAAAACATAATTTTAACCCCTTGTGGTTTTATTTCTTTATTTAGTATACTTTACTTTTAACCCCTTGTCAAAGAAAAACTAAACTTTTTTAATAAAATTAAAAAGTGTGCTTATTTTAAGCACACTTTTTCTATTTTGTTTACGTTTTTAAATAAATGTAATCATAAGTTGACAAGCAAGCACCACGAGAACTAAAGCGATAGGATAGGTGGACGCGTAAGCGGAAGCAACGTCTTCAGTCTTAGCGGTGTTGATAAGCGTTCCGAGAGCGGGAGTTGAAGTCATACCGCCGGTGATTGAGCCAAGAGCGTTCAAAAGAGGAATTCTCATAACGAACTTTGCAAGGATGAAACCAACGAGCATGGGAACGGTTGTCATGAGAGCGCCACCAACGAAGCCCCAAACAACGAACATTGCGCCCGTGCCGGGTTTAGAAAGTTCGCTAACTAAGTTTACGCCACCTTCAAAGCCTGCGCCAAGCAAGAATAACATTAAACCGAATTCTCTTAAAAGTTTTAAAGTGCTTTCGGGAACTTGGAGAGAAAGTTTGCCGATTTTACCAAAGTGACCTAAGATTAAGCCCATGATAAGAACGCCACCGGTAGTTCCAAGGCTGAAAGCCGAACCGCCGAAAAGGGGAATTTTAATAGAGCCTAAGAGTAAGCCTAAAACAACGGTTAAAGCAACGGGAACTAAGCCGAAGGGTTCGCACTCGAATAAGCCCGAATAATCTTTTGCTTCTTCTTCCGCGCCGATTTTTAAAAGTTCTCTTTCCTTATCCATGTTAGATTTTAAGAACTTGGGAATAAGTTGAACGAATAATACAACGCCAACAACACCGAAGGGGTATGCGATAGCGTGACCTAAAGAAATTTGGTTGTAGAACTCACTGCCCTTACCTGCCGCTTCTTGCGCAGCGGAGAAACCCGGGGTTGTGGTGAGAGCGCCTGATAAAATACCTGCCCAGAATTCTGAACTATAACCCGTTGCAAGAGTGAAAAGAACTGCAACGAGCGTTGCCGATAAAATGATTACCGCGCCGAGAACGATATAGGTTTTAAAGTTCTTTTTAAGGTTTTTAAAGAAACTTGGGCCTGCGATAAGACCAACAGAGCCAACGAACATTATAAGACCTAAGTTTTGAATAGAACCACCCATCGTTTCAACGACTGCATCGCCCGCTTGAACGTGGAATTTACCAAGAAGGGGAACGTTGCCGAAATTTAAGGTGCATAAGAAACCGAAAAGTATTGCAACTAAGAATACGCCTGCAGTTCCTAAGTTAACGCCTTTAATCGTGATACCGCCGAGTAAATAACCGAGCGCAACGATAATAAAGATAAGGCAAAAGAGAACTAAAGTAGAAGAAAAACCTACTACTTTGGTTACCGTGCCCGCTTTAACCGCGTTGAAGATAATCCAACCTGCAAGAGCGCCAACGATAACTATTGCAATAGTTATCCAAAGCCATTTAAGGCTCTTTTTGTTTTGATTTTCCATAATTTTCTCCAAGAAATATTTTGCATTAGTTTAGCGTTCGCCGTTTCCGTCGAACGCTAAAGTTTAAGTTTAATAAAAATGATATAAGACGTTAGAAACAAGCAAGACAAGGCTCGCGAAAAACTAACTTTTCTATAAAAATCATTTTAAGACGTTAGAAACAAGCAAGGCGGATATTATAGCCAAAGTACGCGTACTCCTTGTACGGAATCTTTGGCTAAATAGCCGATTTGCGAAGTTTATAACGGATTAAAATTACATGTCTTGACGTTTGTAGTTAGGTAATAATTGCGGAGATAACTTACCGGTGTTTACGCCTGCTTCTTTGAGTTCTTTGTTGAAATCGTTAACGTGAGATAAAGTAAGTTTGCCAACTTTAACAGATTTTGCCTTTTCGCTTGCATACTTACCAGCGTTTCTACCGAATACGATAATATCAAGTAAAGAGTTACCCATAAGGCGGTTTCTGCCGTGAATACCTCCGACTGCTTCGCCTGCAACGTATAAGTTTTCAACCATAGTGGTTTGACCGTCAGCATTGATATCGATACCGCCGTTTTGATAGTGAAGCGTGGGGTAAATTAAGATGGGTTCTTTTCTAATATCAATGCCGTATTTACCGAACATTCTCATCATTGCGGGAATACGTTTTTCAATAGTGCCTTCGCCACCGATAATATCAATCATCGGAGTATCGAGCCAAACGCCTTCACCGTCGGTAGTCTTAACGCCGTTGCCACGACCTTTACATTCTCTAATAATGGTAGACGCAGTAACGTCACGCGTTTCGAGAGAGTATACGAACGCTTCACCGTCTTTATTAACGAGTTGAGCGCCGAGTGAACGAACTTTTTCAGTAACTAGCGCGCCGTAGATTTGAGTGGGTTCAGCAGCGCCAGTCGGGTGATATTGTAAAGTATCAGCGTATAAGAGTTTTGCGCCTGCACGGTAAGCAAGAACTAAACCGTCGGCAGTTGCGCCGTAGTGGTTAGAAGTTGGGAAACCTTGATAGTGAAGTCTACCAGCGCCACCAGTTGCGATAATAACGGTTTTAGCCTTAGCAACTAAGATTTCGCCAGTTTCCATATTTTGTAAAACTGCGCCTGCTGCTTTACCTTCGTTATCTTTGATAATTTCAATCGCTGCGGTAAAGTCAACAACGGGGATACCTCTGTTCATAACTTCATCGCGAAGAGTTCTCATGATTTCAGCGCCAGAGTAGTCTTTACAAGCGTGCATTCTCTTTCTTGAAGTACCGCCACCGTGAGTGGTAACCATTTCGCCGTTTTCATATTTATCGAACATAACGCCGAGATCAGAAAGCCAACGAATAGCATCGGGCGCTTCTTTAACGAGTTTTTCAAGCAAGCAAGGTTTAGCCGCGAAGTGACCGCCACCAAACGCATCGAGATAGTGCTGAGCGGGGCTATCGTTAGGCTTATCAGCCGCTTGAATACCACCTTCAGCCATCATAGAGTTAGCGTCGCCTATTCTAAGTTTTGTAACGATCATAACGTTAGCGCCGTTAGCGTGAGCGGTAATCGCTGCGGAAGAACCTGCGCCACCGCCGCCGATAACTAAAACGTCAACGTCATAGTCGGGGTTTTTAAGGTCGATTTTCTTGGGTTCAAGCCTTGACTTACCTTGTAAAAGGTCAGCGAGTTCGTGAAGAACTTTTTCGCCTTTGTTCGGGCCTACTTTTAAAGTTTCGTAAGCGCCTTCAATGTAGTCGGGGTGGAATTCTTTTAAAACCGCATCCTTTTGTTCAGCGGTCATTCTTGCGTGAAGATTAGAAAGTCTTTCTTGTCTTGTCGCTTCTACTTTCTTGATAGAATCAAGTTGTTCTTGAGTGTAAGAATACATTGTTTAACCCTCCCCTTACTTTTCAATATCTCTCGAATTGTAAAGCGCTTTTTGTTCTTCGAGAGATTTGTTCATAATTTCGCTCATGCTTTCGTCGTGCTTGCCTTCGTTAATTTCGGCAACCCTGTCTAAAAGGTGTTTGCACTCGGGAGCGATATACTTGCCGTAAAGTCTTCTTGCTAAAATTGCAACTTGCGGATGAGAAATGCCGGCCGGGCATCTTGACGAGCAAAGACCGCACATAATACAGTCGAAAGACTCTTCAGCGCACTTTTCGTATTCACCGCGTTGAGCGTAAGCGATGTATTGCATAGTTTTAAGTTCTTGCGGGCAAGCCTTAGTACAAGCGTTACATCCGATACAACTATAAATTTCAGGATAAAGTTGCATCATAATTTGCTCGGTGGGTTTAACTTTTTGAATATCGTATACTTGTTTAACGAGCGGGAAGAAAGGAAGAGTTGCAACGTACATTCCTTCTTCTACTTGTTGTTGACAAGCAAGACAAGTTTTAAGTTCAGTTTTGCCCTTTATTCTATAAAGGGTTGCGCACGCGCCACAGAAACCGTTACGGCAACCGCAACCGCGAACAAGTTGATAACCGGCGTACTCCATAGCCTTCATAATAGTAAGGCTTGCGGGCACTTCGTATTTTTTACCGAAAAAGTAAACGTTTACCATTTTTTCCATAATTTTTTTCTCCTAGTCCTTATTTCCGTTTATTAGTACTCTGAAGGAAGTTCTTCGAGTTGGTCCATACGGAATACAGGACCGTCTTTACAAATGTATTTATCACCAACGTTACAACGACCGCATTTACCGATACCGCATTTCATTCTAAATTCAAGCGTGGTAAATACTTGAGTCTTTTCAAAGCCAAGTTCCAAAAGGGCTTGGAGCGTGAACTTAATCATTATCGGCGGACCGCAAAGAACTGCCGTTCTGTCGGTGGGGATATTAACTTCCTTAACGTATGCAGGAACGAAACCAACGTGCCCGTCCCAACCTTCTTGGGGGCGGTCGATAGTCAAGTAAACGTTGAAGTCCTTTTCGTTCTTCCACTCTTCTTGAATTTCTTTAAAGTCAACGAGATCGTCCATTGAACGAGAACCGTAAACGATATCTACCGTGCCGTAGTCCGCTCTGTTTGCTCTAACGTAATTGATAACCGAACGGAGTGGCGCTAAGCCGATACCACCTGCGATAAAGAGTAAGTTTTTACCCTTGAAATCTTTGGTTACGGGGAAACCGTTGCCGTAAGGTCCGCGAATCGTTACCATTTGACCTACTTCACAAGAGTGAAGCCAAGAAGTTACGCATCCGCATTTCTTTATAGAAAATTCCATAAATTCGGTGTTCGTTGGAGATGAAGTTATAGAGAACATCGCTTCGCCAACGCCGGGGATAGAAAGCATTGCGCATTGACCGGGCATATGTTCAAATGCTTTTTTACCGTCGGGAGTTACCACCCTGAAAGTCTTAACGTCGGGGGTGTCTCTTCTGATATCCGTAATCACGCCGACTACGGGAATTAACGCTTCGTTAGTCATTATTTGTTACCTCCGAGTTTTTTAATTACTTTTACGATATTGAGTGATTGCGGGCATTTCTTAACGCATCTTCCGCAACCTACGCAACCGTACTCGCCGTCGTTATTCGACGGGAAGTAGCAAAGTTTGTGCATAAATCTTTGGCGATATCTTTGCATTTGGTTCTTTCTTGGGTTTTCCGCCGCCATTTTGGTGAATTCGGAATACATACAAGAGTCCCAGCATCTAAATCTCTTAACGCCTGCGTTGGTTTGGAAATCTCTAATATCAAAGCATTGACAGGTCGGACATACGAAAGTGCAAGTACCGCAACCTAAGCAAGCCTTGGAGAGTTCTTCCCACTCGGGTCTGTTGAAAAGTTCCATAAGGTTTTCGCCTTTGAAGTTAGTTAGGTCAAGGTTTACAAACGGCAACGCGTCGATTTTTTCTTTGATTTGAGCCTTTTCTTCTTCAACGCCCTTACCTTCGCAATCTTCTAAACATTTCAAACTCGATAAGAGTTTTTCGCCCTTTTCAGTAAGCGCTTCAAAGTGCATTTCGTCGCTAACGATAGTGGCTTGAACGTCACCTTTAGGATTTGACGCGTCTACGCCGAATACCTTACAAAAACACGAAGTTTCGGGGTTGTTACAAGCAAGAGTTACAACGGTTACCGCTTCGCGCTTTGCTTGATACATTGTGTCAACGGGTTCGGCAAGGAACACTTTGTCTAAAACTTCAAAACTCTTAAGGTCACATCCGCGAACGCCGAATAAAACGAAAGGCTCGGCTTTCTTTCTTGCGTCGATAACTTCGATAGATTTACCCGAAGTTTTAAATTCCATCATATCTTCACTTTGCGGGAAGAATAAATCTTTTGCAGATTTTACCGTTTGTAAAGATTTGATATCCACTTCAACGCCGTCTTCAAACTTTTTGAAGTTGGTTGCGCCTGCAACTTTTACGGGAAGGTAAAGTTCTTGCGCGCCCGCGATTTCCTTATATAATAAGTCGATATTTGATAAAGCAATCTTTTTCATATCTTACTTACCTCCGAAAACGTCACTCGGGTCAACGTCGCCCGTGGTGTAGTTCGTAAGCGGACCTTTGGACTCGGTGTCTTCACCCGCTTGGTATTCACCGTAAAGTCTATCAATATCGCTGATAAACTTTCTGTTGAGTAAGTGAAGGGGGATATGCTGGGGGCATACTCTTGAACACTCGCCACAGTCGGTACATCTGCCTGCAACGTGGAACGCTCTTATGATGTGGAACATCTTTTCTTCAAAACTATCGCTATTTGCCTTGCTTGCTATACCCGAATTGTCGTTATCGAAAACGCATTTAGTACAAGTACAAGCGGGGCAAACGTTTCTACAAGCGTTACAACGGATACAGTTGGAAAGTTGGTCTTTCCAAAAAGCATATCTTTCGTCTGCGGTCATCGCTTCTAACTTTTTAACCATTTCAAAACGGTCAAGAGAAGGTTCGCGCTTTTCGTTAAAGGAAATAACGTCGTCATAAGAAAGGAGTTTCTTGGTGCAAGTTAAGCACTTTCCAAGGATAATTTCTTCCTTTTTGAATTCTTTGCCGTTAACGGTAACGGTATCAACCGTTTCGCTAGCGTCGGTTACGAATTCAATGCCGTTTTCTTTGAGTTTGTAAGGATCTACTTTGCCTTGGCACTCAATACCAACGGTATAAACGTTTTCCTTTTTAATTCTGTGTTCTTTAATAAGTTGGTTAAAACTATAACTGTCGCAAGGTTTTAAGAAAACTAAAATCTTGCCTTCTTTTTTGCTTTCTTCTACTAAATACTTGGAAAGGTTTGCGCCGCAGAACGCATCGTAAGTAAAATCAACTAAACTGTCAACGCTCGTAAATACGGCAGGCTCAACGTCAAAGCCGAGTTCGCCTTTCTTCCAGCCGAGAACTTTTGATACTTCGCCAGAAGTTAAAAGCGCGGTTGCCTTTTCAATCATAGCGGTTTTTAATCTTTGCATCTTAAATCCTCCAATCTCTTGTTTTCGCCAAGCTCAGCAATTTTACCCGCAAAGTCGTTCATAACGGCGGAGAATTTTGCGCCTTCCGCTGCCGAAACCCACTCAACGCGAGTTCTTTCTCTTTCAATGCCGAGATAGTCGAGCATACTGAAAAGTAAACTCATTCTTCTTCTAGCGTAATAGTTACCGGTCGTATAGTGGCAGTCACCGGGGTGGCAACCACAAATAATAACGCCGTCTGCTCCCCTTTGGAAAGCTTTTAAAATAAACATAGGGTTAACTCTGCACGAGCAGGGAACTCTAATAATCTTTACGTCTGCAGGGTAAGAAAGTCTTGACGAGCCTGCAAGGTCAGCGCCCGCGTAACTACACCAGTTACAACAGAACGCAACGATTAAAGGTTTCTTTTCGTTATTCATCTCTTGCATATCGCGTCTACCTCCGCCATAATTTGTTTGTTGCTAAATCCCTTAAGGTCCATAGCGCCGGAAGGACAAGCAACCGTACATGCGCCACAACCTTGACATACCGCTTCGTTAACTGATGCAACTCTTCTAAGTTCGGTTTTACCACCGCCGATTCTAAATTCTTTATCAACGTAAGTAATAGCGCCGTAAGGACAAACGTTCGCGCATACGGAACAACCCGTACAAAGCATTTCGTCACTGTGAGAAACGCAAGCGTTACATTTAAGTTTGTCTTTAGATAATAAGCCAACTACCTTAGCCGCGCAAGCGCTTGCTTGAGAAACCGTTTCGGGAATATCCTTAGGTCCTTGGCAAACACCCGATAAGAAAATACCTGCCGTCGGGCTTTCTACTGGGCGAAGTTTTGCGTGCGCTTCGGTTAAGAAGTTGTTGGTATCGATACTTGCAGTTACCATCGTTGCAATCTTTCTAACCGACGGGTTGGGTTCGATTGCCGCTGCAAGAACTACTAAGTCTGAAGGGATAACCACTTGTTCATTGTTTATAAGGTCAGAACCTTGAACCATAAGTTTGCCGTTTTCTTCGTAAACTTTACCAACCATACCCTTGATATAGTCAACGCCGTATTGTTCAACTGCTCTACGGAAGAACTCGTCGTAGTTCTTACCAGGCGTTCTCACGTCGATATAGAATACGTGAACTTCGGTGTTAGGGTATTTTTCACGAATAAGCATTGCGTGTTTTGCAGTGTACATACAGCAAATCTTACTGCAGTACGGCTTACCGCAACCAGACGTATCTCTTGAACCAACGCATTGAATAAAGGTGATAACCTTGGGTTCTTTATGGTCGGAGGGGCGAACTAAGTGACCGTCACTCGGGCCTGCTGCGTTCATAAGTCTTTCAAGTTCAAGCGAAGTAACAACGTCTTTATAAGTGTCGTAACCATACTCGTTGAAGTTTTCAAGTGAAATGGGCTTATAACCGGTTGCAACTACGATAGCGCCGTATTCCCTTTCGATAATCTCGTCTTTTTGAGTATAGTCGATAGCGTTAACTTGGCATTGCATAGCGCAAAGACCGCACTTGCCGTTTTTGAGTTTTAAGCATTGTTCGGGGTCGATGATTGCAACGTTGGGGATCGCTTGAGCAAACGGAATATAGATTGCAGGGCGATTGTTAAGCCCCATATTGAACTCGTTTTTGCCTTTCTTTGACGGGCACTTTTGCATACATACGCCACAACCCGTACACTTCTTTTCGTCAACGAAACGAGCCTTTCTTCTAATTTGAACTTTAAAGTTACCAACGAAACCTTTAACCGATTCGATTTCACTAAAAGTCATAATGTCGATATTTTCGTTTTGAGCGCAATCAACCATTTTCGGCGTTAAAATACAAGCCGCGCAGTCGAGAGTGGGGAAAGTCTTATCGAGTTTCGCCATGTTACCGCCGATAGTCGGCGCGCTTTCAACGATATCAACTTCGTAACCCGCTTCGGCAATATCGAGAGCAGATTGAATACCTGCAATACCACCGCCGATAACGAGCGCTCTTTTAACAACCGCGCTTTCACCGGAAGTGAGCGGAGCGTTAAGTTTTAACTTAGCGATTGCGCTTCTACCTAAGATGATAGCCTTTTCGGTTGCCTCTTCAATATCTTTATGTATCCAAGAGCATTGTTCACGGATATTAGCGATTTCAACCATATAGGGGTTAAGACCTGCGCTTTCAGCAGTCTTTCTAAAGGTTGCTTCGTGCATTCTTGGAGAACAAGAACATACTACGATACCCGTTAAGCCGTGTTCTTTAATGGCGTTGCGGATAAGCGCTTGGCCGTTTTCAGAACACATGTATTGATAGTTTTCGGAAATAACAACGCCGGGTTCGGCTTTTAAAACTTCCGCAACTTTTTTAACGTCTACGGTTGCTGCGATATTGCTACCGCACCAACACACAAATACACCAATCTTTTGCATTATATTCTTCCTTTTACTTATTGAATTTTCTGAACATACTTACGAGAAGTTGTTGCGGAATTGCTTCGTCAACGATAGCGGGGATATTTTCCGCTTGAACTTTATTTCCGCCTTGCGCCCTGATAACTTCTTGGCGAACGGCTTCAATCACGTTTGCGGGAGCAACGCCACGGGGGCATCTTTCAACACACGCAAAGCAACTTAAACAAGTGTATAACGATTTGCTTTCTAAAAGTTTTTCAACTTCGCCTTTTTCTATATAGGAAACGAACTGATGGGGTTTGATATCCATTTCAGCGTAAGCGGGGCATCTACCCGAACACTTACCGCATTTCATACATTTTCTAACGTCCGTTCCACTTCTTTCTCTTATAAGTTTTGCTTGTTCTTTTCTATCCATATCTTACTCCTTTACGCCGAGCGCTTCAGCAAGAAGTTCGGTAAAATAATATACGGGAACTTCGCCGTTACCATTTTCGGTAAGATTATACATACATAAGGGGCAAGCCGTAACGAGTTTTTCAGCGCCCGCTGCCTTTGCAGAATCGGTTACCTTGTGGCTCTTTTTAACGGCTAAGTCTTGTTGAGTGGTGGAAACGTACGCGCCACAGCACTCGTTCTTGAACGCGTAATTTACAGGCGTTGCTCCGATTGCCGAAATGAAATCTTCAATGATTCTCGGATTTTCGGGGTTGTCGAACGCCAAAGTTTCGCTTGGGCGAAGGAGTAAACAACCGTAGTACGCGCCGATTTTTTGACCTTTCAAGGGGTTAACCACCGCTTCTTTAATTTTATCAAAGCCAACGTAATCTCTTAAAAGTTCAAGGAAATGAACAACGTCCGTTTCGCCAACGTATTCTTCATCGAGAGCAAGATAGTTGTTTGCTTTTAAACGGATGTTTGCATCGTTTTTCATATCGCAGTTAACTCTTTTTAAAACGTGGTGGCAAGCAGAACATAAGGTAAGGAGTTTTCCGCCTTGTTCTTTAGCGCTTGCTAAAGTTCTAACTGCTGAAAGTTTAGTAGCAACTTCGTCTTTAGAAACGGGGTAAACCGCTCCGCAACATTGCCACTCTTTAATCTCTTCAAAGTCAACGCCTAATTTTTCAAGGCATTTTCTTGCGTAGATATCTAATTGT
This sequence comes from Clostridia bacterium, assembly GCA_017545865.1. Classification (GTDB taxonomy): domain Bacteria; phylum Bacillota; class Clostridia; order Christensenellales; family Borkfalkiaceae; genus HGM11412. The sequence goes on along the minus strand of JAFWXO010000029.1, from coordinate 34,011 downwards.
TTTGCTTTAGTTCTAAGGGTACAACCCGGATAATAACAAAATTTCATAATCACACCATTTGTTCAGGTTTGAACACTTTATCAAATTCTTCAGCCGATAAGAAACCGAGCGATACGCACGCTTCTTTTAAGCTTATGTTTTCTTTGTGAGCAAGTTTAGCAGTCTTTGCCGCGTTTTCGTAACCGATATAGGGGTTAAGCGCGGTAACGAGCATAAGTGAGTTGTAAAGGTTGTGGTTCATTTTTTCCTTGTTTGCTCTAATGCCCGAAACGCAGTTTAAGTTGAACGAACGAATACCGTCTGCTAAAAGCCTTGCCGATTGCAAGAAGTTATAAATGATAACGGGCATGAACACGTTAAGTTCAAAATTGCCTTGCGACGATGCAAAGCCAACTGCCGCGTCGTTACCCATAACTTGAACTGCAACCATAGTCATCGATTCGCATTGAGTCGGGTTAACTTTACCAGGCATTATAGACGAGCCGGGTTCGTTTTCAGGAATAAAGATTTCACCAAGACCGCAACGAGGACCTGAAGATAACCACCTAACGTCGTTTGCAATCTTCATAAGGTCGCAAGCAAGCGCTTTGAGCGCGCCGTGAGCAAACACGATTTCGTCTTTTGCGGTTAAAGCGTGGAATTTGTTTTCAGCAGTCTTGAAAGTTTTTCCAGTAAGGCGGGAAACCTCTTCGGCAACGGCAACGTCAAAACCCTTGGGAGCGTTTAAGCCCGTGCCTACCGCCGTACCGCCGAGCGCAAGTTCTTTAAGACCGGGGAGAGAAAGTTCAAGCATGCCCTTAGTTTTTTCGAGCATATTTCTCCAACCGCTGATTTCTTGAGAGAAACTTACGGGAACAGCGTCTTGAAGGTGAGTTCTACCACTCTTAACGATTCCTTCGTTTTCCTTTTCTAAACGTTTAAAAACTTCAATGAGCGCGTCGATTTCAGGGAAAAGTTTATCTTCGATTGCGATAACCGCCGCAATGTGCATAGCCGTTGGGAAAGTATCGTTACTCGATTGACTCTTATTGATATCGTCGTTGGGGTGAAGAAGTTTTTTGCCTGCGATTTCATTACCGCGGTTTGCGATAACTTCGTTGGCGTTCATGTTAGATTGAGTGCCTGAGCCAGTTTGCCAAACAACGAGGGGGGAAATGGTCGTTCAAACTGCCCGAAATAACTTCGTCACACGCTTGAGATATAGCGGTAAGTTTTTCATTATCAAGTTTTCCAAGGCGATTGTTAGCGTAAGCCGCCGCCTTTTTAAGTATGCCGAAAGCGTGAGTGATTTCGCGTGGCATTACTTCTCCGCCGATGCGGAAGTTTTGATAACTTCTTTGAGTTTGGGCTGCCCAATACCTATCCGCAGGGACTTGCATTTCGCCCATCGTGTCTTTTTCAATACGATATTCCATAGTAACTCCTTTGATTTGCCTTACGGCAAGTGGTATTTACCTTGCGGTAAGTGAGATTTTACGCAGAGCGTAAAGTGGTATTTACCTTGTGGTAAGTGGTATTTGCCTGTCGGCAAGTTATATTTTACGCGAAGCGTAAAGTGGTATTTTTAGCCAGAGGCTAAAAGGTCTACTTACAATTTACGGCGGAAATAACTTCCTTCATAGCGTTAGCAGATGCAACGAGTTTTTCAGTTTCTTCCTTAGTTAAAGTGGGAGTAAGGGTTGTTTTGATACCTTCAGTTCCAAGAACACAAGGGATTGAAATGCAAACGTCTTCAATACCGTATTCGCCTTTTAATAAAACGGAAACGCAAACGACGGTATCAACGCCCGAATATAAGCACTTGCAAATGTAAGCAACCGCTGCGGCAACGCCGTTGTAAGTTGCGCCCTTTCTCGAAATGATAATACCGCCCGACTTTCTGATATATTCAGCAACGTCTTCTTTATCGTAAGGTTCAACCTTCATTTCAGGGTTGGTGATAACCTTGTCGTACTCGTCGATATTAACGCCTGCGATTTTAACTTTAGACCAAGGAACGAAAGAAGTGTCACCATGTTCACCCAAAACGTCCGCATCTACTTGCAAGGGAGAAACTTTATAAATTTCAGAAAGCTTCGTTCTAAGCCTTGCAGTATCAAGGCTAGTACCCGAACCGATAATTCTGTTTGCGGGAATATTTGTAACCTTGTGGAAAGTATAAGTCAAAACGTCAACGGGGTTAGCAACGATAACGTATAAAGAATCGGGGCAAACCGCTGTGATTTGAGGAGCAATGCTCTTGATGATATTAACGTTGATTTGAGCAAGGTCAATTCTCGTTTGACCGGGCTTTCTTGCCACGCCAGACGTGATAATAACGATATCCGAACCCTTAGCGTCTTCATAAGTACCTGCTCTAACGATTGCGGGGTTTAGAAACGGAGTTGCTTGATAAATATCCATTGCTTCGCCAAGCGCCTTATCATTGTTAACGTCAATAAACACTACTTCAGATGCCGTGCCTTGAGCAACTAAAAGATAACCGATAGTAGAACCTACTGCGCCTGCGCCGATAATTGTGATTTTTCTTTTCATAATATTCTCCTGCTTTTATTTGTTAAAAAATTAACAATGTTTTACAAAATCAAAAGCGGTAAAACGGGGCATAAATTACCCTTTTCCGCTACGTACAACGTTATTATAACACAAATTTTTTATATAGCATAGCGTTTTAACGCATTTTTCGGTGATTTTTTTAAATATTTTTTATAAATAAAAAAACGCGCTCAAAGCCGAGCCCCTGCAAGGGATTCGGCAACTAAATAAATCCGTAAACGGATTTGTGATATTTGCCTAACGGCAAGTGATATCGCCTACGGCGGTGTTGCCGAGCAACTTTAGTTGCGAACGCCAACTGCCTTGGCAGTTATATTTGCCTGACGGCAAGTTGTGGATTTATTTAATATCACTTTGACTGCAAGTCAAAATATCACGCAAAACTTGTTTTGCATATCACTTTTAGCCACAAGGCTAAAAATACAACTACATTAACTTAATCTTTTTTGGATAAGAAAAGCCCACCATATTTTGCTTTTTGCAAAGTTTGGTGGGCTACACTTTTATTTACTATTAAAATTCCCTAATAGGAACTTCCTAACCGAACGCGTTTTATGTTTGGGTTTTAAATTATTTCTTTTCAATGGTGTAACCGTCTTTAGTGTTTTTGACGATATAACCAAGTTCTCCGATTTCCGCTCTTAACGCGTCGGCAACCGCCCAGTTCTTTTCGGCTCTCGCAGATTGCATTTTTTCGGCTTTTTCAATGATTTCTGCGGGAATATCATCGGACTTTTTGTCTTCGATTTTATCAAGGCTCAAACCGAACACCCTATCAAAATCGAGCGCTAAATCGTAAATATCTTTAGACGCAGGCTCTTTTACCATTGTGAATAAAATGCCGAGAGCGGAGGGAACGTTTAAATCATCGCCGATATCTTCAAGGAATTCTTTTTTATATTTTTCAAGCACGACTTCGTCCGTTTTTGCGGGGGAATTTTTGTGCTTTAAAAGCGCCGAGCATAAGCGTTCGTAAGAAACTTTAGCCCCGTCCATACCGTCGAAAGTGAAGTTTAATTTTTTGCGGTAGTGAGCGTTTAAGCAGAAAAATCTAAACACCATAGGCGAATAGCCTTTTTCGATAAGTTGATCTATCGTGTAAGTGTTGCCGAGTGATTTACTCATCTTTCCGCCGTCAACGAGCATAAAGTCGCCGTGAACCCAGAATTTAGCGGGGTTTTTGCCCGTTAAACCTTCGCTTTGAGCGATTTCGTTTTCGTGGTGAATGGGGATATGGTCAACGCCACCGGTGTGAATATCAAAAACGTCGCCTAAATGAATTCTTGACATCGTGGAACATTCAATATGCCAACCGGGATAACCCTGACCCCAAGGGCTAGGCCATTGCATAATGTGTTCCTTGGGCGCTTTTTTCCAAATAGCAAAGTCGTAAGGGTTTCTTTTACCGTCGTTAACTTCAATTCTTGCGCCTGCCTTTAAATCGTCAAGCGTGTTGCCGGAAAGTTGACCGTAGTCTTTGAACTTTGAAATATCGTAATAAATGCCGTCGTCAGTTTCGTAGCCGTAACCGTTTTCAACCAAGCCTTCAACGTATTCAATCATTTCACCGATATAATCGGTTGCTTTGCAAACGATTTCGGGAACGCCGATATTGAGCCTACCGAAGTCTTTCATAAAAATCTCGGTATAGTACTTTGCGATTTGCCAAGGGTCTTTCTTTTGCTCACGGGCGGTTTTTTCCATCTTGTCTTCACCGTTATCCCCGTCGTCAGTCAAGTGCCCAACGTCGGTTATATTCATAACGCCTTTAACGTTATAGCCTTCAAAGCGGAGAACTCTGCGGAGTAAGTCCATAAAAACGTACGTGCGCAAATTGCCTATGTGCGCGTAGTTATATACGGTAGGACCGCAAGAATACATTCTAACGGTGTCCGATCCGTCCATCGGTTTAAATTCTTCTTTCTTTCTTGATAAAGTGTTGTAAAGTTTCATATTATTTACCTTCTAATTTTTTTTCAAGTTCTTTGATTTTTTCTTTCAAAAGATTGATTTCTTCAATAACGGGGTCGCGTTTATCTTGCTCTAAGTCTTGATCAATTCTTTTGCCGTTGGTCTTTATTACCTTGCCGGGAATACCCACTACCGTAGAATATGCGGGAACGTCTTGCAGTACTACCGAACTTGCGCCGATTTTACAGTATTCGTTAACGGTTATTCCGCCAAGAACTTTTGCGCCCGCGCTTATTACCGAGCCTTTCTTTACGGTTGGGTGGCGCTTTTTGCCTTTATCTTTACCCGTACCGCCGAGCGTTACGCCTTGGTAAATTACAACGCCTTCTTCAACTACCGCCGTTTCGCCTATAACCACGCCTGCGCCGTGGTCGATAAACACGCCCGGAGCGATAGTTGCCGCGGGGTGAATTTCAATGCCCGTTTTGCGCTTTGCCTTTTGCGAAATATACCTTGCCAAAAATTTCCAGCCGTGGCGGTAGAAAAAGTTTGCCCTACGGTGCATTATAAGCGCTTTTATGCCCGAATACGTGTGGCGAACTTCAAAGCGAGTCCTTGCCGCAGGGTCGTTGCGCATAGCCGCGTCAATATCAAGTTTAAGTGCTTTATTCATAAATTCCTTTAAAAAACAAAAGCCCTTATGCCAAAGACATAAGGACGTGTTAGCGTGGTTCCACCTTAATTTAGTATCAAAAATACTCTCGTTTAGCCTATAACGGCGCTACCCGTGGATAGTTAATCCCCCTTAACAACGGAACGCACTTTCACTTTTACTTTCGGCGTGGGCTTTCACCTAACCCCACTCTCTTTAGCCTAAGGAAAAAAGTTACTCTTTTCCGAAACGGTTTATATATTGTGTAATTATTGTAGCACAACGGCAAAAAAAAGGCAATAATTTTAACGCATTTAATTTTTTTGGCGGTTTTACGCTTGCAAAATTTTTTTATTCGTTATATACTAAATAAAAACTTTTGATTAGGAGAGTTTTATGATAGATATTAAACTCATTATTGAAAAACCTGATTACGTTCAAGCTTCGCTTAAAAAGAAAGGTTGCGACGTTGACTTTTCTGAACTTATCTCTTGGGATAAAGAAAAACGCGCTTTACTTCAATCTATTGAAGCGTTAAAGGCTGAAAGAAACAAAGTTTCGGCGGAAATTCCCAAACTTAAAAAGCAAGGTCTTCCCGTTGAAAATATCTTTGCTGAAATGAGAGCAATCGGCGATAAGATTACCGATGGTGACGCTAAGATTAACGAAATTTCCGAAAAGATTTTCAACTTTGTTGCTTGTCTTCCCAACATGCCCGATGAAGACTTGGTTGCAGGCGAAAAAGAAGCGAACGAAGTCGTTAAAGTTTACGGCAAGATGCCTGAATTTTCCTTCCCCGTTCAAAACCACGTTGACCTTTGCGTTAAAAACGGGCTTATCGATTACGAGCGCGGCGTTAAACTTGCAGGTAACGGCTTCTGGGCTTACCGTGGTGACGGCGCAAGGCTTGAATGGGCGCTTTTAAACTTCTTTATCTCCGAGCATTTAAGCGACGGTTATGAATTTATTCTTCCCCCGCACCAACTTTCTTATAACTGTGGCTTTGGCGCAGGTCAATTCCCCAAATTTTCCGATGAAGTTTACTGGCTTGACGTTGACGAGGATAGAAAGAAGAACAGATTTATGCTTCCCACCGCTGAAACGGCGCTCGTTAACCTTTACGCAGGCGAAATCGTTGAAGAAGACAAACTTCCGTTTAAGTTCTTTGCTTACACGCCTTGCTATCGTAAAGAAGCAGGCTCGGCAAGATCGGAAGAGCGCGGTATGATAAGAGGCCATCAATTTAACAAAGTTGAAATGGTGCAATACACCACTCCCGAACAATCTGACAAGGCTTTTGAAGAACTTGTTAACAAGGCTTGCTCGCTTATGGATAAGTTAGGGCTTCACTTCCGCTTATCTAAACTTGCAGCGGGCGACTGTTCTGCGTCAATGGCAAGAACTTACGACGTTGAAGTTTGGATACCGTCAATGGGCATCTTCAAAGAAGTATCTTCTGTTTCTAACGCAAGAGATTATCAAGCAAGAAGAAACAACACGAGATATAGAAATAAGGAAACTGGTAGACCTAATTACCTTCACACCCTTAACGGTTCGGGCTTAGCAACAAGCCGTGTATTCCCTGCTCTTGTTGAACAATATCAAAATGCTGACGGTTCTATTACCGTTCCCGAAGTTTTAAGACCGTTCATGGGCGGACAAGAAATTATCAAGTTATAATTAAATATCAATCAAAAAGCACGGCAACCGCCGTGCTTTTTAAGTATTGCAAAAAAGAACAAGTTGTTATATAATAATGAAAATAAAACTGTTTTGGTGTTGTTATGATTATTGATATTCACTCACATTGTTATAAAAACCCCGTTCCGTTCGTAACGCCGTTTTGTAACCCCGAAGAACTTATAAAAATCAATAAGGAAATGGGTATTGATAAGGCGGTTTTACTCCCCGTTGTAAACTCGGAAATCTATTTTCCGCAGTCTAACGACGAGATTTTGGAAATTTGTAACGCCTATCCCGATAAATTTATTCCTTACTGTAATATAGACCCTAGAGCGATGACTAATTCGCCGAACGCTCCGCTCCATAAAGTTTTAGATTATTATAAAAACAAGGGTTGCAAAGGAATAGGCGAAGTTATGCCAAACTTAGAGATAACAAACTTGAAAGTTCAAAACCTTTTTCGCGCCGCTGAAGACGTGGAACTGCCTATCGTGTACGACGGTTCTATCGTAAAAGACGGCGACTTTGGCTTGTACGACGATGCGGGGCTTCCCGGCTTAGAGCAAACGCTCCAACGCTTCCCCAAACTTAAAATTTTTGGGCACGGGCCTTGTTTTTGGGCGGAACTTTTCCGTTTGCAAACTCCGGCAGAAAGGGGTTACGTTTTCAATTTTGAAGGAACTGATCAAGTTGGCGTTCGCGGAACGGAAAGCCGTGAAGAAGGCGTTCTTCCAGTACTACTCAGAAGGTATGAAAACCTTCATTGTGATTTGTCTGACGGCTCGCCTATTCAAGCGTTATCAAGAAATTTAGAATACACTAAAAAATTCTTTACAGAATTTCAAGATAGGCTTTATTTTGGAACGGATATGTGCAACAAAACGGTAAAATACCCACACGTTGACTTTATCAATTCGCTACTTGCAAACAACGTTATATCTAAAGATATATACGATAAAGTAACTCACAAAAACGCAATAAAACTTTTAAATTTATAATAAAACAACCCCGACTTTTCGTCGGGGTTTATTTTACCTTGAACTCTTATAAATAAGTCGCATTAAACTTTCGCTCATGTTTATGTTTTCACAAACAACGCCGTCGCCAAAATTAAGGTCGATAGGGGCGAAATTCCAAATTGATTTAACGCCAAGGGAAATAACTCGCTTTGCCATTTGCTCGGCATACTCTTTCTGAACGGAAATAATGGCTATATCCGTTTTGTTGAGAGATAGATAGTTTTCAAGTTCCGAAACGTTTAAAACGGAAACGCCCGAAAGGGTTTTTAAATGTTCAGTTTCAACGTCAAACACGGCGGTAACGAAAACGTTCTCGTCGGCAAAACCCTTGTAACTAATAAGCGCTTGACCGATACGACCACCGCCTATAACGATTGCGGTGTGGCGTTTGTTAAGCCCTAAAATTTCTTGCATGGCAGATTTTAAAAACTCAACGTCGTAACCTATTCCCGTTTGACCAAAACCGCCAAAGTGCATAAGGTCTTGGCGGACTTGCGATGCGGTTATATTGAGAGCCGTTGAAATGGTTTTTGACGAAACCCGCTCTATTTGACTGCTACTTAAATCTTTTAAGTACCTATAATACTTTGGCAGTCTTTCAATTACCCTTTCGGAAATTTGTTTATTTTCCATTTTCGTTTCCTTTTTTTAAAGTTTGTGTTATAATAGCCGTATGGTACAAATTTCAGCAAAACTTATCAAGAATCATAAAACGATTAAAAGTTTAACTTACAAAAACGTTGCGGAATATGATCCGAGCGAATTTTACTTCCACGTTAGCGAGATTTGCCGACGTTTAGATATTGCAACGCCGATAATTATCAAATACCATAGCGATAGTTATAACCAGTTCAACTTCGTTAAATTCAAGCCCGATGATTTTATCGATAGCGTTTCTTTCGACGTTTTCTTGCTTGAAAATATTGACGTATAAAAATTTTAAATACACCCATAATTAAAGTAAAGGGGGTATTTATGAAGATTACAAGTATTATTGCTTTTATTCTGGTAATCGTTGGCGCAATCGTTTGGCTAAGCGTTGGTCTTTTCGGCTTTAATCCCGTTGCCTTTTTACTTGGCGCGGGTATAATTCCGAGAATTATCTATTCGCTTGTTGGCTTGGCGGGGCTTTGGGTGCTCTTTTTCACCCTTATGTACAAACCGTTTAAAAGAGTTTAAAATAAATTAAGGTAGCGTTATTTGCTACCTTTTTTTATTACGTAAAACATCGGCGCGCCGAAAAGGTACACGGCGAGCGCTTGCCCTATAAAGATTTGAACTGCGGATATAAGATATACCGAAAAACTCTCGGTTATTGCCAAAAAAGTAAAGGGAATTACCACCGCGTTGATAACGACTGGGAAAATTCCTCCCACCAAAATCTTCAAGAAATCTTTCTTGATGTTTTTTGCAACGAGCCTTGTTAGAATTGCCGAAATAAACGTTGCAAGTGTTCCAAATACTACGTCAATAACGCCGTTTCCAAACAAGTTAGATATTAAACATCCGACGGTGAGCCCCAACACGCTTTCTGGAAAGATAAGCGGAAGAAGGGTAAGCCCTTCGGAAATTCTAACCTGCACCGCCCCGAAAGATAACGGGAAAAGCGCCATGGTTAAAACGACGTACACCGCGCCGATTATTCCAGCGCGGGTTAATGCCTTTGCATTAAAAGTGTCTTTTAGCATGATATTAAATTTCCTTTAAATATTAAAATATATAAATTTTTTATCTCTTTTTTCTTCTTTAAACCCTGCGCGAGTAAGCATTTTAAAAGACTTTTCGTTCTTTATATAACACTTTGAAACGGGGTTTAAGTTAAGCTCTGTTTTCGCGTAGTCGATAAGCAGTTTAACGCTCTCGGTCGCGAAGCCTAAGCCGTGATATTTTCTAATAAGCCTAACGCCTATTTCAACCTTGCCGTCATAGGTAAAATTATGGAGCACGCCTTCGCCGAGCGGTAAACCCGTTTTTTTATCGCGGATAATCAAGCAAAGGTTGTCCTTGTTTTTAAAATCACGCTTTTGCATTTCGTAAAAGGCGTTGGGCGTTGGGGTTTCAATATCTTTATTATAATCGTATCCCCAGTATTTGTTAAGCGATTTTGCCGTGTAAAGTTTAAAATAAAAATCTTTATCTTCTTCCGTTATTTTTGATAAAACCACCCTATTGCCCACTATTTTAGGCGGGGTTTTAATTTTCATAGGTTTTTTTATCTCTATAAAATATTTGTGAACGAGCCTTTCCGGTTGATACTGCGTTTTTGAAGTTCTAAGCCCTAAATCGCCCGAATCGTCTTCGCGGTTTATCTTAGTTATACCGTCTTTTTTGCAAAGTTTTAAAAAGCTATTAAAGGTGGTTGGATAAACGCCACGGTAGTTTTTGAGAGCCTTTTCAATATGGATAATAAGCGAGTTTCCCGCGTATTCGCCGATTGAAAAGGATACCATTTTGCCGTCAACTTGCATATAACCGCCTTCGTAGTTTGCTAAGCGCAAATTGTCAACGAGTTTTAAAGTGTTTAAAAACTCGTTTCTTTCAATTCTACCACCGCCCGTGTGTTCCTTTTTATATTCCTTTAAAAACTCTTTGACTTTTGGAAGATCTTTTTTAGTAAGTTTTTTAAACTTGGCGTTAGGATAAGTTTTGTTGAAAGCGTTAATATGGTTTCTTTGTCCGCTAAACTTTTTACCAACTAAAGTTAGCAGTTTTTCATAGTCGTATAGGTAATCGCTGAAATCTCTATCGTATTCCGCCGTCAAATTTTCGCCGTAACGGTTGTTAAAAAACGGCAAAAAGTCTTCTTCAACGCACATAAATTTTAGGGGGATAGAATTTTCAACGGCGTATCTTTCAATCTCTTTAATCGCCCCTTCAAAATTTTTACCTATCGGCAAAAAGAACGCCGTTATCTTGTTTTTGAAATGGCATTTTAAAATGAGCGTTTCGTCAAACTCAGAAAAAGAAAGATTGTAAACGTCGTTCCACATATAGAGAACGCCTGCGGATAAATCGCATACGTTATACGGGCTATTTTTCGTGTAAGATTGTATTTTCCTTAAATGTTTTTCTTCAAATTTAGTAAACTTTAACATAGCAGTTAAAAAGGAAGCGACGCTTCCTTTTTTTTATCTAATTTTCGACTGATTTTTTTCTAAGTATTCAATGATATTTTGCTTTGCAAAGCATCAACGAATTTTTGATTGATTTTTCTCCAAAAATTCTATGATGTCGCAAATTCTATCAAGGTCGTCAGTGGTGTAGTAATCGATATAAATTCTACCCTTTTTGTCGTTGCCGATTGCTTGAATTTTCGTGCCGAGAACTTGTTGCATACGAGAAATTAAATCTTTAAGTTCGGCGCTTTGGTCTTGCTTTCTCTTAATTTCTCTAAGTCTTTTCTTTTCTTCGGGGGGATTGAAATAATCTTTAACTTCCCTTTCGATATCGCGAACGGACATACCGTCGTCAACGCATTTTTTGGCAATTTTAATTTGCGCGTCGATAGGGAGCGTTACGAGCGCTCTCGCGTGGCCTTGAGAGAGTTTTCCATCGGAAACCATTTTGATAACTTGTCCGTCCAAACTCAAAAGCCTTAAAGTGTTAGCGATTGCCGAACGGCTCTTGCCGATTCTTTCGCTAAGTTCTTCTTGAGTTAAACCGTAATCGTCCATAAGTTGTTTCATAGCCGTTGCCGACTCTATGGGGTTAAGGTCTTCTCTTTGCAAGTTTTCGATAAGAGAAATTTCTTTTATCTTTCGCTCGTCGTAATTTTTAATAATTGCGGGAATACTATCTTTGCCGGCAATTTTTGACGCGCGGTAACGCCTTTCGCCCGCGATGATCATATACTTGCCGTTACCGTCTTCGTTCAAAACGATAGGCATAATAACGCCGTTAACTTTAATTGACGATGCAAGTTCATCAAGCGCCTTGGGATCGAAAATCTTTCTCGGTTGAGAGGGGTTTGGATAAATATCTGAAAGTTTGATTTCTAAAACACCCGTTTTTATATCTTCTTCGGTCACGCCGAAGGTCTTTTTGTAATCTTCTTCAGTTGAACTAAAAAGAGCGGATAAACCCTTTCCTAAACCCTTATTGTTGCTCATTTGCATTTTCTCCTTTAGCCTTTTCTTCGTTTTGTAAAAACTCTTTTGTGAGTTCATCGTACGCCCTTGCGCCCGAGCACTTAGGGTCGTGAAGCATTACGGGAACGCCGTGGCTTGGCGCTTCCGATACTCTAATGTTTCTTGGAACAACCGTTCTAAACACCTTTTTATCAAAGAACTTTCTTATCTCTTCGGCGATTTGGCGGGAAACGATGGCGCGCCCGTCGTACATAGTGAGCGAAACGCCTTCAATCTCTAATTTTTTGTTAAGGTGCTTTTTAACGAGTTTTATGGTGTTCATAAGTTGCGATAAACCTTCTAAGGCAAAATATTCGCACTGGATAGGAATAATAATGCTATCCGACGCCGTTAGCGCGTTTATCGTCAAAAGCCCAAGCGACGGCGGACAGTCAATCGCGATATAATCGTAATACTTTTCTATCTTTTTGAGTTCTTCTTGAAGGCGTTTTTCACGGTTTTTCACGTATACGAGTTCAACTTCCGCGCCCGCCAAGTCAATGCCCGCGGGGAGAATATCAAGCCCGTCTATCTTAGTTGGAACGATAACGTCTTTAACGCTTTTATCGTCGATTAAAACGTTATACACCGAGTTTTTGATTGCGCTTTTGTTAAAGCCTAAGCCCGTGGTGGCGTTGCCTTGCGGGTCCATATCGATAATCAAAACTTTTTTGCCGTATTTTGCAAGGCACGATGCAAGGTTAACGCAAGTGGTCGTCTTGCCAACACCGCCTTTTTGGTTGGAAAAAGATATTATTTTGCCCATAAATTACTCACCTTTTATTCGTTTTTGGGTTCTTCTTTCGTTTCTTCTGACTTTTCTTCGGTTTGTTCAACCTTTTGTTCCGCTTGCTTTATTTCAGATGCTAAAACGGAATCAACTTTTCTGAACGGGTTTTCCTTGTCAAGCCCGTCGCGCCCAGCCATTACTTCCATAATTTCAAGAGCGGTCTTTCCGTCCATAATCATATCAACTTCTTCTTGATAAATGGTTTCTCTTTCAATTAAAAGCCTTGCCATATTATCAAGTTTAGATTTGTTTTCCTTTAAAAGCTTGGTTGCCTTTTCGTGAGCGGTTTTGATAATCTTTTCAACTTCTTCATCGATAATCTTTGCAAGTTCTTCAGAATAAACTGCTCTCGTTTGCATATCTTTGCCGATAAAGATTTGATCGCCGTTACCGTAGTTTACAGGCCCTATTCTATCGGACATACCCCACTCGGTAACCATCTTTCTTGCCCTTTGAGTTATCACGCTTATATCGTTTGACGCGCCTGCGGAAATATCTTTAATAATGATTTCTTCGGCAACCCTACCGCCAAGCGTCATAACGATATCGTCTAAAAGTTTGCTCTTTTCGATATGGTTGCTATCGTCGTCAGGTCTTGTCATGGTGTAGCCTGCCGCCATACCACGAGGGATAATTGAAACTTCTTGAACGGGGTCGCAACCGGGGAGTAATCTCGCCAAAATTGCGTGGCCCGCTTCATGATAAGCGGTGATACGTTTATCCGATTCCGTGACAACCCTGCTCTTTTTTTGCGGACCGATAACCACTTTGTTAATCGCTTCGTAAAGGTCGATATTAGTAATGAACTTTCTATCCGCTCTTGCAGCAAGGATAGCCGCTTCGTTTAAAAGGTTAGCAAGGTCTGCGCCCGAGAAACCTGCGGTTATTCTCGCAACCACTTTAAAGTTAACGTCGGGAGCGAGCGGTTTGTTTCTTGCGTGAACTTTTAATATTGCTTCACGACCGCGAACGTCTGGCACGTTAACGTAAATTTGGCGGTCAAATCTACCAGGTCTTAAAAGCGCGGGGTCTAAAATATCGGCGCGGTTGGTTGCAGCCATGATGATAATGCCTTCGTTAGCGTCAAACCCGTCCATTTGAACTAAGAGTTGGTTTAAGGTTTGCTCTCTTTCGTCGTTACCACCGCCAAGGCCTGCGCCACGGTGACGACCTACCGCGTCAATTTCGTCAATAAACACGATACAAGGCATACTCTTTTTTGCCGTTGCGAATAAATCTCTAACTCTCGATGCGCCAACGCCAACGAACATTTCCACAAAGTCCGAACCCGAAATTGAGAAGAACGGTACGTTCGCTTCGCCCGCAACCGCTTTTGCAAATAACGTTTTACCCGTTCCCGGAGGGCCAACGAGCAACACGCCTTTGGGTATTCTTGCGCCAAGATCGCTAAACTTTTTGGGGTTTTTCAAGAAATCAACGATTTCTTGAAGTTCTTGCTTTTCTTCTTCAGCGCCGGCAACGTCGGTAAACCTAACTTTTAAGTTTTGGCTAACCCTTGCTTTAGTCTTGCCAAAATCAAGCGCAGATTTGTTCGATCCGTTTACTTGACGGCTCATTACCGTTATCAAGATAATGCCCGCAATAACGATTATAGCCGGCATTATAAGTGAAGACCAGAACGAGCCTGCGTTGGGATCGGTGTAATCAATTTTAACGCCGTTTGCAGATAAAATATCCAAAACCCTATCGCCAAACAATTCGCTTTCCGAACCACGACCGTAACTCGTGGTGTATCTTTCAACGAACTTGCCGTTAGCGTAAATATAACCAGTCAAATTATAATCGTCAACCACAACCATTTTAATCGCTTCGTCATCACCTGCTAAGGTTGGATCGTAAACAACGTCACCCGCGCCGTCAACTTTAATGCAAGCGTAATTTAAAAATTCTGAAGTAGTTACGTCTTTAACCGTAATCCTGTCAATCACGCGGAAAACAACAATCGCGCCAACAATTGCAACTAGCGCAATTATTATCCACCATTTAAAACCTTTTTTCTTCATTAAAACTCCTTGTAAGCATAAATTATAGTGTATCCGAACAAAGTTCAGTAGGTAATGCCTATTTTAACACATCAAAACCGAAAAAACAACGGTTTCACTCAAATATTATGTATAATTCACAAAGAATATATAAATAATTATTAAAAAATCATTAAAATAATTTTAAAATCTTATAAGCGCATTATATAATATTTAGCGCCAAAAAGCAAGGGTTTTAAAAAAATTTTTCACAAAAGTTTAGCATCAGAAAAACAAAATGGTAAGTTCTACCGTTGCGTAAAAGATTTTCATTTTCACGTCAAATTTAATAAAAGCCCGCAAAGAGAAAAAGAACAATTAAACTAAATTAAGTTAAAACGAAAGAAAACAAGCAAAAACTAAAACGCAACCTAACGATATGGAAACGCCTTAAATCACAATCGCAAAAAATTGCATTTTAAAACCAAACCTATCACCAAACGAAAACAAAGCGATATCGAAAGGCGTTTATTCTAAAAAACGTTTGCCGCTGAATCGCCAAGCAAAATTAAACACTCTTATCGCCACGCAAGAACACAACGCATAGATACCGCTATGAAACGCCAGAAAACACAACCACACGCTAAACAAGCCCGAGTAGAGCCATGCAGTTTAAAAATAGCGTGACTTAGAAAGGATGTTAGGCACAAAACGGCACAATTTAGCACAATAATAAACAAAAAAAATTTAAACACTATTATATCTTTAAAAAAATTGTTTCATGTGAAACTTTTTGCGGTGTTTTTAAGCAATAAAAAACCCAAAATCAACGATTTTATCGCACATTTTGAGATTTTTAAAATTTTGATATTTTCTTATTTTTTCTCTTAGTCCACTGTAAAAATTTTTGGTTAAAAATCAATGTTTCACGTGAAACATTTTGTACGCTAAATATGGTTGTTGCACCACCGTTTTTAAGGTTTTTTATGTGAACTTTTACGATTTGCGCTTTATTTTTTAAGGTTTAACGCTAAATTTTAATTCTCGCGCTTTTAAAATACTTGTGTTTTAGCCTTAATAAACCACAATATATGGTGTTTTTATCCTTTTTCTCGTTAATATGCGTTATTAAACGCAAAAGAAAACCCGTTGCTATTACAACGGGTTTTAAAATATTAAATTAAAAGTTTTTGGATAAACGGAGCGTCCATAATTGCGGTCATTAGCGAGTTAAACACTGATTTTACAGGTTTTCCGCTTTCTAAAACGGGGGATAAAAGGGAGTTCATGTCGATAAACACAGAAAGTACGGTTACTAAAACTAGCGCTAATACCATAAACTTAAGCGCCATAAAGAGCGCGCCGAGTATTCTATCAACAAAACCAACCGCTTTTATTCTGGTTAATGCTTTGAAAAGTTTTTTAACGATGGCAAATAGAATAAGTGAAAGTATGAATATTACTACGAAACTTATCGCTACGAGCGCCCATCTGGTTAAAACTGACGTAAGCCCGAGTTCGCCTGCCGATTCAATAATAGAATTTGCTACGATTGAGTGAAGGAAAGACGGGATTTTTGTTGTTTGAAGAGTTTCTATGATTTGTTCTTTAGTTCCGCTAGTTGCAACGCCACTTAAGCCGAAGATTTTTTCAACCATACCGGAAACACCGTTGGTGATTGACGGGATTTTGTTTTCAATAAGCCCTGCTAAGTGCTTGCAAAGGATAACGGAGAGAACAATCGCCGCTATAATGCCTAAGATGGATAAAATTTGCCTCAAAAAACCCTTTGCAATACCGATTATAATGGCAATTAACATTAAACCGAAGAAGATAAGGTCGATTAAGGCAACGTTTAAACCACCGAGAGCAACTACAGGCGAGATTGCAAGTAAGTTAAACATTGTTTTCTCCTATTAAGTTTGATTGTATAAATATTTTATCACTAAAAATAAAAAGTGTCAATATTGACTTGAATTTTATAGCGTTTATTTTCAATCTATTTATAAATATTAACTTTTTTGGAAATAATTACACTATGATAAAATTCGTTTTTAATTCATTAGAAAGAAATAACTCCTTTGAAATATCAAAATGTTTACGGCAAAACTATAACTCAAAAATTCCCATTATCGTTTGCATTGGCTCAGATTTGGTTGTTGGTGATAGTTTAGGGCCTTACGTTGGAACAAAACTTATAAAACTACTTGACGGAAAAGCTTTCGTTTACGGAACGCTTGATAGCCCGATAACCGCAAAGGAGATACCGATTATCTCTCAAACGATAAAAACGTTGCACCCGCTATCTAAAATTATCGTTATCGACGCTGCCGTTGGAAACAAGGAAGACGTTGGGCAAGTTAAAATTTACGATCAGGGCATAAAACCGGGGCTTGGCGTTAACAAAAACTTACCGCTCGTTGGCGACGTTTCAATAATAGGAATCGTTTCAAATAATATAAACGATAAAAACGCCCTTCAATGCGTTAGAATGTGGCTCGTTGAAAAACTTGCATGCGATATAATAAACGGGGTTGCAACCGCTTTTGGTGGCGTTTAAACGCCTTATAACTAAACTTTGTCTGTGTTTTTATCAAAAACAAAGCAAAAAGAAAACCGCCTTATAGGCGGTTTTTCTATATGCAAGAGCGTTTGAATTTTTTGAAAGATATTGCGAACGCAACAACAAGCGTTATGATGCTTAACACCCAACCGATCGGCCAAATGAGATATAAAAACGTTAAGTTTGGATAAAGTGGGAATATCAAAAACACCCACGGAAATCTAATTCCACAAAGGAATATGAGTGACGTAATAGTTGGGATAATAGGCTTACCCATACCGCGAAGGGTTGCGCCAAAAACGTCTTGCACGCCACACAGGAAATAGGTGCTTGATATTATAACCATTTTTTGTTTAGAGTAAGCGATAACTTCTGGGGTTTTAGAGATAAGTGAAGAAAGGAGGCCCGAAAAGATTGCCGAGAGCGCGCCAAAGATAGAGCATATTCCCACCGCTAACGCGCAACCTTTAATAACCGTTTCTCTAACGCGTTTTGGACTATTAACACCAACGTTTTGTGAAACGAAAGGCATAACGGCTAAGCTTGGAGCGATTGCAATTTGATAGATAATTCCGTCAAAGGTATTAGCGATTGAGATGCCTTCAGTTGCATGAGCGCCGAAAGTGTTAACCGTTGCGGCGATTATAACGTTTGCAATAGCGTAAGTTCCCGTTTGAATACCCGTTGGAATACCGATATGTAAAATAGATTTAACTTCAGAGCCGTAAAACCTAAGCCTTGACCATTTAAACTTAACAGTTCCGTTGCCCTTTAATAAAACGTAAAAGCAAAGTCCGCCAGATACTGACCAAGAAACGATAGTTGCAACCGCAACGCCAACGATAGTCAAATTAGTGTATTTTAAAAGTAAAAAGTTTGCTACAACTTTAATAACGCCTGCGAGCGTTAAAAAATACATGGGGGTTTTACTGTTTCCCGAAGAACGAAGAATCGCCGCTGAGAAGTTATATAATAAAAGGATAGGGCAACCTATAAAATAGAGCCTGAAATAAGTTATAGCGCCGTCTAACAAACTCTCGTCGGTATTTATCCACTTTAAAAACGTTTTAGCAAAGAATATACCAACCAAAACGAGAATTAAACCGCCAACTATTGAAATCATTATCGACGTGCCTATCGCCTTTTCAACGCTTTCCGTATCCTTTTTTGCAATATGGCGAGCAACAACAACGTTAGAGCCAGTTGCAACGCCGATTACAAGCCCCGTTATCAAAGTGATAAGGGTTGAGCAAGCGCCAACCGAGCCCATAGCCCCGTCGCTTACAAACCTTCCCACCATTGACATATCAATCATATTAAACAGGCTTTGCAAAACGTTCATAACCATTATTGGTACGGCTATTCGTAAAAGCCCTTTAAAAATAGGGCCTGTTGTCATATTAACTTCGTTTTTATGCGTTTTTACCATAGTTTTATCCTTAAATAAACTATAATATTGCTTTTTTGCAATATAAAGCGACAAACAATCAATGTTTGCCGCAATCGATTATAAAGTTATCAATCTTCTTTTAAGCTATTGCCAAGGAACGTGCCGTAGCCGATAGTTTTCTTTTCAAGGCGAATAACTTCGCTTTTTTCTTTTTTGTCACGCTTGTCAAAACGCTTGTTGCCACCACGAGGCGCGCGTTCTTTTTCGGAGTGCTTTTGCTTGCCGTAAACCTCAACGTCAGTTCCTTCTTTATAGTTTTCAGGAATAACGACGATATAGCGGTTGGGCTCAACGCCTTCCGATTCGGTTTTAACTCTTTCATCACCGCTAAGGGCAGAGTGAATAACCTTTCTTTCAAAGGGGTTCATCGGTTCAAGTGAGAACTTTCTACCGTATTTAACCGCCTTATCAGCCACTCTTTGCGCTAAAACCTTTAAAGTTTCTTCTCTTTTTTCGCGATAGTTTTCGCAGTTTACAACAACTTTCTTATAATCATCTTTCCCGATATTAGCGGCAGCGCCTGCTAAGGTTTGAAGAGCATCTAAAACTTCGCCGCGGTAACCTATAATAGCCGTTGGGTTGGTGGTGATTAAATCAATAACGATTTTATCTCCGTTTTCAGTAAGATTAGTCGTTGCGGGGATTTTTAAAATATCAAATATGCCGTTAAGAAAATCTGCAGCTCTTTCGCCATCGTCAACCTTTTTAGAAACTTCAACCTTAGCGTCGTGCGAGCCGATGCCTAAAAAGCCTTTTGCCGCTTCTTCTAAAACGGTTATTTCAACTTGGTCTTTTTCTAAGTTTAACGATGAAAGGGCGTTTGCAATCGCTTCGTCAACGGTCTTGCCGTAAAATATAGCCATTTTTACACCTTCTTATTCGTCTTTATTTTTGTTTTTTAATATGTGAGCGTATCTTTTATTGTACTTTTCTTCTTCTTCGCGAGCAACGCGTTTTACAAACTTTCTTTCAACGATTTTGTTGATAATAACTGTTGAAACCATACTAAAGAGTGTGCTTACGATAAGGTAAAGTGAGAAGGACGCCGTGTACATGAACGAGAAAATACCGAACATAATAGGCATCATCCACTTCATCATTTTGTTAGTTTGAGCAGCAGTTTGATCAACCGATTGAAGTTCAAGTTGCGCTTTTTGCGACTTGCTCATTACGATTTGAGATAAGAACATACTACCGATTGATAAAGCAACCAAAATTAAGAAACCGTTGGGTTTTGCTTTTTCTTCATCAAGAAGAGAAGATCCGGTTAAAATATCGTAAACTTGGTCGTTATTGATGCTTGATTCAATAGTAGTTCCTTTACAAGAACAACCCTTAGAGTAGGTAAACGTTGCGTTATTATAAGTTTGCTTGTTAACGAAAGCCTTTTTCCACGGTAAGTCTTCTACCCAAATATTTCTAACCCAAAGGAATTTTTGATTATCCGCAAGTTCAAAATATTTTTCAGCGGCAGCGTCTTGCGCGTCTTTCATAACGGCGTTGAAAGTAGCTTCGTCTTGAACGTAATAAACGTATAAGTGTTTGTTTTCTTCTTTAATATCTTCTTTAGCGATAGGGGTTGCGGTTTCAACGTCAGGACTAATAATATTACCGTCACCGTCAACCGTGCACTCGTAAACGCTAACTCTATCGTCGTATCTAATTTCTTGGCTGTAAGAAACTGCCATTTGGTTAAACACGTCAACTTTATGATAAGCGGAGTATTGATTGAACGCCGAAATTACCAAAATGAAGAAAACGAGCGTGAAAATCGTTGGTAAACAAGACGCGAAAGTGGAATAACCTTCCTTTTTATAAAGAGCCATCATCTTTTTTTGATAAAGTTCTTTATTGTTTGCGTATTGTTTTTGAAGTTTTTCAAGTTCTGGGCGCATGCGTTCCATACGGAGTGCGTTCTTCTTGGTTGCTACTCTTGAGTAAATATCAAGTGGGAGTGGAATAATTTTAAGAAGTAGCGTAAATAAAAGAATACCTATTGCGATATAACCACCGATTGAAAATTTATCGATAATGTTTGCAACGAGTTTTGTAAGACCCGTAAGTTCAACGTTACCTAAATTTCCATCGTATACCGAAATAGGAAGTTTTGTTAAAACGTTTAATAATTCCATATCTTCCTTAAATTCTTTAATTAAAAATTAAAGAACCCATTTTAAATTTTTCTTGCTGTCAGGCACGGGATCAAAACCGCCTTGAGATAAGGGGTTGCACCTGAGTATTCGCCATATTATAAGACCTATCGCCACGAAAACGTTTCTCTTTTTTAGCGCTTCAAGAGCATACTCCGAGCACGACGGCTTAAAGATACACTTCGACGGCAATATATGAGTAATAGTTTTACGGTAAAACTTTATAGGTAGAGAAAGTATTTTCTTAATCACTTATTATTTTTCCTTTCTTTAAAGCATAAAAAATATCGTTTTTAATTTCACTGAAAACGTAATTTTCCCTAACTTTTGGTAAAACGACTATATAATATGGATTAACGCCGTCTTTAATAACTTCACGAACGCAAGCCCTAATAAGTCTTTTAATATAGTTTCTTAAATGGGCTTTGCCGTGTTTTTTAGATAGACTTATACCAAACTTAAAACTCTCTTTCTTAATATATAAAAGAGTAACCGTTTTAGTATAAATTCTATCCCCTTTATTAAAAACAGCGTCAAAATCTTTTTGTTTTTTAAGTCTTGTTTCCAAAATTTTATGCGGAAAGTTTATGACGACCTTTCGCTCTTCTTCTCTTTAAAACGTTTCTGCCGTTTTTAGAAGCCATTCTCTTTCTGAAGCCGTGTACTTTACTTCTTTGTCTTTTTTTAGGTTGGTAAGTTCTTTTCATAATTGTAAACTCCTTAAAGTTTTATTTTAATGTTGCTTAAAGATTATACTTTTTATTTTAACTTTTGTCAAACTTTTTAAGCGTTTATTCTTAAAGGTACTATAAGATATAAGTAATCATTGCCGGAATAAGGCTTAATAACGCACGGATTTATCTTATTATTAAAGTAAAGATTGATAAATTCATCGTCAATAGCTTTAATACTATCAATAATAAACTTAGCGTTAAACGAAATAGTTAAATCTTTACCTTCAAGGTTAATAATAACGTTTTCGTTCATCTTGCCCGCTTCACTTGAAGACGAAACAGACATATAATTTTCTTTAATATCAAGTTTAACGATCTTTTTAACGTCAGTATTTAAAGCGGAAGCTCTATCAATAGCAGTTAAAAATTGATTTTTATTTACTTTAACTAAAGTTAAATAATCTTCCTTTATAATATTTCTATAATCAATGTATTCGCCTTCTAATAAACGAGAAATTAAAATAGTTCCGTTAACTTCACACATTAAAACGTTCTTTTGAACGATAATGGTAACAACGTCTTCATCGTTTTCGAGTATTCTTACGATTTCGTTTAAAGTTCTAGCGTTTACGATAATTTTAAAATTTTCACTCTTTTCAATAATTTTCTTTCTGTAAAGAGCAAGCCTAAACCCGTCAAGCGCAACGGAAGTTATTTCATCATCTTCAATTTCAAGCAAGCATCCTTTAAGGAGTGGCCTTGCCTCGTCTTGAGAACATGCAAAACTTGATTTTAAAATAAGTTCTTTGAGCTCTTTTTGCTTAATTGAGAAAAACTTTTCTTTTATATCTTTATTTATAATAGGAAATTCTTCCGCAGGGAAAGTTTGAATAAAACCTTCGCTTGAACCGTAATTTATTTTAAGTTGGTTATCAAGGAAGGTAAATTCTATTTCATCTTCATTTTCTATCTTTTTAACAAACTCTGCAAACATTTTACCGGGAACAACTGTTTCACCTTCGGTAAAAGTTGATGCAATAATAGTTTTTTCAATAGAAATTTCAGTATCCGTTGCTAAAAATGAAAGTTCATCGCCCGTTACTTTTAACTTAATACCTTCTAATATTGGATTTGTTGTTTTTGTTGAAACTGCTTTAACAACTTTTGAAACCGCTTCAGATAATTCACTTCCGTTTACAACGAATTTCATAGATAATATTCTCCTTTATTTTTATAGATATAAATAGTAATAATAGTAGGCAACGTTAATATGTTTATAAAAAACTTGAAAACTTTAAAAATAACCTTAAAATGCTAAAAAATAGAAATTTTAAGAAGTTGAAAAAAAGTTGAAAAGTTAAAAAAATATAAACGATAAATTAACGCTATAATTATATAATTAACATATATATTATATATAATAATAAGTAAAAAATCAACGGTTTTTAGAAAGTAAAATAAAATTTTTAAATTATCAACAAAGTTATAAACAACGTTGAAAAATTAAAGTTAATAAAAAATTGAAAAGTTAATAATTTTGTGTTATAATAAGCGTATGTTTGAGATTTTAAAAAGTAACGGTTTTTTAAAAACTGAAGAAAAACAAGAAAAATTAAAACTATTTTTAAATATTTTAAAAGAGTGGAACGAAAAGTTTAATTTAACGTCAATTAAAGATGATAAAGAGATTGAAATAAAACATTTTGAAGATTCTTTAAAAGGCGCTTTTTTATTCCCTGAAAACGCAAATGCTATAGAAATAGGTAGCGGTGGTGGATTTCCATCTATCCCTGTTATGATAGAAAGGGAAGATTTAAAATTTACTCTCGTAGAGTCCGTTGGTAAAAAGTGTGAATTTTTAAAATACGCGATTGAAAAACTTTCTTTAAACGCAGTAGTTTTAAATAAGCGCGCGGAAGATCTTGGTAAAGATAAAAATTATAGAGAAAGTTTTGAAGTGGTTACCGCAAGAGCGGTTGCAAATATGCAAACTTTATCAGAGTACACTTTGCCACTTATTAAAAAAGGCGGTGTTTTTATCGCTTATAAAAGCGTTAATAATGAAATGGACCTTGCTAAAAACGCCGTTAAAATTTTAGGTGGTAAACTTAAAAAAGAATATAAATACAATCTTTCTAACGAATTAGGAGAAAGAGTTATTTACGTTATTGAAAAAATAGAAAACACGCCCGATAAATACCCGCGCGGAAACGGAAAAGAAAGGAGTAAACCGCTTTGACAGATTTTGATTTATCAACAACTTGTTGTTTTACCGGGCATAGAGTTTTGAAAAGAGATTTTTCCGATGAAAAAGTAAGTGAAGTTATCGATAAACTTATAAACAACGGATATAAAACTTTTTTAGTTGGTATGGCGATAGGGTTTGATTTAAAAGTTTTTGAAATTTTGCAAACCAAAAAGAAATTTAATATTGACGTTATTGCCTGCGTGCCGTGTAAAAACCAAGATAAATTATGGACTTGTAAACAAAAAGAGCAGTATAAAAACGCAATAGAAAAAGCGGATAAAGTTGTTTTTATAAGCGAAGAATATTTTGACGGATGCATGCAAAAAAGAAACATGTATATGGTGGATAATTCTTCAATAGTCGTTGCGTATATGTATGCTGAAATAGGTGGAACAAAACACTGTGTAAACTACGCAAAAAAGAAAAACAAAAACGTAATATTTATATAAAAAACCGCCCTGTTGGGCGGTTTTTAATTGTTTTTTATCAAATTTTATAAAAGTTCAAGGGCGGATTTAACGCGTTTAATACTTTCTTCTTTGCCGAGAATTTCTAAGATTTCAGTTGCGCCACCGGGGGTTACTTCAAGGCCTGTAAGAGCAATTCTTAAAACGTAGAAAAGTTGGCGTGATTTAATTGAAAGAGTTTCAGATAAAGATGAAAGTGTTTTAAATAAATTATCGTTTGAAAAATCTTCAATTTCCGAAAGCGCGGTTAGAACTAACGGTAAAACTTGTTTTGCAACGGTAGCGTCAGTCTTTTGTTTTTTGTTTTCGTATAAAACGCTATCAAAACTCGGTCTTTCAACAAGGAAGGAAACTTTTTCGGGAATATCCGATAAAATTTCAATTCTTGATTTTATAATCTTTGCAATCTTTGAAATATCGTAAAGTTTAGAAACTTCGCTCTTTTCAAAGAAGGGTTTTGCGCGGGTTAAAAACTCATCGTCACTCATCGCCTTTAAGTATTCGCCGTTGAGCCAACGAAGTTTAACGTCGTCAAAAATAGAAGGTGATTTTGAAATGCCTGATAAATCGAAAAGTTCAATCATTTCAGGAATAGTCATTTTTTCGGCGTTGTTTTTAGGACACCAACCAAGGAGAGCAACGTAATTTATTATCGCTTCTTCAATATAGCCTTTATTTATAAAATCGTCAAAATTAGCGTCGCCGTAGCGCTTACTAAGTTTGCGAGTAGCGTCTTTCATAATGGTGGGAAGGTGAATATAAACGGGGCGTTCCCAACCGAACGCGTCGTACATAAGATTGTATTTAGGGGTGGAAGAAAGATATTCCGTTCCACGAATAACGTGCGAGATTTCCATTAAGTGATCGTCTATTACGTTTGCGAAGTTATAAGTTGGCATACCGTCGGACTTGATTAAGATGTTATCTTCAAGTTCAGCGTAGTCAACTTCAATCGTGCCGTAAATTAAATCTTCGTAACTGCTCGTTCCTTCTAAGGGGATATTTTGGCGGATAACGAAACTTTCACCGCTCGCAATTCTCTTTTCAACTTCTTCTTTTGAAAGTTTTAAACAATGCTTATCATACTTTCTGTTTCCGTTTTCATCCGTTAAAGTTTCAAGCCTTTCTTTAGAACAGAAACAGTAATACGCGCCACCGAGTTCAACGAGTTTTTTAGCGTATTCCATATAAATTTCTTTTCTTTCGCTTTGAGTGTACGGGCCGTAGTTTCCGCCAACGTCAGGGCCTTCATCATAACGAAGACCTGAAGATAAGAGAGAAGAATAAATTACTTCAAGCGCGCCTTCAACAAATCTTTCCCTATCCGTGTCTTCTATTCTTAAAATAAAGTCACCGTCGTGATGTTTTGCGTATAAATAGGCGTATAAGGCGGTTCTAAGCCCACCAAGATGCATAAAACCCGTGGGGCTGGGTGCAAATCTCGTTCTAACTTTTTTCATAAAAAATCCTTTTAAATAGTTTTATTTTTGATATATTCTTTAATCTTTTGAATTCGATTGTCGTAAAAGTAACTGTAAATTTCTTCTCCGCTCACGATAACGTGATCAAATAGCGTTACTTTATTGTAGTTTAAAAACGTTATAAGTTTGGCGGTAGCAAGATCGTCTGCCTCGGAAGGTTCGGGGTACTTAGAGAAGTGGTTGTGAAGAACGATTGCCGATTTTGGTTTGCAACGAAGAATTGCGTTTGAAATCTCGTTATAGTTAAGTGAAACGCTATCCACGTTTCCATCGTCAAGCATAGTAGAGCCCAAAATTCTCTTTTGTGAATCGAGATAGAATACGTATAAAACTTCGTGGTCTAAACCTTTGAAAAGTTCAACAGCTAACTTTTTAACGGAGTCAATATTATTAAGTTTTGTTTTTTCTAAGGGGTTTTGTTTTAACGCGCTGATATATCCAACGAGCGATAATAAGTTTGCCGTGCGTTCGCCAACACCGTCAACGCTAATTAACTCTTTGGTTGAAACGTTCAACACCTCATTTAAAGAGCCGAATTTATTGATAAGTTTGTGCGCGAGAGCGTTGGTATCTTTTCTTGCGATAGAATAGGTAAGCAACATTTCAAGAAGTTCGTGTTCTTTAAAAAACTCTTTACCTTGCTCGTATTTTTCGCGTAGGCGTTTTCTATGCCCTTCGTGAAGATTTTCCTTTTGTGCCATAAAAATTCCTAATGACGATTATTTTTAAATATTGTAACACACTTTTAATAAAAAGTTAACTATAAAACTATGTATTTTTATAAAAATAGTATATAATGTTTTTATGAACGATTATTTTGCAAACGCTTTAAGCGTTTTAAAAGACTGGATAAAAATAAAAAGCGTTAAATCAAAACCTACTAAAAACGCCCCCTTCGGAAAAGGCGTTTCCAAAATGCTTTCAAAAGCGCTTAGTGACGCTGAAAACTTGGGTTTTGAAACGAAAAATTACGACGGGTTTATCGGCGAAGTTGTTTTCGGATCGGGAAACGACCGTGACGGGCTCGCCGTTTTGTGCCATTTAGACGTTGTTCCCGAAGGCGACCTATCTTTATGGAACGTTTCGCCGTATTCTGCCGTTGAAAAAGACGGGTATTTGTACGGCAGGGGCGTTGTTGACGATAAAGGCGCTGCCGCGCTTTGCCTTTTTGCCTTGAAAGAACTTAAAGACGAAGGCTTCGTTCCGTCAAAAAAGATAAAACTAATACTCGGCTGTGACGAAGAAAGCGGTTGGGGTTGCATCGATCATTATAACGAAGTTGCCGTTATGCCAAAAATAGGCTTTTCGCCAGACGGGGAGTTCCCCGTAACTTATGCCGAAAAGGGCATTTATCACGTAAAATACTCTTTCCCCATATCAAAAGCCGTTAAAAGCGTTTTAGGCGGAGATAGAATTAACGTGGTTTGCGATAAGGCGCAAGTAACGATAGACGGGCAAGATTATAATTTTAGCGGTGTGTCCGCTCACGGCTCAACGCCTGAGCTTGGCGATAACGCCATAAAAAAAGCGCTTAAATTCTTGGTTGAAAAAGGACTGTTTAGAGAGGAAGTTTACGAGAACTTGTTTAGCGGTAGGCTTTTTGAAAAGTTTAAAGACGAGAGCGGAATTTTAACCTTCTCGCCAAACGTAATTAAAAAGGTTGGCGAAAACGTAGAAGTTTTCGTTGACGTTCGCTACCCCGTTCACTACACCCTTTCAGAAGTTGACGGCGCGCTTAAAAAAATAGGCGAGTATGAAGTTATAGAACACAAAAAACCGCTTTACGCCGACAAGAACGGAGCGCTCGTTCAAACGCTTAATAGCGTTTACGAAAAGCATACGGGCGAGAAAGCAATTTCTCAAACTACGGGTGGTGGAACGTACGCTAGGGCGCTAGAACTTGGCGTTGCGTTTGGCCCGTCACTTGGAAAAGACCTTTGTTGCCACGTTCCAAACGAGCGGATGAAAATTGAAGATTTAAAACTTTGCTATGCTATTTATAAAGATGCGATAAAAGAATTATCTAAATAAAAAAACCGACCGATAGGTCGGTTTTTTGTTGCTTTTAATCTTGTTTACTCGGTAAGCACTCAACGAGTACAGCTTCGCTTTCACTCGATATAGTAAACTTGTTTTCAGCGCTAAACGGTAAGAAGAAGTATTCGCCTTTTTTAAGTTTTCTCTCGTAATTTTCGCCTTTGATAACGGCATTTCCTTCAATGCAAATGTAAACTGAAGGCGCGTAGTTCATAGTGAACTCTCCGCCGTTTTTAACGATATGGCGGTTGAGCGCAAAGCAAGGCGTGTCGTTATAAGTGATGAGTTCTTCTTTAATATAACCATCCGTGTTAACGGTTATTTGCGGGTTAACTTCGGCGTATTTTCTTGCTTCTTCGCCGAAAATATCGTAGTTGATGCAGTCGAGAGCAACGTCTTTTTCTAACGTGATATATTCTTCCTTATAAGAAAGGTGATGATTGTCGCACCATCTTTCAGGTTGGATAGTAAAGTCGGTTGGTTCTTGAATTTCAACGATAGTACAACCTGCGCCGATTGCGTGGATAAGCCCAGCCTTGATAAGCCAAATATCGCCAACGTTAGCGTCAACCCCTTGAAGGAGAGTGCCCATAATATCTCTTTCCGTTTCGCTTCTTTCTTCTAAGGCGGAAAGTTCTTCCTTAGTCATCTTATCTTTAAAACCGAAATAAAGTTTTCCACCTGGGCGTTTGCCAACAACGAGCCAGGCTTCAGTTTTACCATAGTCGCTATTAAAGTGTTTTCTTGAAAACTCTTTGGTTGGGTGGGCTTGGAAAGGAAGCCTTACCGCGCTATCTAAAAATTTAACTAAGCAGTCGTATTTTCTACCGCCTAAAAGTTCGGCGGGGTATTCGTTTAACAAATCGTCAAAGAAGATTTTCGTGCCTTTGATAACGGAAACGCCGTCACGCTCGCCAAAATATTTTTCGTTTATGGCTTTAACGTTACTTGCAACCCATTCTTCGGGGAAAAAGTTGTCCGTACCGTCGTCGTAACCGTCGTTGAAAAGCTCTTTGTACGGCATACCGCCCGTGTAAACGCGGTAAACTCTGTTTCTTTCAAAAAATATAGGTTTATTTATAAGGTCTTTCATAATTTTACTGCTCCTAAAAATTGAGTTGTTTGAGCGCCCGCTTCGTTTGCCTTTGCAAGCGCAGTTTCAAGTTCTTGTTTTGTAAAAGGTTTGTTTTCAATATTTGCAAGGAACGCTCCAAAGAAAGCATCTCCCGCGCCAGTCGTGTCCACGGGTTTAACGGGAATAGTTGGAACTATTCCGTGATTGCCGTTGTAGTAATAGAACGAGCCTTTGCTACCTAAAGTAACTAAGATAAGTTGATCTTTTTTTGCAAGTTTTTGGCTTGCTTTTAACACGTCTTTTTCCGAAGTAAAAAGTTCAATCTCGTCTTCTGAAAATTTAACGATGTCCGCAATTTTAATAAAGGGGAGATAAGCGGTTTTAGCGACTTGTTCGCTTTTATAAACGTCACTTCTAAAATTAACGTCAAAGGAAAGTTTAACGCCGAGCGCCTTTGCTTTTTTAACTACCTTTTTTGCAAACTTAACACCCTTTTTCTCAGAGAGCATAAGCGAGCCAAGATGAATTATAGAAAGGCTATTATACTTTGAAAAATCAATCTTTTCAAACTCTATATTAAAGTCCGCAGTGTCGTGGCGGTAGAAGGAAAAATCACGCTCGCCGTCAACAAGCGAAACGAAAGCAAGGGTTGTGTTTCTTTCGTTATCTATTTGAATATCTGCGTTATCAAAGTTTGCTTTTTTGGTTTGTTCTATTAAAAACCGCCCTATAACGTCGTTTCCAACGCGACTGATAAAACTTACGTTTGCGCCTTGGCGCTTTGAGTTAACCGCCAAATTGAACGGCGCGCCACCGGGGAAAGCGTTGAAATTTAACGAGCCGTTTTCGGTGTTTCCTATCATATCGGCGAGCAATTCGCCTATTGCAAGTATCATAAAATCTCCTCGTATTCGATATAAGCGTAAGATTTAGTAAGCGTTAAAACGTTTCCTTTTACTTCGGCGTTTATTGCCTTTTTAATCTTAACGCTTGGGATATTAAACTCAGCGTAATCGTTAAAGTTAATAAGCATTGCCTTGTCGTTGCCGTAGTGGTAAACGGCAAGTTTTTTGTCGTTAAAATCAAGGGCGTATTTTACGGGGATAACGTCTTTATAAAGTTTATAAAGGACGGTTTCTTCAGGGTTATTTTGAGTAGTGTAAGCGCGTTCAAGCGGAGCGTTTAAGAAGAACACTTTGCCTTTGCCTAAAACGTTTTCGCTAAGTAAAACGCTACCGTCGTCCGCTAAGATAACGGGTTTTGCCGTTGCGCAATCAAGATTAAGCGTAACGTCTGCTAAAATGCTACCGCCATTATAAGAAATAGTTTTTTGCTTTTCATATCTTCCCGCAACTTTAAGCCCCGTTATTTCTTCAAACCTGCCAACGTAACCACCGTCGTAAGTGATATATAAGTTTGCGCCGTTTTTAACTTCTAAAACGAGTTCGTCTAATAAAAGTTTGGGTATGCCGTTAAGGTCTGAAATGCAGGGGATAATGTAATTATCGCGTTTAGGAAGGCGTTGATTTTCGTACATAAAGTCAACGTTTAAGCCTGACTGAATTGCAAGCATATACGAGCCGTAAGCAATCGCCCACTCGTCTTGCCCGCTGTTTAAAATTACCGTTGCGTCAACGTTCGGCTTTGGTAAAGAGCCTAACTCTTTTAAGAATTTAGCCGTTTCTTTGAGTTTTAAAAGTTCAGGTTTTGGAGTGTGGTCAACGTTTGCTAAGCCAAGGTTTTGTTCCATCGCAACTATATCGTAGGGCGAAAAGTCAAACTTGTCTTGATCAAACGCGCACCACCATAAAAACCCTGTTGAGCCGGAAGCAAAACTCGTAACGAGCGCTTTTTCCACGTAGCTAACAATATTGCTTAAAAACATAGGGCCTAACGAGCCGATTTCTTCAACCATGCACGGCGTTTTAGAAATTGACGCGTAATATTCGTTCTCCGCAGCGGCGTGGAATACCGAGCGCATATCGTTGAGCGCGTCTTTTGAACAGTAAGGGGTAAATTGCGGATAGGGGTGAATGGTTTGAACGTCAGTATAAAGCCCAAGCGTTTCAAGTTTCCATTTTCCGCCCGCCGATAAACCGTGCATACCTGCAAAAATAGGGCGAGTTGGATCTTCCGCGCGAATAGTGTTAGTGATTGCCGAAAGCCAAAGTTCATTTATGCTCTCGTCACTTTCCAAACTCATCGCGTTGCACTCGTTGCCGGGCTCCCACGCTATAATTTGCTTGTAATTTTTGGTTTCCGCAATAAAATCTTTGATAAAACGGCACTCGAAATTAACGGCTTTTGGGTCGGTTATCGGGTTTAAGTGCTTAATAGCGTCGGGCATAAACCTTCTTCCGCTCATCCAGCCTGTAATTAGCGAAACGATAACTTTAAGGTTGTATTTTTCCGCTAACGTTAAAAGTGTTTTGAAGTTTTCAAGAGCGGGTTTTGAAAGTCCGCTATTTGGAAAGTCAGTATATTCAACGGGGGTTTCGCCCACTCTAAAACGGAAAGTTTCCTTGCAACCGTAAGAGTCGGATATCGGTTGAAAAACGTCCCAAGACGGGAAAACACGAATGGTGTTAACGCCGTTTTCCGATAAAAGTTTAAAATCTTTTTCAACGACTGTCGCGTCAAAATTGCGCCAAGTAAAAAGCCCAGCGTTGCTTGCCCAGTAGTTTACGCCTAATAAAAATTCCATAATTCTCCTTTATATGAGTTTTATTTTTAGTTTATTCGTTGTGTTATCGTCAATGCGAACAAGGTCTGAAATCTCAACGCCAACGATTAGATAAACGGTTTTTCCGCTTGCAATAACGATAAGTTCATCACGCTCGGAAAGTGGTATTTTTTTATCTATTAAATATTCTTTGAGTTTTTTAGTTCCACCGCCGAATTTTGTGAAAACGTCCCCGTCACGACGGGTGCGAATAACCGAGTTTTTAGGTATTTTATCCCCGTCGAACAAAAGATAAGGCTTGTCGATATTCTCGCTCGTTATCAAAATCGTTTTGTTTTCAAACTGAATTTTGCTAACCGAAAAGGGAATTTCAAGGCTTGATTTCTCTGCCTGCTCGCTTGAAAAAATTATATCGCCGTATTCCCTAGTCGCCGTAACGCCTTTGGGTAGAGTTACAACCGCTCCGCTTTGCAAAGTTTTTAAGTTTTCCACTTGCAAAACGTGAATATATTCGTAGTCTTTCTTAACGCCAAGTTTGTTCATCGCAATAATCACGGCGCGGTGAAATAAAACTTTGGGCGTCGATAACGAAAGGTAGATTTTTCCGTCTTTTTCAACGAGAGAATTTAACGCTAAACTATCTAAAAACTCATCTTCTTCCGTAGCGATTTTTGAAAGCCTTTCAACGCTATCGAGAGCGTCGGGAAAGCGCTGTAAAATTTTAGGCGCAATCTCTTTGCGGATATAATTTCTAGTATAAATCGTGTCAATATTTGAGCTGTCTTCAACGAAGTTCAAGCCGTTTTCAAAAACGTAATTTTCAATTTCTTTTTGTGAAAGTTGACGTATAGGGCGGATAATTTTATCGTTTAGCGGTTTAATACCCGTCAAACCCTTAAGAGCAGAGCCACGGAAAAGGTTAAACAAAACCGTTTCAAAATGGTCGTTTTTATGATGCGCCGTTGCTATTTTTTGGCAGAAGCCTTCGGAGATTAAGCCGTTAAAAATTTGATAGCGGAGAACTCTTGCGCCCTGTTCTAAGGAAAGGTTGTTTTCGGCTGAAAACTTTGGCGCGTCAATGGTAAAGGTTTTAAGTTCAACGTTTAAATTTTCGCAAAGGTCTTTAACGAAAATTTCGTCGCGGTCGCTTTCAATTCCACGGATAGAGTGGTTAACGTGCACGGCTTTAACGGTCAAAGAAAGTTCGCTCTTTACCGAGAGCAAAAGGTGCAACAAGCACACGCTATCTTTCCCGCCCGATAATGCAACGGCTATCGTTTCGCCGTGTTTTAGTAAGGTTTTATCAATCATTTTTTTCAAACTTGAAAAGTTTATCCATAACCGCCATCATAAAGTTATGCGGTAGAAATTTTGCCATAATTCTTAAAAGTTTAGCGTATTTCCCGGGAACAACGTAGTTTTTGCGCCTTTTGTCAATCGTTTTATACGCAACTTTAACAACGTAGTCCGCGTCGTATAAAATATCGAATTTTTTAAGGTTTTCCTTTTCGCCTGCGCGCTCGAAAAATTCCGTTTTAACCCAGTACGGGCAAACGCACAAAACTTTGATTTTTTGCTTTTTGAGTTCGTGAGCAAGCGCTCTTGTAAAACTCAAAACGCCAGCTTTTGTTGCTGCGTAAACGGAAAGGTGGGGAACGGGTTCAAAAGAACTCATCGAGCCCATTTCGATAATTTTACCGCCTTCTTTAATATAGGGAAGAACGGTTTGAGTCATCAAAATAAGCGCTTTAAGGTTAAGGTCTACCATGCCTGCGTTAGAAACGGGGTTAGAGTTTATAAATTCCGCCATTTTACCAAAACCGCTAGCGTTAACTAAGAGTTTAACGTTAGGTTTTTCGCTTTCAAGCTTATTTGAGATAATTAAAAAACTTTCGGGGTTTGTAAGGTCTAGCGCAAGCGGAACGATTTTTGCTTTCACGTCGTTTTGCAAAGCGACGAGCCTTTCTTCACGGCGAGCCACAACCCAAATTTCATCAAGGGCGTATCGTTTATCTGCTTGGATAACGAATTCCTTACCCATACCAGACGAAGCGCCGGTAATAATAGCGATATTCATAAAAAATCCTTATATGAGTAATAATATAAATAATGATAACATAAAATTAAAAGGTAATCAACAAATTAACGAAAAAGAAACGAGAGGAAAATAAATTTAGTAAAAAGGGCTAAAAACTCTTGACAAAGTGTAATAATTTATGTATGATAAACGCACAAAGTCGTCGCGGGGTAGAGCAGCTTGGTAGCTCGTCGGGCTCATAACCCGGAGGTCGTGAGGTTCAAATCCCACCCCCGCAACCAAGTGAGACACTGTTGAACCTCATCAGGTTCAACGGTGTTTTTTATTAGGAAAATACTGACGATTTTAAGGTTCTAAAAGTGATGAAAAACATCAAATTTTTCTTCCGTAAAATTGGTCTTTTTTATATAAACGTTCTTAACAAC
>JAFWXO010000028.1 GCA_017545865.1 Clostridia bacterium | reverse complement strand
CCTGCAGGTTTAATAATATTAACGAATCCAACCATATTACTCCGGTAAATAACGACTTACTGCAAACTGGATTTTATCTATAACTTCTTCAATTTCGCCTTGAATTTGGCAACCGCTAGCAAGCGTATGCCCACCGCCACCAAACGTACCGGCAACGGCGTTTACGTCAACGCCTTTAGAGCGGAAACTAATTTTAAATTTATTTTTAGCCGTTTCCATAACGCAAGCGCCCACTTCTACGCCGATTATCCCCATAACAAAGTCAATAAAGCCTTCGGTTTCATCTGCTTTAGCGCCCGCCTTTTCAATATCTGAAAGCGAAACGGATGCAACGGCAAATCTGCCTTGATAAAAATAACGAATTTTTGACATTGTTATACCGAAAAGTTTTGCGCGCTCTTTAGTTTGCGCGGAAAACATATAGAAATAAATCGTGTTAAGGTCTGCGCCACTTTCCACCAACTTACCCGCCGAATAAAGGGTATTTGCCGTAACGTTTTTGTGCCTAAAATTACCCGTATCGGTCATAATCCCCATTGCAAGAAGATTTGCCATACTTTTTGTTAAGTTCACTTTAAGCGCGCTAACAAGCGCTAAAATATTTTCGGCGTTACTTGCATTATCTACAACGTAATTCACCTTTGCATAGCGCGTGTTTGAAACGTGGTGGTCTATTGAATAAGTGTTTTTATGTGACAAAAATTGTTCTGCAAACTTACCAAGTCGCGACACGTCTGCGCAGTCTACGGCAACTAAAGCAGAATATTCACCGTTCAATTCGCCCTTTACTAAAGACGCTTCATTTAAAAAGAAAAATCTCGACGGAACGGAATCGTCGCAAACGACGTCCGCTTTTATGCCGAGAGATTCGAGCGCTTCTTTAAGCGCCAAACACGAACCGAGCGTATCGCCATCCGGTCTAACGTGAGCAATTAGCGCCACTTTTTTTTCTTTTAACAGTTTACCTGCAAAATCGGTTAAACTTATCACTTTTTTTCACCTTCGTTAATACTCTTAAAAAGCCTGTCCATCTTATCGCCGTATTCCATTGAATCGTCTAAAATAAAATTGAGTTCAGGCACGGTGCGCGCGCGGATTACTTTTGCAAGTTCAAAGCGAATTTTTTTCGCATCCGCTTTTATAGCGTCAAAAGTAATCTTGCGCTTTTCTTCATTTTTAGAATATACGCTCACGTATACCTTTGCGCTTGACAGGTCACGACTGCAATCCACCCTTAAAATAGAAAACATTTCCGTTACGAGCGGATTTTTCAGTCGCCTTGATATAATTTCGTAAATTTCTTTTTGAAACTCACCGTTAAGTCTATCGTTACGGTTTACTCCATTATTTCTTCTCATTACGCTTTATTTTCCTCTACCTGATAACTTTCAATAAAGTCACCGATTTTAATATCGTTAAATCTTTCGATAGAAATACCGCATTCATAACCTTGAGCAACTTCCTTTACGTCATCTTTAAAGCGTTTAAGTTGCATAACGTTACCTTCACAAATCATAACGTCATCACGGTAAATACGGAGTTTTCCGCTTCTTATAATCTTGCCTTCAGTTACGTAGCAACCTGCAACTTGACCTACGCCGGAAATCTTGAACACTTCTCTAACTTCCGCTTTACCCATATAAACTTCAGTAAACTTGGGCGCAAGCATACCTTTGAGCGCTCTTTCAACGTCTTCAATTGCTTCGTAAATAATTCTATAAAGTTTAATATCAACACCGCTTCTTTCTGCAACTTGTTTAGCGTTGCTATCCGGGCGAACGTTAAAGCCGATAATAATTGCTTTTGAAGATTCAGCAAGCATAATATCCGATTCTTTTATCGCGCCTGCCGCAGCGTGAATAACGTTTACTCTAACTTCTGCGTTAGAAAGTTTTTCAAGCGACTGTTTAACCGCTTCAACCGAACCTTGAACGTCAGCCTTAACTATAAGCGGTAATACTTTCATTTCGCCTTCTGCAATCTTATTAAACATGTCGTCAAGCGTAACTTTTGACGCTGCTTTAAGTTGATTTTCTTTTTCTTTATTCTGTCTTTCTTCAGCAACTAATTTAGCAAGTTTTTCGTGTTCTACGGCGTAAAGAATATCACCGGAGTTCGGAACGTCGTCAAGACCCATTATAGATACGGGCATTGACGGGCCAGCCGCGCTAACTCTTCTACCCTTATCGTCTACCATTGCCCTAATCTTACCGGTAACAGTACCAACGATTACGCTTTCACCTACGCGGAGAGTTCCGTT
>JAFWXO010000027.1 GCA_017545865.1 Clostridia bacterium | reverse complement strand
GAACTTGGCGACACGTTTAATATGTTCTATATCGGGCCGTATTTCCCGTGCACGCTTCCCCTTCTTGAAATTATCTATCCGTTAATGCCGAAAGTATTGTTTATCGTTTTATATTTCATTTGCTTCTGCATAGTCGCGCTTGTTATGTACTATATGATGTTCGGCATAGATAAACTTTCTTGCTTAATAAAGAAAAAATTAACTAAATAAAATAAAAGAGTGGCTAAACAGCCACTCTTTTTTAATGCTTTTAATTACGCTTTGCTTTTAATATATTCGTCAGTTGCCTTTGCGGCAATCTTGCCAGCGCCCATCGCCGAGATTACGGTAGACGCTCCAGTAACCGCGTCGCCACCCGCGTAAACGCCTTCAAGTGACGTTAAGCCGTTTTCGTTAACGACTATTCCGCCCCATTTGTTAACTTCAAGCCCCTTGGTAGTTTGCTTGATAAGGGGGTTTGGAGAAGTGCCGATTGACATAACAACGGTGTCCGCCTCAATTTCAAATTCGCTATTAGGAATTGCAACGGGTCTACGGCGACCTTTTTCGTCAGGGTCGCTAAGTTCCATCTTAATGCACTTAACACCCGTTACAAAGCCGTTTTTCGGATCTCTTCTATCTTCAAGGTTATTGTAGCCTAAGATTTCAACGGGGTTGGTTAAAAGGTTAAATTCAATGCCTTCTTCAATGGCGTTTTCAACTTCTTCACGCCTTGCAGGGAGTTCGTTCATAGAACGGCGGTAAACGATAGTAACCTTTTCAGCGCCTAAGCGAAGGGCAGTACGAGCCGCGTCCATAGCAACGTTGCCACCGCCAACCACTATAACTTTTCCACCTTTCATAATAGGCGTTGTAGCGTTCGTGCGGTATGCTTTCATAAGGTTACTTCTCGTTAAGAATTCGTTAGCCGAGTAAACGCCTTTGAGCGACTCGCCGGGGATTTTCATAAAGTTTGGAAGACCTGCGCCCGAGCCTACGAAAACTGCTTCATAACCGTCTTCAAAAAGTTCTTCTATCGTGAGCGTTCTGCCGATAACAACGTTCGGCATAAAGATAACGCCTAAGTTTTTAAGTTTATTAACTTCGTCTTTTACGATTTGTTTAGGAAGTCTAAATTCGGGGATACCGTAAGTAAGAACGCCACCTTCGGTGTGGAAGGCTTCAAAAACGGTAACGTCGTAACCCATTTTAATAAGGTCGCCAGCATACGTTAAGCCAGACGGACCAGAGCCAACTACTGCAACTTTGTGCCCGTTTTTAGGTTGCTTTTCAATCTCGCAAGTAAGTGCGTTATCGGCAACGTATCTTTCAAGCCTACCGATGCCAACAGGTTCGCCCTTAATTGCTCTAACGCACTTTGCTTCGCATTGAGTTTCTTGCGGGCAAACTCTACCGCAAACGGCGGGGAGTGAACTCGTTTTAGAGATAATGGCATATGCGCCCTTAATATCGTCTTCTTTAATCTTCTTAATAAACCCGGGGATATCAACGTTAACTGGGCAACCTTGAACGCAAGTGGGGTTTTTGCACTCTAAACATCTGTTTGCCTCGTCAAGCGCGAGTTCCTTAGTGTAACCGAGCGCAACTTCAGAAAAGTTTTTACCGCGCAAAACGGGGTCTTGCATAGGCATTTCGTTCTTTTTCAAACTCATGTTAAATTTTGCCATTTTACTTTACCCCCTTGAAAAGATTGCACGCGTCTTCATAAGCGTGGCGTTCAAAATCTTTATACATAACGCCACGAGCCATAGCCTCGTCAAAATCAACTTCGTAACCGTTAAAGTCAGGCCCGTCAACACAGGCAAACTTGGTAACTCTTTCGCCGTTTTGAATAAGGGTAAGTCTACAACCACCGCACATGCCAGTTCCGTCAATCATAATAGGATTCATAGAAACGTCACACGGAATTTCAGTCGGCTTAACTGCGGAAACAACGAACTTCATCATAATAAGCGGTCCGATAGTGATAACTTTATCAAACTTTTCGCCATTTTCAAACATTTGGTTAATGGGCGCGCACACGTTGCCTTGAGTGCCGTAACTACCGTCGTCCGTCATAACAACGAGTTTATCCGAGCACGCTTTAAACTCATCTTCTAAAATTAAAAGGTCTTTCGTTCTAAAACCTATAACGCTCGTAACCTTAGCGCCACGGCGTTTGAGTTCTTCTGCGATAGGAAGGGCAATAGCGCAACCAACGCCACCGCCTACTATTAAAACGTTTTTAAGCCCGTCAAGTTCAGTGGGTTTGCCAAGCGGACCGCAAAAGTCTTGAATATATTCGCCTTGCTCTTTAAGAGAAAGTTTATAAGTAGTTGCGCCAACCGTTTGGAAAATTATGCGGATAGTTCCCTTTTCACGGTCGTAACCTGCAACGGTTAAGGGGATACGTTCCCCGTCTTCGTCAACTCTTAAAATAATAAATTGACCGGGCTCGGCTTTTCTTGCAACGAGCGGTGCTTTAATATCCATTAAAGTAACGGTCGGGTTCAAAACTTTTTTGTAAACGATTTCAAACATAGTAAAATTCCTTTTAAATATTACTTTATAAATAACTTTATCACTTTTATATGTAATTTTATCACTTTTGTATATAATTTTACCACTAATTTACAATATTTACAAGCAAAATATAAAGGTTTTGTGAAAATAGAAGGAGCAAGATTTTAAGTTATTGACAAATTGCATAGTATTTAGTAAAATACTATTAGTTAATTTTTTTTAACAAGGAGATTTTTTATGAAAATTGCAATTTCGGCAGATAGCGTTTTGGACTTAACGCCTGCTTTACTTAAAGAATACGATATTAAGGTTATCCCCCTTGGCATAGTTTTGGGCGGTGAAGATTATCTTGACGACGGTTCGGTTACTCCCGAAGGTGTTTTTAAATACGTTGAAGAAACTAAAGTTCTTCCAAAAACTAACGCCGCAAACGCCGAGTTTTATAAAGAACGTTTCCAAGCCATTTTAGACGAGGGTTACGACTGTGTTATCCACTTCAACCTTTCTTCCGATATGAGCGCAACTCATAATAACGCCGTTACCGCTGCTAAAGATTTTGGCGGTAAGGTTAGAGTTATTAACAGTAAGTCTTTATCAACGGGCGTTGGTATTCAAACGATGTACGCTAGAAAACTTACCGAAACTGAATCCGACGTTGACGTTATTGTTGAAAAAATCGAAAAGAGAATTCCCGCCGTTCAAGCAAGTTTTATCGTTGAAAAACTCGATTATCTTCACAAGGGCGGTAGATGTTCTTCAACTGCTTTCTTATTCGGTAAAGCGGCAGGTATCCGTCCGCAAATCGTGGTAACTGACGGTAAGATGCACAGCGGTAAAAAATATATCGGTAGAAATATGCCCGCTCTTATCAAAAAATATTGTAAAGACGTGTTAAATGAGTTTAACACTCCCGATAAGTCCATTTGTTTCATTACTTATTCGTCCGCAACTCCCGAAATGGTTGAAGCCGCTCGTGAAGCAATCGCTGACGTAGGCTTTGAAAATATTTACGAAACCACCGCAGGTTGCACCATTTGCGCTCACTGTGGTGAACATACTCTCGGTATTTTATACTACAACGACGGAGAATAATCCGTTATAGCGTCGCAACGCGCATAGATTGTCAAGCGTTAACCTAAAGGTAAACGCTAAGACTAAAAAGCGGTTGCTCCTTTTTCCCAAAAATCTTTTGCTAAACAAAATATTTTCGGGAACCCTATTATTTGTTTTTAACGTCTTATTTTGGTTGTAATAAACTTAAAATGAAAAAAGCAATCAATAGCGCAAAACTTTGTTTTGCATTTAGCGTTTGCATCAGCAAACATTTAGCTACGAAGTAATTTAGCGCAACCAAAGGTTGCATTTAGCTCAAAAACATCCACAGCGCAAAACTTTGTTTTGCATTTAGCGTTGCGTTAGCAACATTTAGCTACGAAGTAATTTAGCGTTTGCAAAGCAAACGTTTAACTCTAAAAGCGTAAATCTTTTACGCTTTTTATTTTAAGATTATGGATAAAATCGTTTTTCAAAAAGAATATTTTAATCCGCTTGACACCCTTTCTTGCGGGCAAATATTTAGATACAAACAATTTAATAACGGTTATCTCGTCTTTTCAAAAGATAAGGTTTGCTACCTTTATGAAAACGATAATTCTATCGTAATCGAAACGGATGATAAAGATTATTTCTATAATTTTTTCGACCTTTCAACCGACTATTCCTTAATTTATAATTCCGCCGTTTCTTACGGCAATAAAACGCTAACTTTGTCGGCAAAACAAGGCAAGGGTATTAGAATTTTAAAGCAAGACCCGTTTGAAACGCTCTTTTCCTTTATAATTTCGCAAAACAACAACATTAAAAGAATTACCCAAACCATAGAAAAACTTTGTGAAAAAGTGGGCGCTAAAATTTCTTCGCCGTTTGGCGACTATTTTGCCTTTCCAACTGCAAAGCAGATGTCAAATCTTTCCGAAAGCGACTATAAGGAAATGGGCTTTGGCTATCGTGGAACGTATTTTATCAAACTTTTAAGCGATATAAAAAACGGCTTTTCCGTTGACAAACTAAAATCGCTTGATAAAAGCGAACTTTACAAAAGTTTAACTAAAATAACGGGCGTTGGCGATAAAGTTGCGTCTTGCGTTATGCTTTTCGGCTTTTCTACAACTAACTCTTTCCCAGTTGACACTTGGATTTATAAAATCTACCTCGAAGATTTTAACGGAACGTTAACCGATAGGGCGAAAATTTGCGAGTGGTTTGAAAATGAGTTTAAGGAAAATTCAGGCTATTTCCAACAATATTTGTTCCATTATAAACGGCGCAATACTGCGTTACTGCAAAGCCGATAGACTTCGATGACCAACAAGGTCAATCTCAGCCGTTGGATAAAGATAGTTTAATATTGCATTTTTCCTTTCTTTATTCACTTTGCTCTCCAAATATCGCGAAACGCTATTTTTATTTTAATAATATTACGCGTTTAGCGAT
Source organism: Clostridia bacterium (assembly GCA_017545865.1). Taxonomy (GTDB): domain Bacteria; phylum Bacillota; class Clostridia; order Christensenellales; family Borkfalkiaceae; genus HGM11412. The sequence goes on along the minus strand of JAFWXO010000027.1, from coordinate 31,861 downwards.
AAATCAAGTAATTTATGGCAATTTGCGATAAATTAAGTTTGTGAGGTGTTGAGTATGAGGATAAAAGAGTTAAGGCAAAACTGTGGGTTAAATCAAAAAGATTTGGCGAACAAACTAAATCGCAGTCAATCGTGTGTATGCGATTGGGAAAACGGAAGAAGAGAGCCGTCCATATCAGATTTAATTAAGATGTCGGAGATTTTTAATTGTTCGGTAGATTATCTTATTGAAAATGAAAACGATAGTGGTTTTAGGGTTGCAGATAATATGAATTTAACGGGAGCAGAAGCAAGACTTCTTTCTTCGTTCAACTTGTTATCGGCTGACGACCAAAATAAAGTAATAGGCTTTATAAAGGCATTAGAAAAATAAAAATAACGGAGCGAGTATGCTCCGTTATTTTATTATATCTAAAACTTTAATAATCTCGTCAATCTCGTAAGTTGGGGTAATTCCGCTACCGTTGGGCGTTTTTTTAGCGTTAACGTAGCACGTGTCAACGCCGATATTTACTCCGCCTTTTATATCGCTTGACAAACTGTCGCCAACGATAAGGGTTTTATCGTCAAACTTTTCGCCGAAAATTTCTTCGGCTTTTTTAAAATATTGGGCGCTCGGCTTGTTTGCTCCAACCGATTCCGAAATACATATGCCAGACACGTATTTCATAAATTCTTGACCTTTTAGCCTTGCCGTTTGAACGGACGTTGCGCCGTTTGTAATAAGGTAACACTTAGCGCCGAGATCGTATGCCCCTTTAACCGTTTCTAAAGCGTTTGGAAGAAGTTTCCTTCCTTTGCCAAGGTTTATAAGATAACTGTCGTTAAACGCCTTGCTGTCAACACCCGTAACGCCGAGTAAGGAAAAGAGTTTTTCAAATCTTTCCGTTTTGAGTTTAGTTCTCTCAATTTCGCCCTTTTCAAGCATTTTCCAAAATTTATCGTTAATTTCGTGATAAATATCGTTATATTCAGGCTTGTACGGGATTGAAAACTCTTCAAAATTGAGTTTCAAAGCGTTTTTTTCAGAGTGATCAAAGTCGATAAGCGTATTGTCAAGGTCAAATAAAATCTTATTATATCTCATAAAAATATTATAACATTTATATATAGTTTTGGCAAGTTACGTTAAACTCAACTTTCAAGTTATCTAAAAGTTTTTCGCTATGCGCTGAAAAATCATCGTTAAATTTTCTATAAAGTTTTAATTTGCTTTCAAAAATATCGCAATTTAGGTTTTTGCTTTTTTCAAAAGTTTGATAAAGCGTTTTTTCAATATAATCTTTAGCGCGCTCAAGCATTTGTTCGTTAAGCCTACCTATCGTTGCAATTTCCTTCATACTTTGCGGAAAATCGGTATCTGAAATTTTAATTCTAAGTTTTAGTTTTCCGCTTAGAATAAATTCGCCGTTTCTTTTTTTTAGGCTTAGTTTTCCGCGTGATTTTTTTATGCTTATAAGGGCGCTACCGCCGTTTCCATCGTTATCAATTACGGGAAGGGTAAAGTACGCGTCCTTAGCGTTTTTATCAAAGAGTGAGAAAAACAAACACTCGTCGCCCGAAATTTCTCCAACTTTCAACCCGTTGCAAAATAAAACGCTCGTTTCCGCGTCGTACACGACGGGCGTGTTTTTCCCTTCGTTAGAGTTTGCGCCCGTGCTAGTTGTGAGTGACGACGCGCTCGACGTGTTATTCCCTTTGTCCTTAGTATCTATCATTTTAACTTTTGGCATAAGCCCCGATTTGCAAGGTGAATAATACTGGGTTGAAAATTCTTTGATAGAAGTGGTGAGTATTGCGCTAGCATTATTATGGTCGCGAACGAAAATTTTAGATAGAGCGAAACTTGAAATATTATCAAGAGGCGATATACTCATCAAAACTTCCTTTGCGCTTTTTTCGCTGGCGCAAATTATAGCCGAGTCTTCCACTTTATAAGACCTAACGAAAAAGTCTATAACCCCCATAACGTTTTCTTCAAAAACCGAGTCGCCAAGTATTATAAGGTTGCAAAAACTAAGTTTTGGATACCAACCCGTTCGGTTGCCGATTTCAGAAACAGCGTCGTAAAGGGTGTCACCGCGGGCGTATATTACGCTTTCGTTACTCTTTGTTGACTGGTTTGTGGCTTCAGGAACGGCTATTTGCGCGGTTACTTCGTAACCGCTATCCACTTTATCAACGCCGAGCGCAACTATTAAAGCGGTTTTTTCAACGTCTATAAGCAAAAAGTCTAAGGTTAAAAAGTTAACGAAAATTATGGCGAATATAATAAGGTAAAATTTAGCCCTTTTAAACATTTAATTTCTCCTTTTTCCGCTTGTGAATTAAGGTCGCAAAAGCGTAAACAAGCGGTAAAACGTAAGCAAAAACGATAAACACTGGAACGAAATACCGTTGAACGAATTTTATACTTTCAAAAATTTCGTTTTGGCAAAAGTAAATTAAAACGGCTTCAAAAAACACCACTAAAAATGGAATAATCACGTTGTCGCCTTTAAATGAAAAAACGTTGTTTATCGAGTCGTAGCAAAGTATAAGAGGCATACAAATAGCGTAAACGCTAACGAGCGAGAGTATAACCGAGCCAAGATAGTCAAGCCTACCGATGTTTGATAGGGTTATTGAATACTTGCTCATTTTAATCGGCGCGTAGTATTGCCGTTCGCTCACGCTTGAAAATATCGAATAGAAAACCGCAACTAAAAAAACGGTTATTATAGCGGCAACTGCGTAAGAGATAATCGTTTTTTTGTATAGTTTTTCTTTGCTTTTTAGATAACTTCCCAAAAATAAAAGGTAAACGGGATCGCCAAACCACAATAAAATTGAATAAGAGCCCGCTAAAATTTTTCTCGGTGAGTTAAATAGCGGAAGTAACGCGCCGTAACTTCCCGCGGGAACGGATAGCGCAAAGATAATTAGCATTGAAAAAAGAAATAGCCAAATTATAATTTCCACGCTCCTTGCAAACGCCGTTACGCCCCTTTTTACAATATAGAACGCCACAACGAAAAATGGCATAAAAATCAAAAGGGTGGGTTGGCTTTCGTAAAAGGTTAAACTTATCGTGTTTTTTTGTTCAACGAGCGGAATAAACGCTTTTAAGAAAAAGTAAACGGCGTATAAAATAAAAGTAATATTAGTAAGCGTTTTGCCAAATATTTCAACCGATGAGTTATATAGTGGTTTTTCTAAGTTTTTAATCGTGAAAATAGATGCTAAAAGTATTATAAAATCAAAGATAAAACTCAAAAGAACCGCCGTCCAACCGCCTTCTAACGAAACGCCGGAAACGAGCGCTGGCAAAACGTAAAATTTGCAAACGGAAAAAAGCGGAATTATTATAAAACAAAGTTGTCTAACGCTAATTTTTTTCAAGTTCGTCAAAGTTCTTTCTCCTTTTATTCTTGCCCTTTAAAAAGTTTGGGCGTTTTTCTTGCTCGGCGTAAAACCCCATAATAAACCCGTCTTGCAAATCGTTAAGATTAAGCGGTGCGTAAGGGGATAGATAAGGCGTTCCAAAACTATCAAATCCCGCAAGATAAGTTAAAAGCCCCGCGCATAGAAGTATTATTCCGTAACCGCCCATAAACCCCGCAATCGTTAAAAACATCAAGCGGAGAACGGAAAGCGTTTCGTTAAGGTCTGGCACGGCGTAAAAGCAAATTCCAGATAGCGCGATTATCATAATAGTCGGCGTTGAAACGATGCCTGCGTTTACCGCCGTTTCGCCAAGAACGAGCGCGCCTACAACGCTCATCGCAATACCCACGTATCTCGGCATCCTAATGCTTGCTTCGTTTAGTATTTCAAATATAAGTAGCGTAACGAACATTTCAACGCTTGGAGATAGGGGAATACCTTTTATGCTACCAACTATTGTTAATAAAAACGCAAGCGGAATAAACTGCAAGTGAAACAGTTCCGAAGCCACGAAAAAGGCTGGTAGCATTATGCTTATAACAACTGCCAAAAGCCTTAAAATTCGTGAGAAATTCGCCCTATAGGCGTTTATATAGTAATCTTCGCTTGACTGAAAGTCTTCAAGAAGAATAAATGGAACGGTGAGCGCAATAGGCGAGCCGTCAACGATAATTCCCACTCTGCCTTCCAAAAGTTTGGCGGAAAAAATATCCGGTTTTTCGGTGCTACCAACTTGCTTGAACATTGAAGTTTTCTTATCGGAAATATTCTTTATAATATAGGAACTATCAATTATTCCGTCAACGCAAATTTTGCTAATTTTCCCCTTGATTTCATCAACGGTTTTTTGGTTTGCAACGTCTTTTATATAAACAATTCCAACGGTGGTTTTGCTAAGTTTTCCAACCGTTAGTTTTTCATATCTTAGGTTGGGCGTTTTTATCCGTTGGCGAACTAAACTCATATTGATTTGAGCGTTTTCAACAAACCCTTCTCTCGGTCCTTTTAAAATAGAAGCGGTTGGCGGTTCGGTAACCGCTCTTGAAGCGGGCTTTCTCGTTGCAACGGAAACGCCTTTATCAATGCCGTCAACAAGGCAAACCCCGTCGCCCGCTAAAATCTTTTCAACAACTTCTTCGGTGGTGGTTAGTTCATCGCTTTCAGGAAGGTTTACCACCTTTTTAAAATCGTTAAAGTTTGAAAGCGTTTGAGCGTTTTGCAAGGGGCTAACAACGAGTTTACCTATCATAACTTTATCGGACAAATCTTCCGCGTAAATCATAACTGCGGATTTTTGGCAGGCGGTAAACTCGTAAAAGATAACGTCGTCTGCTAAAATAATCGATTTTATTTTTTCTATATTTTCAGTTAAAACGGTTGAAAGTTTCATAGAGTTAATATCTTTAATTTGAAAAAAATTATACGAAAAAAGGCGGAGATTGCTCTCCGCCCCCGTTTTTCAAAATTACTTTTTATTTTGAGAAAGCGTTTGTAAGATAAGTTTTATAACCACGTCTTTAATATCTTCGGGGATTTCTTCGTTTTCGTTTAAAACTTCACTAATTCTTTTGAGTTTTTCTTCTTCTGTTGCGGTAGAGTGGCAATGCTCTTTTATAACTTTAACCACTTCGCTTATCGTTTTTGAAGATAATATGCCCGTTAGAAGTTCGGAAACGGAATTATAAAAACTTCCGCCGGAAAATCTAATTTGCTTTGCAAAAGCGTAAATAAGCGTTGCTATCGCGCCCGTTTGAACGCCTTTGTTAACAATCTCGTAAGTGATAATGCTTTTAGATAGAAGTAGCGAGAACAAGCCGTAAAAAATCAAGCCGAAAGCAAACGGCAAAAGAGAGTTTACGCTCTTTAAAGATTTAGGAATAAACTTTTTAACAAGCCCCGTGAAAATACAGACTAAAACGCCCAAAACTATAACGTCAATCCCGTAATTTTGCAAAAACGATAGGATAAGAAGGAAATCGTCCATAGCGCAGTCCTTTCGGATGTTGGCTTATAGCCGTTACAGCCGATTTTGCGCGTTGAACCCTTTTTAGATAGTTCGACTTTAAAATTAACGTAGTCACAACCAACACCCCTAAAAAATTTCCAGACGCAATAGTAGTATAAACCACGATTTTCGCTTTTTAAAGAGATTATGACGCTTTTTTGAAAATTCTTATGCAGACGGCGGTCATATCGTCTTTCGGCTTGCCGTTTTCTTGCTTTAAGGCGTAATTTAAAACGTCGTCGGCAAGTTTTTGGGGGTTTAAAGATTTTAAGGTTTTAAGATAACTTATAATATCGGTTGACGAGCCGAAGGCATCGGATATTCCATCGGTTACCATTAAAACGGTTGCCCCTTCGGTTAAGGGAAGGGAAACGGCGGTTGGTTTTAAATCGTCAAGTATTCCAAGCGGAAGGGTGTTTCCTTCTATAATTCTAATGCTTTTATCCGTTATTAGATAGCTTGACGGCGAGCCTATTTTCACAAAATCGCACGATAAATTAAATAGGTTTACCGTTAAAATATCTATTGCGGAAAAACTTTCTTCCGCTCCGATAGTGAGAATTTTGTTAACCATACCGAGAACGGACTCTCCGTCTATACCCGCTTTGTAAAACGATTCTATAAGCGAAACGGCAGTTCCTGAAGTTTTTAACGCTTGTTCTCCGCTACCCATACCGTCGGATAGGCAAACTATAAACTTTCCCTCGTCTATTTTAAGCAAAGAGTGGGTATCTCCGCTCGCCGTAGAGCCGAACTTTTTGGTGGAAGATAACCCAAAAGAAGCGTCGAGCACGGGCGCAGGTCTTAAACTTAACGAGCAAGTGTTAAGCGATAAAGCGGTTTTATAACAAACGTTCATTTTTTGCCCAAGCGATTTAGAAACTATTTTCTCTATTTTGCTAACGTCAAGCCCGCCACTATCCAAAGTGAGAATAATTTCTATTGAAAAGTCGTTTTGAAGCGCCATAATCTCTCTATAAGTAACGCCGTTTTTTCTAAGAGTTTCGCCAACGTTTTTTTCAATTTGGCTATCCACGGTTAAACTTTTAGAGTAGTCGAGCGCCAAACTTTTTAACACGCTTGAAACACCGCCCGCTTGCATAGTGATAAGTTCTTTTCCGTTTTCAATTTCTTCGCTCTTGCGAGTTTTATCTTTATACCTTGCGATAAGCGAATTAACTTCGGATATAACGGAGTTGCAGTAACTGCATTTAGAAACGAAGTTTTTAGTTAGGTCAATTAGTGAAATTCTCCCTTTTGCAACGCCAACTGAGATAATGTTTTTAAGTTCTTCGGTGTCAGGAAGATTTTTTTGCTTGCACGAAGGGAAACTTGGGCAAGATTCGCAAACGTTCATAATTATTTCATCTGCCATGCGAGAGCAAAGTTTATCGGTTGAGATTTCTTCTCGTTTTAGCGATTCAAAACCGCTTTTCATTTGGCTAAAAACCCCTGCAAGTTCGTAAAGTTTTTGCGAAAGGGCAAGCCGAGTTCTATTAACGGCGTGTTTTGAAAGGGTGTTTTCGTTAAGGCTTAAAACTTTAGTTTTAAGGTGAGAATAAAGTTTAGTTGGCAAGAACAAAAAGGCGCAGGAAGCGAAAACGCTGTAAAGCGCGTCGGTATAATAAAACTCGCCGTAAACTTTTAAAACGGCAACGGTGAAAAGGTCGAAAAGTATTCCCGTTAACGCAACTAAAAACTTTGAACGGGAAGAAAATAGCGCGCAAACGAGCGCAAGGGTTGGTAGCGCCATAAAAAACGAATAACTAAAACTTAAAAAGGTGGGCGCAAACGCCAAAACCGTTGAAATTGCAACGGAAACGCCCTTTGAAAAAATAAGCGAGCAAGAAAGTATTATAAAAATAGCAACCGCTCGGTAGGCGTTAAAGCCAAAAAGGTTTATAAACCCAACGCCTATTATAAAGGTAAAAACGGATAGGCAAACGATTTCTTCAACGGCGCATTTATAGTTAAAGTTTTTTATAAAAATAACCCTTGATGAAGATATGAAAACGAGCGTTAGCAAAACCGAAAGTCCGCCTTGCAAAAAGGCTTCAACCGTTATCGCTTGCCCTATTATTGTAAACGGGATAACGGCTATTATGGAAAGCGGAATTATCTTAGCGCCAACGCCTTTTTTCTTTTTTCTAAGAACTGCAAAAGCAGGGCAAAGTAAAACCGCAGTAACGGCCGAGCAAAACAAATATAAAAGGCGGAAAGGTATTGCAAACGATAACGTAAACGCCACTGCCGATAAAAAGGGGTTAAACCCTAAATACAGCGTTGACAAAAATAGTGGAACGCTCATAAACGAATTTTTAGTAGCGCAGTTTAAAAGTATAGATAAAGCGGTTAGCGCCGTTAGTTTAACAACGGTTTTATAGGTAAACTTAATTTTCTTCATAATAAAACCACCTTAGCATTAGTAAGGTGGTAATATTTTGAGTTTTATAGTCTTTTTATAAAATAAATTGTTAGATTTTTTCAACGAGCGTTGTTCCAACCGAGCGAACGGTTGCTTCAAAAACGTTATTGTCGCCGAAAAGTTTTTTCATAAGGCTCATATAGCCTTTAACTTCTTTATCGCTAACGAACGCTAAAATTGAGCCTGCAAATCCACCGCCGTGAACTCTAACAGCGCCGTCTTTAATAAAATCTCTTGAAACTTCAATGCCTAAAACAACGGGTTGCTTAACGTCACCTGGAACGTAGCAGTTTTGAAGAAGGGTAAGGCTTGATCTTCCCGAATCGTTAACCGCTTGCAAGAAACCTTGCGTATCTCCGCCAAGTAAAGCCTTTTCCGCTTTTATAACTCTCTCGTTTTCTTGATAGAAGTGGAGCGCTCTAAGAATTGCTCTACCTGAGAAACGGCGTTTTAAAGTGGGAAGCATTTTGTCAAAATCAACTTTCGGAACGTCACGAAGAACTTTCTTGCCAAAGAAACTTGCAACTTCTTCCATCTCACTTCTAATAGCGGCGTAATGCTCGGTAAGAGCGGCGTGGTTTCCGCCCGTGTTAGTTAAAACTAAAGTGTATCCCTTTGGCGCTTGAAGTTTTTTAACGGTTGGCTCGGTGGGTTTTAAGAAATCAAGTTTAACGAGTGAGCCGATAGAAATACCGCTTTGGTCAAGAAGCCCACAGGGTTTTCCAAAATAAACGTTTTCAGCGTATTGAGAAATAACGGCTCTATCAATATCGGTAAGTTTTCCGTCTAAATACAAAGTGTTGTAAATTTCGGCAACCAAAACTTCAAAAGCGGCGGATGAAGAAACGCCTGCGCCCTTAAAGATATTGCTCGTGGTGTAAGCGGTAAAACCGTTAACTTTAAACCCACGGTCGCAAATTGCTTTGGTAACGCCCCTTGCAAGCGCATCCGACTTGCCGAACTCTTCCTTTTTAACTTCCAAATCTCTAATGTCGATTTGAACGGGGGGATAGCCTTCCGAACAAATTTTAACGATACCGTCAGTTCTCTTGGCAACTGCGGCAATAACGTCACAAGAAATGCTTGCAACCATAACCATGCCGTGATTGTGGTCGGTGTGATTGCCTAAAATTTCCGCGCGCCCAGATGACGAGAATATGTGAGTGGGTTTTTCCCCTTCGCAACCAATAAAGGTTTGTTTTAACTTTTCAATTCTGTTAACTTTTTCTTCAATTTTACAATTTTCGCCGTAAAGAACTTTTAAATCCATAAAAATCTCCAACTATGTAGTACAAGTATTTTAACATTTATTTTCAATAATGTAAACGATTACTTGCAAAAAAAACGCAATTAAGGTATAATTTTACTTAAGTATAGGAGAAATTATGTTCTTAGTAGTAGGGCTCGGCAATCCCGATGCAAAATATAAAAACAATATTCACAACCTTGGCTTTATGGCTGTTGACGCGCTTGCCGATAAACTCGGCGTTTCCTTTGATAAAAAAGGGCATAAAGGCGTTTATTCCACCGTTCAAGTAGGCAAGGAAAAGGTCGTTTTGTTAAAACCGCACACCTATATGAATTTAAGTGGCGAAAGCGTTCAAAGCATAGCAAGTTTTTATAAAATCCCCGATGAAAACATCTTAGTTATTTACGATGATTTAGATATTGAAATCGGCTCGATTAGAATAAGGGCTAAAGGCTCGGCTGGAACTCACAACGGTATGAAAAGCGTTGTGAATATGCTTTCAAGCACACTTTTTCCAAGAATAAGAATAGGCGCTAAGCCCGATGGGTTTAAAGGGGATATTATAGATTACGTTTTGTCTAACCTTCCAAAAGACAGGTTGCCCGATTTTGAAAGGGCGATTGATAGGGCGGCGGAAAGCGCTTTATCCTTTATTAAAGGCGAAAAAATCGATATTGTAATGAACAAATTTAACGGGTAAAAATGTTAAAAAGTTTGATTTGCTCCGAGCGTTTCGGAGGGGAATACAATCAAATAGTATCAAGCGTCTGCGGTGGTTTACCCACCGCAGTTTTCGGCGTTAATTTTAGCGAGAAATCAAGGCTCGTTAGTTCTTTTAACACCCCCGTTTTATTCGTTGTTAGAGATGGAATTTCCGCTAAAAAATTCGCGCAAGAGATTTCGCAAATAACAGGCGAAAAAGCCGTTTATCTCCCCGCGAAAGACGATGGGCTTTTGTTTAAATCCGCTTTTGATAAAGAGCATTTATATAAAAGGCTCACCGCCGTTTACGAAATACTTAATGGAGCAAAAATAACCGTTACTACCTTTGAAGCGTTAATGCAATTATTTCCGTTAAAATCGCAAATTTTAACGTTTGAAAAAGATTTGGAATACGATTTAAACTCCACCGTTTCTTCGCTTGTTAAACTCGGTTATAGCCGAGATGAAGTGTGCGAAGTTCAAGGCTCTTTCTGTTTACGGGGGGACGTTTTAAGGGTGTTCCCCATAAATAGCGAAAAACCTTTTAGGCTTGATTTTTTTGGCGACACGCTTGAATCTATTAGGGTTGACGGGCAAGAAGTAAACTCCCTTTCCGTTATGCAAGCGACTGACGTTTTGATTGAAGATGATGAAGTTGAAGGTATCAAAGATAGCCTTAAAAAATCGCTTAAAAAATACGGAAACTTGCTCGTTGGCGAAAAAGCAAAGGTTTTGTATAGCAAAATAGCCTATAAACTTGAATCTGACCTTTTCGATCAATCTTTGCAATATATTTTTCCGCTTATCAAAAACTCAACCCACGATTTTACTAAAATTTTTAGTAAAGATACCGTCGTTGTTTTTGACGAGAGCAAAATAACTTACGAAAACTTAACCTATCACCACAAGGAAAAACTTGAACGAGTTGACGGGCTTTTGCGCTCTGGCGACGGGTTTGATTTTATCTCTAATCAGTTAGCGGGCGACGAGTACGTTATTGAACTTCTATCTGAATATAGGTGCTTGGCGGTGCAATCGCTCACGGCGAAAGTTCCATTTTTCAGTCCTATAAAAACTTATAATATCCGTTCAACCCCCGTTGAAAGATACTTTTTAAAGGCGGACGATTTGTGCCGTGACGTTAAGGCTTGGTCGCTAGTCGGCTACACCGTTATTCTTTGCGCTGGCGATTATACTCAAGCGGAAAAAGTTTATTATAAACTTTTAGAACAAAAAATCCCCGTTAAATTTACCGAAGACGTAAGTGGTGATATGACTGGCGTTATCGTAACCACGTTATCTCTCGATAGCGGTTTTATCTCTCACGATACGAATTTAGCAGTTATCGGAACGGGCGATATGTTCGTTAAAAAATCTCAAAGCAAGTCGGTTAAGAAAAAGCGTGGCGACGTGTTTACCGCGCCCGAAGTTGGCGGTTTTGCCGTTCACGAACGCTTTGGCGTTGGGCTTGTTAAAGGGGTTAAGAGAATAAACACCGTTGAGGGCGGAAAAGATTACGTTGAACTTGAATACGCTGGTGGCGATAGGCTTTACGTTTCCACCGACCAAATGGATAGGCTTTCAAAATATCTCGGCGGTAGCGAAACACCCACTTTAAACAAGATAGGCAACGGCGAATTTGAAAGGATAAAAGAAAGGGTTAAGCAAGCGATAGCCAAAATGACTATCAACCTTAAAAAACTCTACAACGAGCGCCGTGAACTTAAAGGCTTTGCCTTTTCTGAAGACAACGCTTTGACTTTAGAGTTTGAAAACTCTTTCGGCTTTGAAGAAACCGAAGACCAAATCGCTTCTATTGACGAGATTAAGAAGGATATGGAAAGCGCAAAGGTTATGGATAGGCTTCTTTGCGGTGACGTTGGCTTTGGCAAAACCGAAGTTGCGCTCAGGGCTTGCTTTAAAGCGATTATGGACGGCAAGCAAGTTGCCATGATTGCGCCCACCACCATACTTACCGAGCAACATTATTTAACGGCTAAAAACCGCTTTGAAGGTTTCGGCGTTAGAATAGGCGTTTTAAACAGGTTTAGAACGGCAAAACAACAGCGCGAACTCGTTCAAAAAATCGAAAGTGGTGACGTTGACTTGGTTATCGGAACGCACAGGCTTTTTTCGAAAGATATAAAGTTTAAAGACCTTGGGCTTTTGGTAATTGACGAAGAGCAAAGGTTTGGCGTTGAGCATAAAGAAAAGTTAAAACTTTTAAAAGAAAACGTCGACACTCTCGTTTTATCGGCTACGCCGATACCGAGAACGCTTCACATGTCGTTATCTGGAATTAGAGATATAAGCACGATAAATACTCCGCCCAAGCAAAGAATTCCAGTTCAAACCGTCGTTTCCGAACTTACCGACAGTTTGATTAAAGACGCGATTTATAGAGAACTTTCAAGAAACGGTCAAACGTTTATACTTTACAACCGAGTTGAAGATATTTACCTTTTCGCCGATAAGGTTAGAAGTATCGTTCCGAGCGCAAGAATAATAGTTGCGCACGGGCAAATGCCCGAAAGGGAACTTGAAGATAGCATTATGCGTTTTTACAACGGCGAGGGCGACGTTTTAATCGCTACCACCATTATTGAAAACGGCATCGATATTCCACGCGCCAACACCTTAATCGTTGAAAGTAGCGATAGGCTTGGTCTTTCCACTCTTTATCAGTTGAAAGGTAGAGTTGGTCGCGGTAATTTGATGGCTTACGCTTACTTTACCTATACTGAAGGTAAAATTTTAACGGACGCGTCTTACAAGCGCTTGTCCGCCCTTATGGAGTATACCGAAATGGGTAGCGGTTACAAAATCGCTATGCGAGATTTGGAAATTAGGGGCGCGGGCAACGTTTTAGGTAGGGAACAGCACGGGCATTTAGATAGGGTTGGTTACGAACTTTACAGTAAACTTTTAAAAGAAGAACTTGGCGAACTTACCAAAAACGCCGAACTCGAACTTGAAATTAAGGCAGATGCGTATATCCCCGAAAGTTATATCGAAAGCGAGAAAACCCGTATGGAAGCGTATAAACTTATCGCCGAGATAAGTTCAGATGGGGATAGGGTAAGGGTTATCAACTCGTTAACCGAAGAATTCGGCGAAATTCCAAAGGCGGTTTTAACTCTTATCGATATCGCAACCGTCAAGATAAAAGCCGTTGCGGTTGAAGGCATTAAACTTCAAGTATCGATGAAAAACTGCCGTTTAACGCTTAAAAATTTAGACAGTTTAAAAGACGGGAAAATCACTAAAAAACTCAATCAAAATAAAGGCAAAGTAACCCTTACTTTCGACGAGCGCCCCGTTCTCGTTTTCAACGAGCCGAGCGGGAAACCTGAAGATGAAATTCGCGCGGTAATCGAGTTTTTGACTTTTGACGATTAAATTTTGGAGTTTTTAAGAAAATTTAGGCAATTATTTTTTGAAAGTTATTAAAAAACTATTGCAATAACACTAATTATTTTGTATAATAGAAACGCTATTATTATAAATATAAGTGGCTTTATGCCCTTTTGTTAACACGGAGAATTTTATGAAAAAGTTTTTTGCTAAAATATTATCTTGCGCCTTGGCGGCGGTTATGGCGTTATTCGTACTCAACGGTTGCGCATTGATAACCACTAACACTGAAAGAGATATGGCGCAAGTTATTGCTACCGTAGCGGTAGACGAAGCCCTTAAGGAAGACGTTTATAAGCGTGAACTCGTTTCCGCATACAATTCTCAAGGTTATTATTACGTTGAATATCAAGGCATGACTAAGCAAGAAGCTTATGAAACCATGCTTGAAGATATCGTTAAGAATAGAATTTTAAAACAACAAGCAAAACTTGCTTTCACAGGCGCAACTTCCATTAACACCGTTGGTTACTTTGCTCAAGCAAACGCCGTTTTGGATACTGATAAGTCAAGTTACGATCACGTTTTATCCGGCAACAACTGGTCTGGCAAAAAATTTGTTGACGTTACTAAGACTGATTCTCTCGATCAATTTATGACCGAGTTTGAATATTACTCTATTCAATACGACGTTTTAAGTTCAATAAGAGCGCTTGTTGACGGTTATAAGGAAGAGGAAGACGAGCATAAGCACGATGCTTATGAAACCTTCCAAGGCGAAGTTAGAGCAACTCTTACCGCTTCTAATGAAGAATCTGGCAACGAGTGGGAAATGCTCTACGATGAAGAAATCAAAGTTGTTGATAAAGACGGTGATTTCTATAAGACCTTAGCAAAAATCAATAAAGACGCGAAACTTAATCTCGATCTTTCCGTTTACACCACTAAATACGATTTAGCGCTTGCAGTTTACAAGGCGTACGTTCAAAACTTTACTTTAGTTGACGATAGAGCGGAACTTAACAAAATTATTAGAGATCTTAAAAAACTCGGCTTTATCACTTCTGACGAAGCGTCGAGAAAAACTCCCGTTACTAAAGAAGAAATCTTAGACTTAACTTATTTTGAAGACGCGCTCAATATCCAGTACGAAAATATGCTTATCGATAAGTATGATCTTGCTCTTCAAAACGAACAAGAAAAGATGTTAGCGAGCGACGAAGCGCTTTACGATGCTTACGTTAATATGTTCAACGCTCAACAAGTTAAGTTTGATAAAGATTACACTGCTTACGAAACTGCGCTTGAAAACGCAAGCAATTCTAACTTAGTATTATATAACCCCACCGTTGAAGGCGATGATTCTTACGGTTACGTATTAAATCTTTTAATCGGCTTTAACGCTGAACAAACCGCAGCGATTACGTCCATTGAAGGTAACGCTAAACTTACCAAGGCTCAAAAAGAAAAGGCTAGGGAAGACGTGTTGATGACCTTAACCGCTAAGGACCAAAGATCTTCTTGGGTACAAGCAAACTACGGTGATTACGACGAAGAAACGGGCAAGTTTATCGTATCTGATACCTACTGCAAAACTCCCGCTCTTAAAACCTTTAACGGCGATATTTACGGCGCTAAGAGTTACGTTTATCACGACTCTTACGACGACGAAAAGACGGCTTATTCTTACGAAGCAGTAAAGGCGACTGAAATGCCTTTCGACCCCTTCTATGCAAATATCGTATCTCAAATCATGGGCTTCACGGGTAGAAACGGCGTGCTTGCAACTTGCGGGGAAGACGAGATTGCTAAGTTTAAAGACTTAATGTTCGCTTTCTCAACCGACCCCGGTTCTTTACAAGATAACGACGGTTACGTTTACTCTCCAAAGACTTCTAAGACCACTTACGTTAAAGAGTTTGCCGACGGCGCTAAGCAAATAGTTAACCAAGGCGTTGGCGCTTATACCGTAGTTGCAACTGAGTTCGGTTACCACATTATGCTTTGCTCAAAAGTTATCGAACCCACTACGACTGCTATTACTGAAACTAAGTTTATTGCAGACCTTTTAGTTAAAGATTCTATTCCTTATCTTTTCAAAGAATATCAAAAGGCAAGGCTCGTTGCTGATAACGCAAGCAAGATTACAAGCAAGTTCTTTAAAGACAATCTTGATTCAAGCGTTGAATACTTTGAAAAAACCTATAAAGATTTAATGAAAGAAGATAAATAATTTCTAAAATCTAAACCCAACGGTAACTCCGTTGGGTTTTTTGTTTGCAAATTTCCCTTCCCTTATCTATATATAAATAGATGAAAATTTAGCGTTTATTTTTCGGTAAATGCAAAAAGCCTTATTCTATCGCAAAAAATGCGTTTTTTGTGTATAATCGTCAAAAAACCAAATGTGGTGCACGAAATTGCACAACCACAAGATATTGTGTTTTTTTTAAAAATATTTTTCAAATTGTGGTTTTTGCAACAGTTATTATAAAGGAATTATGCTATACTAATAAAGCACCACGAAAAGAAGATAATTAGAGGTAAATTATGAAGATAATCAAAAGAAGCGGAAAAGAAGTAGATTTTAATTTAGACAAGATTTTGGGCGCTGTTATCAAGGCGAACAACGAAGTTATTGAAGACGATAGAATTTCAGAAGACGCAATACGTGACATTGCAAAAAGGGTTGCGGATATTTGCGCGTCAAGAACGCGTTCTTTAAGCGTTGAAGAAATTCAAGACCTTGTTGAAAATGAAATTATGCGTCTTGGAGCGTTCAACTTAGCAAGAACTTACATAACTTACCGTTATAAGCGTCAACTCGTTCGTAAAGCCAACACGACTGACGATAGAATTTTATCGCTCATCGATTGTAATAACGAAGAAGTTAAGCAAGAAAACTCTAACAAAAACCCCACCGTTAACAGCGTCCAACGCGACTATATGGCGGGCGAGGTTTCAAAAGATATAACTAAGCGTATTCTTCTTCCTCAGCATATCGTAACCGCGCATGAAGACGGGGTTATTCACTTCCACGATGCCGATTATTACGCTCAAAGGATGCACAACTGTGACCTTGTTAACCTTGAAGATATGCTTCAAAACGGCACGGTAATTTCCGGCACTATGATTGAAAAACCGCACAGTTTTTCAACTGCTTGTAACATAGCAACCCAAATTATCGCGCAAGTAGCGTCTTCTCAATACGGTGGTCAAAGTATATCTCTTACTCACTTAGCGCCTTTCGTTCAAATTTCTCGTGAAAAAATCACTAACGAAGTAAAGGAAGAGTTTAAAGACGCTAACGTTGTAGTTTCCGATGAAGCGCTTGCTAAAATCGTTGAAAAGCGCGTTCGTGAAGAAGTTAGAAGGGGTATTCAAACTATTCAATACCAAGTTGTAACTCTTATGACCACTAACGGCCAAGCGCCGTTTATCACTGTGTTTATGTATCTTGGCGAAGCGAAGAACGAACGTGAAAAGCAAGACCTTGCTATTATGATTGAAGAAACTCTCGTTCAAAGAATTCGCGGTGTTAAGAACGAAAACGGCGTTTACATTACGCCTGCTTTCCCCAAACTTATTTACGTTTTAGAAGAACAAAACGTTAGAGAAGGCACGCCTTATTTCTATCTTACCAAACTTGCCGCTGAATGTACTGCGAAGCGCATGGTTCCCGACTATATTTCTGAAAAGATTATGCTCGAACTCAAAAAGGATAAAAACGGCGAAGGTCACTGCTATACCTGTATGGGTTGCCGTTCCTTCTTAACGCCTTACGTTGACGAAGACGGTAAGCCCAAATACTACGGAAGATTTAACCAAGGCGTAGTAACTGTAAACCTTGTTGATATTGCCCTTTCTGCTAAACGCGATATGAACTTATTCTGGAAGGTGTTCGCTGAACGTATGGAACTTTGCCACGAAGCGTTACAATGCCGTCACGAACGTTTATCGGGAACTGTGTCAGACGCTGCTCCTATTTTATGGCAACACGGCGCTCTTGCAAGGCTTAAACCGGGCGAAACTATCGATAAGCTTTTACACGGTGGTTATTCTACTATTTCTCTCGGTTACGCTGGTCTTTGGGAAACCGTTTACGCTATGACGGGTAAAAAACTCACCGAGCCCGAAGGCAAAGAATTCGGTCTTAAAATTATGAAAACGCTTAACGAATACACTGCTAAGTGGAAGAGAGCCGAACACGTTGACTATTCGTTATACGGCACTCCGCTTGAAAGCACCACTTATAAGTTCGCTAAAGCCCTTCAACAACGCTTTGGCATAATCGAAGGCGTTACCGATAAAAACTACATCACTAACAGTTATCATATCCACGTTACCGAAGAGATTGACGCGTTCACTAAACTTAAAGAAGAAGCGGAATTCCAAGCGTTATCCCCGGGTGGCGCAATCAGTTACGTTGAAGTTCCCAACATGCAACACAATATCCCCGCGGTATTAAAAGTTATGCAATTTATCTATGAAAACATAATGTATGCGGAACTCAACACTAAGAGTGACTATTGCCAAAACTGTGGTTACAACGGCGAAATTCAAATCGTAACCGATGCTGACGGTAAGCTCGTTTGGGAATGCCCAAATTGTGGCAACCGTGATCAAACCAAGATGAACGTTGCTCGTAGAACCTGTGGTTACATCGGCACTCAATACTGGAACCAAGGTAGGACTCAGGAAATTAAAGAAAGAGTTTTACACCTTTAAGACGTTATTTGCGGCGCAATACTGCGTTACTGCTTCGTGTTTTGACTTCAATGACCAAAAGGTCTATTTCATCCAAAACACTTTGCGAGCCTTGTCTTGCTTGCAACTAACGGCTTAAAGTGTTCTATCAAACTAATATCATAAAATATTTTTATCAATAAAAAACAAAATCAATTTTTAATTATTCGCTAATATGAACTTTGCAACTATAAAATTTAACGATATAGCAAACGGAACGGGAGTGAGAACTTCACTCTTCGTTTCGGGTTGTACTCATAAATGCAAAGGTTGTTTTAATAGCGAAGCGTGGGATTTTAATTACGGCGAGCCTTTCACTAAAGAAATTGAAGATAAAATCATAAAATCGCTTGATAGTGATTTTATTGACGGGTTGTCGTTACTCGGTGGCGAACCTTTCGAGCCTGAAAATCAAAAGGCGTTATATCCTTTTTTAAAGCGTGTTAAAGAGATTTATCCAAACAAAGATATTTGGTGTTACACCGGCTATCTTTTTGATAAAGAACTGTTAAACGAAAGTAGGGCGAAAACGGATATTACTTTAGATATGCTTTCACTTATTGACGTTTTGGTTGACGGTAGGTTTATCGAAAGCCAAAAAAACATCTCTTTAAATTTTAGGGGCTCTGAAAATCAACGCATTATTTTAGTTAAACAATCACTTGAAAAAGGGGAAATAGTTTTACATGAACTCAATAACGGTTAAATTTAAAAAATTAAGCGATAAGGCGAAAACTCCAACTTTTGGAACGGAATTTTCCGCCGGTGCAGACCTTTATAGCGCCGAAGGCGAAATTGTTATTGCCCCGGGCGAAACTAAGTTTATAGGCACTGGTTTATCTACCGCTATCCCCGTTGGAACGGTTGGTCTTATTTACGCTAGAAGTGGGCTTGCGTGCAAAAAAGGCTTAGCCCCCGCAAACAAAGTTGGCGTTATCGATAGCGACTATCGTGGGGAAATTAAAGTTGCGCTCCACAATCACGGCACAGTTTCGCAAACGGTAGCCGAAGGCGAGAGAATTGCTCAAATGGTAATCACTCCGTATTTTGCGGTAAATTACGAAGAAGCGGACGTTTTGGACGAAACCGAGCGTGGCGCAGGCGGGTTTGGCTCAACGGGTAATAAATA
Organism: Clostridia bacterium; assembly: GCA_017545865.1. Lineage (GTDB taxonomy): Bacteria > Bacillota > Clostridia > Christensenellales > Borkfalkiaceae > HGM11412. Next base: position 12,826 of record JAFWXO010000027.1, on the reverse strand, counting down.
ATATATATAATCAAACTTGAAGCAATTTGCTTCAAGTTTTTTTATTGACTTATGGCTTTTTTAGTGATAAAATTATTTCTATGAAAAGGTTAGTTTTAAAAATCGGCTCGTCTTCACTCTTTTCTAATGGCAATTTTGCCGAAAAAGAGATTGAAATACTTGCAAGTGAAATTAAAAAAATAAGAGATTTAGGCGTTGAAGTGTGCCTTATAACTTCGGGCGCTATTGCAACGGGTATGCAAAATTTAGCGCTTTCGTCTAAGCCTACTGAACTTCCCAAAAAGCAAGCGCTTGCGGCGATAGGTCAAATGTATCTTATGGAAAAGTATGAAGAGATTTTTGAAAAGGTTTCCATAAAGCCCGCTCAAATACTTTTATCGCACGATGACTTTGGTAATCGCAACCGTATGGTTAACTTAAACAACACCTTAACCGCGCTTTTTGATTACGGCGTTTTGCCTATCATCAACGAGAACGATGCGCTCGCCACTGAAGAGATTAAGGTTGGCGATAACGACACGCTTGCCGCTATGATTGCGCTCAATATCGGCGCTGATATGCTCGTTATTATTTCTGACGTTGACGGGCTTTACGATAAAAACCCCTCCGAGCATAAAGACGCTAAGCTTATTTCTATTGTTGAAAAAATTGATAGTGGCGTTATGGGTTTAGCAAAAGCCCCGTCGTCAAAAGTTGGAACGGGCGGTATGATAACCAAACTTAGAGCAGGCACTATTTGCGGTAATTCAGCAATTAGTATGATGATCGTTGGCAACGGCAAAATAAAAGACTTGTCAAAGGTTGTTTCAGGTGAAAATTTAGGCACGTTATTTATGCCGTCAGGCAATATGCCCGTAAGAAAAAACTGGCTTTTATCGTGCGCTAACGTTAGCGGTAAAATCTTCGTTGACGGTGGAGCGGAAAAGGCTATTATTAACCGCAAAAGTTTATTATCTTGCGGTATAACTGACTTAAAGGGCACTTTTGCAAGCGGTAGCGTTGTTGAAATTTGCTCTTTGGACGGAGCAGTGATCGCAAAGGGCATCGTTGCGTTTGGTAGCGATACGTTAAAGGCTTTAAGGGCAAATAGCGAACTTCAAGCGCAACTTGTAATTCACGCAAATAACATTAGCATTATCAAAGGTTAATATGATAGATTTTTCAAGTATTCGTTCGGCGTCAAGAGTGTTATCTCAAACGCCAACGGCGGTTAAAAACCAAGCGTTAAAAGCAATTTCTAACGCCCTTATAGAAAATATTGACGTTATCGTTAAAGAAAACGAAAAGGACTTAGCGTGCGCCAAAACCAACGGCATTAAAGAGAGTATGATTGCAAGGCTCACTTTAAAAAAGGAACAAATCGAGCAAATCGCAAGTGACGTTTTAAAGGTGGTTGACCTGAGTGACCCCGTTGGCGACGTTTTAGAAGATTTTATTTCTCGTGACGGGCTTAAAATTAAAAAGATAAGAGTTCCGCTCGGCGTCATCGGCGTTATTTACGAGGCGCGCCCAAACGTTACCGTTGACGTTTCAGTTTTATGTTTCAAAACGGGCAATGCTTGTGTGTTAAAGGGCGGTAAAGAAGCCAAAAACACCAACGAAATTTTAGTTGAAATTATCAAAAAGGCAATCGCGCCGTATATCCCTGAAACTTCAATTATGCTCCTTTCTGGGCGTGATGAAGCCGATGAACTTTTAAAAGCAAAAGGCTACGTTGATCTTATTATTCCAAGGGGTAGCAAAAACCTTATCAATCACGTTGTTGAAAATGCCGTTGTTCCCGTTATTGAAACGGGCGCAGGCGTTTGCCATACTTACGTTCATAGTTCTGCTGATTTTGATATGGCGATTAAAATTATCGATAACGCTAAAACGTCAAAACCCGCAGTTTGCAACTCACTTGAAACGCTTTTAGTTGATCGTGAAATTGCAAAAAGTTTTTGTCCGCTCGTTGAAGATTTTGCTAAAAATAAGGGCGTTACGCTCCACGTTGATAAAGAAACGGCTCGTTATTTAAACGGCGAAATTATTGATGAAGATGGTTACTTTATAGAGTACAACGCTCTTGATTTATCCGTTAAAGTGGTTAGCGGATTAGATGATGCGCTCGATCATATCGCAAAGTATTCAACTAAGCACTCCGAGTGCATAATATCAAGCGATAAGGCGGTTATTGATAAGTTTTTAAGTTCGGTTGACAGCGCTTGCGCGTATGCAAACGCGTCAACAAGGTTTAGTGACGGCGGTTGTTTTGGCATGGGCGCTGAGATAGGAATTAGCACTCAAAAACTTCACGCGCGCGGTCCTATGGGGCTTAAAGAAATAACTTCTTATAAATACGTTATCGAAGGAAACGGTGAAATTAGATGAGAATAGGTTTTATAGGATGCGGTAAAATGGGCGGAAGCATTTTATCCAAAATCAAAAACAAAGTTTTTCCGCTTGAAGATATTTTCGTTTACGAACTTAATGAAAAGGTTGTTTTATCACTTAAAGAACAAGGCGTTTTCGTTTGTTCAACCGTTTTTGAACTGTGCGAAAAAGTTGACGTTATTATCTTGGCTATAAAGCCACAAGATTTCAACGCGCTTTTATCTTCTATTAGTAGCGTTGCTAAAAACAAACTTATAATAACTATTGCGGCAGGCATTAAAATTGCTACTATTGAAAACGCTATTAAAGGCGTTAGGGTTGCAAGGGTTATGCCAAACACCGCCGCGCTTATAGGTGAAGCAAGTAGCGTTATTTGTTTTAACTCTTTAACTAGTGAAAGCGATAAACAACTTGCTATCAATATTATGAACGAGATAGGCAAAGTAGTTGAAATTTCAGAAGATCTTATGGACGACGTTATTCCCATAGGCGGTAGTTTCACGGCGTTTGAGTATTATTTCTACAAAGGCTTTTTGGAAAGCAGTTTAAAGCGTGGCGTTCCGTTTGACGTGGCTAAAAAACTTTTAGTTCAAAGTATAATAGGCTCGGCAAAAATGATTGAAAACGACGATAGAGATATAAACGAACTTATATCCGACGTTTGCTCTAAAGGTGGCACGACACTCGCTGGGCTTTCCGCTTTTGAAGAAGGAAACCTTTTAAAGATTATTGACGATTGCGCTACTCGTTGCGCAGAGCGTAGTAAAGAACTTGGCAAATAAAAATTGCGTACCGTTTGGTACGCATTTTTTTAATATTTTAACTCAAAATATCTCTATGAGAAAAAGAGATAAAGATTACGAGCAAGTTTTAAACAAGTTAACTTACGCCGAGCCAAGTGAAGTGGGTGGAATACTAAAAGAGTATTTCCACTTAAAAAAACTTAAATCAAAAAAGAAATAAAATCAATAATCCCACTCAGGAATATACTCTTCGCTAGCAGACGACAGTTCTTGCAAGAACACGTTTTCAAGGTTTAAACTCTCCGCATAGTTAGCAACCTTTTGGTATTCTTTTTTGGTTATTTTGCGGTTGAGTTCATGGAGTTTTTCTTGCTTTACAAGTGGAGTAAACTGCGCCATAATGGATAAATACGCGCCGTTTTTAGCGCAACTCGAAAACCAGTCTAAAACCTTTAAACTATCGTTTTGGCAAGTTGGAAGAATAAGGTGGCGAACGATAACTCCCGACTTTATAAGACCGCTTTTTATCACGGTCTTTTTTGATTGCATCATAAATTCTATTGCCTTTGTTGCAACGTCAAAATAGTTTGATTTTTTAGTGTAACGCTCGGAGATAAAGGGAGAGCAAAATTTAAGGTCTGGTAGGTAAATATCAACGTATGGGTCGATAATTTTAAGTGTTTCAACCGTTTCGTAGGAGTGAGTGTTGTATAAAACGGGAATACTTGGGCGGTAGATTTCAAACGCCTTTACAATCTCTTTAACAAAGTGCGTTGGGGTTACCAAGTTTATATTGTGCGCCCCTTTATCTTCTAAAATTTTAAAAATATCGGAAAGTTCTAAGGGCGTTATAACCTTACCGCGGTTAGCCCTTGAAAGATCGTAATTTTGGCAAAAAGCGCACTTTAAAGAACATCCCGTAAAAAACACCGTTCCCGAGCCTTGCGTACCCGAAACTATCGGTTCTTCGTAGTAGTGAAGCCCGTATTTAGCGATAGATATTTTATTGTCCACCCCACAAGCGCCCATGCTGTTTTCGCGGTTAACTCCGCAAAAGTTTGGGCAAAGGTTGCATTTGCTCATAATTTTATCACTCATATTTCAATAATAACACTTATTTAGTTTGTTGACAATTGTTTTAAAAGATTATATAATAACTTTACTTTATAAAATAATTTTAGGTGCATTATGAACAAGTTTTTTACAAGTGAAAGCGTGACTGAAGGTCACCCCGATAAAATTTGCGACCAGATTTCCGACGCGGTTTTAGACGCGATTTTGGAAAAAGACCCCGAAGCCCGTGTTGCTTGCGAGTGCGCTTGCTGTACCGGTCTTATTCTCGTTATGGGCGAAATTTCAACTAATTGTTACGTTGATATTCAAAAAATCGCTCGCCAAACGGTTGAAGAGATAGGCTACACGAGAGCAAAATACGGTTTTGACGCGTCTACTTGCGGTGTTATTACCACTATCAACGAGCAATCTGCCGACATTGCGCTCGGCGTTAACAGTTCCGTTGAACATCGTGAAAGCGGTGATATTGCCGATATGGTTGGCGCAGGCGACCAAGGTATGATGTTTGGTTACGCAACTGATGAAACTGAAGAATATATGCCTATTGCTTTAACTCTCGCGCACAAGCTCACCAAAAAACTTAGCGAAGTTAGAAAGCAAGGCGTTTTAACTTACCTTCGCCCAGACGGTAAGAGCCAAGTTACCGTTGAGTATGACGGGAACGAAGTTAAGCGTATTGACACGGTTGTCGTTTCCACTCAACACTCTGATGAAGTTACAACCGAAACTCTTCGCGCCGATATTTTAGAAAAGGTTATAAAAGCAGTTCTTCCTGCAAACCTTTTAGATGAAAACACCAAGTATTTTATCAACCCAACCGGTAGATTTGAAATCGGTGGACCTCACGGCGATAGCGGTTTAACAGGTAGAAAGATTATCGTTGATACTTACGGTGGCAGTTGCCCTCACGGCGGTGGCGCTTTCTCTGGTAAAGATCCAACTAAGGTTGATAGAAGCGCGGCGTATATGGCGCGTTACATCTGCAAAAACTTAGTAGCGGCAGGTCTTGCTAAAAAGTGTACTCTCGAACTTTCTTACGCTATCGGCGTTGCAAAACCCATTTCGGTATTTGTTAGCACCGAAGGCACGGGTGTTTTAAGTGACGGTGAACTTGCAGATATCGTTTCTAAAGAATTCGATCTTCGCCCGTATTCTATCATCAAAACCCTTGGTTTAAGAGCGCCCATTTATAAAAAGACTGCGTCTTACGGCCATTTCGGAAGGTCTGAATTCCCATGGGAGCGTTTAGACAGAGTAGAAGATCTTAAAAAATACGCAAAATAAGATAAAAAACTATGAAAGTGATTGATATAAAAAACGTTTCTTTTAGATACGACGAAGATAAACCCTTCGTTATTAAAAATCTTTCCTTGTCTGTTGACAAGGGAGATTTTTTGTGTGTGCTCGGAGAAAACGGCAGTGGTAAATCAACGCTTTCACGCCTTATAAACGGTCTTTTAACGCCAACTGACGGAAGCGTTGAAGTTTATTCTTTATCAACGAGCGACAAAAAGTCCGTTAAAGAAATAAGAAAAAAAGTGGGTATGGTATTCCAAAACCCAGACAACCAAATGGTTGCAACTATCGTTGAAGACGATATTGCCTTTGCGCCCGAAAATTTAGGCATTCCGTCTGAAGAGATAGGCAAGAGAATTGATTTTGCTCTCGATGCCGTCGATATGCAAAAATATCGCTATTCGGCAGGGCAACGCCTAAGCGGTGGGCAAAAACAAAGGGTTGCAATCGCAGGGGCGCTTGCCGTTCTTCCTGAAATTTTGATACTTGACGAGTCTACTTCAATGCTCGATCCACTCGGTCGTGAAGAAGTTATGGGCGTTGTTAAAAAGTTAAACGACGGCGGTATGACCGTTATTTGCATAACGCATTATATGGACGAAGTTGTTAACGCCAACAAGGTGGCGGTGCTTTCTAACGGCGAACTCGTTATGGAAGGAACTCCCGCCGAGATATTTAAACGCCAAGGCGAACTAAAAGCCTACGGGTTAGACGTTCCAAGGGCAACCAAAATAGCCAACGCTTTAAAAGAAAACGGTCTTCCGATAAAGGACGGGATTTTAACGGCGGAAGGTTTAGCGGAGGAATTATGCAGATTATTTCAAAAGGCTTAACCTTTACCTACAATAGAAAAACCGACTTTAAAAAGCACGCTTTAAACGGCGTTGACTTAACTATTAACGAAGGCGAGTTTTTCGGCATAGTTGGCGAAACGGGGAGTGGTAAGTCCACCTTTATTCAGCATTTAAACGGGCTTATCTTTGTTGAAGGCGGTGAACTCACCGTTGGCGACGTTAACCTTGCGGTAAAGGATAAAAAAGAAAAAAAGGCGCTTAAAAAACGCCTTAAAGAACTTAGATACAAAGTTGGTATGGTATTTCAATACCCAGAATATCAACTGTTTGCAGAAACGGTAAAAGAAGACGTTGCTTTCGCGCTTAAAAACTTCCACCCAGAAATTAGTGATGAAGAAAGGGAAGAAAGAGTTAGAAAGGCGATAGAAACGGTTGGGCTTGATTACGAACAAATTAAAAACAAATCTCCGTTCGAACTATCGGGCGGTCAAAAAAGAAGGGTAGCAAACGCTGGAATTTTAGTTTCAGAGCCTGAAATTTTAGTTCTTGACGAGCCTGTTGCAGGGCTTGACCCAGTTGGTAAAAAACGCCTTATGGCTTTACTTCATACCCTTCACGACATGAAAATCGTTAAAACTATAATCATCGTTTCACACGATATGGACGAGATTTCCGAAAACGTTGAAAGGGTGGCGCTTTTTTCAGGCGGTAAAGCCGTTATGGTTTGCACGCCAAAGGAACTTTTCTTATCCGACCACCCGGCAGTTAAACGCTTAGGGCTTCCCGTAACGGCGTTTGCAAGCAAAAAACTTTTTGAAAAAGGCATTGAAATTGACAGCAACTTTAAGGTAAACGACTTTATTGAAAAGGTAACCGAAAAATATAAAAATTTATAAAAAACTATGCTTTCAGACTTAACTTTTGGGCAGTATTATCAAGCCGAATCGTTTATTCACAGGCTTGATCCCCGCTTTAAAATTTTATCGCTTATTGCGTTCGTTGTAATGGTGTTCGTAGCAAATTCTTTCTACGGGCTTCTTGCGCTTGCGCTTTTTCTCGTCGTTGCGATAATTTTCTCAAAAGTTCCTATTCTTCAAATGCTCAGAAGTTTAAGAGCGGTGCTCTTTATAATAGTTTTCACGGTAATTTTAAATATCTTCTTCCACACGAGCGAAACGGAAACGGTTTTATTTTGGATAATAACTAAGGAATCGCTTATCTTTTCGGCGTTTATGGCGGTAAGGCTCATAACCTTAGTTATGGCGAGCGTGTTGCTTACTTATACCACCACTCCCGTTGCGCTTACCGACGGGCTTGAAAGTTTAATGTATCCCTTAAAGTTTATCAAGTTCCCCGTGCACGAGATTGCGCTCGTTATGAGCATAGCCCTTCGCTTTATTCCCATTTTAATGAACGAAGCCGATAGAATTATTATGGCTCAAAAGGCGCGTGGCGCAGATTTTGATACGGGCAATATCTTCAAAAAAGCAAAGGCTATGATTCCCGTTTTAATCCCCCTTTTAATAAGTGCTTTCCGTAGAGCTGAAGAACTTGGCGACGCGATGGATAGCAGGTGTTACAGTTCTTCTAAAAAGCGCACCAAATATAGAAAACTCAAGTTCTCTTACCGCGATATAATTGCAGGCGTTATTTCACTTTTGGTGTTCGGCGCAGTTGTAACCCTTAGAGTTTTAGGGGTGGGAGTATGAGAATACTTTTAACCGTTTCTTACGACGGAACAGATTTTTGCGGTTATCAAATTCAACCAAACGGCAGAACGGTTGAAGAAGTTTTAAACACGGCGATTGAAAAACTCACGGGAGAAAAAGTGAAATCTATCGCGAGCGGTAGAACGGATAGCGGTGTTCACGCCCTTTGCCAAAAAGTGCATTTCGATACTAATTTTTCTATCCCGCCCGAAAAGTTTAAAAACGCCCTTAATTCCCTTCTCCCGCCCGACGTTAAGGTTATATCAAGCAAGAAGGTAAGCGCCGATTTTAACGCTCGTTATTCGGCTAAGAAAAAAACTTATAGATACTCTTTATACGTGGGCGATTTTGAAGAGCCTTTATACCAAAGGTATAAAACTTTGATAAACTTTACTCCCGATATAAGCCTTATGAAAAAGGCTGGCGCTTTGATAGAAGGCGAGCACGATTTTAAGTGTTTTTTAGCGAGCGGAAGTTCGGTTAAAGATACGGTTAGAACGGTTTACTCTATAAAGGTTGTTAAAAAGGGCAGGTTTATCGATATTTTCGTTACGGGCAACGGCTTTTTATACAATATGGTGCGTATGATAGCGGGCGCGCTAGTTAAGGTTGGCGAAGGCAAACTGTCGCTTGACGGACTTAATGAAATTTTGCTCATGGGCGAGCGCCAAAACAAAATCGTAACGATGCCCGCAAAAGGCTTAACCCTTTATAACGTTAATTATAAATAATTATTATCAAAAAACCCCGTTAAATTGCTTGACAATAGTCGAGTTTTTATATAAAATAGTCAATGCGGTACTCGGTTTTCCCCGATGAATTAGCCCCTCAGATGGTAAAACGCGCGGTACTATATAAGATTTTTTAGGAGAAACGAAATGAAAACTTTCATGGCAAAAGCCGGTCAAGTTGAAAGAAAGTGGTACGTTGTTGACGCAAGCGGTATGGCGCTTGGTAGACTTGCATCTCAAGTAGCAGCAGTGCTTAGAGGTAAAAATAAACCTACTTTCACTCCCAACGTTGACTGTGGCGATCACGTTATTATTATAAACACTGATAAGGTTATCTTAACGGGTAAAAAACTCGAAAAGAAATTTTATTCTTACCACACCGGTTATATCGGTGGTTTAAAGCAAATTCCTTACAGCAAGATGATGGCTGAAAAGTCTGACCTTGCAGTATACGAAGCAGTTAAGGGTATGCTTCCCAAGAACAGCCTTGGTAGAAAGATGCTCACTAAACTTAGAGTATACAAAGGTGCAGAGCACAACCAACAAGCTCAAATGCCTGTTGAGTTAAAGCTCGGTAAGTAAGGAGGTTAAATCATGGCTAAAGTAGCAAGCAAAAAGAAACTTCAATTCTGGGGAACTGGTAGAAGAAAAAAGGCAATTGCAAGAGTTAGACTTATTCCGGGTGGCGCAGGTAACATCGTTATCAACAAGAGAAGCATTGATGATTACTGCGATCTTGAAACCGTTAAACTCATCATTAAACAACCCCTTGTTTTAACCGATACTTTAACTAAGTACGACGTATTTGTAAACGTTGTTGGCGGTGGTTTCACTGGTCAAGCGGGCGCAATCCGTCACGGTATTGCAAGAGCGCTTATCGTTAGCGAACCTGAACTTAGAGCAGCGCTTAAGAAAGCAGGCTTCTTAACGAGAGATCCGAGAATGAAGGAAAGAAAGAAATACGGTCTTAAAAAGGCTCGTCGCGCTCCTCAATTCTCCAAGCGTTAATTTCAAATTTCAAACGAAAAGATGGTATTTTATACCATCTTTTTTTGTTTTGTTTACAATCGTTATCGTTTGATATTTTCAATTTAAAATATATAAACTTTTTTACTTTTTCTATTGAAATGACTTTTCAGTTATGATATATTTGTAGCATAGAGGTTTTAAAAACTATAAAGGAGTAAAATTATGCCTAAAACTATTAACGACAATCAACAAAATATGAAAAACTGGCAAGACCAAAAGTTCGGTATGTTTATCCACTGGGGTTTATACTCTAAGGGTGATATAGGTGAGTGGTCAATGTACTGTAATCCTATCGATATTGACGAATACGCCGAGAGAGCGAAAGATTTTAAAGGCGATAAATTTAACGCTGAAGAGTGGGTGGACCTTGCTAAATCTGCCGGTATGAAATATATGGTTATGATAACCAAGCATCACGACGGGTTTTCGCTTTGGGACAGTAAGGCGTGCAAAGATAACCACACCTCTTTAAACTGCCCTGCAAAGCGTGACTTCGTTAAAGAGTTTACCGACGCTTGTCATAAGGGTGGTTTACTCACTGGTTTATATTACTCTCCGCTCGACTGGAGATTCCCGGGGTTCTTCTTCCCCCAAATGTATAAAAGGAGCGCTAACGAACTTAGAGAACAAGCGCACAAGCAACTTGAAGAACTCACCACTAACTACGGCAGGGTAGACCTTATGTGGTATGATGGCGGTGAAGACTACTGGCTTGGTCACGGTATTCACATGCACAAGTTTGGTCGCCCTGCAGATTTCAAAACTAATCCGCAAGTTAAAGATTTCTGGGATATGGAAAAACTTGACAAAATGATTAGAACTAATCAAAAGGGAATTATCTGTAACGACCGTATCGGCGATAAAACTTACGGCGACTACTTTGCTCCTGAGAAAAAAATAGGCGAATATAATACCCAAAAGGCTTGGGAAACTTGTGATACGATGACTAACGGCTGGGGTTATCACCCCGGCGCGCCTATCCGTTCGCTTAGAAGCTGTATTCAACTTCTTGCAAAAGTCGTATGTAACGGCGGTAACTTACTTTTAAACGTTGCGCCCAAGTTTGACGGTTCTTTTGAAGAAAACGAGATTGCAAGGCTTAAAGAAGTTGGCGCTTGGCTTGAAAAATACGGCGAATCTATTTACGGCACTCGCGGTGGCCCGATAAAAGTTGACGATTGGGGCGGTACTGCAAATAAAGATAACAAACTTTATTTCCACGTTTTCGATTGGATCAGCGACGAAATTTACGTTCCCGACGTTGAAAATGCTAAGGTAAAATGCTTAACGGGCGCGCCCGTTACCGTTACTAAGAAAAACGGCTTGCTTGCAATATCCGTTCCTTCTAAGTATCGCCAAGAAATCGATACCGTTATCGAAATTACTTACGACAAAAAGGTAACCGATATTATTGAAGACGCAACTGACTATAACGAATATTCAAAATCGGCAATATTTAAAAATGAAGCGGTTATCGTTGCTGACTTGTAATTGACAAAATTTAATAAATTCATACAAAAACGCATTTGATATGCGTTTTTGTTTTTGCCGTTTTTTCAAATTAAACTGCATTTCCGCCATAATGCGACATTTTCATACAAAATAATCTTTTATTTTCGCACAAAAATACTTTATTTTGTACGAAAAAAGTGTTAAAATATAATCATACCAAAAAGGGAGAAGAATTATGGCGCAAAATAAAGTGGTAATTTTACAAGATAACGATTTGTCAATCGAGGCGTTAAAGGGCGCGATAAGCGAACTTGACGGGTTTGAAGTGGTTGGCGCGTCAACCGACGGTGAGAAGGGAATAGAGATTATAAAAAGCGTTGAGCCTGAGTTCGTTATTTTAGGGATAGTTTTAAAAAACGTTGACGGGTTTGGCGTTATGGAAAGCATTTGCAAAAACGAACAAAAGCCAAAAATACTCGTTGTTAGTTCATTTACGAGCGAGAACGTTATTTCAAGGGCGTTGTCATCTGGCGCAGTGTATTACATAGCAAAGCCTTTTAAGAAAGAAATTATTAAAAATAGGCTTTTAGAACTTTCCGGAAAGGGCGAAATCAAAGAGAGCGCGGGAATAGAAAAGAGAAAAAACACTTTAGACGAGAGAATTAGCAAAATCTTTATTGCCGTTGGAATTCCACCGCACATAAAGGGGTACTATTATCTTAGAGAAGGGGTAAAGATGGCGGTAGAAAACCCTGAAATTATCAATAACATAACCAAAAAACTTTACCCTATGATAGGCGAAAAGTTTCAAACGACAGCGTCAAAAGTTGAGCGTGCTATTCGCCACGCCATTGAAGTTGCTTGCAATAGGGGTAGGATAGAAACTATAAACACGCTACTTGGAATTCGCGCGTATTCCGCGAGTGATAAACCAACTAACGGCGAATTTATCGCGCTTATTGCCGACAAAATGCTTTTAGAAGGCGCATAACTATAAAAAAATTAAAAAAATATAAAATTTTTTGCTAAAAAGTGTTTACAAAATAACTTATTGTGATTACAATATAAAACGATATAGAAAATATCGAATTGTAACACTATAAGGAGTAACAAAATGGCGAAATACGTTTTATGCCCAAGATGTGAACTTAATTATATTTTAGAAGGCGAAGATTATTGTGACGTTTGCAAAGCGGAACTTAAAATCGGACCGCAACTTATGTTCTCCGTTGACGGTGACGTTAAAGACCAAGTTTTATGCCCCATTTGTAAGCATAATTATATTGACGAAGGGGAAGAAATGTGCGAACAATGCCGTGAACAATCTCAATACGTTAAGGATACCGACGAGCTTGACGATGGTGACGAGTGGAGAAAGTTCTTAGACGATGATGAAAAGGAAGTTATCGCAAGCAAGAGTGACGATGAAGAAGAAATGGTTTCCTTATCTCAAATTCAAGAAGAAGAAATGATGGATGAAGACTTCATTGAAGACGATGATATCGATCCGTATACTAACGAAAAGGTTAAAGGTAACGACGATGACGACGATTTTGATTACGTTACCGTGAACGAAGAAGATTTCCTTGACGATGAAGAAGAGGAAGATGAAGAGGAAGAAGACG
>JAFWXO010000003.1 GCA_017545865.1 Clostridia bacterium | reverse complement strand
GGTTGGTGGATGGCTTAAAAAGTTTCAAGACGAAAAAGGTTTCAAACGAGTTTGTTGTCACGGACTACGCCACACGTATTGCAGTTTACTGTTATCGCAAAACGTTCCCTTACAAACGGTTAGCAAGTATATGGGACATAGCGACTCAACCATCACCTTACAGGTTTACAGCCACTTTATCCCCGACACACAAGAAAAGGCATTAAACGCACTAAATAACCTATTTTAGGAATAAAAAATTGGGATACTCACTTGATTATGGGTATCCCTTATCTTTTCTCTTGGGGTGGATATAGTGGAATAGTTCAAAATTATTCCAAAAACGACCGATTTTTGCCCTAAAAATAGTAAAAAACCACAAAAAATGTGGTTTTTTTGGTACTCCCAGCGGGAATCGAACCCACAACTAGCCCTTAGGAGGGGCTTGTTATATCCATTTAACTATGGAAGCAAAATGTATAAAATTTATTTTATTTTTATTCCTAAAATTATTCCTAAAACTTTTCACACCTTAAAAAGTGGCTATTTTCGCCCGTTTTTACCATAAAAAGTATTGATTTCAGGTACATTAGACGGATAGACCAAGCGTTTAGGAGGGGACTGTTATATCCATTTAACTAAGGAAGCATAGGATATGAAATTAAGTATATCGTTAAATGGAGATAACAGTGTCTGTTGAACCGAGCAAACGCAGTTCGCGAACGTGTTGAACGCTAGTTCAAATATCCATTTAACTATGGAAGCGTATGTGTATTAAATTGGTTTACCAGCACTGTTTTTGCAAGTGATTAGTTTTTAATGGATAGAACTTGTTTAGCCGAGCGTATGAAATACGCGAACGCCATTGTGCACAGCACAATATATCCATTTAACTATGGAAGCATACGTTTATTTTACTATATATAATTAAAAATATCAACTAAATAAACCTATTACAAGAAAAATAACAATAAACACTAACAATATCAAAGTTTGAAAGATTTACGTTTTAAATGCAATTTTGTTATCATGATACCATTTTAATAATATGCAACTGCGAATCTTTATTTTGATTTTGCCATAACTAAATACTATATTTTAGATACAATTAAAAAGCGTGGAGCGAAATAAAATGCTCCACGCTTTTTAATAATAACTTATAACCACTTTTTCATCAGGGTAAAACCATTTCTTAGGATTAAAGTTTGTTTTTCCACCTATTGATACACTCTTAACTTCATCTTTCCTTTGATTAAACCAACCGTCATCATTTAAATCTACAAGTTCGATGTTTGTAAATCCAGAAGCCTTTAGTTGCTCGACTGCGGTATGATAACTCTCACCTTCTAACTCATCACTATAACAACCCACTTGTATTTTACCTAAGTTTCTTTGACGTGAATTATAAATAGAACACGAACCTAAAGTTAAAACAGGCAATAAAATAAATATTATTAGCAACGTTACTATCGTCGTTATTCTTTTCTTGTTTTGTTGTTTTTCGTCAGACATTGCAACATCATATTCTTTTTGAGCGCGTATAACATCTGCATCGTTCGTATAACGACTATAGCTATTCCTATTTATAGTTATTTGCTTTTTTTCTACAACCTCAAGTTCACTACCACAATACTGACAAAACATAATATCTTCGTCAATATGTAACCTTGCCCCACATGACGGACACCTAATATCTCTAATTCTCATAAAAACCTCTCTTTTTACATTATTCTACATCTTTTAGTGATGTATGTCAACATTATTACATCAGTTTGTGGTAAGTTAAAAATATGAAAATAGCAGAAAAAATTGGTGCAAACTTAAAGCAAGCACGTAAAGACGTTGGTCTTACCCAACAACAAGTTGCACAAAAGTTTAATATGACACAACAACAATACAGTCGGTTTGAAAATGGCATTTTTGAACTTAACTACACTCAAATACTTGAATTGTGCGACTTATATAATATTACACCTAACGATTTGTTTTCAATAGATTAAAAGCGTGGAGCGAAATGCTCCACGCTTTTTTAACTTTATTGATATAAAATTGAAAATTAGATTTTGTAAGTCCAACCGAACGTGTCGTCAAGAACGCCCCATTGAATACCCGTTAAAGTGTCGTAAAGCATTTGGGTTACTTCACCGATTTTTCCGCCGGATACGGGGTATTTTACATCTTCATACATAAGTTCTCCGATCGGAGATACAACCGCTGCAGTACCGCAACCGAACGCTTCTTCAAGTTTGCCAGTTTTAACGGCATCAATAAGCTCGTCAACGGATAAAAGCCTTTCTTCAACCTCATAACCCTTGCTCTTTAAAACTTCAATACAACTCATACGAGTGATACCAGGAAGAATTGAGCCTGTAAGCTTGGGAGTTACAATCTTGCCGTCAATCTTGAACATAACGTTCATAGCGCCAACTTCTTCGATATACTTTCTTTCAACACCGTCAAGCCATAAAACTTGAGAGTAGCCCTTGTCTTCAGCGCGCTTTCCTGCGCGAGTGGAAGCGGCGTAGTTACCACCGCACTTAGCGTAACCCGTGCCACCGCGAACGGCTCTAACGTCTTCAGATTCAATCATAATCTTAACGGGGTTAATGCCTTCTTTATAGTAACTGCCAACGGGCGATGCGATAATAACGAATTCAGCGTTGTGAACGGCGTGAACGCCAAGCGCTTCGTCGTTACCGAACATGAACGGTCTTAAGTAAAGGGAAGTGCCCTTACTGCATGGAGTCCATTCTTGTTCAACTTCAACGAACTTGGTGAGAAGTTCAAAAGCGATATCCTCATCGATAGTGGGAAGGCAAAGTCTTTCAGCCGAACGGTTAAGTCTTTTAACGTTTTCCATAGGTCTAAACATTTGAACTTTACCGTCTGCCCTTCTATAAGCCTTTAAGCCTTCGAAGATTTCAGCGCCGTAATGTAAAACGGTGCTTGCAGGGTGGATAGAAAGGTTTTCAAACGGAACGATTCTCGCGTTGTGCCAACCTTTTTCTGCCGACCAAGTAATCATAGCCATGTGGTCGGTAAAATATTTACCGAAACCTAAAACGCTATCTTCAGGTTTAACTTTCTTGTTAGCGGTTTTAACTATTTTGATTTCCATATTTTTCACTCTCCCCTATTAAAATTCAGCGCCGATTTGCATTGCTTTCTTGTTAACTTCAAGCATGTCCGCGCGCTTAGCGGAAATTACCTTTTTCAAGGTTTCTTCAATCGACTTTTCGTCGTATTCGCCGGCAACTTTTAAAAGTTTGCCAACGATAATCATATTTGCTAAAGTGGGGCAACCGTTTTCGTTTGCTAAACGGGTTGCGGGAAGATAAACAACTTCAACGTCAGTCCTTTCAACTTTTCTTTCAATAAGCGTGCTATCTAAAATGATAGTACCGCCCGCTTTAACGGTCTTTTCAAACTTGTCAAGCGAGGGAAGGTTCATCGCAACTAAAACGTCAGGACTGTCAACGATGGGTGAGCCGATAAGTTCGTCGCTAATAATTACCGAGCAACTTGCCGTACCACCGCGCATTTCAGGGCCGTAAGAAGGAAGCCAACTTACTTGCTTATCTTCAGTTAAACCCTTGTACGCCAAGAACTTTCCAGAAAAAAGTATACCTTGACCGCCAAAGCCAGAGAACAAATACTTAGTGGTTTTCATAATTACTTATCCTCCTTTGCGCTTCTATCTTTGTAAACGCCTAAGGGGTAATACGGAATCATCTTTTCGTCAACCCACTTTAAAGCGTCCTTCGGAGTCATACCCCAGTTGGTAGGACAAGTAGATAAAACTTCTACGAGTGAAAAACCTTTTTTGTCGATTTGGTTTTGGAAGGCTTTCTTGATAGCCTTTTTAGCGTTCTTGATAGCCTTTACGCTGTTTACGGTAACGCGCTCTAAATATTCAGGACCGTCAAGCGTTGCGAGCATTTCGCAAACTCTAACGGGGAAACCGCAAGCGTTAACGTCTCTACCGTAAGGCGAAGTTTGAGTTACTTGACCAGGAAGGGACGTGGGAGCCATTTGACCGCCAGTCATACCGTAAATTGCGTTGTTGATAAAGATAATAGTTATATTTTCGTTACGAGCCGCAGAGTGAACTGTTTCAGCCATACCGATAGACGCTAAGTCACCGTCGCCTTGGTAAGTGAAAACGATATGCTCATCGGGATTTGCTCTTTTAACGCCCGTTGCAACGGCAGGCGCTCTACCGTGAGCGGCTTCAATCATATCGCAGTTAAAGTAGTTGTAAGCCATAACGGAACAACCAACGGGCGCGATACCGATAGTTCTGCCTTCAATGCCGAGTTCGTCAATAACTTCGGCAACTAATCTGTGAACTATGCCGTGGGTACAACCGGGGCAATAGTGCATTGATATATCTGCAAGTGATTTAGGTTTGTCGAATACTACCATTTTTTATTCCCCCTTTGCGTATTTTTCAATTTCGGCAAGAATTTGCTCGGTTGACGGAATCATACCGCCTGAACGGTTGCATAAAGTAACGGGTACTTTGCACTCAACCGCAAGTTTAACGTCTTCAATCATTTGACCCATTGAAAGTTCAACGCAGATAACGTGTTTAACTTTCTCAGCCATTTTAGCAAACGGCTTTTTGGGGAACGGCCATACCGTTATAGGACGGATAAGACCAACTTTTATGCCTTTCTTTCTCGCTTCGTCAACGGCGTTTTTGGTAACTCTTGACGCGATGCCGTAAGCGGTTACTAAAATTTCAGCGTCGTCACACAAATACTCGTCGTACATAACTTCGTTTTCTTCAACTTGAGCGTATCTTTCAAATCTTTCAAAGTTGAACTTTTCAAGTTCTTCGGGAACGAGCGATAAAGAGTTAACGATGTTGTGCTTTCTTTGCATTTTAGTGCCGTTAGTTGCCCAAGGCTTTTCGGGCGCGGGAGTAACGTCAAAATCAAATTCAACGGGTTCCATCATTTGACCCATAGTACCGTCGGCAAGAATCATAGCGGGCATTCTATACTTATCGGCAAGTTCGAAAGCCTTTACCGTTAAAGACGCCATTTCTTGAACGTTACCAGGCGCTAAAACTATCAAATGGAAGTCACCGTGACCGCCACCCTTAGTTGCTTGGAAATAGTCCGATTGACTAGGTTGAATACCGCCAAGACCAGGGCCACCGCGTTGAACGTTAATAATAACGGCGGGAAGGTCAGCGCCGGCTAAGTAAGAAATGCCTTCGCTCTTTAAGGAAATTCCCGGGCTTGAAGAACTGGTCATTACTCTATAACCAGCGGCGGACACGCCGTAAACCATATTGATAGCGGCAATTTCGCTTTCCGCTTGTAAGAAAGTACCGCCGATTTTAGGCATACGCTTTGCCATATACGCAGCGATTTCCGTTTGCGGAGTGATAGGATAGCCGAAATAGTGCATGCAACCTGCTTTGATTGCCGCTTCGGCGATTGCTTCGTTACCTTTCATTAAAACTTTGTTTGCCATAACTTCACCCCTTATCTCTCTACTTTAATGATGCAGTCGGGGCACATAGTAGCGCAGAACGCGCAACCGATACAGTCTGCTTCCCTAACCGCTTCAACGGGCTTGTGGCCCTTTTTATTGATTTTATTTGGCGAAAGTTCCAAAACTTTTTTGGGACAAACGTCAACGCAAAGACCACAGCCTTTGCAGTTATCAACGTTGATTGTAAGTTTTGCCATAATGTTTCTCCTTTATATCTTCGCTTGTAAAACAAGCGGGTACAAATTTTCTATCTTGTTTTTAAGTTTTTCATATAAATCGGCTTTAACCGACGTGAACTTGACGGGTATTCCCATACAGTTTGCAATTTCATTAGCGTATGAAAGGGAATCTAAAACGTCACTTTCAGTAGTAAACTCGCCGAGATTTGAATTGTTGATAACGCCAGTAAACTTGATTTTACCCGCCGTTTCGATTTCCCTTGCCACTTGAACTGTCGTTTCAAGGTCGGGAGTGAGCGGGCGGAATTTGTTGACTACGAGTAGCATTTCGTAATTGTTTTCGGCTATAATTTCGGGAGTTAAACGCCCAAGCGCCAAAGCCCCCCTATCGTCACCGCCAAGGTCGACTATCATTTTATAACTTTTATCGTCCGTTATGGCGTACATATCTTGCGGGAGCGCGGGGATATCGACGTTAGAGCCCGCGTATTCAGACGAGATTAAGCGTATCCCGTTCTTTTCAAAATCGGAAATACTATCTTTCGTTCTAAAATAGGGATTGACTATATCAAGATCGGCAACCGCCACCTTGTCAAAGGACTTTTTAATATCTATTGCAAGATTGACGGCGATATTAGTTTTACCGCTACCGTAATGCCCCGATATAATCGTTATTCTCTTTAAATCTTTCATTTTATTTTAAAATAACACACTAGATAATTTAAGTTAATGATTGTTTTTCTTATATGTTTGGACGATTTTCCTAACAACTTGTTTCTGTAAGAAACGAGTTAGAAACGAGTTAGACGAGGCACAAGATTTTTTAACGCTGAGTTAGACCTTGCTGGTCAACGAAGTGTTAAAAAGTCGCAGTAACAAAGTATAACGAAGTTTATAACTTGTTTCTTTGGATTTTACCGCTTATGGTCTTGGGAAGTTCATCACGGAATACTACGATTCTTGGGTACTTATAGGGAGCGGTGTGATCCTTAACGTATTTTTGAATTTCTTTCTTTAATTCTTCGGAAGGAACAGTGCCTTTAGTTAAGACGATACTTGCTTTTACTACTTGACCGCGAACTTCATCGGGTTCTGCGGAAACACCGCACTCTAAAACGTAAGGAAGTTCCATAATAACGGACTCAATTTCAAAAGGTCCGATACGATAGCCACTAGATTTGATAACGTCGTCAACACGACCGACGTACCAGAAGAAACCGTCTTCATCGCGCCAAGCGGTATCGCCCGTATGATAGTAACCGTCGTGCCAAACTTCACGCGTTTTTTCTTCGTCACGATAATAGCCTTTGAATAAGCCACAAGGAGCGCCGTCCGCTACCCTAACTACTATTTCGCCCGTTTCACCAACTTCTACGGACCTACCGTCTGCATCAACGATATCAACGTCGTAAATAGGCGCGGGTTTACCCATTGAGCCGATTTTGTGCGGAGCGCCCGTCATGTTACCGATAATCATAGTGCTTTCCGTTTGACCGAAACCTTCCATGATTTGAAGACCAGTTATCTTTTCAAACTGACGGTAAACTTCGGGGTTTAACGCTTCACCTGCAGTCGTCATGTGCTTAACGGACGATAAATCGTATTTAGAGATATCTTCCTTTATGAGCATGCGGAGCATGGTTGGCGGAGCGCAGAAGGTAGTGATTTGATGTTTTGCAAACATCGGTAAAATTTCGCTAGCGTCAAAGCGGTCGAAATCGTAAACGAAGATAGCCGCTTCGCAAAGCCATTGACCGTAAAGTTTACCCCACATCGCCTTTGCCCAACCTGTATCGGAAATGGTGAAATGAAGACCGTTCGGGTCAACGTTATGCCAGTATTTTGCCGTGTGGAAATGACCGAGCGGATAAGTGTGCGAGTGAGATGCGATTTTGGGATAACCCGTCGTTCCAGAAGTGAAGAACATAAGCATTAAGTCTTCACCGCAAGCGGTGTCTTCAGTTCTTTCAAAGTGGGTGGAGAAAAGTTTATACTCTTCGTCAAAACTATGCCAGCCTTCACGCGAGCCGTTAACTATAATCTTGGTGGTAACGCTCGGGCAAGCGGAAAGGGTTTGTTCAATACGAGTTGGAATTTCATCATCCATAGTGGAGATAACCGCCGAAACGCCCGCCGCATTGAAACGATATTCAAAATCGTGCGGTTGAAGTTGGTTGGTTGCGGGAATACCTATCGCGCCAAGTTTGTTGAGCGCAAGCATTGAAAACCAGTATTGATAGTGGCGTTTTAAAACGAGTAAAACTCTATCGCCCTTTTTGATACCGAGCGACTTAAAGTAGTTTGCCGCGCGGTTAGATTCCTTTTTGATATCTTTGAAAGTGAAACGACGTTCAGTCTTGTCTTTCGAGATATGGAGCATAGCAAGTTTGTCGGGGTCTTTTTCGGCAATCTTGTCCATAACGTCAAAGGCGAAGTTGAACTTTTCGTGATTTTTAAAGGTGATTTTGGTGGGTGTGCCGTTTTCGTTGCGAATAACGTCAACGTAATTTTTGTAAATTCTCGGTTTCTTACCATCGTCGATAAGTTTGGACTTGCTCTCGATAATCTTGCTTTCTTTTAGTTCTGGAATAGGCTCGCCGGTGGGGTTTAATACGATTGCGTAGAAGGTACAGTCTTTTCCGCCAACCGCCCTTAAACCGTGGGGGGCTTCGGAATTGTAATAAATACTGTCACCGGGATTTAAAACTACTTTGTGATTGCCAACTTGAACTAATAAATTACCGTCAACGATAATGTCACACTCTTGCCCGTCGTGCGTGGTGAGTTCTAAGGGCTTGTCTTGTTCGTCAGCGGAATATTTGCTAACGACGTACAAAGGCTCGGCAATTCTTGATCTAAACGAACTTGCCAAGTTATAGTAAGTCATACCGTGAGCGTTACCAACGTTTTGACCGTTGCCTGCTCTCGTTACGGTGAACGCTTTAAGTTTGGGGCTGTAACCTTCGATAATATCGGTAACGTCAACTTTTAAAGCGTTTGCGCAACGGTAAATGAAAGCGAAGTTTAAATCGCTTTTGCCGTTCTCACAGTTTAAATATTCTTCTTCGCTAACACCCGTCAAGGCTGCCATTTCAATAGTTGACAAGTTTTCAATTAAGCGAAGTTCTTTAATTCTGTTTGCAATTTCTTGAATCTTGATAGTAAGTTGTTCCATTTTTCTCTCCGTAATTACGAGACGAATTAAACAAAAAACCCGTCTCAACTAAAATGCTTTGAGACGAGTTTTATCCCGCGGTACCACTCAATTTGCAGTCAAACGACTGCCACTTTAGAATCTAACAATTCCTATTCATTAACGCAGAAATCACGGAGAAGTTCTACTCGCTTTTGGGCTTTCTTCTTCTCGGCTCGGAAACTACAACCTAATATCCACTCGTTACGGCTCGCACCAAACGCCGTTCTCTGTAAACGAATTAAACACAAGGACTTTTCGTCATAGCCTTTAATTTAATTATATTAAATTTACCACTTGTTTTTAATCTTGTCAACGATTTTTATCGCCAAAAACGAAATTTTATCTCGATTAACCGTCTTTTTTAGCGTTTTTGTCTATTTTTACGATTGCTTCGGTAACGTCAGTTAAAACTAGTTCGCCGTTTTGATTATACGCCTCTATCGTAACTTCTACCAAGCCGTTTTTATCGTTTCTGGGGGTTAATTTGGTTATCGTTGCTTTCGAAGTTAATTTATCGCCTGCAAAAACGGGCTTTATCCACTCTATTTTGGTGGACTTGCCTGCAAGGAGTTCTTCCCCGAAAAAATCCACTTCTAAATACTTTGCCCAAACCGACATAAACGACATTACGCCCGGAGCAATCAACTTTCCAAACGGCGTATTTTTTGCGTAGTTTTCATCGGTGTGAAGGGGAATATTATCGTACTCCCTTGCAAAGTCCAGCATTTTTTGTTTTTCAATCACAGCAGGCTCTATATCTACGGACATGCCTACTTTTAATTCGTTAAAATACATAGTTTTCCTAATCGTTTTGAGAAAGATACTCTTTCTTTCCGCCGTGCCCACCGAAGATGCTCCAAACTCCGCCGTCTAATTTTTTAATAAACTCAGAGCGTTCTAAGGCGCAAAGATCTTTGTCGGTATCGACCGACGTCATTAAGATAGGCGCGTATTTATTGTAGTTTGCTTGTGTTTCAGTAAGGCCGTGAACGTTAATAAAAACGTCACCCGTAAAGGCGATTTTGTGTTTTTTATCAATTAAAATTATCTCGCCTGCAAGATGACCGCCCTTACCTTCGTACACTTCAAAGGTTAACTCGCCAACGGTAAAATCACCTATTCGCTCAAGTGGAGAACTTAAACTTGATTTACTCCAAGCAGGGCAAACTTTATCCTTTTCAACCGCTTTGTATTCAGTTAAAATTTTGCAAATGTTGATATAGGGTTTATGCAAGAGATTGCTTTCTCTAAAACCGAGCAAACCGTCTTTTTCGGCAAACAAGCACTCAGCCGTTCTTTGGCTTGCTATAACTTTACTAAACTCACCGAGTAAGCCTGCGTGGTCAACGTCCGCATGGGTTAAAAGTATCGTTTCATTTTTAAAATCGGGAACTAAACTTTTAAAAAGTTTAAGCATTTCGTTTTTATAGCACGCGTAACCCGAATCTATAAAAATTCTTTCACCGTAACTTTCGATAATCGCCGTGTTGCTACCGCAATCGGGTTCTATTAAAGTAATCGTTGTGTTATTAGAAATAACGTGTTTAGTTATCCTTGGTTTAAAGTTTTCGCCTTTACTCCCTGCTAAAAGTTCGGCGAATTTGTTAATGCTATCAAACGTTTTGTACGGAGATAAACCCGTTTCGTCAAGCGTTTGCATAGCAAGATTTACGTTGACTAGCAAATCTTCTTTTTTTTGGCGGTCAAGCGCCATAGTCTTTACAAGCCCGTCTACGTAAGCGTTATAAAATAGGCTGTTGTCAAAGACTTTTTCGGCGTTGTTATAGTTTATAATTTTTACTTCACACAGTTGTTGAGCCTGCGCCAAAAAGTCATTCAAGGCGCAGTCGTCGTTGACGTATAAACCCATTTTGAAAAACTGATAACCGCTCCCGTTTTCTTGCGAACTTATATAGGAAATATTAAGACTGAACTTATAAATAAGTTCCAAAACGTCGGTTACGCTACCCGGGCGATCTTCCAAACGAAATTCAAGCAAAACGATTTTACTGTTTTCTTGTTCGTTTGAAAGATAACCTATTTCTTTGAGCATTTCAGTTGCTTTTTCAAGTTGAGATTGCTCACCGTCAACGTCTATAAACAAGGTGTGAGAATCAACCGCTTTATTGTAACTTACTCTGGTTATATTTACGCCGAGTTTAGAAAAACATTTGCTAGCCTTTAAGAACGATCCTATATGGTTAGGCATATTCGTAACAAAAGTTTTTTTCATAATGCGAAATGATATTTATTAAGGTTATTTTAGTTGTTGTAGTCGTAAAAACGACGCATAGCGAAGATTTAATAAGGCGTTAGTTTGGGTATTAGACAAGGCGTGCGAGCATTTGCGATAGGAGACGTACTTTATTGTACGCGAGTAAGCAAAGCGGAGCAGAACGAAGTATAATGCCCGAAATAGCGACTTATAAACTTAAAGAAATTTTGTTGTTAACAAAATACAAAACTGCGTTTTGCCGTAAAACCAACGGTTTTACCTTTAAGTTTGCAAAGCAAAAAAATATCTATCCTTGCAAGCAAATTTCTATTTTTTTGCTTTATAACTTGTTTCTTTGGATTTTACCGCTTATAGTCTTGGGAAGTTCATCACGGAAGACTACTACTCTGGGATACTTGTAAGGAGCGGTGTGGTCTTTTACGTATTTTTGAATTTCTTTCTTTAATTCTTCAGAAGGAACTGTACCCTTGGTTAAAACGATACTTGCCTTTACGACTTGACCGCGAACTTCGTCGGGAACGGCGGAAACGCCACACTCTAAAACGTAGGGAAGTTCCATGATAACGGACTCAATTTCAAAAGGTCCGATACGATAGCCAGAAGACTTGATAACGTCGTCAACACGGCCAACGTACCAGAAATATCCGTCTTCGTCACGCCAAGCGGTGTCACCAGTGTGGTAAACTCCGTCGTGCCAAGCTTCGAGAGTTTTTTCTTCGTCACGATAATATTCTTTGAAAAGACCACAGGGAGCTTTTTTGTCGGTATGGATAACGATTTCGCCGACTTCGCCAGCGGGAAGGGATTTTCCATCGGGGTCAACGATATCAACGTCGAATTGCGGAGAGGCTTTACCCATAGCGCCAACCTTAGGAGTAGTTCCGTAAAGGTTTGCTATTGCAAGGGTCGTTTCAGTTTGACCGAAGCCTTCCATTATTTCTAAGCCCGTTGCGGCTTTGAATTGAGTGAACACTTCGGGATTGAGCGCTTCGCCAGCAGTCGTCATGTGATGGATAGACGAAAGGTCGAATTTAGAAAGGTCGCCACGGATAAGCATACGGAGCATAGTCGGTGGAGCGCAGAAAGTTGTGATGTTGTATTTTGCGAACATCGGGAGTATGTCGTTTTCGTCAAACTTATCAAAGTCGTAAACGAATACCGCGCCTTCGCAAAGCCATTGACCGTAAAGTTTACCCCAAAGCGATTTGCCCCAACCCGTGTCGGAAATGGTAAGGTGCAAACCGTCACGCTCGCAACAGTGCCAGTATTTTGCGGTTACGTAATGACCTAATGCGTAAGTATGCTTGTGCGCTGCCATTTTGGGATTGCCAGTCGTTCCACTAGTGAAGAACATAAGAGCGGTATCGTCACCAGCGGAATTATCTTCCGCGCGTTCAAACTTGCCGGAGAATAAAGCGTATTCTTTATCGAAATCTCTCCAACCTTCTTTACAACCGCCAACCATAACGAGATTTTCTACTTGAGGGCATTTTTTTGCAGCGGATTCGGCAAACTGGTAAGTATCGCCGTCGGCAGTACATACGATTGCTTTAACTCCTGCGGAGTTATATCTATATTCAAAGTCGTGTTCTTTAAGTTGATTAGTCGCTGGAATTGCAACCGCGCCGAGTTTGTGAAGGGCTACCATTGCAAACCAGAATTGATAGTGGCGTTTTAAAACGAGCATAACCTTGTCGCCACGCTTGATACCTAAGGACGTGAAGTAGTTTGCAACGCGGTTAGATTCCGTTTTTATATCCTTAAAGGTAAAGCGACGTTCAAATTTATTTTTATCAAGGTGAAGCATCGCAAGTTTATCGGGGTATTTTCTAGCGATTTCATCAACGACGTCAAAGCCAAAGTTGAAAGTTTCGGTGTTTTTAAAGTTGATTGACAAAAGTCTACCTTGTTCGTCTTCAACGGCGTCAACGAACTTTTCGCAAACCAAACTTTCACTCTTTTTAGCCGCCATAACGGACTTTCTAACTACCGTTTCTTCGGTATCGTCGCCCGACATTACCACCGCGCAGAACACGCAGTCTTGACCGTCAACGGCTATCATGCCGTGAGGGGTGGAAGAATTGTAATAGATACTGTCGCCCTCACTTAAAACTTCAACGTGATCACCTACTTGAACTTTGAGTTTACCACTTAAAATAAGGTCGAATTCTTGGCCTGAGTGAGTGGTTAAGTGGATAGGCTTGTTTTGTTGAGAAGCGGAATATTCGTACTTAACGTAGTAAGGCTCGGCAAGTTTATTTTTGAACTTGGGAGCAAGGTTTGCTATATTGATGCCGTCTTCTTTGGCGGTTTCTTGACCTTGACCTTTTCTAGTTACGGTATAAGAGGAAAGTTTTGCCGTTTTACCTTCTAAAAGTTCGGTCATTTCAACGCCGAACGCCAAAGCGCATTTATGTATAAAAGAGAAAGGAATATCTACTTTTCCGCTCTCGTATAGCGTATAAGTGTCTGACGTAACGTCGGTTTTTTCAGCCATCGAATATACGGAAAAGCCCATAATTTCACGCAACTCCTTAATTCTCGTTGCGATCTCCGATAACTGATTTAAAGTGTTGTTGGTGTTCATGGTTGCTACCTCCTTAAAAAATTTTAAAATTGATATTATAAGCGATCAATCGCCTTATAGACAAGTTTTTGTGGGTTTGTTCCTTTATAAAATCTACTCGTTTTAGTTTTTAGAAACAAGCAAGACAAGGCTCGGCAAGACGGAGCGATTACGACCAACCTTGTTGGTTGTCGTAATTGAACGGCTTGGCAGTAAACGCAGTATTGCGAAATTTATAATATCTACTCGTTTTAGTTTTTAGAAACAAGCAAGACAAGGCTCGCGAAGACTTTGGGGTGAAATAGACCTTTTTGGTCATTGAAGTCCAAAGTCAAAGCAGAAACGCAGTATTGCGCCGTTTATAAGAACTAAAAAAGCCGTCGCAAAGAAACAATTTCTTTGAGACGGCTTTTGTAAACCGCGGTACCACTCAAATTGCAATCACAAGATTGCCACTTTAGAATCTAACAATTCCTATTCATTAACGCAGAAATCACGGAAAACGTCTACTATTATTTCGGGTTTTCGACTCGGAAGGGATAGGTTGTTAAACGCTCGTTGTTGACTCACACCACCCGTCAACTCTCTGTAAACTCCCGTTTAGCCTTTCTTCGTCACAGTCTTTGTGGGCTATTAAATTAAGGCGATTATACACCCTACTTTTTTGCTTGTCAACTATTTTTTTGCATTTTTTAAAATTTTTTTCGGCGGATAACCATACGTCTTTTTAAACTTGTAAGAAAAATAATTGCTATCGTTAAATCCGCAGGCAAAAGCAACGGCGTTTACCGAACGCCCCGGCTCGTTTTTCAAAACGTATTCGGCTTTTTGCAGTCTATAGAGCGTTAAATACTCGGAAAAGCCAAACCCCGTTTGCTTTTTAAACGTTCTTGACAAATGTTCGGGGCTTACCGACAAGGTTTTTGCAACGCCCGATAAAGTTACTTCTTGGGCGTAATTTTCTTGAATATATTTTACCGCGCTTTCAATGAACGCGCTACCCGACGGGGTTTCGGTCTGCTCGCCAGCGTTTCTTACTAATAAAAATATCAGTTCGTAAGTTAAGCCCTTTAAGGCGTCAACCGAAAACTCGTCGCTCGCCTTATACTCCTTGGCTATTTTTTGCATAACCTTTTCGCACTCTAAAGTGACTTCGGACTTTCTAAAGATATGCGGTAACAACGAAAGTTTTTCCCTGACGCTTTCGGGAATAAAAAACTCAGAACAGTTTATAAGCCAACGGTCGTGAAACTCAGTGTCGTAAGTGGTCTTATGAATAATTCCGCTGGGAATAAACACGATATCGCCCGTTTCCACCCTATACGACTTATCGTCAATAAAGTAGTTGCAACTTCCCCTTTTCATATAATATATTTCAAGAACGGGGTGATAGTGACTAACCGATTTATTGCCTTTTATTTTTGAACCTTGCTGGAAATAATAATCTCCGCCTTCAACGAGCCTTTTTTCTTCCATATAATATATTATAGTAACAAATGTCAAAAAAATCAAGATTTTTTAGCAAAATCGTCAATCAAATTAAGGAAATTATAATTGTTTTGATTTATGATATAATCGTAAATATGGCGTTGAGCCGTAAAAGGAGAAATATTATGTTTGAAAAAAAGCAAAGAACTGAAAGAATTATTCAATTTGGCGAAGGCGGTTTTTTACGCGGTTTCGTTGACTGGATGCTCCAAAAACTTAACGATAACGGCAGTTTTGAAGGCAACGTTGTAGTCGTTCAACCGATAGAACAAGGCATGTGCGATATGCTTGAAAAACAAAACTGCGTTTACACTCACTTAATCCGCGGCGTTGAAGGCGTTGAAAAGAGCGTTATTAACGTTATTTCAAGAACTGTTAAACCTTACGATGATTTTGGCGCTTACCTTGCGCTTGCTGAAAACCCCGATTTTAGATTCGTTGTTTCTAACACCACCGAATCTGGTATCGTTTTTAGCGCTGAAGACAAGATGACTGACGTTCCGCCCAAAACCTTCCCTGCTAAACTTACCCTTTTACTTAAAAAGAGATTTGAACTTGGGCTTAAAGGCTTTATCTTCCTTCCTTGCGAACTTATCGATAGAAACGGCGATAACCTTAAAAAGTGCGTTCTTTCGTATGCTGACCTTTGGAATTTAGGTGACGAGTTCAAAGCTTGGATTGAAAAGGAAAACGTGTTCTGCAACACGCTCGTTGACCGCATTAACACTGGTTACCCCCGTGGCGAAGAACTCAACCTTGGCTATGAAGACAATATGGTTAACACTTCGGAGTATTTCCACCTTTGGGTTATCGAGTGTGATTACGACCTTGAAAAGGAACTTCCGTTTAAATCCGCAGGTCTTAACGTAATCGTTACCAAAGACAAACTTTCTATGTATAGAACGAGAAAGGTTAGAATTTTAAACGGCGCTCACACTTCGCTCGTTCCCTACGCGCTTTTAGAAGGTTACGACACCGTTAAATCTTGTATCGATAGCGAAAAGATGCTCGCTCATATCCGCGCTTGCGTATTTGACGAAATTATCCCGACCTTAGACCTTCCTAAAGACGAACTTATCGAATACGCTGAAGGCGTTATCGGTAGATTTGCTAACCCTTATATCAAGCACTACCTTTCGTCTATCGCGTTAAACTCCGTTTCCAAGTTCAAAGTTAGAGTTTTACCGTCTATTCTCGAATACATCAAACGCTATAACAAAATGCCCGAAACGCTCTTGTTCTCGTTTGCAAAACTCATTGATTTTTACAAGACCGATATGACTAACGACGATCCGGAAGTCGTTGCGTTTATGAAAACCGCAAGCGTTAAGGAAATTCTTGCTAACGATAAACTTTGGGGCGAAGACTTATCTTTCTTAACCAAAGAGGTAGAAAAGTATGTTAATAAATAAGCTTGACAACGTTGAAGTTAACCTTAGTGACGGGCATAAGTACGCCCTTCGCGATATTCAAAAAGGCGAAAATATCATTAAGTACGGCAACCCGATAGGGCACGCTACTGAAGACATTAAAAAAGGTGAGCACGTTCACACTCACAACGTAAAAACCAACCTATCGGGCAATATTGAGTATAATTACGAGCCTAAATTTTACGATACTGAAAAGGGCGATAGCACTCGTACTTTTATGGGTTACGTTAGAGATAACGGTGACGTTGGTATTAGAAACGAAGTGTGGATAGTAAACACCGTTGGTTGCGTTAACAAAGTTTCAGAGGCAATCGCTAAAAAGACTGGGGCAAGGTATTTCCCTCACCCGTTTGGTTGCTCTCAACTTGGCGACGACCAAGCGACTACTCAAACAATACTTAAAGGTATGGTTAATCACCCCAACGCTGCGGGCGTGTTAGTTCTCGGCTTAGGGTGCGAAAACAACAATATTGAAGTATTCAAAAAAGTGCTTGGCACGTGGGACGATAACCGCGTTAAGTTCTTAGTTACTCAAGACGTTTCTAACGACGTTAAAGAAGGTGTTAAACTCGTTAAACAACTTCAAAAATACGCTAAGAAATTTAAACGCCAACCCGTTCCGATTTCCAAACTCAAACTTGGGCTTAAATGCGGTGGTAGCGACGGTTATAGCGGAATTACCGCAAACCCCTTAGTTGGTAGGCTTTCAGATAAACTTATCTCTATGGGCGGTAGTTGCGTTTTAACGGAAGTTCCCGAAATGTTCGGCGCGGAACACCTTTTAATGCAAAGGTGCGAAAATAGGGAAGTTTTTGATAAAACGGTTAAACTTATCAACGATTTCAAAGACTACTACACTCGCCACAACCAAGTTATTTACGAAAACCCGTCGCCTGGTAACAAGAAAGGCGGTATAACCACTTTGGAAGAAAAGTCGCTCGGCTGTATTCAAAAAGGCGGTCTTTCAAAAGTAGTTGACGTTTTAGATTACGGTGACGTTTTAACGAAAAACGGCTTATCTCTACTCAACGGACCTGGAAACGACATCGTTGCGATAACTAACCTTATGGCAGCAGGCGTTCATATCATTTTATTCACTACCGGTCGCGGTACGCCCGTTGGCGCGCCCGTTCCTACCGTTAAAATTGCAACGAACCACTCCTTAGCGGTTAGAAAACCCGAGTGGATTGACTTTGACGCTAGCCCGGTGCTCGACGGCAACCCCTTGACCGACGAGATTTTAGAATACGTTATCTCCGTTGCAAACGGAAAGCAAACCAAAAACGAAATTCACGATTACCGTGA
The DNA here is from genome assembly GCA_017545865.1 of Clostridia bacterium. Classification (GTDB taxonomy): domain Bacteria; phylum Bacillota; class Clostridia; order Christensenellales; family Borkfalkiaceae; genus HGM11412. The sequence continues at coordinate 88,863 of JAFWXO010000003.1, read as the reverse complement.
AATATCAATATTTAAGGACGGTGTTACCTTATGAGTTTTATCAACGATAATTTTATGCTTAAAAACGAAACGGCGAAAAAACTTTACGATATGGTTAAAGATTTGCCGATTATCGACTATCACTGCCATTTAAACCCAAAAATGATTGCCGAAAACTATCAATTTAGAAACGCTTTCGACCTTTTCCTTGGCGGTGACCACTACAAGTGGCGTCAAATGAGAACTAACGGCGTTACCGAAGACTTCGTTACTGGCGATAAGGACGAGTTTGAAAAATTTAAAAAATTTGCCGAAACTCTCCCCCTTCTTATCGGCAACCCACTTTATCACTGGACTCATTTAGAACTTAAGCGTTATTTTGGTATTGACGAAGTTTTAACCCCCGATAACGCTAAAGAAGTTTGGGATAAAGTTAACGAGTGCTTAGCAAAGGAAGAATTTAGAGCGCAAGGTCTTATCAAGCGTTCTAACGTTGAAGTTATCTGCACGACTGACGACCCTGCCGACAGTTTGGAATATCACGAAAAATTAGCGGATTTCCCCGTTAAGATACTCCCCACTATGCGCCCCGATAAACTTATGAATATCGACCAGTTGACGTTTAAACCCTACCTTGAACAAATAGGCGTTTCAACGTATGCTGAAATTGAAAAATTCATAATCGATAGAATTAAATTCTTTAACGATCACGGTTGCCGTCTTTCCGACCACGCGCTTGAATACGTGCCTTACGCGGAAGGCGATCCCGAACAAGCGTTTAACAAGTTTATGAGCGGAAAACCGCTCGATAAGGCGGAAATTGACGCTTATAAGTGCTCTATCTTAAAGATTTGCGCTAAGGAATACGTTAAGTACGGTTGGGCTATGCAACTTCATATCGGCGCGCTTAGAAACAACAATTCTAAGATGTACGACCGCTTAGGACCTGACGTTGGGTTTGACAGTATTAACGACCTTTGCATCGCTGAAAACCTTGCAAAATTCCTAAACTCTTTGGAAAAGGACAACGTACTCCCCAAAACTATTTTATACACTCTTAACCCCAAAGATAATTATGTTTTAGCAACTATGCTCGGCAACTTCCAAAACGGCGATATTCCAGGCAAAATTCAGTTTGGCTCGGGCTGGTGGTTCAACGACCAACGCGACGGTATGCTCGACCAAATGCGCTCGCTTGCAAACCTTGGCATGATAGCGCGTTTCGTTGGTATGCTTACCGACAGTAGAAGTTTCGTTTCTTACACCCGCCACGAATATTTTAGAAGAATAATGTGTAATTTAATCGGAGAGTGGGTTGAAGACGGCGAATATCCTGATGACTTTAACTACCTTGAAAAAATCGTTAAAGGAATAGCGTATGAAAACGCTAAAAACTACTTTAAATTTTAATCTTTAAAACAATACAAAGGCCGTGGCATTTTTGCCACGGCTTTTTACTGCAAAAGCAAGTCAATGTTTTTGTATTTATTTAATAGGGGGAAGAGTCGTTTTCCGAATGTGCCCCTTCCCCCTATTTACCCCTAACCACAAAACTCCTCAAAACCCCTTGTCAACTTTGTTGACACCCCTTAATCTTTAAGGGGATAGGGATTTTAGTTTATTTCTTCTTCGCTTGTTCGTAACGAGCGTTTGCTTCTGCCAACGCTAAATGCAAGCCTTAGGCTTGCGCTGTGGACAACCTTTTTATTTTACTCCCCTTAATCTTTAAGGGGATAAGGTTTTTAGTTTATTATTTTTTCTTCGCGTTTTCGTATCTTGCTTCAGCTTCTTCTTTTCTCTTGTTTGCCTCGGCAATTTGCTTTTCGCGTTCTTCTTGCATTTTTGCGTTTCTTTCACTGGGGCTTAAATGAGCGTCGTCCCAACTCTTTTTGCCTTGTTCTTTTGCCTTTGCATAAGTGTTGTGAAATCTATTTTCTTCAAAGTTTGCCTTTGATTCTGCCTTTGCAGCGGCAAAATTAGCCTTGTCAACTTCGTGTTGCGCCTTTGCGCTTGCCTTCATATCCGAAAATGCGTTTTTGAAAAATTGTTTGATACCCATAATATTACTCCTTATTATTTATTTAATAACTCATTGCTAAGTTCAATGATTTGTTTTGAATATTTTTGCTTTCTTCTATTAAGTATTGCCTTGTAGATAGGATAATTTATAGAAACTAGTAAAATTCCTAACACGCCAACGCCTACGCCGAGCGCCATACTGTTTCCGATAACTTTCATTGCAAGGCTCATACCAAAGCCGAGAACGAGTGAAGATATCGAGCCGAAAACGTAAGCGAACGTTTCCGCGGGGCGTTTTACCTTTTTGTTGAGCGCCTTAAGTTCATCAAACTTAGTGTTTTCTTTTTCTAAATAGTTTGCGCGAATTTTTTCAATGGTTTTTGTTTCAGTCATAATAATTTCTCCTTTTCTTTAACTTTGTACCACCATTATACGCAAGGGTTGTTTAAATTTTTATAAAGTTTAGTAAACGATTTGCAAAGTTTTTGTAAACGTTTTGTAAAAATAAAATTCGGGCAAATCGCCCGAATTTTAAATATACGTTTATTTATTTTTCTTCATTTAGGAGTTCTTCTGATAGGCGCAAGATTTCTTCGCCGTAACGGTTTTTATATTTTTGAAGAACGTTTAAATACGTGGGATACGCCAAGGCTATCGGCACGCTACCTATAACCATAAGGGTAATTCCCCAAAACCAAATGCTCCACTCTAAAACCATCGTAAGCCCCATGCCGAAAACAAGCAAGCCAACAACGCCTAAAACTAAACCCCAAATAATAGCGGTGTTTTTAACCTTAGCGTCTAATCGGCGAAGGCGGTCTATCTTAGTTTCCGTTTGTTCTCTTGGGGAGTATTGACGGCGAATACTATCGATTTCTCTTCTTTCTTCTTCAGTTGGAGCGGTGTATTTAAAATTAAATTGATTACTCATTAGTTTCTTTTTCCTTTTTTAGTTTTTTTATCGTTTTGTTACCAACTATTATCATGCCTATTCCGATTGCAACGGATATGGCGCTAACTATAACGCCGGTAAAAGTATTCATTAAAGAAATATTTATCTCGCCCTTGCTAAACGACGTGAGTAGCGCAGTTTGTAAGGCAAGAATTGCTACGAACGCGTCAACTAAGTTTATGTTTCTTATTGCTCTAACGGTTAAATCGGTTTGTTTATGCGCTCTTATTAACCCTATTATTGAAACGGTTATTTTGAAAAAAGCGTAAAGCGCGTAAGCAAAAACGCCAAGCCCCATATACGAAAAGTGCGCGCCCGAAAAAATCATTTGAGCAATAGCCGATGAAAGCGCAATATTTAAAATAAGCGTAATAATACCGCTATTTCTATAAATTTTTGCCTTTAAATAACCTTCGTTTTCCTTTACTTCTCTCTTGCCTATTCTATTTTTGTGATATCCTAAAACGCCACCGCGAAGAAAGGCAAGCGCGATATAAAACCCTGCAAGCGCGCCATACCAAATGGAGCGGTTTTTGATCGCCGTAAAGGCGTTAAAAGCGCTAAATAGCACGCTCATAGTAAACGAGCCGATAGCAAAAATTAGCGTTCTAAACCCAAAATTTCTTAAAATTAAATAGGTAAATTCGTTTTTTTCCATTAGCGTTATAAAGCTTTTTCGCATTTTTGGAATAAGCGGAATTATTAAATAAACGCTATATGCAAGAGATAGCCCTGCCACCCCGAACAAAGAATAAGAAACGATAGAAAGAAAACCCGTTTGATAGTCGACTAACAATATAAGTAGCGCGCCGACCGCCGTTATTACGGTTACAATAAAGGTTAGAACTTTTGCCCACGTTGGCGGATATAGTATTTTTTTGAAAAGCCTATCAAAGTTAATCTTCATAAACGACGCCTTTTAACACAATCGTAAACTTGCTTCCTTTGTTTATCTCACTTTGAACGGAAATCTCTCCGCCTAAAATATCTATAACTTTTTTAACGAGCGCAAGGCCTAAGCCGTTACCCGCGCTAGCGTGCGACGTATCGCCCTGATAGAATTTTTCAAAGATTTTAGCGCCCACTTCACTCGTCATACCAACGCCCGTGTCTAAAACGCTAACTTCAACGTTACTGCCAACCTTTTTTAGCGAAACGTCGATTTTTCCGCCGTTATCGGTAAACTTTATGGCGTTGGAAATTAAGTTATTCCAAACGATTTCTAATAAACTTTTAGACGAAAACACGGTAACGTCGTCAAAATCGCAGTTGAGATTTAGGTTTTTATTCTCGATTATAGATTCAAACCCAACAACTATTTCGGAAAGAGATTCCGTTAGGTTAAACGCCTCGTGCTTTTCTTGAATTTGTTGGTTTTCAAGTTTGTTGAGTTTTAAAACGTTGGTAATTAAATCGGAAATTCGCTTAGATGCCGAAACGAGAGTTTTTGAATAAGTTTTTCTCGTTTCGCTATCGAGCGTGTCGTCTTGAAGAAGCGTTGCGTAATTTTGAATAACGGCAAGTGGAGTTTTAATCTCGTGGGAAACGTTAGAGATAAAGTCCGTTTTTAAAACTTCGTTTTTTTGAAGTTCGCTAGACATTACGTTTAAGTTTTCCATAATCAAATCGTATTGATTATACTTACCGTATTCGTGCTTTATTTCAAGGCGAGTTGTAAAATCGCCTTCCGCAATCTTCTCGGTCGCTTGCAAAATCTTTTTGGTTGGTCTATCTATCATTATTTTTCTTCTTATCCAGTCGATAAAAGTGCAAAACGTAGCCAAAATAACGATTTCTATTAAAATTAAAACGGCAATCAAGGATATGTTTGACGTTTTTTCCCTTATAAAATCGTAACAAAGTATCGCCATTTGCATAATGAACGCTATCAAAACGAAAAAGGAAACGACGCCCACCCAGTTTATTTTTGACGAACGAACTCTACCCTTTTTCATTTTAATACCACCTTGTAACCAAGCCCGTGCACCGTAACGATTTCAAACCCGTCGCAAAGAGAAGTCTTTTCGCGAAGTTTTGCCATATAAACGTCAACCGTTCTACTCGTTGCGGAAGAATCATAGTCCCAAAACTCCGTCATAAGCGCTGAACGAGTGAAAGTCTTTTTAGGATAGGAAAGCATTTTGAATAAAATATCAAACTCCCTTACGGTAAAAGGCGTTTCTTCACCGTTTAAAGTTGCCGTGCGCTCTTCAACGTTCATTGAAAAGTTACCGATAGTTATCTCCTTTTCCGTTTCTATCTTAGCGCGCCTAAGTATTGCCTTTATAGACATAAGAAGTATATCCATATCAAAAGGTTTCGTAACGTACTCGTCGATCCCGATATTATAGCCGAGCATTTTAGACGGCTTATCGTCCTTTGCCGTCATAAAGATAATGGGCGTTGTTTTATCGGTGGAACGAACGCTCTCAGCAAGTTCAAAACCGTTCATTTTGGGCATCATTATATCCATAAGAAGAAGGTCGCACTTTTCACTTTCAAGTTTTTCTAACGCTTCAAGCCCGTCAAAACACGAAACGACATCGTACCCCACCGCGCGAAGACTTACCGAAACGAAACGATTTAAATCAATATCATCTTCAACAACGAAAATCTTTACCATAACAACTCTCCTTTTTTGTAATTATAGTACTCCTTTTATTATAACAAATTGTTAGAAAAATGTTAAGAATTTGTAAAAGTTAAAAATTAACACCCATTAAAAAAGCGATGTTTTAACACCGCTTTTTTTAATTAAAATTGTTTCTTATTCGTACTTAACGAATATGAAGGAATTTTCTTTACCACCCTTTAAAATCGCCTTATCGCCCGACTTTTTAACTTTTAAACTGCTATCAGACGAGTAGAGAACGGTGAGTTTTTTACCTTTTAAATTAACGTTATACGTAAAGGAGTTTTCGCAAGTTTTTTCTTTAAAGAGTAATAAGTATCCGCCCGCTTTGCCACTTGCTTTAAAGCCCGTGAACCCTACGCCTGACGGCCTATCGCCGATAGGCTCGATAAAGCACTCTGCCAAAGAATTTCTTTCCTTTTTGTAAACGGGAATTATAGCCTTTAACTTTTCTTTATCTTGAACGCTTAAGTTTTGCATTTCCATCCACATAAGCGGGTTTGCAACCATAGCGACTGCGAAAGCGTAATCTTGACCGTAAGTGCTGGGCGCAAGCGCGTCACCCTCGTATTTATCTTTATTACCGCTAACGTTGCAAACTTCTATTTGGAAACGCTGAGTGGGAACGTATTTTGATAAATCCCACAAGTTTCTAAGAGTTCTATAAGGATAGTACGTTCTGCTCATCGTAAAGCGGTTTTCTAAAAAAAGATTGCCAAACTCACGATTGTACAAGTAGCCGAAACGCTTGCCCGCCGTTATATCCATATTGATTTTAATTTTGTTATCCGTTGCCTTTCTAACTTCGGATAAGATTTTATATACGTTGTTGTCGCAGTTTTTATTTTTTATTCTTACACCGTCGATTTTAAAAGTTGAAACGCCGTGGCGGTTGTAAAGTTCAACGATATTTTTAATATCCGTTTGAAGATATTTGTAATCTTCAGACGCATCGCACGAATACCATAAGCCAACTTCCGTTCCGTTTACCTTTGCTTTTTCTAAAACGGGAACTAAGCCGTTTGGGAAGGTATCTCTAACGTCCCAGAAGTCTTTTTGTTGGTCGTACATACCTTCGCCGACGGGCGCGCCACCCTTTTTAACGTAAGAGCCGGCGGTGTGGCCTTTTTGCCAGCCGTCGTCAAGTTGAACAACGTCAACTCCAAGTTCCTTTGCACTATCGAGTTCTTTTAGCATAAACTCTTCGTTGATACAACTGTCGGCGTGATTGTCGCCCCAAGTGTTAGATAAAATTTGCGGATAGCGTTGCGCGTGTGATACTCCCCTTAAATAATATTCGTGATAATCTTTTAAAACGGACTTCTTATCGCCAACTATAACTGTTGCCGAATATAAAGGAACGTCCGCCGTGATATCAAACGGTTCGCCAAAAGATAAGCCTATGCCCGTAAGCGCAACGGTGCGGTGTTTGTTAAAGAAGAAGTCAAACTTATTGTAACCCGTTTGCGCAATTTTGCAAGGCGCTTCTTTTACGAGCATTAACGCTTGGTTTTTAGTGAAATTATCAACGATGAAAATATTGCCTGCGTAATCTTTTGCCCAAGGGCTGAAAAGCTCGAACGTTTCTTCGCGAGTTACTAAGTTATGATCGTCAGTCGCGTCGAAAAGTTCAACTCTCGTAACGTTTAAGTGGTTTTCGTAAAAGGGGACGCCAACGATGGTTGCGTTTTCGGGTATCCACTCTTTCATAATAACTTTTTTACCGCCCAAAACCCCGTCTGGAATAAGTTGTTCGGTGATGTTTTGGTGGCAATCAAAATGACCGTCAAGAGAAAATTTTGCGTTTAAAACGGGTAAGTTCTCGTAAAGAGAAAGAGTGTAAAAAATGCTAGCGTTTTCCGTTTTAAAGGTTATTAAAAGATCGAATTTTGCGCTACCGTCTTCACACTTATTTTGAGTATTTTCAAACGAAACGCTCGCTTTTTCATAGTCAAAACCCGGGATATAAACTATCGGAAGATTGTCTTCCTTATTAGTATAAACGTAACCCGTTTTTTTGTTTTTAAGGTTTTTTAAAAAAACCTTACCGCCCACCTTTTCAAGCGTGAGTTCAATTTGGTTATTGCCAAAAACACAGCCGTTTTCTAAGTTGTTAAAGTAAAACTCGTTAGTCATAATATTCTCCTTTTAGTATCGTTAAATAAGCCTATTTTCAAACGCTAAGCGTATGCCCATATTTTTGAGCATATTGCAAGCGTTTTTAACTCTTGGCGCTTTGTATTCTCTAACGTTATGCCCGTCAAACCCAACGGACAATCTAACGCCCGATTGCTTGATAATTTCCTGCTGGCGTTTGTTCTTGAAAAACTCGGTAACGTAATCGTGGGTTTTGAACTGATGAAGGGAATCAAAGTTAACGTTTATCTCCCAAAAAATTCCCATCTCCGCCATTTTTTTAAAATATCTAAGCGGATCTTCGCCCAAGCGGTCGATAAACCTAAACATATCGGTGTGCGCGATACCAACTGGGCATTTAAGCCTTTTTGCAAAGGAGAAGATATCACCCCTTGCCGTTGAGCGACCGATTTGGTCTAAGTTTTCAACCAAGGCAAAATCGAACATTGAAACGTCTGCCCCGTCGGGAAGGGCGTAACTATCGTTACCCATAAGCGTTGAAACTTCAATACCGCAAAGAATTTTTATTCTGTTTCTATACTTATCTCTAACGGCGCTCATATGGTCGTAATAGCGTTGAAGGGTTAAACCGTAATCAGCCGAGAGATTAGTGCCTTTATCATAGCAGAACTCTTTTCTTGCGCAACCAACCCCGTAACTGTGGTCGCAAATGCCGAGCATTTGAATACCGCCCGCTATTGCAGTTTCAACAACCTTTTCAGGCTTGTCACTGCAACAGAAAGAGTAATAAGTATGAGCGTGTAAGTCTTGAATTATCATAAACTCTTTTTGCAACCTCCTTAATAAACAAAGTTAATTGAGCCGTCGTCGAGTTCCGGCGGTGGGAAACTATCGGTTACGACAAGGTCGAAATCCTTAAGTTCTTTTGCGCGATAAGTTGCGCTTGCTTCAAATTTAGTATGGTCAATAATAAGTATTCTCTTTTGCGAACGTTCAAACGCTACTCTCTTTATCTCTTTTTGGTCAAGCGAGCGTTCGTGAGTTGCCCCACCGATAACGCAAGCGCAAGAACTGAGCATTAAGTCAAACGAGAAATCTTCAAGTTGCTTAGCCGTCCAACTGCCCTGCGTTGAGTTGGTGTTGTACTGCACCGCTCCACCAAGAAGTATTAGCGTTACGTTAGGCTTTTTGGAAAGTTGAATTGCCGTTTGCAAGTTGTTGGTTACTACCGTTTTATAAGAAAAGTCCATCTTCTCGGCTAAGGCAAGCGCCGTTGAAGAACTATCTATAAACACCGATTTGAAAGGCGGTATGTGCGGAAGCGCTTTGCTCGCCGCCCTATCCTTTTCGCCGGGGTTTCTTTCCATACGGTAAAAGAGCGAAACTTCTTCAGAGTTTTCAGGAAGGAACGCGCCGCCGTGGCTTCTTTCAACCAAGCCCATATCCTTCATTTCGGATAAATCACGGCGGATAGTCGCTTCGCTTACGAAAAATATGCTCGCAAGTTCAGTTACCGTAACTTTTTTCTGCTCTTTAATTATGCCTAAAATTCCGTCTTGTCTTTCGTTGAGCGCCACGACTATACCTCCTTTTCCTAAAATTTCCTAAAAAAACACCCTTTTTTGTTCATTTGTGTTCATTTATGTTCATATCATAGCATAAAAAAGTTTTTTTGTCAACATAATGAACATATATGGACAAAAACGAAAATTTATGATATCATATCGACAAGAGAGTATTTATATAGACTTTCAATTAAGCAAAAAACGCGCAAAGCAATATAAAGTAAAACTAAAAAGGAGTAGACTTAAATGAAAATTCTTGTTGTAAACGCAGGCAGTTCGTCGCTTAAATATCAACTTTTTGATATGGCAAGCAACACCGTTTTAGCGAAAGGCAACTGTGAACGCATCGGTATTGACGGTGTTATCACTCACAAATGCCCCGGCAAGCCCGACTACAAAACTAATGCGGACTTCCCCGATCACAGAGCGGCAATCAAACTCGTACTTGAACTTTTAACCGATAGTGAAAAGGGCGTTATCGCTTCTATTGATGAAATCGTTGCGGTTGGCCACAGATTTGCTCACGGTGGCGAAATTAAAAAATCAACCGTTCTTGGCGATGAAGAAATGAAATATCTTGAAAGCATCGTGGGTATCAATCCTTTACACGGTCCGCCGGCAATCAGCGGTTTCAAGGCTTGCAAGGAAGTTATGCCGAACGTTAACCACGTTGGCGTGTTCGACACTTCTTACTATTCAACCATGAAACCCCACGCTTACGTTTATCCTATCCCTTACGAACTTTACGAAAAATATAAAATTAGAAGATACGGTTTCCACGGAACTTCACACAGATACGTTGCAGGCGTTGCAATGGATATGCTCGGCAATAAAAACTCTAAAATTATTACTTGCCACCTTGGAAACGGCTCGTCAATAACCGCCACCCTTAACGGCGAAGCAATCGACACTTCAATGGGCTTTACTCCGCAAGACGGCGTTCCCATGGGAACTCGAAGCGGCGCAATCGACCCGACTATCGTTCCTTACATTGAAAAGGTTATGGGCATTAGCGGTGAAGAAGCAGACAAACTTATCACTAAGCAAGGCGGACTTTTAGGTGTTTCCGGTATTTCAAGCGACTGCCGTGATATTAGAGCAGCAGCGAAAGAAGGAAACGAAAGAGCAAAACTTGCGCTTAAGATTTTAGTTCACAACATTAAAAAGATTATCGGTTCTTACGTTGCTGAAATGAACGGCGTTGACGCTATCGTGTTCACCGCAGGTATCGGCGAAAACGACAGAGCGCTCCGCGAAGAAGTTGCTAGCGAACTAACTTATCTCGGCGTTGACTTTGATAAGAACGCTAACGACACTATTCCGTCGGGCACGGTTGGTGAAATTACCACTAAGGATAGTAAAGTTAAAGTTTACGTTATCCCCACCAACGAAGAATACATGATTGCTCTCGACACCTTAAATTTATCAAAATAAAAATAAATATATAAAATAATATAAAGGAAAAGAAAATTATGAAATCACCATTTGAAATTAGAAAGGAAATTTGCGAAGTAGGTCACAAGTTATGGTTAAAAGGTTTCGTTGCCGCTAACGACGGTAACATTTCCGTTAAACTTAACGAAAACGAATATTTATGTACCCCGACTGGCGTATCTAAGGGTTCTTTAACTCCCGATATGATTATTAAGGTTGACAAAAACGGTAACAAACTTGAAGGTAAACTCAATCCGTCTTCAGAAATCAAGATGCACATGAGAGTTTATCGTGAACGCCCTGACGTTACTGCAGTAGTTCACGCTCACCCTCCCGTATCTACCGCTTTCACCGTTGCTGATATCGACCTTGATCAATATATCCTTCCCGAAGCAGTTTTAACTATCGGTGACGTTCCCACCTGTGACTACGGTACTCCGTCCACTATGGAAATCCCCGATTCACTTGATCCGTATATTCAAAATCACGACGCGTTCTTACTTAGAAACCACGGCGCGTTAACCGTTGGTTGCGACCTTACTAAAGCGTTCTTCGTTATGGAAGAAGTTGAATTCAACGCCGTTATTTGCAAACACGCAATGGAACTTGGCGCAGTTCACGAAATCCCCGGTCCGCAACTTAAAAAACTTATGGAACTTAGAAAGAAGATGAACCTTCCCGGTCGTCACCCCGGTATTGACTACGGCGACCAAACCACTACCGCAGTTAACGTTTCTAAAGACGAACTCGTTGACGCTATCACCAAAAAGGTTCTCGACGCTCTTAATAAATAATTTCGCCGTAAAAGGAGAAACAACATGGCAATTAACTGGACTGACGCTCAGATAGAACAAGTCGTTAACGCCGTTATTAAAAACTTGGGCGTTTCCCCTAAAGCCGTTGAAAGTTCAAACGGTTGGGATTCAACTCAATATAACGGAAGAAAACTCATCGGTGTTTTCGCCGATATGAACGACGCTATCGACGCGGCTACGGCAGGATATAAAGCCGTTCGCGCAATGTCTATCGAAGAGCGTGAAAAAATTATAACCGAAATTAGAAAACTCTGCCGTGAAGAAGCGCCTATTATGGCTAAACTCGGCGTTGCCGAAACTAAAATGGGCAGAGTTGACCATAAAACCGCAAAGCACATACTCGTTGCCGATAAAACCCCCGGAACTTCCGACGTTGTTGCATCGGTAAAGACGGGCGACTATGGTCTTACCCTTACCGAAATGGCTCCGTTTGGAGTTGTTGGAAGTATCACTCCTAGCACAAACCCGTCTGAAACGGTTATCTGCAACAGTATCGGTATGATAGCGGCTGGTAACGGCGTTGTTTTCAACCCGCACCCCAACGCTATAGCAACTTCTAACTACGCGGTTGACCTTGTTAACAGGGCTTGCTTTAATGCGGGCGGTCCTAAAGTACTCGTTGCGTCGGTAGTAAAACCCACGCTTGACACCGCTCAAATTATGTACAAGCACCCCGCAATCAGGCTTTTAGTTTGTACCGGTGGCCCTGGCGTTGTTAAGAGCGTTTTATCAAGTGGTAAAAAGGCAATCGGCGCGGGCGCGGGCAATCCCCCCGTTATCGTTGACGACACGGCGGACGTTAGAAAGGCAGGCAAAGATATTATCGACGGTTGCACCTTTGATAACAACCTTCCCTGTATCGCTGAAAAAGAAGTTTTCGCCTTTGCGAATATTGCGGACGAACTTATCGACTCTATGCTTGCAAACGGCGCTTACAAAATTAACGCTCAACAAGCGGACGCGCTTTCAAAAATCGTTCTTACCGAAGTTAAAAACCCAAAAACCGGCATCACCAAGAAAACGGTTAGCCGTGATTGCGTTGGTAGAGACGCTAAGGTTTTACTTGAAAAAATCGGCGTTACGGTAGGCGACGATATTCGTTGCATTATTTGCGAAACAGATTTTGAACACGATTTCGTTCAACACGAACTTATGATGCCGATATTACCCATCGTAAGAGTAAACAATATCGACCAAGCAATTGACCTTGCGGTTAAAGCGGAACACGGAAACCGCCACACCGCTCACATGCACTCTAAAAACATCGACCACCTTACCCGTTTTGCAAGAGCCGTTGAAACGACAATTTTCGTTAAAAACGCTCCGTCTTACGCAGGTATCGGCTTTGGCGGTGAAGGCCACACCACTTTCACTATCGCAGGCCCGACTGGCGAAGGTTTAACGAGCGCAAGAAGTTTCACGAGATATCGCCGTTGCGTTATGAGTGACAACTTTAGAATTATCTAATATATATAAGGAAAAGGAGAAACACAATGGATATTACTTCTTCTCAAGTAGAAAGCATCGTTCGCAAAATACTTGGCGAAATAAATTGCGGTAGTTCTTGTTGCGGTTCAAGTTGCGGTGAAATTCCCAAAACTGCAAAAGTTGCTATGCTTACCGCTCAAAAGAATATCGAAGTTAAAGAATTCCCCGTTCCCGCCCTTCAAGACGACGACATTTTAGTTAAGATTGAAGGTTGCGGTATTTGCGGAACTGACGTTCACGAGTGGAAAGGCGACCCGTTCGGCATTATCCCCGTAACTCTCGGTCACGAAGGTACTGGCGAAATCATCGCTCTTGGTAAAAACATTAAAAAGGATACCGCTGGTAACCCCATTAAAGTTGGCGATAAAATCGTAACGAGCGTTATCAGTTGCGGTGACTGCTATATTTGCCGTAACCAACCTGCAAACACCAACCTTTGCGACAAGCAAGGCGTATTCGGTCTTATCCCCCACAATGACGCCAACCCCTTAACAGGTTGGTTTGCAACCCACCTTTTAATCAGAGGCAAAGGTTCAACTTACTTCGTAGTTAACGATCTTGACCTTCAAGAAAGAATGCTCTTAGAACTTGCGTGCGTTTGCGTTCACGCGTTAAAGAGAGCAAACTCAACGGGTCTTATCAACTTTAACTCTAAAGTGTTAATTCAAGGCTTAGGCCCTGTTGGTCTTGTTATGACGGCAGTGTTAAGAGCAGCGGGCGTTAATCACATTATCGCTATCGACGGCACTCCTATGAGACTTGAAATGGCTAAAAAGATGGGCGCTAAGACGGTTATCAACTTTAAAGAAGTTTCAACCTTAGAAGAAAGAGTTAAACTCGTAAAAAGCGTTGCAAACGGCGTTGGCGCAGACTTTGCTTTCCAATGCACGGGCGCTCCTATGGCAGCGAAAGACATTTTTGAATATATCCGTCGCGGTGGCGGTCTTTGCGAAATGGGCTTCTTCGTTAACAACGGCGAATACAACGTTAACCCCCACTTTGCAATGTGCAATAAGGAAATCACCTTAGTTGGTTCTTGGGATTACAGCGCAGACGATTATCCGACTACTATGGCGTTCCTTCGTCAAGCGCGTGAAATGAATATTCCCATTAAGGAACTTATCACTCACACCTTCCCGCTTGATAAACTCAACGAGGCTATGGAAGTTAACGTTGCTCAAAAAGGCATTAAGATTTGCTACGTTCCCAACTAATAGGAGATTAGTATGGCGTTAGGTATGATAGAAGTTTTCGGTTTCGCAACGGCAATCGTTGTGGCCGATAAGATGGCAAAATCCGCTGACGTTAAAGTGGTTGCTATCGATAAGAACAAACCCGCCGCTGGCGACGATGCTAAAGTTCCCTTGGTTATGGCTATCAAGATTGAAGGGGACGTTGGCGCAGTTGAATCGGCAATCGAAGCGGGTAAACAAGAAGCCGAAGTGCGCGGACTTTACGTTACGCACAAGGTTATAGCAAGGCAAAGTCCAGAGATTGAGTGGTTTGCACGGCTCAACGCTCTTGGCAAAGATAAATTAAGATAAAATATTTTATAAAGGAGAAATATTATGAAGGAAGCATTAGGAATGGTAGAAACCAGAGGTTTAGTTGCAGCTATTGAAGCGGCAGACGCAATGGTTAAAGCAGCAAACGTTGTTTTAATCGGTAGCGAAAAGATCGGTAGCGGTCTTGTAAGCGTTATGGTTCGCGGTGACGTTGGCGCTGTTAAGGCTGCTGTTGAAGCAGGCTCTGCTGCCGCTACTTCTCTCGGCGAAGTTATTGCTACTCACGTTATCCCGAGACCGCACGCAGACGTAGAAAAACTTCTTCCCGCTATTAAGTAAGGATTGAGGAGTTAAAATGAAAGCAATTGCGTTACTTGAGGTTCAAGCTATGGTTGCCGCCATTACGGGTCTTGACGCCATGGTTAAAGCCGCCAACGTACAACTTATTCACGTTGAAAAAAGGCTCGGCGGTAGACTTGTAACCGTAGTTGTCGAAGGTGAAGTTTCAGCCGTAACCGCAGCGCTCGAAGCAGGCGCGGCGGCAGCGGCGGAAGTTGGCAACGTTAAGGTTCGCGAAGTAATCGCGCGCCCACACCCCGACGTTATGAGATTTTTAACGACGGGCTAATCAACAAGTTAATTTATTAACTTGTTCTTAACACAGTTATTCGGGTAAAACCCTAAAAACAAATATTTTTTATAAGGAGAACTACAACTATGATGGAAGCATTAGGTATGGTTGAAACCAGAGGTCTTGTTGCAGCTATTGAAGCAGCAGATGCTATGGTTAAAGCAGCAAACGTTGTTTTAATCGGTAGCGAAAAAATCGGTAGCGGACTTGTAAGCGTTATGGTTCGCGGTGACGTTGGCGCTGTTAAGGCTGCTGTTGAAGCAGGCTCGGCTGCTGCTACTTCTCTCGGCGAAGTTATCGCTACTCACGTTATCCCGAGACCGCACGCAGACGTAGAAAAACTTCTTCCCGCTATTAAGTAATTTTTAAAAGCATAGGAATTTACCGAAGTATCCGATGCGTCGGATACTTCGGGAGTTTTTCTAACAAGTAAACCCACTCACTCAAATTTACGGAGAAAATTATGATAGTTACTCAATCTCAAATTGAAGAACTCGTTAAAAAAGTTCTCGACGCCATCGTTCGCGATAAAGATAACATCAAACTCGGCGAAATACCCGTTGGCGTATCTAACAGACACATACATCTTAATAAGCAAGACCTTGAAGCGTTGTTCGGAAAAGATTATC
Source organism: Clostridia bacterium (assembly GCA_017545865.1). Classification (GTDB taxonomy): domain Bacteria; phylum Bacillota; class Clostridia; order Christensenellales; family Borkfalkiaceae; genus HGM11412. Next base: position 73,117 of record JAFWXO010000003.1, on the reverse strand, counting down.
AACTCACTCCGTTTAAGGACTTGTCCCAACCGGGACAATACGCTTGCAAAGAAACGCTCACTATCGTTGGCCCTTCGCTCCGCCCCATTGAAAAGGTTAGAGTTTTAGGACCGCTTAGAAGCCACTCGCAAGTTGAAATTTCCGCAACCGACTCGTTCGTGCTTAAAAATCGCCCGCCCGTTAGAGAATCGGGAAACGTAAAGGGTTCTGCGCCCGTTACGATCGTTGGACCTAAAGGCGCGGTTCATCTTAAAGAAGGTTGCATTATTGCCAACAGGCATATTCACATGTCACCGTTTGACGCGGAGTTCTTCGGCGTTAAAGACGGGGATAAAGTTACGGTTGACGTGGTAGGGCAAAAGAACACACGTTGGTATGACGTGCAAATCCGCGTTAGCAAAGATTTCAGATTAGAAATGCACATTGATACAGACGACTCTAACGCTACTTGCATCGGTAACGGCGCAAAAGTGAGAATCGTCAAGGAGTAAAAAGTGTTAAAAGGTATTATTAGAGGAAACGTTGTTTCCACGAGAAAAAAAGAAGAACTTGTCGGCGCTAAGTTTATGGAAGTTCAAATTATTGAAAACGGCGCTATCACCGATAAGTATTTAATAGCCATCGATTCCGTTGGCGCAGGCATAGGCGAAACGGTGCTCGTTACTACGGGTAGTTCGGCAAGGCTTGCTCTTGCAAACAGCAACGCGCCTTGCGATGCGGTTATCGTTGGTATAGTTGACTAACTAATTTATAAATTATTATGGACTTGAAAACAAAGATGAGGGACGCGGGCATCGTCGGCGCGGGTGGCGCAGGCTTTCCGTCTTACGCAAAACTTGCTGAAGGCGCTGAAGTTCTCGTTATCAACGGCGCAGAGTGCGAGCCCCTTCTCTACACTGATTATATTCTCTTAAAAAAAGAGTTAGACGGAGTGCTTTCGGGCATCAAAGCAGTTTTAGACTACCTTTCGGTAGGAAAAGCGCTTTTGTGCGTGAAAGATCACACCGCAAAAAAATTAAATATTCAAGACGGCGCTATTCTTGCCGATAAAATTTCGCTTAAAGTCCTGCCCGACGTTTATCCTATGGGCGATGAAATTAGCCTTATCTATCAAGCGACGGGCAAGGTGGTAAAACCCGGCAATCTCCCCATTTCCGCAGGCGTTATCGTTTATAACGTTGAAACTTGTTTAAACGTTGCAAACGCTTTGATTTTAGGAAAACCGCTCACTGAAAAGTGGCTTACCGTTGGCGGAGATATAAAAGAGCCTATCGTTACCAAAGTTCCGCTCGGAACTAAGGTTGAAGACCTTTTTAAAAGTTTGGGTATCACCGTTGACGATAACCACGTTTTATTAGACGGCGGTCCGTCGATGGGCAAAGTGATCAGCCTCGAACAAGCGGTTATCACTAAAACTACCAAGGGGCTTTTAATTCTTCCGAAGAATATCCCCGCGATTGAAAGCAAGTTTATAGACGGCAAAAAATCGGTTGCAAGAGCGGAAACGGCGTGCTGTCAATGTACGAGATGCACTGACCTTTGCCCAAGAGGGCTTTTAGGTTATCCCTTAGAACCACACAAGATAGTTAGAACTGCAAAAGGCGCGGTTAAACTCTCGCCTGAAATGGTTATTTCAGCAACCCTTTGTTGCGGTTGCGGAGTATGCGAAACACTCGCTTGTTGCCAAGGCATTTCGCCAAAAGCGGTTATCAATGAATATAAAGTTTTGCTCGCTCAAAACAAACTTAGATTCGTTGGCAAAGAAGAAGTTACTCCCCACAAAGAAAGGGAATACCGCATGATCCCATCAGACCGTTGGCAATCGGTTTTAGGCGTTAAAAAGTTTGACCGCTTAGCAACCTTTATCGGCGAAAAACTCGATTTTAACAAGGTTGAAATCAACCTTCGCCAGCATATAGGCGCTCCTTCCGTTCCGTGTGTAAAAACGGGTGATAGGGTGGTTAAAGGGCAAATTATAGCAAATGCAAACGAAGGTTTATCCTTACCGCAACACGCGTCAATCGACGGCGAAGTTACGGTTTATGAAAACCAAAAAATAGTGATAGAAAATAAGTAGTAGGTAATTAGCAATGTACAACTCAATCGGCGTGATTGAACTTAAAAACGTGCCCAAGGGCATTGAGGCTGCAGACGACGCTTTAAAAAGCGCAGGCATTGAAATGGTGTCTTCCCACCCCTCTTGCCCAGGTAAATACGAGATTATTTTAACGGGCTCAATATCAAACGTAACTGCAGCAGTTAATCACGTTAATCAAAAATTTGACGGATACGTTATCGACTCCGCTATTATGGGTAGAATCGACCCCCAAGTTATCTCCGCGCTCTTTGGAACGGGCGTTGGAACTAAGAGCGGTTCTCTTGGCGTTTTAGAAACGTATTCCGCGGCAACTATTATAAAAGCTGCTGATATTGCAGTTAAGACTGCTAAAGTTGAAATCTTCGATCTTAGAGTTGCAAGGGGCTTAGGCGGTAAAGGCGTAGTAATGCTCACCGGTGAAGTTGGCGACGTTACAGCCGCTATTGAAGCTGGCGCTGATTACGCTAAAGGCTTAGGTCAACTTTCTGCAACTTCGGTTATCGCATCCCCCCACCAAGGTATTTGGGAACAATTATAATTTTTAATAATTTGTGATTATGGAAAACGTTAAATTCGTTATTGAAAAAAGTTCAAGAATTCAAAAATTGATAGACGACCTTTATGAGAACATGCCCGAAATCGAGTCCGCTCGCGGTCTACTCGTAACGGAAAGTTATAAGCAAACGGAAAACTTGCCTATCATCAAGCGTAGAAGCGCTTGTTTTAGCCATATTTTAAAAAATATTCCCATTGTTATTCGCGATAGGGAACTTATCGTTGGTAGCGCAACGGTTCATCCTCGCGGTTGCCAAGTATTCCCCGAATACTCGTTTGAGTGGCTTGAAGCGGAATTTGATACGGTTGAAACTCGCGCGGCTGACCCTTTCTATATTAGCGAGCAAACCAAAAAAGAACTTCGCGAAGCGTATAAGTACTGGAAAGGCAAAACGACGAGCGATCTTGCTAAGTCTTATATGGACGAGCGCGCTTACGAAGCTTTCGTTACTCACGGTATGTTCACGCCGGGTAACTATTTCTACAACGGCATAGGCCACGTTAACGTTAATTACGAAAAGATTTTAAAAATCGGTTACCGCGGTATTATTGAAGAAGCGAAAAAGGCAAAGGATAAAGTTGAAGTTTACTGCCCTGAATATATGCAGAGAATCAACTTCCTTGACGCAGTTATCGAAAGCGCCGAAGCCGTTATTTTATACGCTAAGAGATATAGTGAACTTGCATACGAACTTGCGGAAAAAGAAAGAGATTACACTCGCCGTCAAGAACTTTTAGAAATTGCTAAAAACTGCGAACGCGTTCCAGAATTTGGCGCAACTAATTTCTACGAAGCGTGTCAATCTTTCTGGTTTATCCAACTTTTACTTCAAGTTGAATCAAGCGGTCACTCAATAAGCCCAGGTCGTTTCGATCAATATATGTATCCTTTCTACAAAAAGGATTTAGATGAAGGCAAAATTACCGTTGAAAAGGCGCAAGAACTTATTGACTGCATTTGGGTTAAACTCAACGATATCAATAAAGTGCGTGACGCCGTTTCCGCCGACGGCTTTGCCGGTTACGGTATGTTCCAAAACCTTATCGTAGGCGGTCAAGACGTTAGAGGTATCGATGCTACTAACGATTTGTCGTTTATGTGCTTAGAAGCGTCAATGCACGTTCCCCTTCCACAACCGTCTATCTCCATTAGAGTTTGGAACGGTTCTCCACAAGATTTACTCATTAAAGCAGCCGCTTTAACTCGCTTAGGTACTGGGCTTCCGGCGTATTATAACGACGAAGTTATTATCCCGTCTATTATGAGCCGTGGCGTTACGCTTGAAGATGCAAGAGATTACTGCATTATCGGTTGCGTTGAACCGCAAAAGGGCGGTAAGACTGACGGCTGGCACGACGCTGCTTTCTTCAATATGTGTAGACCTATGGAACTCGTGTTTACTCAAGGCGTTGACAAGGGTAAACAAATAGGTCCAAGAACTAAGTCCGTTTATGAAATGACTTCGTTCGAAGAGTTCTACGATGCGTATAAAGAACAACAAGCGTACTTTATCAAACTCTTAGTAAACGCCAACAACGCTATCGACGTTGCTCACGCAAAAAGATGCCCCCTTCCCTTCCAATCTTCAATGGTTTCAGACTGTATCGGTAGGGGTAAGTCCTTGCAAGAAGGTGGCGCAATTTATAACTTTACAGGTCCGCAAGGCTTTGGTATCGCAAACAATACCGACGGTTTAGTTGCTATTAGAAAACTCGTGTTTGACGATAAAAAACTCACTATGCGCGAGTTTAAAGAAGCGATGGACAACAACTTTGGTTACGGTTACACGGGCGCAGGCGCAATTAACCTTACCAAAGATATCGCTAATGAACTTGCTAAGAAAGGTATCCCCGTAAACGAAGAAATCGTTTCCGCAATCTATCGTAGCGTTACAACCGCCGGAACTCTTACCGACGGCGAAAAACGCAAATATCGCGAAGTTAAACGCCTTATAGATGAAGATTGCCCCAAATACGGCAACGATATTTTTGAAATTGATATGTTTGCGCGCGACGTTGCGAATACCTATACCAAGGAAGTTGAAAAGTACCGCAACCCACGTGGCGGTGTGTTCCAAGCAGGCTTATATCCCGTTTCCGCTAACGTTCCGCTCGGCACTCAAACGGGCGCAACGCCTGACGGTAGGCTTGCGTTCACTCCGATTGCAGACGGTATCGGCCCAGCGTCGGGTAGAGATAAAAAAGGCCCGACGGCTACTGCTAACTCGGTTGCAAAACTTGAACAAGACGTTGCAAGTAACGGCACGCTTCTCAACCAAAAATTCCACCCGTCCGCGCTTCAAGGCGCGCAAGGTCTTGCAAAGTTCGTTGCGCTTATTCGCTCTTACTTTGACCAAAAAGGCATGCACGTTCAATTTAACGTTGTAACGAGAGAAACTCTTCTTGACGCGCAACAAAACCCTGAAAACTACAAAACTTTAGTAGTTAGAGTTGCAGGTTATTCAGCACTCTTTACTTCGCTTAGCAAATCGTTGCAAGACGATATTATCGCAAGAACTGAACAAGGATTTTAATTGATGGATTACTTAAACACCAAAGGCAGAATATTTAATATTCAAAGGTTCTCTATTCACGACGGACCTGGCATTAGAACGATCGTTTTTTTAAAGGGTTGTTTTATGCGTTGCGCTTGGTGTTGCAACCCAGAATCCCAACGTTACGATATTGAAACTCTTTACGAAAACGGCTCGCCAAAAACCGTTGGAAAAGACGTTTTGGTTAAAGACCTTATCCCCGAAGTTTTAGCAGACGTTCCCTTTTATAGAAGGAGTGGCGGTGGCGTTACTTTATCCGGTGGCGAAGTGCTTGCTCAACCCGAGTTTGCAAGAGATTTATTAAGAGCTTTTAAAAACGAAGGTTTGCACACGGCTATTGAAACGACGGCAAACGCTCCGTTTGAAGTGATTGAAAGCGTTCTTCCCTATCTTGATCTTTGCCTTATGGATATTAAGCATATGGATAGCAAAAAGCATAAGGAATACACAACGTCTGGCAACGAAAGGATACTTGAAAACGCCAAAAAGATAGCGGAAAGCGGAGTTGAACTCATTATTAGAACGCCCGTTATTCCAACCTTTAACGACACGGCTGAAGAAATTAAAGCAATCTCCAAGTTCGCGTCGACTTTAAAAGGCGTTAAGGAACACCACTTGCTCCCATACCATAGGCTTGGGCAAGATAAATACACGGGGCTTCACAGAAATTACGCCCTTAAAGATATTGAACCGCCAACCAAAGAAAAAATGGAATATTTAAAGTCCGTTGCGGAAGAAAGCGGGCTTAAAATTCAAATCGGCGGTTAAAGTTAAAATTAAAATTTTAACAGTTATCTTTTTTGACGCAGCCAAAAAGTTGTGGATTGATTTTATATTATAGGTGACTATATGGAAATGCACGATAAAATGAGAATAATTCAAGAGTTCGTTCCGGGCAAACAAATAACCCTTTGCCACATTATCGCAAACCCCGGCGAAACTCTTTATACTAAACTTGGCTTAGACCCGACTGGCGATTATACTCGTAGCGCAATCGGTGTTTTCACCGTTATCCCTTACGAAAGCGCGGTTATCGCAGCGGACATCGCTATGAAATCTTCAGGAGCGGAAGTTGGATTCGTTGATAGATTTACGGGCACTTTGATAATAACTGGTAGCGTTTCTTCCGTTGAAGCTGCTTTCAACGCTATTAACGACTATTTTAAAAATAAGCTCGGATATATTTGTTGCGACGTTACTAAAACCTAAAACTACCCTATAAGTCGGTTTTTATGAAAAAAATAATGCTATTTGGCAGAGTGGGAGCAGGCAAAACAACCTTAAAGCAAGCGCTACTCGGCGAAGAGATTAAATACGATAAAACTCAATACGTTTACTATTTTGATACCGTTATCGACACCCCCGGCGAATACACCGAACGCCGTGAAACGAGTGGCGCGCTCGCCCTTTACGCTTACGAGGCGGACGTTGTTGGCTTGGTACTTTCGGCAAACGAGCCATATTCCATTTTCTCACCTTGTTTAACGAGCATGGTTAACCGTGAGGCTATCGGAATTATAACGGGCATCGATAAGCCTGACGCTAACGTTACGCGCGTTGCAAACTGGCTTAAACTCGCTGGGTGCAAAAAGATTTTCCCAGTAAGTTCAATAACGGGCGAAGGAGTTCAAGAGTTAGTTGACTTTTTAAATGAAAAGCCGACTAAACAAACTTCTATGCAAAACGAAAAACCAAAAGTAACCGCTAACAACAAGTCGGTTGAAACTTATCTTTTATAAATAAACGGAGAACTTATGAGCAAAACGAAAGTTATTGCATTTGCCAACAATAAAGGCGGTAGCGGAAAGACTACCACTTGTTCAAACGTTGCCTGCGCTTTGGCGCTTGACGGCAAAAAGGTTTTAATGATTGACGGCGATATGCAACTCAACCTTACCATATCGTATTTTGACGAAGAAAAGGCTTTATCCTTTGCCGAAGGCGGTAAAAATATTTACTCGGCGATTAAGGACGGTAAAGACCTTTCTTCTTGCATTGCCGAAACTGAATACGAAGGGCTTGATCTCGTTCCGTCTTCTTCGCTTATGAGCGGAATTGAGTTTGAACTCTTTTCAAAATGGCAACGCGAAACGGTGTTTAAAAAGATTTTAGAACCCGTTAGAGCAAGAGGATATTACGATTATATCTTGATCGACGCTCCTCCAACGCTCGGCGGTTGGGTTATGAACGTTTTATGCGCAAGCGACTATCTCATTATCCCCGTTGAAGCAAGCCCTTGGGGTTTATTCGGCCTTGCTAATATGTTTGAGTTCACCGAGCAAGTTAAAGAAATTTCGCCAAAACTCGAAATTTTAGGAATTGCCGTTACTAAGGCTGACGAAAGAAAAAAATACTTCAAACAAACACTTGAAACACTCAAAGAAATGGACGGCGTTAGACTTTTCGATACCTACGTTAGAGTTGACAGCACTATCGAGTGGTCGCAAGACAATTCCGTTCCCGTAGTAGCGTTTAAAAAATCAAGTAGGAGCGCGCAAGAATACATTGCGCTTACAAAGGAGATTGAAAGTTATGTCAATAGGTAAAAACGCAATCAAAAGAGTTGAAAACAACGGATATAGCAAGGTTAAAACCGAAGCGCCCGATATGATAAATAGCACCGTTATCGGCGCAACCGACGAGCAAGTTATGGATATGGTTGAAAAGCAAGTGGCTAAATCTACCACCGCTAAAAAACCTACCGCTACTAAAACTACCACGGCTAAAAAGCCTACCGCTATTAAAACGACGGTAAAAAAGGTTGAAAAGCCCGTTGAAACGGTTATCGAAGAAAAACCCGCTCCCGTTAAAGAAGAGCCCGTAAAGGCTGAAAAAGCGGTTAAAAAGCCTGCAAAAAAGGTTGAAAACAAAAACGGAAAGATCTTTGCTTGTGGCGAAGAACTTCCCGTATACTTACTTTAATTCCTTATAAAATTTTATATATTTACACAGCAAAACAAAGCGCGGTTATTTTTGACCGCGCTTTGTTTTTTTGGCTAATTGAAGCCTTTTTATCTTTCATCGATGGTATAAGTATCAACGAGTTCTTTTACTAAGCGTTTCATATCGTCCGCTTCAGAATACGCTTCAATATAAAGCCTATCTAAAATTGCCCAAAGTTTTTTCTCGTCAAGAGCGATAGGTCTTGCGATAGAGATAAGCCCGTTTGCAGTCTTTTGCAAGCCTTCTTCTTCCATTAAACGCTCTTCGTAAAGCTTTTCGCCAGGTCTAAGCCCCGTGCAAACTATATCAATATCAACGTTTGGCTCTAAGCCTGAAAGTTTGATAAGGTTAACAGCCAAGTCGTAAATCTTAACCTGTTCGCCCATATCTAAAACGAATATTTGCCCACTCTTTGCAAATGCGCCTGCTTGTAAAACTAAGGATACGGCTTCCTTTATCGTCATAAAATATCTTACAACGTCTTTATGGGTAACGGTTACTGGGCCACCTTCTTCTATTTGCTTTTTAAATAACGGAATAACCGAACCGTTAGAGCCAAGAACGTTTCCAAACCTAACGGCAACGAACTTCGTGTTTTTACTATGGCGACCTATCGTTTGAATAATCATTTCGCAAATGCGCTTGGTTGCGCCCATAATATTAGTGGGATTAACCGCCTTATCGGTAGATATTTGAACGAAAGTTTCGGCATTGAACTCATCGGCAGCTCTTGCAACGTTGAGCGTTCCGAACACGTTGTTCTTAACCGCTTCGTTGGGGCTTGTTTCCATTAGCGGAACGTGTTTGTGCGCTGCGGCGTGGAAAACGATTTGCGGGCGATAGGTTTCGAATACTTTTCTAATTTTATCCTTTTCTCTAACGTTTGCAATAAGCGTTACGAGATTTATTTCGGGGTGTTTTCTTAAAAGTTCTTGCTCGATATCGTAAGCGTTATTTTCGTAATAATCAAGTATGATAAGTTTTTTAGGATCAAAGGTTGCTATTTGACGGCAAAGTTCGCTGCCGATAGATCCACCGCCACCCGTTACCAAAACAACTTTATTCTTTATATATCCTTTAATTTGGTCAAGGTCAACTTTAACTTGATCTCTACCCAAAAGGTCTTTAATATCATCGTCGGTCACAAAAAATATAGGTTTTCTATTAGTATTGTTTTTAATTCTCATAAGTCTATTGCGCTCGCTCCATATTGCTACAATTTATTTTAATAAATTATTTTGTTAAAGTCAATACCCGTGTTTTATTGACTATATCTATTTAAAGTGATATAATTTTTACAACGTTTATAACTCTTACTAAGGGGTGAAAAATGAAGAAATCTAAACTCTTTTCCTTAATAACTGCCTCCTTGTTTTTGCTTTTTATCATCTTTACTTTACTCGTTAAAATCGTTGGCGTTCAACCCGTTGGTCCGCTCGGCTCTAAAATAGGTTTTGCAAGCCTTAACGCAAAAATCTTTTTAAAACTCGGCGTTAACCAAACGATGTACGGCGTAACTGAAAAGTTAGGGCTTTTTACCTTTTTAATTATGGGTGCTTTCGTTGTTTTAGGTCTCGTTCAACTCATAAAAGGTAAAAGTTTTAAAAGCGTTGACTATAAAATTTGGGCGCTCGGCGCGTTTTACGTTATAGTTTTAGCCTTTTACGTTTTGTTTGAAATTGTGATTATCAACTACCGCCCCGTGCTTATTGACGGTGAACTTGAAGCGTCTTACCCGTCTTCCCACACTCTACTTTCCATTTGCGTTGTATCTTCTGCGATAATCGTTTTGAAAGATTTGATTAAAAATAAACCGCTTAAAATCACGGCTTTTATCGTTGGAGCAGTCTTAATGGCGGTTATGGTTGTTGGTAGGCTTATATCTGGCGTTCATTGGTTTACGGATATTTTGGGTGGAATTATATTATCCCTTGCTCTCGTTTCACTCTTTTACACGACAATACTTATATTAAAGGATAAATTATGCAAATAAGTTTTTTAACCGTTTTAATAGCGGTTGTTTCACTAGTTATTTTAGCCGTTCCAGGTTTTTTATTAGTTAAAACAAAACTTTTAAACGAAAAATCAGAAGGCGCTTTTTCTAACCTTGTTTTATACGGCGCTCAACCGATAATGGTTTTAATGAGTTTTCAAAACACGAGTTTTAGCGCTAAAATAGGCAAAAACGTTTTAATCGTAGCAGGTCTTACCATCGTTATTCACTTGATTATGGCGGTTATAATGATGCTCGTAATCAAAAATAAAGGCGACACGGCAAAGAAAAGCGTTGTAAGATACGGATCTATGTTTTCTAATGCAGGCTTTATGGGTTTCCCATTTTTGCAAATAGTGTTTGCAGATAGCCCCGTGCTTGGCGAAGCGATGATTTACGCCGCCGTTTTAGTTTCCGTTTTCTTGTTTATTAACTGGACGCTCGGCGTTTACATAATAACCGGCGATAAAAGTAAAATATCTTTAAAAAAGGTTATCTTAAACCCCACGATTATCGCAATTATTTTAGGCTTTATATTCTTCTTAACGATCAAAGTTCCTTTCGTTAGCCTTACGAAGGAAGGCACGACCACAAATTTAATCGTTTCAAAACTCATCGCAAGCCTTGACGTTATAGGCGACTTAGTAACCCCTCTTTCAATGACCGTTATCGGTATGAAACTTGCAAGGGCTAACCTTAAAGACTTGTTCCTTGATAAATGGGGATACGTCGTTTGCTTTTTCAAACTCATAGTAATGTCAATTCTTACTATGCTTTGCGTTTCCTTCTTGCCGATTGCCGAAACGATTAAATACGTTTTAGTGTTCTTACTCTCAATGCCTTGCGCAACGAGTACTGCGCTTTTACCGATAATTTACGGTGGCGATTCAAAATCCGCTTCGGCTTACGTTTTGTTATCGTGTATGGCGTGCATACTAACGATACCGCTTATGTTCCTACTCTTTACCGTTTTATTATAAACTGCATTTTAAAACCTCGGCTTAGCCGAGGTTTTCTTATTTTAATATGAATATTGTTCTAACTCATCAAGTTCAACTTTTAAATTTTCTACTAACCTAATATCTTGAGAAGATGAGCCTACGAGAATTTCAAAGTCACCATTCTCGATATGCCACTTTTTAAGTATCGGACTATAGAAGGCAAGCGCTCTATCGTCAAGCTCAATTTCAACCCTCTTTTCTTCACCTGCTTTTAAGAATACTTTCTTAAAGCCTTTAAGTTCTTTTTCGGGGCGAGAAACGGAAGCAAACACGTCTTTAACGTAAACTTGGCAAACTTCGTTAGCATCTATATCGGAAACGTTTTTAACTGTAAAACTTACCTTTAAGGCGGTTTCCTTGCCGGTCACCTTTAAATCACTATATTCAAATTCCGCGTAAGACAAGCCGTGGCCGAACGGATAAGCAACAGGAACGCCAAAGGTATCGTAGTATCTATAACCAACGTAAACCCCGTCGCAATATCTATCAACAAAACCATCGCCGCTATACTTTGCAGGGCAATCTTCAAACGCCAACGGATAAGTTTCAGAAAGTTTAGCGCACGGCGAGAAATTACCGAGCAAGATATCTGCAAGCGCTTCGTTAAAGCCTTCGCCTGCAAAACCACCTTGAACGATTGCGGAAACGCTATCTGCCCAGTTGCTAACGTCAATCGGGCTGCCGGAGTTAAGCACAACGATAACGTTCTTGCAATATTTTGCAGTGGTAAGAATAATTTCTTCTTGTTTTTCAGTAAGCTTAATCGACTCGCGGTCAAAGCCTTCGCCTTCGATAATCATACCCGTGCTCATTACAAGCACTGCGTAATCGCTCTTATATGAAAGTTCGTAAAAACTCTTTAACTTGGTGGTGCAAAGCGGATAATGAACTACGATACCCATGCTGCTTGCCGATGCAACAACCGAGCCGTTTGATTTTTCGTTAATAAGTTCTTCAAGCGGTTTTTGAACGTAATCGGTTTTAACGAACGCGCTACCACCACCGCCAAGGCTCGGCCTACCTGCAACGGCAACTTTACCGCTCGTTATCGGCAATGCGCCGTCGTTTTTAAGTAAAACCATACTTTCACGCGCTATTTTAACGGCGTTTTCGTGGCGTTCTTCCTTAGTAAAGGTGGTTTTCTTCTTGTCGTTTTGAGTTTTATAGATAAAATCAATAACTTTTTGGGCTCTTTCGTCAATATCCTCTTCGGTTATATAACCCTTTTCAAGCCCATATTTAATTTCATCCCACGCCTTGTATCTAAGAGGCATTTCAAGATCAAGCGTTGCCTTGATTGAACGCCACATATTTTTAACGGCGCACCAGTCGGACATAATAAGCCCGTCAAACGCCATTTCTTCCCGCAACAAATCGTTTAAGATAACTTTGTTTTCAGCGGTGAATACGCCGTTTATAGGATTGTAAGCGCACATAATAGCGGCGGGCTTTGCTTCAAGCGCCTTTTCAAACGCAGGAAGATAAATTTCTCTAAGCGTTCTCTCGTCAATCTCGCTCGATTGCGAAACTCTATCGTATTCGCGGTTATTCAAGCAAAAATGCTTAACCGTTGCTAAAACGCCTTTATCTTGAACACCTTCAACGTAACTTTTAGAAAGTTCGCCCGCAAGTAACGGATCTTCAGAAAAATATTCAAAGTTTCTGCCGCCCGCGGGCGTTCTTTTAATATTAACGCCGGGCGCAAGCAAAACGTCAACGCCGTAATCGATGCAATCGTCTGCAATAGTGCTACCAGCTAAATAGCAAAGTTCTTTATCCCATGTGTTTGCTAAGCTTGAAACGTTAGGTATAGCCGTTGCGGGCGCGGTAACTAATGAAGACGTGCCCGTAGCGCCAAGGCCGTTATCTACCGACGTAACGAACCTAAGCCCGTTAGGCCCGTCACTCATCCTAAGTTTTGGAAGTTTACCGTTTAAATCTTCAGTGGACCAGGTGTCTTTACCAACGAGTAGTAAAATCTTCTCGTCTATCGTAAAGTCTTTAACCGTTTTTTTCATAATTTGTCCCCCTTGGGTTGATAATTATATTTTGACACAAAAAATTATCAAAATATATAGCAAAATATTGTTTTTTACTCTCAAAATGTGCTATAATACTATTATGAACAACTTTTACGAGTATTTTAGAGATAAGGAAAACGAACTTTATTATAAAATTGATAACAACCCCGTGTATCCACCGCACTTTCACGCAGGGATTGAAGTTTTTATTTTGAAAAAGGGTTTTTTCACTCTTACTATCAACGGCGCGCAAATCAACTTAACCGCAGGCTCAATCGCCGTGGTTGACAGTTATGAAATTCACTCATACGATTTTAAGGCTAAGTTAGAAGAAAATAGCGCCGCGCTTTTAATTCCTTACGAGTTTAGGCGGTTTTTAGTTCCGAGCGATAAGCATAAGATTGACCGCCACGTTATAACTAACGGAACGCTATCCGCTAAACTTATTTCTCTAATTGAAGAATATATCGTTAACAAGCCAAAGCAAGTTAAAGACGGAGCAATCGTTTTGATTTGCTCACTACTAAAAGAACACCTTGCCTTTTCAACCGAAAACGAAAAGGACGACGTTGATCTTCTTAAAAAGATTTTGTCTTTCATTTACGAAAATTATCAAGGCGACGTTTCACGACAAACTATCGCCAAAACCCTTGGTTATACCGAAGGTTATATCTCTCACGTTTTTCATAGATATTTAAACGTTAGCATATCTTCATTTTCAAACGTTCTTAGATTAAAACACGTTGACGATATGATAAAAAACGGAGATAACCGACCTATAAGCGCGCTTTTATATCAAGCGGGGTTTAAAAGTGAACAAACTTATTATAGGGTTAAAGCAAAACTTAAAAATTAAAAAAACACGGCGATTGCCGTGTTTTATTTTTATTCTTCTATAAATTTTAATATATCTTCAATAACGGTTTTCTTTACGCTTGGCTCGTTTAAGATTTCGTGCCTGCCGTTATAAAGTTTCATTTCACACGGCACGCCGTGCTTTAAAAGTTTGTTATAAACTTCAGTTACGCCTTTTCCGTAATTTCCAACAGGATCGTCATTACCTGAAACTAAAAGAGTTTTAACGTTTCCAAAAGTTTTGTAACGTTTTTTCGAGTTTGCAATCTTGTTAAGGGTTATAAGGTCTTGCATGGCGGATAAACCGAAGCGGTAATTACAAAACTCGTCGTTATCGTAACGCTCGCGAACGGACACGTCGGTCGTGAGCCAACTTCTGTTACTTCCTTCGCTCACAAATTTTTTGTTATACGCGCCGAACGCCATTTTATCCATAAACTTGGAAACGTGGCGGTCGCCCTTAAAGATTTTTAAAAACTTAATAAGCGCAATTCCAACGCCCGCCATATTGTTTTTACCACCCGTGCCCATAACGATAAGTTTATCGGGGAAAACGGTGTTGTTTACGGCAACGCGAACTATAAAACTTCCCATACTGTGACCTAAAAGGTAGTAGGGCTTATCGCCGTACTCGTCTTTAACCGCCTTATAGAACACTTTTAAATCTTCACAAAGCAGTTTGTAACCGTTCTTATGAGCAATAAAGCCAAGTTCGCTTTTATCGTTTGCAGTAAGCCCGTGCCCAAGGTTATCAAAGGCAAACGCAAGATATCCGTTTTTAGCAATTTCCTTTAAAAATTCGTCGTATCTACCGATATGCTCGGTCATGCCGTGAACGACGTGGAAATACCCCTTAATCTCACCGCTTGGGATATACAGTTTGCCTTTTAAAAGGTGAACGCCGTCAGAAGACGGAACTTGTTTATTTAAAATAGTTATTTCCATTTTAACTCCTTGCTTTTTTAACGGCGTTTTGCCAGCCTAAAATTAGCGCGTGCGCTTTATCTTCAGCCATAATAGGCGAAAAGGTTTTTTTGATAGTCAATTTTTCTTTAATTTCTTCTTTTGACTTAAATACTCCAACCGCCAAACCTGCAAGCATCGCAACGCCCAAAGCGGTTGCTTCGTGGCAACTAGGTTTTTCGACTTTAAGCCTTGATATATCCGACTGAAACTGCATTAAAAAATCGTTTTGCGACGCTCCGCCGTCAACTTTTAACGAAGATAATTTTGTATTTAAGTCCTTTTGCATAGCAAAAATAACGTCGCTAACTTGATAGGCTATCGATTCAAGCGCCGAACGAACGATATGCTCGCGAGTCGTTCTAGCGGTAATTCCCGTAATAATTCCGCGCGCGTCCATATCCCAATGCGGAGCGCCAAGCCCGGAAAATGCGGGAACGAAATACACTCCGTCGTTACCGACTAAACTGTTAGAAACGGCTTCGCTATCGCTAGAACTTTCAATGAGTTTAAGTTTATCTCTCACCCACTTAATAACGTCGCCACCGACGAAAACGCTACCTTCAAGCGCGTATTCAAGCGGTTGGTTTTCGCAAACTGCCGATAAAGTTGTTATAAGCCCGTGCGAAGATTTTGGTATTTTGCGCCCAGCGTTCACAAGCAAAAAACAACCCGTGCCGTAAGTGCATTTTAACTCCCCTTCATTAAAGCAACCTTGCCCAAATAGCGCCGACTGCTGATCGCCGGCAATTGCCGAAACGGGAATTTCTTCGCCCATAATTAAAACGTTTCCGTAAACTTTAGAAGACGGCTCAACGATAGGTAGCATCACCCTTGGAATATTAAAGATTTCCAAAAGTTTATCGTCCCATAGCCCCGTTTTTATATTAAAAAGCATTGTTCTTGAAGCGTTTGTATAATCGGTTACGTGCAGTTTTTTATCGGATAGTTTCCACAAAAGATAACTGTCAACCGTGCCAAATAAAAGTTCGCCTTTTTCGGCGCGTTCTCTCGCGCCTTGAACGTTATCTAATATCCAGGCTATTTTGCTTGCGGAAAAGTACGCGTCAATCTTAAGCCCAGTTGCGTCTAAAATATAATCGCCGTATCCTTGGCTTTCGATACGCTTACAAATATCCGCAGTGCGACGGCATTGCCACACGATAGCGTCGTACACAGGTTCGCCAGTTTGCCTATCCCAAACTATAGTCGTTTCGCGTTGGTTGGTTATGCCAACACAGGCTATATCTTTAACGCTTATCCCACTCTTTGCAATACACTCGGTAATAGCGGAGTACTGATTAGCGTAAATTTCAACGGCGTTTTGTTGCACCCAACTGGGGTATGGATATGTTTCCGAAATTTCTCTACTCGTTATGCAAACGGGGGTTAGGTTTTTATCGAATAAGATTGCTCTTGCGCTAGTCGTTCCTTCGTCAAGCGCCAAAATGTATTTATCTTTCATAATTTTATAATATCATATTATAATTAACTTTTCAATATTGACAAAAATTTTTATTATTTATATAATAAACGTAGTAGTTTTCAAGGAGATTTAATCGTGGCTAAAATTAAAGTTTCAGATTTTGATAAAAACTTTGCCGTTACCGGCGTTAAGGAAAACGACGTTGTGTGGTATGACGCCGAGTCCGCTCCCTTTTCACTTCACGGCGTTTATTACGACGATGAAAACGGCGTTTACCGCCGTATGCCCAAAGCCGTTGCCGAAACGGTAAACAACGGCGTTTTATACGGTTCAACCTACGGCGTTGGCGGAAGAATTAGGTTTATTACCGACAGTCCGTATATTGCAATCAAGTTCTCTTCTCCGTCTGAAAACATGCTCAACCGCATGCCTATGTTCGGCTCGCACGGGTTTGGGCTTTACGTTGACGGAAAGTATACTAATTCTTTTTGCATGGAAGAAAAGGACGTTTGGAAGGCTAAGCCGAACGTTATGGCGTTCTCTTCATCACTTCGATACGATGAGTTCTTTAAAGAAAGAGAGATTGAAATTGACTTTCCCTTATACAACGCTGTAAACAAACTCTTTATCGGCGTTAAAGAAGGAAGTAAACTCTTACCGCCTAAAAAATACAAGCACGAACAACCCGTTATCTATTACGGCTCGTCGATAACCCAAGGCGGTTGCGTTTCTCACGCTGGAAACGAATATACGGCAATACTATCTCGTATGCTTGACACCGATTATATAAACTTAGGTTTCTCAGGTAGCGCCAAGGCAGAGCCTACTATGATAGACTATCTCGCAAGCCTATCTCCTAGCGTTTTCGTTTTAGATTACGACCATAATTCTCCTAACGAAGAACACTTAAAATCGACCTATAAGCCACTTTTTGACGGAATAAGGGCAAAACACCCCGACACACCGATAGTGATGATAACGTCGCCAAACCCTGAGTTTATGTATCATGGAAAGGAGCGCAAAGAGATTATTTACGACGTGTACAAGCAAGCGGTAGCGTGTGGCGATAAGAACGTTTACTTTATTGACGGTGGAACGTTCTTTGGCGAAGAAGACAGAGATTACTGCACGGTTGACCTTTGCCATCCGAACGATCTTGGCTCGTTATATATGGCGAAAGGCATATACCCCGTACTTAACAAAATTTTGAATAAATAGTTTTCAAAGCAAAATAAAAAAACCACCACTTAGGTGGTTTTTTATTTTACTCTACTAAGATTGTGGGGCGCTCGTCTTTATTAACCGTTTCAACGGTAACGTTTTGTAAAAGAGCGTTTTTAACGTTCTTAACGAAAAGCCCGCTAGAGGGTAAGATTTTGCCAAACATTGCCCCGTCTGCATAACCTGTGGGGTTGGCGGTGAAACTGCTTTCGGCAATCGTTTTACCACCCATAACCTTTAAGTGAACGTTAGTGAGCGTTACGTTCTCAAACGGATTGTCCGTCATGTTAACGATATTGCTAGTTATACACTCGTTGGTTTGATATTCACTGCCTTCGCCGATAGCAGTATACCAAAAGTCAATGGACTTATATCTTTCGTTATTATTGTCGGCGTAAATATTAGAAAGGTTGATATTTTTAATAGAACCGATGGGCGTTCCTTCGGGAGCGCGCATACGCCTGCCGAGAATCATAAAGATAGGGCAAGTAACGTTTTCCATCATAATATTTGAAATGTTAACGGCTTCAATGTTAGCCCCGTCGATTGACTCTATGGAAATACCCGTGCATCTAACGTTATAGATAGTGCAGTTGGAAATGGTGATATATTTCATATCGCCAGTCGTTTCCGTGCCAAACTTAATAGCGTTGCACCTTGAAGATATAACGCAGTTTGTTACGGTTATGTGCTTGCAAGGGGCAACCTTACCGTCGTAAGTTGAGGTTTTAAACACGAGAGCATCGTCACCACAGAAAAGGTTACAATCGGAAATAATAACGTTCTCGCAACCGTCAGGGCTAATACCGTCAATATGAGTTCTCATATAAATTCCGCGAATAAACACCGTTTTGCAACGACCAAGTAGCATTGCAATATCGGTTGCGTTGTGAATTTGAAGGTCGGTTATCGTTATATTTTCAGAATTTTTAATAGCGATAGCCTTTGCGCCACGGTGGTATGCGCCACGTGTGTTTTCATCTTCCCACTTAGATTGCATATCAATGTTTGCTCTACCTTTTAAAGAGATATTCTTAACGTCACTCGCGTAAAAGAGAGATTTTGCGTAACTGCTGTGCGAAACGTCTTGATATCTTGGCTCGGATAAAAAGTTATCGGGGGAAAAATCATCAAGGTTGGTAGAGCCGAGCAAGGTTGCGCCGTCTTCAAACAAAATAGACGTGTCGTTTCTAAGTTCAACCGTGCCGAGCAAATACGTGCCTACGGGAACGAACAAAGTTTCCTTTTTTGCGCTTGCGGTGTCAACGGCTTTTTGAAATGCTTCGGTATATAAAACTTCATCACCGGTTAAAAAGTCTTTTAAATTTAACATTATAGTTTCCTTATATATGGTTTTTATTTATTTTAACATATACTAACCGTAATTGCAATAACTAAAAGTAAAATAAATTTCCCAAACTTTTTACGCTACCAACACTTAAAATGCTTGCTTTTATCGGTTATTTTGAGTATAATGAAAGAGTAAAAATCGTTTTGTTCTCCCCCTATGAACAAAACGCCTACCACCAAGCCCGCAAGTTTATCTTACGGGTTTTTAATTTAGAAAAAACCGCTTGGATAGTCAAGCGGTTTTGTTTATTTATTCTTGGTTAAAACGCTCACGGCAAGCAAGGTTTGTGACGGGTAGTAGAAAAAGTGAACGAGATTTATCGGCAAACTTACTATTTTGTAAATTAAACTTGACGCGCCGAGAGAGAATATATCTATCAAAAAGTCAAACCCTATCGTTATATCGCAAAGGGAAAATAAGCTCAAGCCTATTGCCGTTAACTTTTGGTTTTTACCGTCCTTAAAGTGCATATACGAGAAAATTACGCTTAAAATTAAGTTGACGTAATAAACAACGGATATTACAAACAGCGCCTGCGCTTGAGATTTTAAAACGATAAACACCAAAGCGCCACCGACAATGGAAAGCGCAAGCCTTAAAATCAGTTGAACATGCTTTTCTCTTTTACTCTTGGCGTAAAGCATGGTTTTTAACGCGTAAAACCCCTGAGCGATTAAAAAAGAAAGCATGGCTATCGTTTTATGTTCGCCTTCAAGCAAGATGAGAAAGAAATCTGCAATCACTGTAAACGCGAACGCTAAAACCTGAACTAAAACCAAGTTCGTTCGGTTTATAAACAAAAGCGAAAAAGCAAAGCACGCCACAACGCCCGCATAAGAGATAAACCTATTGCTCGAAACGAAAAGTATGATAATCCAAAGCGCCGTCATCACAAAAACGAACGACGGCGCTATTATATTTTTAACTTTATCTCTATTATTCATCGGTGTTTGGCTTATCCTTACCGATAAAGTAAACGATAAGAGTATCAGGACCGCAAGACGCGCCCATTACGGGGTTGAGCGTTCCCAACGTGATTTTTGCTTCGGGCATTTTTTCTTTAATCATAGCGATTAAAACGTTAGCGTCTTCTTCACAGTCCGCTTGAGAAACCAAAATATCGTCAACTCCTTTACCTGTGTAGTTTGCAAAGAAATTATCTGCAAGCAAGCGGATAGATTTTGCTCTACCTTTAGCCTTATCAACGGAAACGTTTTCACCTTTTACGTTAGAAATAATTAAGGGCTTAACGTTCATAATCGTGCCGAAGAACGCCTTACCAGCGGAAATTCTGCCTGCCATTTTCAAATATTTAAGGTCGCCAACCGTGCCTGCTTGGTTGGCAATCATTTTGATTTTTTCAACCGAAGAAGCAACTTCTTTGATGGTTTTACCTTCCGCTCTTAAAATGCTAGCGTAAATACAAAGCAAGCCAAGACCGCCACCTGAAATAAGCGAGTCAATACAAATAATTTCGGAATTTGGATATTTTTCTTTAAGTTCATCACGAACAACGTAACTTGCCTTTACCGACGCTGATAACATAGACGAGCAAGAAATAGATAAAATATCGTAACCTTCGCTAATATATTTTTCAAATCTTTCTTTATATTCTGCGGGGGGAACTTGAGAAGTGAAAACTCTCTTTCCTTGGCGCATAACGCCATAATACTCTTTAGCGGAAGTTTCTTCCCAGTCTAAAGAAGCAACCATAGTCACGTCGTCATACGCAACGGACATCGGTAAATATTCAATATCGTATTTTTTTCTAAGCTCTAAACCTAAATCACAGCAAGAATCGCTAACAATAACAAATTTGTTCATTAGTTTCTCCCTTTTAATTAAATTTATATAAAAAATATAACATAATAAGGTTAACTTAAAGTTAATTTTTAAAACTTTTGTTTTGAAAAGCAAAAAGCGACGGGTTAGCCGTCGCTTTAATTTTACTTTTCAGTTTTTTTGTTTTTAAGTTTTGCGAAAAACTCTTTAACTTTTCCGTAATAAGTTTTCATATCCGCCTTGAAATTCTTACTATCGAATATCATTGAAAGCCCGAAAGCAAGCGGAGTTACCATAATATACGCGGGGAAAATCATCCAGAACCACGGCCAGTATTTTACTTGACCTTTGTAAGGCCCTGCGGGAACTTTCGTGAAGAATTTGGGGCAGAAAATAGCAAACACTTTGCCGATAGCGTCAGGAAGGTCAGGGCCGTAAATGTAGGACGTATTCTTCCAGTTAACGTCATAAAACGCAGACCAGTAATCTTCGCCCATAACGTGATCGAAACCTTGCGCGCCTCTAATGGGAATAAAGCCGAGTTCCGATTGAAAATATTGATTTAAAATAATAAAGAGCATTACGAGCAACAATCCCGTGGGAGCCCATAAAACACGTTTCCAAGAAAGAACGTGGTGTTTTAAAAGCACCATAAGGAGCGGAACGCCCATTACCATCCAGTGATGGTAGTAAAACCTAATAATATCCAACATTTCGCCTGCTTGGTTAGATTTTGCAAGCGGTTCTTGCGGATAAACGAGCGCAATAAGACCACTCAACACGCCGATATAGAACATATAGTCTTTCGCCTTTTTATTCTTCATAAGATAAATAAAGGGGAAAAGAGCAATATTTGCGCCACAAATGTTAACAAACCAAGAATCTCTAAGCATGCGCGCTTCGTCAACGGAATACGGGGGAATAAACACTTTTAAAAAGTGGAGCAAAAGCCCGAACGCTAAAAGAGAGAATAAAACTATTTTTTGCGTGCGCAACTTTCTATTCCTAAGCCCGTAGTATAACCCAACTACCGCGCCAGCCGAAAGAAGTAGCCAAAAGAAGTACCAAAGGTTACCCATTTTAATAATCATAAAACTAAGCCTCCTAAGTTAAAAGTGGATAAAAATACACTTGCGTTTTCACACAGTTTTCACATATTGTAACACAAATGATTTTGCTTTGCAACCCTTTATAACACATTTCTACAATTTTCACATTTAAAAAGCGGTGATACGTATCACCGCTTTTTTACGCTTTCTATTTTTCACGTTTAGTAAAAAGCCCTTTTATCTTTCCAAAATAAGTTTTCATATCCGCCTTGAAATTTTTATGGTCGAATATCATTGATATGCCGAAAGCAATAGGGGTTATCAAAACGTAGACAGGGAAAACCATCCAAAGCCACGGCCAGTATTTTTCTTGACCTTTAAACTCGCCAACGGGAACGGTTTTGAAAATTTTTGGGCAAAACGGAGCGAAGATTGAGCCTATCCCAGGAAGGTCAGGCCCCCAAATTAAAGAACTGTTTTTATAACTAACGTCTAAAAAGTCACCGTCACGAAGGGGGATGAAACCAAGTTCGGACTGCAAGAGTTGGTTGAGCATTATAAACGGCATTAAAAGGAGCAAGCCCGTTGGAGCCCACAAAACACGCTTCCAAGAAAGGGTGTGGTGTTTTAAAAGCACCATAAGGAGCGGAACACCCATTACCATCCAGTGATGATAGTAAAACCTTATCGTATCTAAAGTTTCGCCTATCTTATCAGCTTTTTCCATCGGCTCAACGGGATAAAGGAGAGCGATTGCGCCACTTATAACGCCGATATAAAACATATAGTCTTTAACTCGCTTGCTCTTTATTAAATATAAGAAAGGGAACAACCCGATATTTGCGCCACAAATGTTAACGAACCAAGATTCTCTTAACTTTACCGTTTCGTTCACCGAATACGGCGGGATAAAGTTCTTTAAAAAGTGGAGCAAAAAGCCGAACGCCAAAAGGGAAAATAAAACTATTTTTTGAGTGCGCTCTTTAGTTCTTTTAAGCCCAAAATATAAACCGACTATCGCGCCCACTGAAAGTATCAGCCAAAAAAAGTACCAAAAATTGCCAAGTTTAATAATCACAACTAATTCTCCTTAGTATAAGTTTATCAATTTTTAAAACTTTTATTTCTACTATTATACCACAACGCTATCGCTATTACAAGCCGTAAACTTTTTTAATTAAAAAGACTGCTATAAAGCAGTCTTTTATACGTTTTAAGTTTTAAACGCCACTATAAGACGCGAAGCCACAGTCAATCGGCAACACCACGCCCGTGATTGCGGAAGCGGAATTATCGTCACACAAGAATAAGGTTGCGCCTAAAAGTTCGCTAGCATCAACGAATCTGCCCATCGGCGTTCCGTTTAAAATCTTTTGGCTTCTTGCGGTTGGCGTTCCGTCGTCGTTAAACAAAAGCGATTTGTTTTGAGCGGAAACTAAAAATCCAGGAGCGATTGCGTTACAGCGAATACCCGTGCCTGCAAAGTGAGTTGCAAGCCACTCGGTAAAGTTGGAAATACCTGCCTTTGCTGCGGAATACGCGGGGATTTTAGTGAGCGGAGTGTAAGCGTTCATTGAAGAAATATTCAAGATTGCGCCCTTTTTCTTCGCTACCATATCTTTTGCAAACGCTTGAGTTGGAAGGAGCGTGCCTTGGAAGTTAAGTTTGAACACGAAATCAACGCCACTCGCGTCAAGATCAAAGAAAGATTTACCGCCTTCTTTCGCTTCGTGTTGATATTCGTTATCGGTGGTGGCTCTTGGGTTATTACCGCCTGCGCCGTTAACCAAAATATCGCAACCGCCAAAATCATTTAAAACGGCTTGGTGAACTGCTTCTAAATTTTCGGGGTCTAAAACGTTTGCCTTGTAACCTTTGCAAACGAAACCTTCTTTATTAAGTTCATCGGCAAGTTTTTTAACCGCTTCTTCATTAAGGTCAAGCGCGGCAACTTTCGCTCCGCTTTGAGCAAATGCTCTTGCCATAGCGCCACAGATAAGACCGCCAGCGCCCGTTATTACAACAACTTTATCTTTATAATCGATATTGATAGGAAGTTTAATCATTACTTTATCTCCTTATAGGCTCGTTTTTATTATTTTGACTTGTCAAGCGTGTCCCAAACGCCGAGCATATACATTATGCCAAGCGCTCTATCGTAAAGCCCGTAGCCTGGGCGAACAGTGCCCGGTTTTTCATCCCATAAGTGCCTGCCGTGGTCGGGGCGGATATAGCCTTTAAAGCCACAGTCGTGGTATGCTTTTAAAATGTTGATAATGCCCGTATCCCCGTCGCAATCGCGGTGGCTTGCCTCGGAAAAGTCACCGTTTTCAAAGTGCTTAACGTTTCTAATGTGAGCGAACGCTATTCTGTCGCAAAATCTTCTAACGATCTTAGCAACGTCGTTTTCAGGGTTGGCGTTTAAGCTACCGGAACACAAGGTTAAACAGTTATACTCGTCGTCAACCATATTCAAAAATCTTTCAATGCTCTTTTCGTCTACCAAAAGCCTTGGAAGACCGAAAATATCCCACGGCGGATCGTCCATGTGGATAGCCATTTTTATATCGCACTCACGGCAAGTGGGCATAATTGCTTCAAGGAAGTATTTAAGGTTAGCCCATAACTTTTCCTTGTCAACGTCAGCATACGCTTTGAAAAGTTCGTCAAGTTTAGCCATACGCTCAGGCTCCCAACCGGGGAAAGTCATGTTGAACTTTTCGGTAAAGTCGAGAATATATTTCGCCATAGCGTTATAATCGTCTTGAATCATATTCTTTTCATAGAATAACGCAGTAGAGCCGTCGCCAACTTCGTGGAAAAGGTTACTTCTCGTCCAGTCGAAAATGGGCATAAAGTTATAGCAGATTACCTTTACGCCAAACTTAGAAAGATTTTTTATCGTTTGCTTATAATTTTCAATGTATTTATCGCGAGTGGGAAGACCTATCTTAATATCGTCATGCACGTTAACGGATTCAACAACGTCAATATTAAACCCGTATTTATCGCATTGAGATTTAACTTTGGCAATTTCTTCTTCACTCCAAACTTCGCCGGGCATTTTATCGTGCAACGCCCAAACTATACCCGTAACGCCGGGAATTTGCTTGATGTCTGATAATTTAATACGGTCGTTTCCTTCGCCGTACCATCTAAAAGTCATTTGCATAATTTTATTCTCCTATAAGTACATTATATACCTTACTTTTAGAAAAGTAAATAAACGAAAATAAACAAAAACATTAAATTTTCTAAACTTTAAATATACTCTGGTCGTAAGATACGCGCTATTCATAGTAGCCTTAATTTTCAAAAAAGCAAAACTTTTATATTTTAGCGCCCTTAATAAACTCACAAAACACGTATCGTTTTATATTTTGAAACTCAGGTTGTTTTGATACCCAAACCGAAATAGGAACTAAGCCTAACTTTCCTTCATTATTGATAGAAAGGTGGGTGAACGCTATCCGTTCGCAACAATCGATTTCCCTTCCGCTCAACCAAACGCACCCTAAACTTTTTGCCCATTTAAGAAATTTTTCGCACTCGCTTGGCTGTATTTCAAACCAAACGGCGTTATCGTTGCCACGCACGTCTTTAAAATTTTGCATAATAAAAGCCTCCTATAAATATCTCATAAAGAGGCAAAAAGAAAAACCCATCACAGATGGGTTTATTACTATAAAGAAATCTCCCCATCATTCAGCCTTTAGCACCTTACCTTACGGTAGGTTGCTGTGCGGTCAAAGGGGCTGTCCCTAACGCACTCTTTATGGATATTTTTATTATAACAAAAAAGCAAAATAAAGTCAAGCAATTGCAAACATATAAAGGCGTCTTCTCTATTTTTTTCTTATTTTAAACGCCACTTAGCAAGTTTTGGCGTTAGTTTTAATGCATTTATTGTAGCACTCATTTTAACTGCAATCAATATGAAATTGCAAATATATCGTTGAAAAGTAAATGTTTTTATATAATTAGCAATTATATAGTTTGCCAAAAGTTAAATTTTGTGATAAACTATAACATATTGATTTTTTTTAAGGAGTTACAAATTATGAAAAAACTCATCACTATCTTGATGACTGCAATTATGGCCCTTGGCGTTGTTGCTATGGCTGGTTGCGGTGGCAAAAAAACTAACATTACTATCTATACTGGTGGTACTGGCGGTACTTACTATGCATTCACTAACGGTTTGCAAACCCAACTTTCTAAGAAAACCGACTACAATTTCACCGTAGTTGGCGATACTGGTGGCTCGGTTGCTAACCTTAAAGCAATGCAAAGTGGCGACTGTAAAATGGCAATCGTTCAAAACGATACTATGGTTAACGCTTACAACGGCTTTACCAACAACTTCGCTCAAACTGGCGCTATCAAAAACTTCTCCGTTATCGGTCAAGTTTACCCCGAAGTTATCCAAATCGTAACTGATGATCCAAGCATTAAAACTCTTGCAGACCTTAAAGGTTCTAAAAAGAGCGTTTCTATCGGTGACGTTGGCTCTGGCGTTGAAGCAAACGCAGTTGCTCTTTTGAAGAAATACGGCGTTGACATTACTTTTGACGAAGGTAGCAAAAAGTACACTTCTACCGACATTACTATTCAAAACCTTTCCGTTGCTAAGTCTGCTGAAGCTATGAAGGACAATAAGCTTAGCGTGTTCTTCTTTACTTCTGGTGCTCCTGCAACTTCTATTACTGAAATCGCGCTTGCTAAGAGCGTTTATATGCTTGGTTTAAGCGAAGAAGTTATGGCTGAATTTATTGCTGAAAACAAAATCGACAATAAATACGACGTTTATTCCGTTCAACCCATCACCAACGCTCAATACAGCTTTATCCCTGCAAACGCTCCCGTTTACACTATCGGCGTTAGCGCAACTTACATTATCGCTAACAGTTTAAGCGAAGAAATCGTTTACAATATTACTAAGGCAATTTGGGAATCTAAGGGTTCTATCGGCCACAGCGTTGAATCTACTATGAACACCGATTACGCTTTCGTTACTATCGGTAACGTTCCCGTTCACCCCGGCGCTGCTAAGTATTATAGAGAAATCGGTTTAACTGTTGACAACGTTGCTCAAATCTAACGCTTAAAACAAAAATTGAATATTCAAAGCGGGATTTTATCCCGCTTTATATTGTAAAAGGATTATTATGACTAAAACAAAAACTCAAAATGCAAACGAAGAGATTTTATCTGCTGAAGAGTTGATGAAAAAGTTCGATAAGGATAGCAAAAGCCGTAATTTAACAGGTCCGCTTAAATATATTTACGGCGCTCTC
The DNA here is from genome assembly GCA_017545865.1 of Clostridia bacterium. Lineage (GTDB taxonomy): Bacteria > Bacillota > Clostridia > Christensenellales > Borkfalkiaceae > HGM11412. Next base: position 46,007 of record JAFWXO010000003.1, on the reverse strand, counting down.
TTAATCGCCTTTGCAGTTTATATCTTATTCGTTTCACTTCTATCCGAGGGTATGACGGAGTTTACTAAACTCCCCTTATTCTTAGGCATTATAATGGTGCTTGGATACTTAAAATTCCCCGCTTGCGAAAAAGCGTCAAGAAAAGCTTACGTTCCTTGGTATGACGTTTTGCTTGCGATAATCTCCCTTTCCTGTTGCTTGTATTACGTTTTAAAACAAAACGAAATCATCTATATGGGTGGCATTATCGAAAGAGAACAAATCATCGTTGGCTTGGTGTTTATTCTCTGCTTGTTTGAACTTTGCAGGCGCGCAATCGGTATTCCGCTTATGGTAGTTGCGGGCTGTTTTATCGCTTACGCTATCTACTGGCTTTTCAACAACAACCCCGAAACCGTCGTTAGAAATTTAATATTTAATTTGTTCTATAACTTAAACTGTGGTATTTTCTCAACCCCCGTTGCAGTATGTTCAAGTTTTATCGTAATTTTTATCATATTCGGTTCTTTCCTTGAAAAAACGGGTATCGGCACGTTCTTCGTTGACCTTGCAAACTCACTCGTTGGCTCGGCTGCGGGCGGTCCTGCAAAAGTTGCGGTTATCTCATCTGCGCTTGAAGGTATGTACTCGGGCTCTTCGGTTGCAAACACCGTTGGCTCTGGCTCAATCACTATCCCCGTTATGAAAAGCACGGGCTATCGCCCGGAATTTGCAGCGGCGGTTGAAGCGGCAGCGTCTACGGGCGGTCAAATTATGCCACCTATTATGGGCGCGGCGGCGTTCCTTATGAGCCAAATCACAGGCTTTTCCTATTCGGTAATCGTGGTTTGCGCTATCTTGCCTGCAATTTTATACTTTACGGGCATTTTCATAATGGTTCACCTTGAAGCAAAGAAAATGGGGCTTAAAGGTCTTCCCAAAGAAACTATCCCGAACTTTTTCAAGTTAATTCTTAGAAAAGGATATTTGTTAGTTCCGATTATAGTGCTCGTTGTTTGTATGAATAAATACACGCCTGCATTATCCGCTTGCTTTGCTATTTTGTTTGCTATGACCATTAGTTTAATCGACGTTGACGTTGTTGAACACTTACTCTCCAAAAACAAGCAAAATATTTTAACTGCGGTTAAGAGCCTTGCGATTGCAATTATCCCCGTTTTAACTTACGTTATCTTCTCGTTAGTGCTTGAAAAATCGGCAACTTCAAGAGCGTTATTTATCGCTATGGCGGTTGCAACGATTTGCTCGGTACTTACCAAATTCCTTAAAACCAACTGCCCGTTAGACACCAAGCTCGTTGGCGAAGCCTTCTACGGTGGCGCAAACAACTCTATCGGCGTTGTTATCGCGTGCGCTATGGCAGGTATAATTTCAGGCGTTGTCGCTATGACGGGGCTTGGTTCAACCCTTATCACGTTGATCGTTCCCTTGGCTGAAAAGTCTATTATCTTAGCGCTTTTCTTAACGATGCTTTGCTGTATCGTATTAGGTATGGGCGTTCCCACCACCGCGAACTACGTTATTATGGCAACTATCACCGCTCCTATTTTAACTAATATGGGCGTTGAAATTCTTGCCGCGCACATGTTCGTGTTCTATTTCGGTATCGTGGCAGATATTACCCCGCCCGTTGCTCTCGCCGCTTACGCAGGCTCGGCAATAGCGAAATCTAACCCGCTAAAAACGGGCTTCACGGCATCAAAACTTGCAATCGGCGCGTTCATAATTCCGTATATATTCGCGCTCAACCCATCAATGCTGTTTATCAACACAGTTTGGTATGACGTTATTTTAACTATCGTTTCTTCGCTTGTTGGTATGTTCGGTATTTCCGTTGGCTTGCAAGGTTATGCTTTCGGCAAAATCCCCGTTATTTTAAGAATCGTTTCCGCAGTTGGCGGTTTGCTCTTAATTATCCCGGGAATTATAACCGACGTTATCGGTCTTGTTTTAGTAGCAAGCGTTTGCGTATACTCGTTTATAAAATCTAAAAAACAAAAGGCGGTTGCCTAAACAAATTTAAATTAAAACGGCTTGGTTCTCCAAGCCGTTTTTTTGTTGTTTATTTTTCTTTTGTTTGATATGTTTATTTTAGCACGTTTTTTAACGTTTATCAACACTATCGTTAAGAGCATGAAAAAAGCACAGGAACTAACCTGTGCTTTTATTCGTGGTGACCCAATTTGAGCGTAAAACGAACTATTTATTTTTTTGATCATCAAAGTCATCGAACATATTGCCTGAATCAAAACATTCTAAATCATCAAAGTCATCGAACATATTGTCTGAATCAAAATCTACTACGTGTACTTTTTTTGATTCGTATTTATAATTTATACCTAGAAAACACACAAATAAGCGTCTCTCGTTAATGCACAATGATTCCGCCTGCTCTGAATTTTCAGTCATATTAGAATTACAGTCAAAAACACACATAGGATAATTTCTACTATTTTTTGAAGAGTCAAGAATGGAGCACACGTTGTTTATTATTGTTTCAAATTCACAATTTTCAACCTTTGAAAAATATTCATGGTGAAGATATCCTTCTTGGTGTGCCTCAACGTTAATACTGAACTCATTACCAAATATTCCAGACATTATTTTTTCACTTTCTTCAATCTTTGAATTAAGTGCTAGCTTCCTTCTTTTTCTTTCGTTCTTATCAAAACAATTTGAACCAAGTGAAACCAAATAATAATCATCTTCTTTTTTTGTGATTACACCTAAAAACTCGCAATCGTATTCTTCTGTTCGTACCAAATCAACAATCTGACCAAAGCTTTTTTCTATCTGATTTATAGTTAATATTAAGTTTTCAAAAGTTTTATATCCCCCAAATAATCCGTAAGAATAAACCGTAAAACATGATAACAACCATGGTTTTTCAAAAATCTCTCTGGTTATTTTATTTTTTATAAAAAACTCGATACCCAATGATAGCATAAACGGGTGTTCTATCATTAATTTTTTTATTAAACTTTTTTCAACTTGATAATACTCTGCCAAACGATTTATACTTTGTTCAACTTTTTCTTGCTCTTTAATCAAAAAGTATGCGTTATACAACTTTGATTCGTTATCAATAGTTATTTCTAATTCCCAATATCTTGCTGCTTCTGCGAAATGTTTATTCAACCGTGCTTTTTGATGATATATCCACCTCGGATTTTGTATAATAAGTTCTATACATTTTTCTTCAGATAAATTAAACAAATTACATAAATTGTCTACTCTTTTTTTAATGGTGTTGTATCCCCAAGAAAAAATTGAACAGCTATCATTCCTAAACATCATAAATGGAATATACATGTCCGAACGAAAAATTCCTTCATAATATACCCACTTATAATTAGTATACATTGTTCCATATAACCTATATCTTTCGCCGTGTTTTTTATTAAATAAGCGGATGTAATATTCTTTTTCTAAAAATTGACACAACTTATTTACATTGCCAAATAATTCAATAAATAAATTTAGACCATCTATTAATTTGTCCTCTATTCCATAAGGTATATAGTAAATATTATTTGTACAACTTTTTATAATTAATTGAGCCTGTTTTTCAGTAACGCTAAAATTTTGAACCAGCCAAGGCACTTCTTTGTTTATTTCATTTCTTAGTGTGTTATTTATAAAATCATTAAATTGCTCTATGTTCTTAAATTTTATATATTGTTTCATATCTAGTTTTTTAAACGAATATTATTGGATTTTCTACCTTTATATTTTACCCGTTTCTCCTTTATCATAGTAGCAACCGCCACCCTTTATTTTTTTGATAGGTTTGCCGTATTCTATTAAATAATCAACGTTTCTTCCAATCGTTCTTCTATCACACGGAATTCCTAGCGAATTTAAAACTTTGGTCATATTTGTTATCGTTATCGGTTTTTCTTTCGAAGAGCCTTTTTCTAACATTTCAAGTACGTATAAAATTATCGTTTTCTTTGCTATATCTTTTTTCATGACCACACCTTTCACTTATATTATATCATACAAATATGGACAAAACTATGCCACGCTTTATTTTTTTATAAATTTTTTGAAAGTGTTTTTAAAAACAATGCTTTTTATAAATTTTAACTTGTAATTACTACTTTATTAAAACAAAAAAGCGCTATTTGATAATATGAACCTAAAATTTTAGACTAAATTAACGTGGCAATTATTAGTCGCCCCAAGAAAAATTTGGAATTATAATCTCTCTTTCAGGCGCTTTGCAGGCGTTAATTCTTGCTCCCACTATTAAATAATCTTCCGTCGTTCCGTATTGAACGTTTTTATATCTTTGTGCTCTTACTTCAACGGGGTTTTCAAAGGCAACGTTAAAAGTGGCAAAATCTTTATCTTCTTTCATAGTCTTAATAAATTCTTTTTCAACATCTTTTAATTGTTCGTATATTTTACCAAGATAACAATAAGCCTCATTCTTGATATGGTTTAAATAGTAACGTGAATATTGCTTTAATTCAGACATTGTTATGCCAACTTCTTCAGATCTTCTTGGATCATTATCTCTTACAACAATTAAATCAATCCAACAAACTCTTTTCTCTATATTCGTCTCATTCCAAAATACAGCATATGTATTCTGTAAATATTCGTATTTAATAGCAAACGCGTTTTTTAAGCATAAAAACTTCTTGCTTGAATTAGAAAAGTTGCGCATTAGTTGCATTGTTTTTGAATACTTATTTAATTTAACTACATATGCATCATTTTGATCAAATTTAATAACTTGATCCATTAACCACTTTTTCAAAAATTGTTCTAATTCTTCCGCGCAAATTATTCTTTTCACACCTTCTCTCCTTTTGTATAAATTTTTCCACACATATATGGACTTATCCCCAAAAATACCAAAATCCCACCCGAAGGTGAGATTTTGACTTTATTTGCGTTTATATTGTAATTTTAATATATCACAAACTTTATTAATGTCAATAAGTTTTTCAAAAAATCGCACTTAAAATTTTAACCCCCTACGAGATACAGCCACACCCTATAAATAGGGACACCCTGGCTGACCTTAGCCCGTCAAAGAAAGCCCGTCATATGACGGCCGAACTCTACGAGTTCGTTAAATCTCGTGAGAGCACAAAAAAAGGATAGCGTGTTTGCTATCCTTTTTTTATGGTGAGCCAATAGATGCGTAAAACGAAGTTTCAATGAAATTTTGGCAAACTTAAAAAATACAAATTCATTTGCTATTAAACAAGTAAGACTTCATTTTCAAAAACTTTTATATCCCACGGGCAATCGCCATCGCCCCAAGTTAGGCCGCTTTTTATTTATTAGTAACGATTTCAGCGTAACGAACGGCTTCCATAGCATCTTTACAATATTTATCCGCACCGATAGATTTTGCATAGTCTTCAGTTAAAACCGCACCTCCAACTATCGTTTTACACCAAGGCGCTAATTCTTTTATAAGTTTAACAGTTTGTTGCATATAAGGAACGGTCGTCGTCATCAATGCAGATAGCCCCACCATAGGCGCTTGATATTTAACTACCGCGTCTACGATAAATTTAGGCTCAACGTCGCGCCCTAGGTCTATAACTTTATAACCGTAGTTTTCAAGCAACAGTTTAACTATATTTTTACCTATATCGTGAATATCGCCTTTAACCGTAGCGAGCACGAATACTCCCTTGTTTTGATTAGAAGACGACACTTCTTCTTTAACGGCATCAAAAGCAACTTTCGAGGCTTCAGCACTCATAAGTAGCGAGGGCAAATACACCGTTTTGTTTTCAAATCCAACGCCAACGTAATCAAGCGCCGGTATTATTTCGCCGTTTATTATATCAAGCGGTTTTTGGTTTTTTAATAGTTCTTTAGTAATTTTGTACGCTTGGTTTTTTAAGCCCTTTATTATAGCTGTTTGAAGTTCGCTTTTTTCAAGCGATTTATCTTTGCTACCGCCCTCTATCTTCACCTCTACCACTTCTTTTTTAGGTAAAGAATTTGCAAAATTAATATAGCCGTCAAAACTTTCGTCAAGCCCGCTTAAAGCAAGATAAGAATAATATGATTTTAGCATATCTTCAGCGTAAGGGTTCATAATGCCTGCACTTAAACCGCAATTAAGAGCCATGGTGAAAAAATTACTGTTGATAATTTCTCTGCTAGGAAGCCCAAAAGAAACGTTCGACACGCCAAGCGAAGTTTTACACTTTAGTTTTTCGCTGATAATTTTAACCGCTTTAAGCGTTTCTTTAGCCGAATTTTTATCGGCGCTTATAGTTAACGCTAGCGGATCAAAAATTAAGTTCTTTTTATCGATGCCGTATGATTTTGCTACACCTATAATCTTTTTGGCAATTTCTACCCTCTCGGTAGCCGTTGGCGGTATTCCGTTTTCGTCAAGAGTTAAGCAAACTACCACGCCACCGTATTTTTTTACGAGAGGGAATACCGCTTGCATACTCTCTTCTTTACCGCTTACAGAATTTATCATCGCTTTGCCGTTATAAAGGCGCAAAGCCCTTTCCATAGCAACGGGATTAGACGTATCTATTTGAAGGGGTAAATCGCAAACTTCTTGCAGGCTTAAAACCACCTTTTCAAGCATTGCACCTTCGTCGATTTCAGGGAGCCCAACGTTTACGTCTAAAATATGAACGCCCTTTTCTTGCTGACTAATACCCTCTTTTAGAACGTAGTCTATATCTTGGTTTTTAAGCGCTTCTTTGAACTTCTTTTTGCCCGTTGGATTAATTCTTTCGCCGATAAGAACGGGGGTTTTTTCAAAGTCAACCGCTTTTACGAAAGAAGTTACCGTAGAATAATTCTTTTTAGTAGTTTTTAATGGTTTAACACCCTTTAATATCTCACATACCGCCTTCAAATGGTCGGGCGTAGTTCCACAACAACCGCCAACTATTTTAACTCCTTTTTGAACGGCTTGTAACGCGCTAACGGCAAAATCTTTGGGCGAAACGTCGTATTCGGTTTTTCCGTTTACAACTTTTGGCATACCTGCGTTTGGCTGAAATATTATAGGAAGGGACGAATATTTAATATACTCGTCTACCACGTTCATAAGTTTGTCTGGACCAAAGGAACAATTTACGCCGATAGCGTCCGCCCCAAGCCCCTCTAAAATGTTAACCATTATTTTAGGGCTTGCACCGGTTACGAGTTTTCCGTCTTCTGAAAAGGCGTTGGAAACGATTACCGGTAAAGAACACTCTTCCTTAACGGCAAGAAGTGCCGATTTGGTCTCGTAACAGTCGTTCATCGTTTCAATAATTACTAAGTCAACGCCATACTTAACGCCAAGTCTTACCGTATTTCTAAAAACGTCAACCGCGTCTTCAAACTCAAGGTCGCCGTACGGCTTTAACATCTTGCCCGTAGGCCCTAAATCAAGCGCAACCCATTTAGGTTGATTAGTTTGGCTGTTTTTTTGAGCAATTCTAGCGTTTTCTACCGCTGATTTTATAATTTCTTCTAACTCTTCAAGCGAAAACTTTAACGAATTAGCGCCAAAAGTATTGGTCGTAACCACGTTACAACCAGCGTCAAAATAACTTTTGTGTATTTGTTGTACGGCAGTTGGATTTGAAAGATTAAACCTTTCAGGTAATTCGCCTACTTTTAACCCTTTTGATTGAAGTAGCGTTCCCATACCACCGTCGAATATTAAAAGATTGTTTTTAATATAGTTTTTTAAATTCATAATAAAATCTCGCTTTCTGCCTGTACTCCTATTACCGCCGTAACTGATTTTGACGGCGCCATAATCAAACTTTCGGTAAAATATAAGCCAATGTGTTTTTGTGGGTTTAACGCGTTAAAGATCTCCCGCTGAAATTCAAGTGGCAAATCGCCGTATCCGGCGGAAAATCTAGGCTTAGTAGTTCCACCGCTACCAATTACGCTATCGTTTACCTCGCCGTTAAAAATATCGCAAAGGCACTCTATCCTTTCAGCGCCCAAGGCTTGAAAAATCACCGCCTTGCTCGGCGATAAAAGAGAGTATTTTTTAATTAGCCTATCAATTTCAATCCCTATCGTACCTGCAAAAATCACCGCGTAATTGCAACCATTAAGCCTTTGGCTTAAACTTTTGGATTTCACTTTGGCAAAAGTAAAACTTACTTGGTCAGCACTAACTTCAATAGGACAAATTAAATAGCATACTTTACCTGCCGTTTGTAAATATTCTTTAGCGCAATCTCTTATTAAGTTTATATCCGCGTCTTCTGCTTTTTTAACGCCCGCGTAAAGAAGTACTATACGCTCGTCTATGGGCGGAAGTCCGTACGTTTTTATTTTTACTTGCATTTTAGTTTAATATTGAAGAAAGATTATCGAGTATGCTTTTTGCAACGTCAGGCTTATTCATCGAGTAAACGTGAACGTTTTTAATGCCGTTTGCAAAAAGGTCTATAATTTGGTCGGTTGCATAAATTATACCCGCTTGTTTCATACCTTCGGGATTAGTTCCAAATTTATCTACTAAACTTTTGAAACGCTGTGGCATAAACGAACCCGAAAGTTTTACCGCCCTTTCCACTTGGTTAGCGTTAGTTATAGGCATAATGCCCGGCATTACGGGTACGGTAATACCCGCCTCGCGTATTTTATACAAAAAGTTGTAAAGCAAATTGTTGTCAAAAAACATTTGCGTAGTTAAAAAATCGCAACCTGCGTCAACCTTTTGCTTAAGATAAAAAATATCTTCCTTTTGGTCTTTACTTTCGGGATGAATTTCAGGATAACACGCTCCACCTATGCACATATCGGGCGCAATGTCTTTAATTTCTTTTATAAGGTCGATTGCGTGATGATAATCCCATTTAGAACGGTCTTCGTTTTCACGGTCTTTAGGAATATCGCCCCTAAGCGCCATTACGTTTTCTATGCCCAACGCCTTAATATCCTCTATTCTTTCTTTAACCGTTTGTTTGGTTGACGAAACGCACGTTAAATGCGCCAAGGTGGGAACGCCGTAAGCGTTTTTAATATTCTTGGCTATATCAAGCGTGTATTTGCTAGTTCCACCGCCGGCTCCGTAGGTAACGGACATAAACGCAGGATTTAACTTGGCAATTTCTTCAGTGGCGTGCTTAACGCTATCAAAAGAACTTTCAACCTTAGGTGGAAACACTTCAAACGATAACGTGAGTTTTTCTTCAGTTAATAAATCAATTATCTTCATAATATATTATTTTAACAAATTGTTATCTCTAAGTCAATATCGACGAAATTAAAAAGGATAGCGTGATTGCTATCTATATAAAAGCCCTACGAGATACAACCGAAACCCTATAAATAGGGTAATTCCCCTTACTAAGGGGAGTGTCAACAAAGTTGACGAGGGGATTGCCGTCCACGGCAAGTGAACCCTGGCTGACCTTAGCCCGTCAAAGAAAGTCCGTCATATGACGGCTGAACTCTGCGAGTTCGTTAAATCTCGTGAGAGCACAAAAAAAGGATAGCGTGTTTGCTATCTATATGCAAACCCTACGAGATATAGCCACACCCTACTAAAGTAGGGACACCCTGGCTAGTTACTGCCTGTGGCAGATAACCGAACTCTACGAGTTCGCCTATCCTTGCAGGATAGCAAAAAGAAAAACACCCATCGTTTGATGAGTGTTTTCTTTTTGGTGACCCCTACGAGATTCGAACTCGTGTTACCGCCGTGAAAGGGCGATGTCTTAACCGCTTGACCAAGGGGCCATTATCTTGAAAAACGGTGTAGTTTTGGTAGCGGCGGTCAGATTCGAACCAACGACCTGCCGGGTATGAACCGGCCGCTCTAACCAGCTAAGCTACGCCGCCATGTGAACTGCTGTAACAGTTAAATGCCTTAACATTATATATAAAATTTTTAATCTTGTCAAACATATTACGCCGTTTTTGAAAAAATTTTTCTCGCCATTTTTATTTTACCTTAAAAACAGTTACGCCCCTCCAAATTAGGAAGGGCGTAACCGTTAGGTAGGTATTTCATTTTTGCTTTATGCAAAAGGCATTTTTTTAAAAGTTTGCAAATACGGCTATGAAATAATCACTCGCTTTGAGATCATTATTGAGCGTGTAACCTTCAATCGCATTCGTAGGCGCGCTCAAAGATGATGCGTATTCAAAGTTTGCAACCATATTCATTACGCTTTCTTCATTGTCAACGTCCATTACAATTTTTGCAGGACCTTGACTAGAAAAACCAACTTCTTCTTTCATTGAATAAAGGCTAGATTCTTTGTCATGAATATCAAATCTAGGCATAGCCATTTCTGCAACGAACGAATATATGCCGTTTTCTACAGTCTTAGGAAGCGTAAATAACAACATCGTAGTTTCGTCTTGAGAGAAGAGTTGATATGGCATTAACGCGTAATGGAATTCTATATCTCCTAAATAGTTCATTACCGCTTCAGCGTAATCAGCCTTGGTAGCAAAAGTTTTATATTCCTTGGTAACTACGGGATCGCCAAGCGTTTCTTCACCTTGTTGAACGCTTGAATCAACTCTTAAATAGTAAACACCGTTTTCAACGCCGAATAAAAGTTTTTTGTTTGCTAAATATTTATCTTTTTCAGCCGTTAACGGAGCGTTGGTGGGCGCTAAAAAATCGTCGTATTCAACACTGCTACTTTCATGAGTTGCTTCCATTGAAACAAAAAGTTCACCGCCGATTCTCTTAACGTTATACTCTACGTTAGCCTTGATACTTTCAGTGTTAGTATAGGTAACGTTTATAGGCTCGTCAGCCCCGTCGGGAGTGTATCTCCACTCAGTATCGTACTCATCTTGGATATCAGCGCTTGCAACAACCTTGTATTCACCGTAATTATCGTAATCAGCGTGGCTGTCAACAAAATTGTCAAACGACGCCTTCACTCCCTTAGAAAATTCTTCGTTAGATACCGTTTTTGCTCCGCTATCATCGTCTTTACAAGCCGTGAACGTGAATAACGACACGATTGCAAGACTTATTGCCATTATACTTAATAAAAATTTTCTTTTCATAAACTAATCTCCTTTAATTAGTATATTTTTCACTCAGCGATTCTTCCACGTATTTTTTAAAATCGCTAAGAATATTTTTGCCTATCTCCCTATAATCCATCGCTAAAACTTTTTTGATTTTTATAAGCCTTAATTTTTCCGGAACGTTATATATCATCATTATAGCGTTTAGCGCGCCTTGAATTCTAACGCCAAGGGGAGCGGACTTCGCTGTTGGCATTATAGTTGCAAACTCTATGCCCGAAACGAGCATTTCCGCTTCGCGATAATTAACGTCTTCCCACTTTTTACAGTAACTGCCAAAAACTCGCTTTGCCTTTTCTACGTCGGAATCTCTTATAATTTCAAGCGTTATAGGGTGGGTGTAAGAAGAAATATAAAACTCCTTTCCTATCTCGCTATCCTCGCAAATTGAAGCGATTGCGGTGAGTTCCAAACAAAAAGCAAGCAACGAACTATACCCTTCGTTAGTCTCCCGTTCCATAACTTTCCATTGAAAATCACAAAGCATCTTAACGAGCACTGCCAAAATATGCTCTTTGGTTGGGAAATGATAAGTAAGATTGCCCGTGCTTATACGAAGTTCGTCACATATAGCCTTAGCGGTGGTATTACTATACCCCTTTTCTAAAAACATTTTGAGCGCAACTTTTATAATTTCACTTTTTGTACTACTCTCTCTTTTCTTAACCATACCTAAACACCAACCTAACAAACACAAAGTAGCCCGTCAAACGATTTAGCACATATCCTAATTGTTCTAAATAGATTTTAGCACGCGTCCTAATCGTTGTCAATAGGTTTTTGAAAAAAATTTTTTTAAATAAAAAAAGCATAGGCAAAGCCTATGCTTAATTTATTGCTAATTAAAGGTTGAAATACTTATCAAACTCTGCAGGGTGCGGAATTGCCGATAATTGACGGCACTCTGCACGCTTGCTCTTTATAAAGTTTTCGATAAGTTCTTTTGGGAATACTCCGCTTGCGGTCAAGTAGTCATTATCCTTTTCAAGAGCGTCGAGCGCTTGTTCAAGAGATACGGGCAAGCCTTGAAGTTTTGCCTTTTCTTCTTCGGGGAGATGATAAAGGTTAAAGTCAAACGGACCCCAACCGTGAGCGCTTGGATCAATCTTATTCTTAACACCGTCAAGCCCAGCCATAAGTATTGCGGCGTAACAGTAATACGGGTTGCAAGTTGCATCGGGGTTTCTAAGCTCAAAACGGCGTTTATCGGGCGATTTTGCGTACGCTGGAATTCTTATTACCGCGCTACGATTACTCGTTGCATAGCCTACCGTTACGGGCGCTTCAAAACCCGGGATTAAACGCTTGAAAGAGTTTGTGCATGGGTTAGTGATAGCGCAAAGCGACGCTATGTGTTTTAACAAACCACCCATAAAGTAATGAGCCGTTTCGCTAAGACCTGCGTAACCCTTATCATCGGCAAACACGGGTTTACCGTCCTTTTTCAAGAGCATGTGAACGTGCATACCGCTACCCGCTTCGCCGTAAATAGGCTTGGGCATAAAGGTTGCGGTCTTGCCATACTTGAGCGCGGTGTTGTGGATAATGTACTTAATGTTCATAGTAGCATCTGCCATGTGAACGATTTCGCCAAGTTGCGGTTCAATTTCAAACTGACCGCTTGCGGCAACTTCGGGGTGATGATAATTGATTTCAACGCCCATATCCTTCATGTGCATACACATTTCGCTACGGCACTCGTAAGAAACGTCAAACGGCTTAGCGATATGATAATTTTTTTGCTTGGGAACAACCACGCCTAAGCCTTCGGTTGCGCTATTCCAGTACGATTGAACGGCATCAACCGTTGCGCTAATTTCTCTACCGCTAACTTCCCAACCAACTTGGTCGAAAAGGTAAAATTCAAACTCGGGAAGAATAAACATCTCGTCGGCAATACCGCTCTTTTTAAGTTCTTCAACCGCCGCCTTGATAACGTTTCTTGGATATTGCGGTAAAGGTTTGTGCTCGGGGGACGCGATTATCATAGCGTTGCCCGTCATAGAAAGAGTGGGGATTGAACAGAAGGGATCGATAACTGCCGTATCGGGATCGGGGATAAACACCATATCGCTCTTTTCAACGACTGCGTAACCGTAGTTTGACGCGTCGAAACCGATACCGCTTTTAAGCGTGTCTTCCGAAAAGTTTTCGGCAGGGATAGTAACGTGGCGGAATTGGCCGTTAATGTCAACCATTTTAAAGTCAACCATCTTAATGCCGTTTTCTTTAATCATTGCTAAAATATCTTTAACAGTTTTTGCCATAATTTGCTCCTTATTTGTTTTTATATAACTATTTTACTATACTTTTTTAAATTAGTAAAGGGAGAATTTTATTCCCCCTTTTTTATTCGTATTTTATAAGCTGTTGCGCTTCGCTAACGGTGGAAAACTTTCCGATTGCAATAAGCCCGTAAAGCATAGCGCCGAAAGACGCTTCTTCATTAAAACTCGGCTTTTCCATTTTAACGCCAAACTTTTCTTCTGCTATCTCAACTAAGCGTTTGTTGTTCTTAACCCCGTTTCCAGAGCCTATAAGACAAGCCCTTTTCTCGCCAAAACTTTCATACATACCGTAAAGTTCTTCAACCATACCGTATAAAACCGACGCTATAAACTCACTCGGCTTGAAATTTTCAGTAGTAACGCCTGAAAAACTACCGCTTATAGTCTTATCCGCGCGAGTGCCTGCAAACCTTGTGTCTGCCGTTATTGACGGGGTTTTAACCCTTTCTAAAAACCTTGCCATAATTTGATAAACTTCGCTATCGGTAATTTCGGTTTTTTCGCTTATAATATCGCGGATAAAATCTTTAACTAAAGAATACGCCCTGCCACCGCAAAGCGCCGAGCCAACGAGCAAATACTTATTTTCAAAATACGGCCTTGTTTCAACGTTATCTAAAACTTTAATCTTATCACTCACGATTGAAACTTGACTGCCCGTGCCAACGTTGAACAAAACACCATCGCTCTTGCACGTTGCCAAAACGCTTGCTTGGTTATCCCCTATCGCAACGCTAACGGGAACGCCTTTATACTTGCCAACAATCTTAAAGCCCGATGTAACTATTTCTTTACACCCGTTTATAAACTCGTTCTTTTCTAAATCAAAGCACCCGAAACTTCCCGCGTTAGACGAGTGAATTATAGGTTTGTTTACCCCGCACAAATTCATAGTGAGATAGTCTGCTATCGAGCAAAACCCAACGGCGCTAACGGGAACTAAGCCGTTTTCTCTATTATAAAAATCGGTAACGCACCCGTAACCCGAACTGCTTTTTAAAAACTCGGCGTAAGTAGAGTTTTTGTAGGGAAGATTTCCCCTACCGTCTTGCCAGGTGTAAAGGGGGCTAACGGCAGAGCCGTTTTTATCGTAATAAACGATGCCGTGCATTTGCCCAGTCACACCGATAACGGCAACGTCACAAGTTAAAAGTTCGTTTAAAATTTCCGTTGCAACGCCTATTATTTTTTCAACGTTTTGAATCTTTTCCCAAAAGTTTTCCGTTTGAATAAACGCGTTGCTATTTTTTGTGAGTGATTTTATTAAGCTTTTCGAACTAACGCTATATAGCACACCGCTAATACTCGTTGTTCCGATATCTATTCCTATTGCTTTCATTTTTTACCTATATCCTACCTAATAACTCCAAGAGTTTCGTAAAAAGTTTCGCCGTTTAAAACGGCTTGTTTTATTCTATCGGGGAAACCTACCGCCGAAACTGACGGCAAGGTTTCAAGCGTTACGCCCCAACCTAAAAGGTATTTTATAATGGCGTTTGAAGGCTTTGATGAAACCCTTTCAAACAAGCCCGCAAAATTTAAAACGTTAGAAGACGGCGCAAGGTATTTTTCAAGCGTTTTGTCAAGAAGCCAAGACGAGCAAGTGAAAACTTTAAAAGGTTTTTCGGGGAAATATTTTGCAAAAAACTCTCTCGCCAAATCTAACGACTTTTTGCAATCTTCTATTAAAAGTTTACCGCCTTCGGGGATATGAACTTCAACTACTAATTCACCCTTTTTAACGGAATACTTTTCAATATCTTCTTCCGCCGAGCCGAAAGCAAACTGCAACCTGCCCAAACGGAACAACCTGCCCGACAAGTGATAGTTGAGCCAGTTTAATTCGCCAAGATACAATTCCCCTTTGAGATTTGACCAAGTTTTAGCCCAAACAACTATATCTTTGAGCGTTTCAACGATAATTTCAAAAGGAACGCCCTTTTCAAGCAAACTATTTGCCGCGCTTTCGCAAAAATAAAGGGCGGATAAAAGATTTTTCTTCCCGTCTTTACACGACTTATCGTAACTTTTAATATCGCTATTTTCATCAATTTTATAAGAGTTTAAAATTGAATAAAACTCCCCGTTAAACTCAGACGGAAACTCTAAGAGTTTATACCATTTTTCAATAATCGTTTTAACCTTCATAGCATTATTTTACAACATTTTATCGCCTTTGTAAACGCTAAATAAAAATTTAACAAATTTAAAATTATAGTTAAATTCGTTTGACTTTTATTTTTAATTATGGTATAATAATTATATTAACAGTCGTGCTAATAGGCGCGACTTTTTGTTTTTTTGCAAACAAAAAAGGCTCGATAAGAGCCTTTTTTTATTTTGCTTTTTTAGACGGAAAGATATCGAAAAATATCCATAGTAACGACAGGGTAAGCAGTAAATAACCTATGCACTCTAAAATCAGCAATGCAATTTTACCCGCCATTTTTAAAAATTTCATTTTCACACCTTTTTAGCCTTTTCATTTTTTATTCTTCGGTTTTTGTAAGCGCTTTTGCCTTTTGCTTTTCAGTAAAGTAAAAGGGTTTGCCTTGCTTTTTCCATTCCATAAACTCAGCGGTTGCGGTAAACATAACGTCACCCGACGAGTTGAGAGCGGTTTCCACGGAATCTTGAATAACGCCGATAACAAAGCCTACGCCCACCACTTGCATAGCAACGCTAGCGTCAACGCCTAAGAGCGAGCAAGCCATAGGAATAAGAAGGAGCGAGCCACCGGGAACGCCAGACGCGCCGCACGCGCCGAGTGTTGCAACGAAGCAAAGCAAGATTGCAACGAAAAAGTTAACGTTAACGCCAAGCGAGAAGGCGGCTGCTAAACTCATAATGGTTATGGTGATGGCAGCCCCATCCATATTGATAGTTGCGCCGAGGGGAACGGCAACGGAATAATATTCTTTATCCAAGCCAAGATCGGAGCAAAGTTTCATGTTAACGGGAATATTCGCAGCCGAACTTCTTGTAAAGAAGGCTTGAATACCACTTTCCTTTAAGCAACGCAAAACGAGCGGATAAGGGTTTTTCTTTAAGCACAAGAACATTATAAGCGGATTGATAACGAGCGAGAAAACGAGCATCGTTCCAACTAAGAGTAAAACGAGCTTGCCGTAATCGGCAAATATTTCAACGCCCAAGGAACTAACCGCGCTAAAAACTAAACCCATAACGCCAAGGGGAGCAAGTTGGATAACCCAACCAACAACCTTTGAAACGCCCTTTGATAAATCGTTCATAACTTCTTTTGTTTTATCAGAGGCAACGAATCTAAGCGCAATACCGAGCATTATAGACCAAGCCAAAATGCCAACGTAATTACCGCTAATGAGCGCGGAAACGGGGTTTTCAACAACGTTTGCTAAAAGGGTGCTGAACACTTCGCCAAGACCGCTCGGCGGGTTGTAACCCGTGGGCTTGTCCGCCAAAGGAATAGTGAGTTTGAACGCGTACGACGCGACTACCGCTAAAACGGCTGCAAGAAGCGTTGTTGATAAATACAAGCAAATGATTTTGAAAAATCTTGAGCCTAAGTTTTTACCTGCCGATGATAAAGCGCTCGTAATAAGAATAAAAACGAGCACGGGCGCAATACCCTTTAACGCGCCTGCAAACACCGTGCCGAACACGGCGATAAACGTTGCCTTTGGAGCAAGAAGCGCTAAGATAACGCCGATTGCAAGCCCGATTGCAACGCGGGCAATAAACGGGATTTTGAAAATTCCTTTCCACACGGCTTTAAAAAACTTGCCAACTGCGGAAGTTACTTCTTTAAATGATTTTGCCATAACTTTTTCCTTTCGTAATTTAATGCTTTTATATTATAACATTTCTTGCCAAAAAAATCAACGATAACAAACTAAAAAGGCTCGTTTGAGCCTTTTTTCTATTATTAAACGGGCGTTACTTTAGCGGAGATATTATTTATAAAACTATTTAATATCCACTCGCCGTTATAATCATAAATAATAGCGGCGCAGTTTCCGCATAAAACTTTGCTTTTTGGTAAGTTTACGCCCAAAACTTTATCGAGCGAACCGCGAAGCCAACCGCCGTGAGTGAACACGGCAACGCTCTCAAAACCGCTGTTTTCTAAAATTTTAAAAAACTCGTTAATTCGCGCGTTAAACTCATCTTTCGTTTCCCCGCCAAACTCCTTGTAACCAACGGCTACTCCACGTTCTTTTTGCTCGGCGGTCATATCCGTCCACGGTCTATTTTCCATAGAGCCAAGGTTGATTTCTCTAAGCAAGGGGGTTATTTCTATCTCACGATTAGGCATCGCCGTTTTAGAGGTTTCGATAGAGCGGGATAAATCGCTTGAATAAACCTTGTCAATTTTAACGCCCGATAAAAACTCTTTTACGAGGCGCGCGTCTTGATAGCCTTTTTCGGTGAGCGGAGCGTCAAACCAACCAGTCCATCTTTTTAAGTTGTTGTTAACACTTTCGCCGTGGCGTATAACGTAAACTCTCATACCCTTTTATATCCTTTATATAAATGAACGATATTCAAATCTTCTTCCATATCAAGCCCGTGCGAACCGCAACCCCCGTCAATTTCGTGACAGCCGTGATCCATAGCAAAACCCATTAAAACGTTGTGGTTTTTCCAGTTTTCTTTAACGAGTTCGCTAAGAACGGAAAACGCGTGACCGTTTGCGCGAATTTCGGAAAGCGATTTTAAACTTTCAGGACCGTTTTTGTGCATAACGGAATCGTAGTTACCGTTATAGATAACGATAAAATCGTGCTCGTCTTTCAAAATAAGTTCATAGGCTTTTGCGTTGACGTTAGAAATATCCCCGTCTTCATAATGGAAATAATCCATATCGCGCTCTAAGAAAATTCTACTAATACTACACTTTTCGTAAGTGATAACCGCCACCTTTTTGCCTGCCCTTATGAGCGCATCGAAAATGGTATCGATTTTGATAACGGGCTTTTCGTATTTCATAATGCCGTGAACTTTAGGCTCTGCGCCCGTATACATCGTTCCAAAGCAAACGGGGGTTACGCTTGGCATAACCGAGCAAAGCGGAATTTCAATATCTGAGTGAGCCTTAACGTCGATAAAAAGTTCTGGGTATTTTCTATATACCCACTCGGCAATAGCGTCGGGGTTGAACATAATAACCCTATCCGCCTTTTCTCCACCGAAAACTTTATCAACGTAACTGCAAAGTTCTTCGTTCTTTTCTTTAGCTTTATTTGGAGTTTCAATCCCCATAGCGTAAGCAAGCGCACCGCAAATGCTCGTTAGCGAATTTTCGTTATAAGCCATGATTTTACCGCCTTTTTGATTTTTTTATATTATACCATATCTCGTTTATAAAACAAATAGTTTGATTGACTTTTTTTTAGTTTCAATATATAATTTAGTAACTAACTCTAAGGAGATTTTTATGCAAGAACTTTCACAAAAGAAAGGTAACTGGTGGGCGCTTCTTCCCATCGCTGTATTTTTAGTAGTTTATATAGGTTTTAGTTTAATCTTTAACGACTTTTACGCTATGAGCGTTGTAGTTGCGTTTATGGTGGCAATTCTCGTTGCCTGCCTTCAAAACCGCAAGTTAAAGTTTGACGATAAGCTTTCAGTTATGGCAAAGGGCTTGGCGGATAAAAACATCGTTACGATGATTCTTATCTTCCTTGCGGCAGGCGTGTTCGCAGGCACTCTCGGTAGAGAAGGCGCTAAAACGGTGGCGGACTTATTTTTAAGTTTTATCCCGTCAAACTTCTCCGCTCTCGTTTTATTCTTAGTTGCTTGCTTTGTTTCAACGGCTATGGGTACTTCTTGCGGAACTATAACGGTTATTGCTCCTATAGGGCTAGCAATCTCGCAAGCAACGGGCATTTCCCTTCCGCTTATCGTTGGCTCGGTTATCGGTGGCGCAATGTTCGGTGACAATTTATCTTTTATTTCAGACACAACTATTGCTGCAACTTCAACCCAAGGTTGCAAGATGAAAGATAAGTTTAAAGAAAATTTCTTTATCGCTTTACCCGCGGCAATTTTAACAATCGTCGTTTTATTGATTTTCGCTTTGACAAGTGACGGCGCAAGCGACTACACTCCCGATAAAATCAACGTTTGGTTACTTCTCCCTTACGTTTTAGTTTTGATAGGCGGTATCGTTGGCATTAACGTTTTCGTCGTTTTAATTTCGGGTATCGTTACGGCTATCGTTATCAAACTTGCGCTCGGCGTGGAACTTCTTGCAGTCGTTTCGTCAATGGGCGGTGGCGCAAGCGGTATGTTTGAAGTTATTATGGTAACCGTGCTCGTAACCGTTTTATCGGCGCTTATGAGAGAGTTCGGCGGGTTTGACGCGCTCTTATCGGGAATTAAAAAACTCTTTAAGGGCAAAGTTGGCGGTCAACTCGGCATTAGTTTATTAGTTTCCGCAATGGACGTTGCAACCGCAAACAACACCGTTGCAATCGTTATGGCAGCGCCGATTGCAAAAACCATTAGCGAAGAATACGGAATAACGAGCACCAAAACGGCATCTCTCCTTGATATTTTTGGTAGCGTTGTTCAAGGAATTATCCCCTACGGCGCTCAAATGGTAACGGCGGTTAGTTTAACGGCGGTTTCCGCAGGCGCGGTTATCCCCTTCCTTTTCTACCCCTACCTTTTAGCGCTTAGCGCGTTAGCGTTTATGTTTATACCGTCGTTTAAAAAGAAAAAATAATTTAACTTAAAATTAAAACGGATAGGCGAATTGCCTATCCGTTTTTTTATATTTTGTTAGAATTTTACGAGAACGCTATCGTAATTTTCAAGCGTTACGTTTGGCTCAATAACGGTAAAGCCCCAAGTGGTTGTTAAGGCGTTTGCCAAAATATTAGCCGTTTCGATATGGGTTGCTAAACTGTTGTGGTTGTTTGCGCCAACAGTTCCGTCAGCCCCAACCTTAGGAATAATAACTTCTTTTAAATACCCTGCTCTCATAACGCCACCGTCGTTAAGGGCGCTGATAGCGTACTTGCCGGCGTTAGAGTTAGTGTGAGTCCAAATCATATAAGCGTTTGGATAAAGGTCGTGAAGTTTTTTAACGAGTTTTACAACTTCTTCTTGATAAACGCTTTGCTTAAACCCGTCTTGCACGGTATCGTTACCGCCGATATTGAAAATGATAACGTCGGGTATCCATTTAGAGTGATCCCAAAGCGCCGTTTGTTTAGCGCCTGAAACGTTGTTTGACGTGGTTATGCCCGAATAGTCGATAACGTCGTAAACGGACTGACCTGACGGGTAAGAAACGCCCCAACCGCTGTTGCCAACGTATTGAACGTCTGCCCCGAACATCCTTGCAGTTAAATAGTTGAAGGAGTGAAGGGCGCTACTGTTTTTGGTGTTTCTACCAAGGCTACCCTTACCGTCATCCGAATACCCAAGCGAACCGTGGCCAGAGCCACCCGACGCGCACACGAACATAAAGCGGAAGTTTGCGTTATCGTAATCTAAATTGCGCTTGATAAAAGCCCCGTCGGTTTCAAAAGAGATAATGGACGTTATTGCATCGTAAGGCTCGCTCATTTTTAAGCACTTAACAACGTGCTTTTTATTTTCAAGCCCACTAACGATACAAACCTTTTCCGTTCCGCCCGTAAGTTTGAAAGTTCTTTCGGGGGAAACGGTGGGGATAACTTCGTTATCCACGGCAACGTTATAGTACGGCTCGCGCGAAGATTTGCCACCGCTTATCTCGCTTTCAAACGTAACGTAAAGTTCAGTTCCGGTAAACTCAATGGTAAAGCCCGTTGCCGAGTGGTAAAGGTTGACTTTGGCGGGTAAATCCCCGTCACTCTCGGTAAAAGAATACCTACCTTCCCACTTAACGAACGGCTCTTTGCTTACCAAATCGTTTCCACTTATAAGTTTAACGCCTTGCCCACCTTTATCACCAGAACCTGCGCAAGCCGAAACGGCGCAAAGGGAAATGGCAAGAGTTAAAGATAAAATAAACGATAATAATTTTTTCATAAGATTATAACGCGTAATAAATAGTCGTTCCGCTACCGGTCATAATGATGAAGATTGCGCAAACTACCATAGCGCCGATCCACGCTCTACCAGACTTGTTGAAGAAGAATCTGTTAAGGAGCGGTAACGCAGCCATCATAGGAATAATGCTAAAGAGCATATTTACAAAGAGCCATTGCGGGCCAACTGTACCCGTGTAACCGATAAGACCAGTCTTTCCAAAAGGAGCGTATTGAATAATAACGATTGCAACTAAGCCTAAAGTGTTACCTAAAACGGCAATAACTTTGCTGAGCCACTCTTTCCAGTTGGAAGGTCTCATCGAGCAGTTAACTCTTAACGAGTTAGACATATAGAAGATGAAGAAGAACGGCAAGTACATAGCCATAGCAAGAATTGCTTTAAAGTTAAGGGTAAATCTTGCGGACAAGAAGAAGAAACGCATATCAACGTGGAAGATAGCGTAGCAAAGCCCGTCAAGAGCGAAGAAGGAAAGAATTAAGATTGCCGCCATAAGCGGAGTTTTCCAGAAATCGCTACCTTTAAGTTTAAGGGGATCGAGTTTACTTCTATAAGACTTGTGAACGCCTAAAACGTTGCTATCACACGAGCAAGTTCCAACTTCGCAATCCATTGAAACGCAAGCAAGTTTGTCTTGCTTTTTAGCCAGAGCGTAATCGATAACGTATTCTAAGCCCCAAGTTAAGAAGAAGATTGCAATACCGATAAGGCCGTTTGCAACCGCCCAAATCATAATGGCGTTAGTGAAACGTTGCGGGAACTTCCAAGTTTGAACGCTACCTGCAGCATCTTTAAACCACTCGGTTGAAAGCCTTACCGCAACCATATAAAGAATGCACGCTATAACCGCCGATACCGCAAACGATACCCAGAAAATAATTCTGCCTTTTACCTTTTGGTCGCCCGTTCTTTCGGGGATAGGCTTTTTCAACGTTCCAAAGAACTTGGTGTTTAAAAGTAAGATAAAGAGCGCCATAATGAAGGTGAAACCACCTGCAAGCACCATACCGCCACCGATTTCCTTCCAAAGCCAAGAGTGTTGATCGTCACGAAGGCCGTTTTGTAAACCGTTTTCATCGGTGTTTTCAAAAACGTAACCGAAGAAACCTACCATGTTGGCAAGCGTTTCTTTATCGTAGGGTTGGAAAGCGTGTAAACAATTTTCGTTGTTGATTTCAGCGTAAGTGCCTAAGTACGGGTTACCGTAAGACGCGCCTACTTCAACTTCGGAAATTGCTTGTTCGCCGTTTCTTTTTAATTGATAGTTAACGATTTCAATAGATTCGGGAGCGTAACGCATATCGCCGTTGCCAACGGTAAGCCACCACTCTTCATCTTCAGAAAGCGTTCCGCCATTATCGAGTTTTTCTTGAATTTGTTGTTTTTTAATAGCCGTTTCGTTTTGGAAAGCGCCTTCATCACGCTTAGAATAACTTATACCAACGTTACATTGAGTTGTAACCCAGTTCCAACCACGGATATAACCCGTGATATAAACGGCTTGAACGCGTGAAGGTTGGCGTGTATCGTTAGCGATTTTACCTTCGCGTTCAGCAAGTTTTTGCGCGCCGTTACCACCAGCGGAGTGACCGGTTGCGCCAACTCTACTATAGTCTACCCAGTCAAAGTATTCTCTACCTTCATCGGTATACATATAGTCCATCCAGTGGAATAAGCCGTAACCTTCTCTCGTTGCCGATTGAGATTCGTAAGACGGGGTTGACTCGCCTTGACCGTACGGGTCTAAACAAACAACGCCGTAACCTCTGCGAACGAGTTCAATGCAGAACGACGCTTGAGTTTCCTTAGTTCTTTGAATACCCGGAGCAACTAAGATTAAGGGAACGGGGTTATCCGCCGATGCTTTTTTAGGCTTATAAACGTCCGCCACGCTCTTGGTTTTAACGCCTGCCGATTCTTGCTTTTGGATAGCGTTTGCGCTCGCGTCAAGAGTTTTAGAAATATCTATTTCAATAGTTTTAGTTTCAACTTGAACTTTAAAGCCTGCCGTTTGGATAAGCGACGCTAAAAAACCGCCCGCTAAAACTAACGCAAGCCCCACGCAAAGCGCGGTTTTTGCCTTTTTCCAGTTTTTAAACCAGTTTTTTATATTTTCTAAAAACGTTTTCATTATATTTAAGTTCCAAATTTTTTTAATCTTAACAAAACGGCGAAATTTTTCGCCGTTTTGCATTTTTAGTTAAATTTTACGCTATTATGCGTTGATTGAAGTAAAGTAAGCGTAAAGGTGAACTGCCAAAGTATTGTCGGTTAAACGAGCAACGTATCTTGAGCCTTGGCTTAATACGGAAGCGCTAACCGCCATCTTTTCTTCAGTTTGAACTAAACCTTTTGTAGTAACGTTTGCACCACAACCGATAATAAAGTCAAAGTCACCTGCGGTGTTAACTTCTACGCCAAGGTCTGCAACGCCGGAAGTTGAAGTTTCAACGTAAGTGATAGTTAAGGTAGTAACGTCAATACCTTGGCTTGTTAAATATGCGGTAAAGCCGTTCTTGATTGCGGTGAGTTCGCCAGCGGTAACCCAGTCGCCACCCTTAGTCCAAACGGAAATTTTAATAGCAGTGTCAACTGCGGGTTCTTCGGGTTCTTCTTGAGCGATTTCACTAAATACGGGGTATAAAGTTACTTTGCCTTCAGATAAAATATCTTTAACTAAAGCGTAATCAACCTTAGTAGCGGTAACTTGCGCTTCAGTTGCGGTTGCGCTGTTTGCCCAACCGATAAATTCGAAGCCTTCTTCTGCGGTTACGGAAGGCGCGGAAACGCTGTCGCCTAAAAGTTCGCTAACGGTAGCGGAAGTTGTTTCGCCGTTTACGCTAAAGGTGATTTCAGCAGTAGCAGTGCCACGGCCGGTAATCCAACCGAAGAATTCAATCGCTCTATCGGTATCGGTAAGGAGCGCTGCAAGTCTATCAGTATAACCTGTGGTTATCATATTAGTTCTTGCAATCCAATCAATGCCGTTAGAAGAGTTTACGGTGCTACCTGCGCCGATAATAACGTCGATATCGCCGTCTTTATTAACCGCTGCGCAGAAATCTGCAACTTTATTTTCAGCGTAAGCGCGGAACTCAACGTCGTAAGTTTTATCTAAGCCTGCGATATACGCTTCAAACGCTTGTTCAATCGCAGCGGAGTTAGTTTCATCAATATATCTTGACCAAACTGCAACGATAAGTCCTTCGTTAGGTAAGCGTTCTTCTAAAACTGCGTATAACGCTTTTTCTTCATAATCTAAAAGGTCGTAAAGAGAAATCGTTGCGCCTGCAGCGAACACGATTTCGCCACCCATTTCAACTGCCCAACCAACGAACTTGTAACCCTTAACAACGGGGCCGGAAATAGCCATGCCCGTTTCAGCAACGGTAGCATCGTCAAACTTAGATCCGTCTGCATTGTATAAAACAACGGCTACGGTTTCTTCGGGAAGAACGTCCTTTTCAAAGTTAAGTTTAACGGTAGTTGAGTTAAAGTAGAATTTAGAATTGCCATTTATTGTTGCTAAGTTTGCTTCTGCAACAACCATATTGTTAGTAGTTCCGTCAAACGAACCGCCTTCAACGGTTAAAATAGCGTTGCCAGTGCCCGTGGGAGCGGTAAGCGCTGCGGGAGTGGGGTTATCCTTTCCGTCGTCAGAACTTTCGGAGTTGGGGTTAGCGGAAACGTAAATACTGTTGTTTGCCTTTTCAGCAAGAGCGTAAGCAACTGCGTTATTAGTACCGTAAGCATAAACGTTTGCAGTAGAATAGCAGTTTTCAACAGTACCCGTGCTTTCAGTTTTACCAACGATACCACCAACGTTAGTTCTACCGCCGATATAAGTTAAAATGTTAGTAGATTGAACGATACCTTCAACGTAACAATCGGTAATTGCGCCTGCGTTAAGACCTGCAATACCACCAACGTTTTCGTCACCGTGAACTCTAACGCCTGAGAAGTAGCACTCGCTAATGCTTGCGCCTGCAAGGTTGTAACCTGCGATACCGCCGATGTTGGAGTTGTTAGTGCCTGCGGAATTAGTAGCGTCCGTTTCGTTAGTAAATCTTTGAGCAAGAACTTTACCACTGCCGTTTACCGCGCATTTAAGAACTTGACCTGCGTTAATACCAACGATTGCGCCACCGTAACTGTAGTTACTGAGTGATTTACCAGTTTCTTTAGCGTTCCAAGCGCCAAGGCAACCGTTACCAGTACACATTTCAATCTTACCGTAGTTAAGACCAACTATTACGCCACCCGCGATAGACGCTTTAATCGTACCCGTTGAAGAAGACGAAGTAGTTACCGTACAGTTATATACGGTTGCGCCTGCAAGGTTAGTACCAACGATACCGCCTGCGATACCACGGCTACCCTTACCGTCTTCAAGAGAAACGTTAAGAGCGTTTGCAAGACCGTTAGAACCAGCAGTACCACCGGTGTTTTCAACGTTTGCAGTAGAACGAACTTTTTCAACCTTACCACCGTTGTAGTCAACGATAGTACCGATACTGTCGTAACTTGAAGTGGAAATCTTACCTGCTACGCTAACGTTATAAACTTGACCAGTTGCGCCAACTTTGTAGATTGCGCCGGAGTTACTGTTTTCAAGAGTAATAGTTCTGCCGTTACCGTTGAAAATACCGTTAAATTCAAAACCAGTTTGTTCGCTTCTAACCGCTTCAATAGTAATATTAGATACTAAACTGAAATAGGTGTTTTGAGCAACGTTTGCTTTGTTAATAGCAGTAAAGTCAAGCGAAGAGCCTACGAGATAGGGGTTAGTTTGAGTACCAGCGCCACCGAATAAAACGTTTTCAACAACGCAAGCGGGTTGAGTTTTAGTTTTATCCTTAACGCTAACGGTATACTTACCGCCTTGGGGGATAACGCTTGGAGTGAACGTTACTTGGTAATTTGCCGAGTCGTATTCAACAGTACCTAAAACGTCAATCGTGTTGCCCGCTTTATCGGTAAGTTTAACTTCGTAATCTTCCGCGTTAGACGCTGCGCTTTGAGTCCAAACGAGTTTGCTCGTTACCGCTTCGTTTGCCTTAGCAACGCCCGTAACGTGCGCGTTAACAACTCTATAACCAGCGTATAAAGTTAAATTTTCATTAACGATGCCGGTTGTAAAGTTCCACATTGTGCCTTCGTCAAAACTTTCGGTAGTGAACCAACCTGTGAAAACGTAACCTTCAACAGAGAAAGTGGGGTCTTGGGGTTTAGTGATTCTTCTACCCTTTTGAACTGTTTGAACTTGACCGTATTGAGCGCCTTCAACCATGAAGGTTACGGTAAGCCCGCTGTTAGTCGGCTTTTCGTCTTTTCCACCGCACGCCACGAGCCCTACTGAAAGGGTTACCAACATGCACACGGAGAGTAAGCCTACTAAAAACTTTTTAATAGCTTTCATAAATTCCTCCTGAGAATTATTTTATACTATAGGTATAATTTTATACTATAAGTATAATATACAATTTGAAACCTTGTCAACAGCGATTTCGTTCTTTTACACCAAATTTTCATCAAACAAAATAAAAACACCCCTTTTTCTATGCCGTAATGGTTTGGGGGTGTTTTGATATTTAGTTTTTAATAGTAACGATAGCGTCGCCCGTGGAAGTTGTTATCTTGCAAATTCCACCGCTCGTGGTGTTTGGCGCGCTCTTTCTACCCGTGCTTGTTTCAACGGTGAAAATTTTATCGGATAAAACGCTACCAACAACGTCGCCCGTGCTCGTTTCTATAAAAATTTCAGAGCCGTCAATCCCGTCAAACTCAATATCGCCAGTGCTTCTTTCCACGGTTATTTTTTGCTCGGCAATAACGTTTTTAAGAAAAACTTTGCCCGTGCTACCTTCGGTGAACAAGTTTTTGCAAGTAACGTTTTCAACGCTCGTTTTTCCCGTGGAAACTTCAACGCTTAAATTCCCGCTAAGCGCTTGATTTTTTACCGTTACGTCACCCGTGGAAACGAAAATATCTATATCGCTAAATTTGGCGTTTTCAACCGAAACGTTTGACGTGCTTGCGTTAACTTTAAGATTGCCGTAATCTTTGCTCGGAAGATAAACGGTTATTTTAGGCGAATTAAAATCTACTCTCAAAAACTTTAAAAAGTTTCTATTATCTTCAACTTTTATGGATAAAACGCCACCGCTAACGGTTACGCTGTGTTTTAAATCTTTTTCTTCATAGCAAACGACTTTTGCAGTAGAATCTTCCGTGATAACGAAGTTGATATCAGCAGTTTTAGTTGAAATATCAACGCCGTCAAAACCGTCGGTTAACACGTATTCGTTCGTTTCGTACTCCACCGTTGAAAGTCTTTTAAAATCCCACTTGCTTATCGACATAGCCGTCAAGAAAATTATCGAGCCAACGAGTATAAAAACAACGCTTAAAATAGTCGCTTTTTTCATAACGCAACCCCCTTTTTAGCAAAACTTTTCTTCATCGCGCTAAAAATTAGCGAAACGAGAGAAACAAGCCACTTGCTCGCCTTTTTGGTAACAAATATTCCAAGAATTGAAACGCCCACGCACACGAGCGCTAACCCAAGTAGCGCAAGCGCGGTTACAAAGTAGCCTTGAATAAGAAAGATAATAGCGCCTATAACCCCTGCAATAGCGCACGCCCAAACGGAAACTTCAATCGCCCAAAGCGAAACGGCAAGCGCAATGCCAACGATATATAAAGATAACAAAATCGCAAAAAGCGCAATCGCAAGCGAAACCCAAACGGGCGAGCCGATAATTATAAGCGCAGTCTTTAAACCTTTATAGTTGCTTTTAGGCTTAATCTTTTCAAATGCAATCTTGGTAAAAGGCGTTTCTTCTATTATTTGCGAAGCGATATAGTCAACCGAGCCCATTTCAGAAACGGCTTTTTCTTCTTCCGTTCCGTCTTCAATCTTATCTTCAATAATCTCAACGTAAAAACTTATCTGCTCTTCAACGGCGCACGGTGGCAAACCGCTAAGCCTTTTTCTAAGCTCGCTGATAAACTCTTGTTTAGTCATCGCTTATCCCCCCTTATAACAAATTGATAAATTGCCATTATCTCACTCCACTCCGATTTAAACTCGGCAAGGCGGTTAAGCCCCGCCTTAGTTATTTTGTAATACTTTCTAAGCCTACCGCCGTGTTCTTCACTTCTCACGGTTAACATATTTGAAAGTTCTAATCGCTTAAGAATCGTGTAAAGCGTTGATTCGCTCATCTCTATATAAGGCTTAACGTCTTTTATAATTTTATACCCGTAAGACTCCTCGTCCTTAATAGCGGCAAGCACGCACACGTCTAAAATCCCGCGTTTTAATTGAATATCCATCAATACTTCTCCTTACGCAATACATCGTATCACGAAGTATTATTCTTGTCAACTGGTTTTTAAAAATATTTTTGTTTTATCTTCTCAAACGGCAATAAAAAAACACCTTATAAGGTGTTTTTTAGTCTTTATAAAATATCAATGATTGACGTTTTGCTATAACAAATACTTCTTTTATCTAAGAATATATCCGCCCCCGTTCCCCTGTTTATATTGCTTGAAACTAACAATAAATATCCGTATAAAATATCCGTTATCAACGAATTGATATCTTTGGTGGGAAAATAATCTTGCGCTCTTTTTAGATAATTTTGGTTGTTTTGTAAAAAACTATAAACAATTCCTCTTGCTAACTTTAAGTTTTTTTGCCTTTCTTCTTTCTTTATATTGTTAGCCGAGAAACAAATCTTTTTATCTAATAAAAGGGCTAGTTCAACATAAAAATCGCAAATCATAAACCTTGCAATTTCTTCTCTTGGGTATAAATAATTTAATAGTTTTTGTTTTCTTGCTTCAATCATATCTCTCCTTATTGTTTTTATTATATGGCACAGTGTGCCTTTTGTCAAACATAAAAAGCCCATTGTGCTATTATTTTGGTATGATTGATATTAAAGATATTCAAAAAAGATTGCGCGATGAAATCAAAAACAGCAATCTCACACAAAAAGAACTTGCAAACATTGTTGGCGTTAACCCGTCAACTATAAGCAAATATTTGCGCCTTGATAAATTCCCCGCGATAGACACTTTTGCCAACATTTGCCAAGCGTTAGACGTTTCTGCGGATGAAATTTTAGGGCTTAAAAAATAAAACAACTTAATTTTTTGCAAGCAAAAAGGCACTTTATAGTGCCTTTTTATTTTTGTTGTTTTTTGGTTGTGGTGAATTTGCAACGGGCTTTATCAACGTGAGTGAAATCGCCTTTGATTTCAATGCCGTATTTTTTAGCAACGCTCTTATAAAGCAAATCACAATGCCCGCAATAATCGGGATAAGGCTCGGTGTGTGGCAGAGCGTTTAGCATACCCCTTGACGGGCAACCGCGCATATCGATTTCAAAATAGCCCATTTCCCCGTCGAATTATTTTTATAGTTATAAATAGGTTGATTTTTATATCGTAAAATGATACTCTATAATAGAGGAGTTATTATGAATTTAAAGCGCTTTAAACGCATTTTTGCAACCGCTATAATTTTGCTTTGCTTTTTCGTGGCAAACGTTCAAATTAGCGTTGCTTACGCTTTACAACTTAATAATGAGGAAGAGAAAATTGAGCGCATCTTAGATAGGGAAGATTTAATTAAACTCCCCGTTGATAGGGAAGATTTAATTAAACTCCCCGTTGAAAAACCGCTACTTCCAACTCTCCCTAACGATTTTAGACCGCAAATAAACCCCGACCTTTTATCGCCGTTGCCCGAACAATACTGCCTTCGTGACGATTACTTGACGTTTGCTCAGCATCAGGATAAAAACGGGTTTTGTTGGAATTTCGCCGCTACTATGGCGGCTTCAACCACCATTATGAAAGCGACTAACGAGTATTACGATTTTTCGGAACTTTGGACGGGGATTTCCTGTTACGTTCCCAAAAAGTCTTATGCGAAAATAGGCGCGGGCGGATCTTTTTCTATGCAACAAAAAGCAATGCAAAGAAACGGGCTTATGCTTGAATCCGACCTTCCCTATCAAAACGCGTATATCGTAAGCAACGAAAACGCTGAAGACTATTATAACTTTTTTAATCAATACGCAAACGACGATTTGGCTAATACTTTGGTAAGCGACTCGTCTACTTCCTTTTCCCGTTCGGACGTTGACGCGATTAAACGCCATCTCGTAAACAACGGCAGTTTATACCTTGCGTTCTCTTTCAAAACGGGGTTCTTGGAAGAAAACGGGGTGTATAGCCTTACCCCCAACCAAACGAGCACCACGTCAAACCACGCCGTTTCGCTTATCGGGTGGGACGATAACTATCAAAAAGAATTTTACCTTGACGGCTCTGACACGCCAACCGTTTTCAAAGGCGCGTGGATAATTCTTAATTCCTACACCGAGTCTAACGGAAAGGACGGCGTTTCCCTTATCTTTTACGAAGACAAAAATATTTACGATATTAGGGGCTATCGCTATAAAAAAGACACCGATAAGGCGTTTTACTTCTACGACAAGATAGAATCGGGTTATGCTTATCCAACTCACGTCAAGGGTAAATATTACGGTAGTCTTACCGCCGAAACTGCGCCTACTAAACAACTAAACGTCTTTTACGACGACGTGGATTTAGAATACTCCTACGAGATTTCCAACGGGGCAAGCGTAGACGGAATTGAAATTTACCTTGGCAATCGTGACGTTACTAATGACTTTTCCGTCCGCCTTGACGAATCGCAAAAGCGGTTTTATATTTCCAAGCAAAACGCAAGTTACGGCAATTATAAAATTTTAGTAAGATATAGCAATAGTCAGTCAAGCGACACTTATTTGAACAATTTTTACGTAACTCACGGGCTTATCGGCGAAGAAGTTGAGTTTGACGACGTTAATAACGCTATCCCCTTCACCACTGGTAAAGATTTAGAGTATTATAGTTTCAACGCAAGCGATAAAACCTACGCTATCTACACCAACTCGCTAAGCGGAAACGTATCCTTTATAACGAGCGCGCAATCGGTTTATAGTGAAAAGAATATGGCTATCCCCACCCTTTCTTATCAAATACAAAACGGGGAAAGTTGCAAAGTAACTCACGCGATAAAGTCTAACTCGGGTTACGAACTAAATTACTCGTTTAATTTTATTTATTGTCAAGACCTATCAATGCAACCCGTTCGGGTTTATTACGATCTTTCTGGTGGCGTTAACCACGGCGAAAATTATTCCACGGAACTAGCAAGCGCTGAAAATAAACTTTGCTTATTCGCTCCTTCGCGTGAAGGTTACGATTTTGTGGGTTGGCGAATTGAAAATAGCAATTTAGGCGTATTTGCTGAGAAAAACGGCGATAGTTATTTAGTTGACTGGAACGTTATTCACCATTTAGGCGACTCGCCAACGCTGTACGCTAAGTCGTATTACAACGAGCATTACAACAACTCGAGCGTGTTATTCGTTCGCGCCGTATGGGAAAAGTCGCCCGCCCCCGTTCCGCCCGAAAAACCTAACGGCGTAGCAACGGGCGTTATAATCACGTTATCAACCGTTTCGCTAGCAAGCCTTTCGGCGTTACTCACGTTGCTCATAAAACTTAGAAAATCCAAAAAACTTTTATAACTAATAAATTTCAATAAAAAACACCTGTCCGTACAGGTGTTTTTTTACGCTTATAATTTAATCTTATCTATAAATATGATACGTCTTGCTTATATTCTCTTTGATAAAACGTTTCGCTCGTAATCTAAAATAGCCTTTTCAAGTTCAAACTCGGTGGGAACGCCTTCTCTTAGGCAGTATTCTTCCCAAACGTCGCTAAACGGAAGGGTTTTTACCGCTTCTTGAGCTAAGATAAGTGAAGTGAGTTTGTTGTCGTTTTGCAAGGTTTTAAGTTCTTCGTTAGGAGTTAAAAGCGCTAATAGAAGCGCCTTTTGAAAACTTCTAAACCCTATCGCCCAAGAGGCTATTCTATTTATGCTCGCATCAAAATAGTCAAGCGCCATATAAACTCTATCAAGGGCGTTATTCCTTACTATTTCTTTTGCAATTTCCTTAGTTTCGTCATCGAATAAAACGGTGTGGTCGCTATCCCAACGAACAGGCCTTGTGATATGGAGCGCAATCTCATCAAAAAAAGCAAGTAACGCGGGAATTTTATCCGAAACCACTTCAGTTGGATGATAATGCCCGTTATCCATAAGCGGTAAACAACCTTCGTGCGTTGCCGCAAACGAAAGGGCAAACTCGCCAGAACCAACCGTATAAGACTCAACGCCTATTCCAAACACCTTTGACTCAACGCAAGGTTTAACCAAGTTTTTGTCAAAAGGCTCGGATAAAATTTCTTCAATGCTCTCTTTATAGCGAACTCTTGGGGAAAGCCTATCGGCAGGTATATCCTTATACCCGTCACCCGTCCAAATATTCATAACGCAGGGATAACCCGTTTCTTTTGCAAAATATTCCGATATTCTGATACAAGCCTTGCCGTGCTCTATCCAAAACTTTCTCGTTTCTTTGTCGGGGCTTGATAAGGTTAAACCGTCTTTTACCTTTTCGTGCGAAAAGAAGGTGGGGTTAAAGTCTAAGCCAACGCCGTGTTTTTTAGCAAAATCTACCCACGGCTTAAAATGCCTTGGCTCTATCTTATCTCTATCAACGAACCCGTCTTTTTCAAAAACGGCGTAACAAGCGTGAACGTTAATTTTCTTTTTGCCGGGACAAAGGCTCATAACCTTTTCCATATCGGCAATAAGTTCTTCGGGCGTTCTTGCCTTGCCCATATAATTGCCAGTAGTTTGAATACCGCCGGTCAAAGGCCCGTCTTGATCAAACCCCTTAACGTCGTCACCTTGCCAACAATGGAGCGATACTGCAACGTTTTTAACTTTTTCAAGCGCAACTTCCGTGTCTATCCCACGTTGCTTGTAAATTTCTTTTGCGGATAAATATCTGTTCATAACTTCTCCCTACTTTTCGATAATTTTTATAATCGGCTCGGAAAGAATTCCCGTTTCTTTAAGTTCGTAACCGTAAGTAAAAGCGCTGCCCGTCGTGTACCAAGCGCTTGGGCTAACGTAAATTTTGTGGCTTGCATCGTGCAACGGACCAAAGGTGTTAACTCTGTTTCCAAAAGCAACGATTTCTAAAATATGTTCTCCGCTTTCAACGTTTTTTATAGTTAACTTGCACGGAGCGTAAGCGATAACTCCCCTTTCCTTTCCGTCAAGTTTAATTTTGATAAGCGAGTTTCTATATCTTGGAATTTGAACGGACAAATCGCAACTTGGCGTTTCTAACTTAGTTTTATAAACTAAGTTTCCGCCGTAAAACGGCATGCCTTGCTTGGTTATATCAGAAAAACTTATGCTTTCTTCACTTCTATAAACGGTTTTTTCGCTACCTTCTACCCTAACGCTAAAATCACCTAAAATATAATAGTATTCAACGCTAATTCTATGAGTTATAGGCGTAACGATTATAAGTTCGTTCAAGCCTTTTTTGATAGCGCCAAGTTTATATTTTTTAATGGACTTGTCAACGTAATATCCCACGCAAGTTAAATCAATATCGCTTCCGTTAAAGGTGATTTTGGTTACTTCTTCGCCAGCGATATAGCAGTTTTCAATCTCGTGTTCGCTAACGAATTCGTATTTGAGCGTTACGAAATTTTCGGGCTTGTTGTCAGGTAGCGCCCAAGGCTGAACGCCCCAGCCGTCCGCCTTTGGATAGTTAAGCGTTTTGCGGATTTTCTCATCGAGTTTCAAAATCTCTTCTTTATCTTGATACTCGCCGTCGTTTAATTTATATAAGCAGTTGTCAACGAGTAAAACGTTTTCTTCCGTGCGGATATATTCAACGCTATCGTTAAAAGTAATTTCTTTTATAACTTTTTGGCTTGGCGTTTCTTTGTTGAAAACACCCTTTCCGCTATCTAACTTGATAAGCAAACTGTCTTGCGCGAATAATTTTTTATAAACGTAAGTCTTTCCGTTTTCAACTTTGTGTTCAATAGGAAGAATTTCGCCGCTAACCGTATCGTATAACGTCGGCTCGTACTCCCCGTTGAAAACAACGGTTACATTTTGAGAAGTCAAGTCGTCTTTTTGCGGTTTTTTAAACCTTGCCATAAAAAACCACTTGCTATCGCCGTCACATCTTAGTTGATGAACAAAGTTATCCGCCATAGTTCCGTCTTCATTTAAAACGGTTGCCGTCTTTTCGCCGTCAAGAAAAGTGAAAAGTTCGCTATAATCAACGTGAATAGAACGCTCGTAAAGGGGCTTTATTTCGCAACTTATAACCCCGTCAACACAAACGGGGCAATCGCCTATAAATATAAGTTTACCACCGCTATTTCTAAACTTAGTTAAAACGTCTAACGTTTCCTTTCTTAAAGTTTTAACGTTTGGAACGATTATCGTTTGATATTCCATAACGCCCATCATAAAGCTCTTGCCGTTTACACTCGCGTGGCGCTCAATTAACGCTTCGCTAATAAGGTCGTAATCAACGAAGTTTTCGTATAACTGCTCGCACAAGTCGTTAAAGTCTTTAACCGCTTTTTCCGTTTTTTCACGGCAAGTATTTTTTGCGCCGTAATCAAGCCAAAAGGACTCTATAGGGTGGATAACACCCACTTTAACAATGGGTTTACCACGCGTTAACACAACGCCGAGCCTTGCAAAATGGTCTTCAACGTAAGGGTATTCAGAGCACCACGGCACTTGATAACTTATAGACGCGGGGTAATCTCTTTTTGCCGAGCCTTTCATTGAAACCCACGATAAATGCGGAACTCTTAGCGTTGCGCCGAGAGCCGACTGCCAGTCGCCTTGGAACTTATGCCCCCTAAAATCAAAATCCCAGTTCGTAACGCCGTAAAGTTCGGTTAAAAAACCTTGCTTGTTTAGTTGGCGAACAACTGATTGTGTTTGCTTTGCCGTTACTATTTCAACAGCGTCACACAAAAGGTCGATGCCGGGAATATCAAACCACTCGTAAGCGCGAGTAACGTCACCAACCGTTTCCGTTTGAACGTCTAAATTATGCTCCCACATCATATGCCCGGTAAAGAGTATTCCGTTATCGTTGCACCACTTACCTATTTGCTCAGAATACGCTTTAGTAAATAGCTCTGTTGACGCTTCGTGATAGCGATATCTCGCCGTTGAAATTTTATCTTTGAAATCTAAAAATAATTCGGGGATATAATCAGTTATGTCTTCGCCATACTTTTCAAAGTAAAATTTTGTTAGGTGTTCGCTCCAGGGATAGTTTGCGCTTTCGTTTTTAGTGGAATCTACGAGGGGTTTTTTAAAGCCCATTTGCGGTTCGTCGGTAAAAATTGCGGGGATTGATTTTCCAAAACTCTCGCCCACTTCTTCTTTATATTTTTCATAAGTAACGCCTAAAAACTTTGCAACGGCTTCGCTATTCATAGCGTCTTCAGGGGTAAAGCCGTTGTGCCATGCTTCGCAAGGAACAGGCTCAACGTAAGCGTAACGCTTAACGCCGTTTACCGTATCGTTTTCATCGATTTTTTTATAGGAAACTAAAAAGCCGTTTTCATCTAAAACAACGTCAAAAACACCTAAAAGATACGGGAGCGCGTTGTCAATTCCGTACTTTTTATCATAAAAACGCTTACGCGTATCGGTAAAATATATCATTTTTTGGCGATAGGCTGGGGTTTTGGTAACAAACCCGCCACCGTAGCCCGACGGCCATTTATCTTCATCGTAAAGGTAGCAAAGCATATCTTCGCTTTCCGCTTTATCACGGCAACTTTTAACCATTTCAAAAAACTCTTTGCCTAAATATTCGGTATTAAGCCCCGAACGAGAGTGGATAAAAAATCCGCCGAAACCCATCTTTTTTAAAACTTCAATTTGTTCTAACAAAATATCCTTTTCAAGTTTAGTGTTCCACGCCCAAAAGGGAGCGCCACGGTATTCCTTGGTTGGATTTTTAAAAAGTTCAACGTTTAACTTTTCACTTTCGCTTTTTTTGTAAAACATAATGCCTAACTCCTAAACATTTTAGCAAGGTTATTATATCATTTATATTATCAAAAATCAATCTCAAACTTTGAATTAGTTTGACGCTTTAAAATTATAAATGGGTTTGATTCTCTTTATAATTTCAGCAGTCGGCTCTATGTTTTTTACTATTTCATCCATAGGCTTATACGCCATGGGCGATTCATCCAAAGTTGAAGGGTTAACACACGTTGAATAAATACCTTTCATTTCCTTTTGGTACTGTTCCATCGTAAGATTTTCAAACGCCTTTGTACGCGACATCAATCTGCCCGCGCCGTGAGGGGCTGAAAAATTCCAATCTTCGTTGCCCTTGCCAATACAAATAAGCGAACCGTCACGCATGTTGATAGGAATCAAAAGTTTTTCTCCCTTTTTAGCGGAAACCGAACCTTTACGAAGAATCATTTCCTTAACGTCGACGTAGTTGTGTATCGTTTGGAAGGTTTCAATGGGAATAATGCCCGTTTTTTCCAAAATAATTTCCGCCATTTTTTCGCGACTTCTTTCGGCAAATTTTTGGCAAATATCAACGTCGTGAAGGTAGTCTTCCATAAACGAATTGTAAAGATAACACATATCACGAGGAAGGGAAGGTTCTTTGGTTTCAAACGTTCTTTTAAGCCTTTTAAGTTCCTTTTGAATTTCCTGCCTTCTTCCTTCCGCCTTATAGGTCGATATTATCTCTTCTTTCTTCTTGAAATAGTCTTCTTTTCCAACATTTAAATCAACTGCAATTTGTTGATAAAACTCGGCAACTTGCGTTCCAAGATTACGGCTTCCCGAGTGAATAACTAAATACTTACCACCCTCATCGTCTTCGTCAATTTCAATAAAATGATTACCGCCACCCAAAGTTCCAAGGCTTCTTTCAAGCCTTTTGGAGTCTTTAAGGTTACGATACGAGCGAAGTACAGTCAAGTCGAATCTTTCTTGCCTACCTTCCCAAACGTTTCTTCCAGAAGGAATAAAATGCGCCACCTCGTCTATCTTTTCAAAGTCAATATCTATTTTACCAAGATAAACGGTATACATACCGCAACCGATATCAACGCCGACCATTGAAGGAACGATTTTATCGGTTATCGTCATAGTTGTACCTATCGTGCAACCCTTGCCCGCGTGAACGTCAGGCATTATTCTTATTTTTGAATTTGCAAACGCTTCCGTATCGCATATTTTCTTAATTTGCTCGGAAGCGTCGTCTTCCATTTGGGAAGTAAAGCATTTTGCAATATTATATTTTCCTTTTATTTCTATCATAATTATCATATCCTTTAACTTTTTTATTTTAAAAAAGGCTGTTCGTTTAATACTGCCGACATAATATCGTCTAAAGTAAATCGCGAAAAGCCTTCTTCTTTTTTCTCTTTTTTTAAGCGACTATTTTTGAATAACGCTCGCTTTCAATAACTTCCATCATAAATGAAAGGGGGTTCATTTCGCCACTTGCCACCATACTAAAAAGTTTAGGCGTGCAACCGGAAACCAAAACTACGCCGTTTTCACTTTTGGTTACGGGCTGCCCTCTATTACGGCTTGCCACGTTCCAAAATACGATATCGGGGAGTTTATAACCTTTTGCTTCAAACTTCTTTTTAGCGTTTTCAAAGTTTGTTAGTTCCGCATTATCTACCACCTCATCAAACTCCATATCGGAAATAAGATAAAGTTTTGAAGGAAGTTCGCTTTGTGGCAATTTGTTTTTAACCGCCGCATTCAAAATCAAATTAAAAACCGCTTGTATATTCGTATTAGCAACTTCATTAAAAGTTGCAAGATAACGAAGTTTATCGGCAAAGGTTTCGCCTTTAATCTCGATAAGCTGAGGTCTTGCGGAAAACTCAATAAAGTAGTTTTTAAAATAACCCTTATTGCGTTCTGCAAAGTAAATACCAAGCGAAAGCGCAACGGATGCTGGCGTAGGTCTTTTTGCCCAATACATAGAACCCGACGTATCAATCACCGCAATGGCGTTTTCATCCGTTCCATAGTTGGGAAGAGAATTCCAAGTTGCATTGAGAGATGCTTGTTCTTCCTTGCTAAGATCTCTCAACCAATCATCATCAATGAAAGGGTCAACAAGTTCGTAAGGAGCAAGCGTTGAAGCGTTAAGTTTAACTTCACCCCTTTCCACCTTCCTTATAAATGCGTTATACCTTTCGCCGTCGTTACGGATAAACGCCTTTTTATACTTAAACATTGCCTTTGAAGATTGCTTTTCATAGTCAAAAGAGTAATCTTTTTCACGAAGGTTGTTTTCAATAATTTTTAGGTATGCACGAAGAGATGAAAGCGCCTTTCTATAAGTAGCGTCGTTCATATTAAACGCTTTTGCTATTTTCTTTGCGCATTTTACGGTTTCCTGATTAGAAGTGTTAACGGAAGGAAGCCACTTTGCAAGCAAAGATACTTCTTCTTTATTTTCCATAGCCTTCACGTCAGCGTCAAATTGCGCTTTGATAACGGCAAGCATTTCCTTTTCGCAAGGCGTATCCATTAAAACGAGCAAATCGTCGTATCTTCCGTATTCGGCAATATATTTAAGATTCTTTTTAACGGTGAAAGTTTCGTTCTTTGCAAGCCATTTAAGGATAACCCTAAAAACCCTGCGCTCACCAAGACCACCCCTTACGTCACGAGCGAAAAACAAGATTTTCATTGCAATATCTTTGTTTTCCGTATACGCTCTTATAAAACGCGATTCAATTTCGCTATCGCTTTCTCTGCGAATTGCCCCGATGGTTGCAAATAAATCAAGGCAAAAATCTCCTGTGCTTTCATTGGTTACCGCACCGTTTTCAGTATAAACCTTATTTGCTTCTTCTTTAAGATATTTAAGCATAATTTCTCTCCTTTACGTGTTATTTAAATTTAACAAGGCGCATTTTTATTAAAGCGAAACCTCGCTTTGATCAGAAATACTTTTTGTGCTGACAGTTTTTCAACTTGCTGTATGCGCCTTTAACAAGATGCCTTTACTAAACATATAGAGCATTTCTGCTCTACATCCGCTTAGGTACAAGCCTAAGTGCTCCTTAAGAAACGAATATCTTTTTAAGTGTGTTTTGCTGTACGCATCTTTATTAACTTTTTTACAAGACACCATTGGATTTAATTCTTTGATATTTCCAAATATTGCTGCAAGTGTCTTTAGTTTTTGCCATCTAACCTGTGGAATACAAGTTCCTTTAGGGGATAGCGTTTACAAGACACCTGAGGGGATTAGCTTTCCCCCTCAATTAAAATAATGGAGCTAAAAAATGCTGCAGGTGTCTTTAGTTTTTGCCATCAAGCCTGTGGAATACAAGTTCCTTTAGGGGATAGCGTTTACAAGACGCAAATAAGCGGTTTCCCACTTGCCAAAATGATTAACAGTCATGAAGCCTTAACGTTTGCTGGTTGCGTCTTTTTTTAATTGTTAAAATTTAATTCCGCCAAACTCTTCTATGAGTTTTTCACAGTCTGTTTCTTGAACAATCTGCTTTTCCACCAAAACTTTTGAAAGTTTTGATATGAGTTCGCCGTTCTTTTCAATAATGGCTTTCGCCTTTTCGTAACAATCGTTAACGGTTTGTTCAAAAACGGCGTTAACTTTTGCAACGTGTTCATCGGTATAAGTTAAAACGTCACGATTTCTTTCTTCGCTATAACGCAAACCAACGCCAAACATTGCGCAGTCAGACATCCTTTGAAGTATTCTATCAATAGAATTCAACGGCTCTATAACGTTATCGTAAACTTTGTTAAAAACAACTTCTTCCGCAACGTATCCACCAAGCAACACGGTTATCGTGTTAATATAATCGCTTTTACTTAAAATGGAAGTTACGTTTTCATCCGTTTCATCACCGCAGTCTTCATCGCATTCATCAAAATCGTCGTCATCCCAATCGTCGTCATCATCGTCATCCCAATCGTCACGATTGTCGTTTAGCGTAACGATAGCATTGAAAAAATTGTTGCAAACGGTATCTTTTTCTAAGCTTAAAGTGTAATGCCCCGAGTTATATGCCTTTGCAACGATGAACGAGCCTACGTTATGGCACGCCGTTATTGAATCTTCAACGGAAGAACTTTCACGCGGAATATCTTCATTTTTAATTTCAAAAAACTGCGAACGAATAAGTTGCTCGTTAACAAACCCTTTCTCATCCGAGTGCAAAATACACTCGTTAATAAGCGTTTCAAGCGCCGCGCAAGAAAAACCAGAACAAAGTTTTGCCATATCTTGAACGCTCATTTCAAACTGGCAAGAAGATTTCTTCGCGTACATATTCAATATTTCAACGCGTGAAGAATAGTTAGGAAGCCCAACGTTTATCTTCTTATCAATTCTACCTGGGCGAACGAGCGTTTCGGGTATCGATCCGTAATAATTACAAGTTGCAACGAAAACCAAATCGCCACTGCTATCCATACCGTCAATCAAAGTTAAAAGTTGAGCAAGAACGGTTTTTGAACGATCTGAATAATACCTTTCCGAATCGTTTGGCAAAACCTTATCAAGTTCATCAAAGAAAATCATGGTTGGCGTTTTCTTTCTTGCCGCTTTTGCAAAAGTCTTTTTTATAAGTTTGCAAATATCGCTTTCCTTTTCAGCATCGGCAACGTTGATTTTTAAAACTTCCAAATCACACACGCTCGCCATTACCTTAGCAAATAACGTTTTACCCGTGCCCGATTCTCCGTAAAAAATAATTCCCTTTGGAAGTTTTGCTCCCTTTTCTTTATATTTTTCACGATTATTAAAAATCTCACAAAGGCGTTTGAGCTCTTCCTTTTCTTCAATATATCCTGCAATATTTTCAAAACTGTAATTCATAAAAATTCCTCCTTTCGCTTTTCTAACCCCATTATACACCCACTTTCTCACATTTGTTATACCGCAATACTTAACTTTTTTATGCCCCCTAATTTATGCGGAAAAATAGCGAATTTTAAGATATTTTGCTTGATTTTTGCCCCCTTTTAGTGTATAATGCTTTTAAGGAGATGATTTTATGGATGAAAAAATTAAAATTAGTTTACCAAAATCTGATTTAGAAGTTTTGCAAAAAGACTGCTCTGATTTTAGAATAATTAAAGAAAACGGCAAGCCAAACATGAACGCTTTTTTAAACACGCTAATCGTTAATTTTTACGAGACCTTTTCGGCGCAAGAAGAAACGCTTCACGAAGATTTGAAAAACGCTATTTCTATCGTGCCAGAGTATTATAAAAGCAAAGTTTTTGATAACGTTATTAAGGTTTTAACTAAAAAAGCTGACGGCGTTAACGACAAAAAAAGCACCACCCTTTCCTTTAAGCCTACAAAAATTTCAGAAAAGGCAATGCTTCATATAGAACAGGTAATATTGCAAAACGAATCGATTTCATCCTTTTATAGAAGGATGTTTAGCGCGTATATTCACAAACCGAAAAACGAGCGCGAAAAGATTATTCATAAAGAAAATTTTGACCTTTTGCAAAAGGCTCTTGCTAATAAAGTTCAAATTTGCGCGCAAATAGATTCCGGCAAAATTATTAACAACCTTTCAATATTTACAATCTCCGCTTCAAAAGACGAGCTTTTTAATTACGTTTTAGGTTACGCTAACGACAATAACGCTACCGTTCGCCTTGCCAAGTTTAAAACGATAACCCTTCTTTCTTCACCAGCAAGCATACCTGAAGAAAACGTTAAACTGCTTGAAAGGCAACTTGCTTGCGCCCCGCAATACCCGATGTTTAAGTCGGACAAGCATTTAATTAAAGTTGAACTCACCGAGAAGGGTAAAAAACTTTTTGATAGAATTTATCTTTACCGCCCAACGCCCATATCTATCGAAGGCGACGTTTATACCTTTGATTGCTCCGCAGGGCAAGCCCTTTATTATTTTGAACGTTTTGGCGACCACGCTTTAATCACTTCTCCTAAAAAACTTGGCATTTCAATGCGCGACTATCATTATTTTGCCCTTAAAAAATACAAATCGTTTTACAATAAAGACTTATAATTGATTACAAGAAAAAAGAACGCCAAAGCGTTCTTTTATTATTTATTAAAATATATTGTGTGATAAAACGTTTACCGAAACTATCTTCTTCCAAGGGGTTAAACCTAAAAGCTCATCGTTCCAGTTGTTAAGTGGCAAGTTCTCCGCTTCAAGCTCGGGGATTGATTGAACTTTTTTATCAAGATACGCTCTAACCTTTTCCCTTGCAGTTTTAAGCCTTTGTTTGAGCGCTCCGATTCTTATATCCTGAACGTCGTACCCTTGCGGGTTATAGTCGTTATCCCACATGGTTTTAAGGGCGGTTTCAAATCTTTTAAGTTTTGTTTCCGCTCTCTTTATATCTTTGCAAATAATTTCTAACTTAGCTAAATCGTTTTCTTTATAAGCCTTTCTAAGCCTTTTTGCAAGTTCAAACTTAATAGATAAAAAATCGCAAAGGCTCGCTTCAACTTCAAACAAATATCCAAAGTTCTTGCTCTTTTTTGCGCGGTTTTTCAACTTATAGGCGTACTTTTTATAAATTTCACCACTGCCGTCAGGCGTGTATAAATCGTAATATCCGTTTAAAAGGTCGCCATAGAATCCGTATTTTGACGGGGCGAACGCCCTTTGCTTTTCAATATTATCCGCAATAAGATTTGGCAAGTCTAAATCGAGAAAGGCGTTAAATTCTTCGCCTGTGATTTCGTAAAATTCCTTTTTGATTTTCGCTATGCTCTTTTCGCCTTGGTAAACTTTAATGGCGTAAAAAAGAGAAGACAGAACGGCAAAGTGGGAACACTCTTGCCCGTCATCGCCCCAAACGGTG
Source organism: Clostridia bacterium (assembly GCA_017545865.1). Lineage (GTDB taxonomy): Bacteria > Bacillota > Clostridia > Christensenellales > Borkfalkiaceae > HGM11412. The sequence continues at coordinate 2,825 of JAFWXO010000003.1, read as the reverse complement.
ATAAGGATATTGTTAACGTTCGTTTTTCTGCAAGCGTTAAGCCCCGCCGATAAATGCTTCATCGACCATTTGTTAAAGGGAGCAAAATTGTTCCAGCTCCACGCTGCGCCCGCAAACCAACAATCTTTATTTAATTGCTTGTGGGCTTTGAGCATATCTAAATATGGCTTTTCTTGATCGTCGTAATACCACCAGTAAATCAAGTCAACGCCCGATGGGATTGCTTGTTTCAAATCTTTTGGCACGTTATCGTAATCGTTTAGATAATATCCGCCCGTAGCCATCTTAAAGAACATATCCGACCACATACACGGCTTAAAATCGTGTTTTTCAGCGATTTTAATAACACGTTCTAAATGCCTATTTAAAAGTTCGTAACGGTTAGCTGTGCCGTGCTTTTTATAATATTTGCCAAACCCAACGAGATCGGCTTCATCCATACCGATATGAATTTTTTTAGAAGTGAAACACTCTCTTGCCGTTGAAATAATTTTTTCTATTAGGTTGTAGGTTTTTTCTTCATCAATGAGCAAAACGTCTTGAGTGTCTTTAATATCGCTGTAAACGTGCCACTTAAATATAGCGTTAAGGTGCGCAAGCGTTTGCACGCAAGGAATTAACTCAATGCCCTTAGATAAAGCGTAAGCGTCGAGTTCTTTTAACTCCTTTTTAGTATACCCTCCGCGCATAAAACCAAAATACGGCTCGCCTTCAAGTTCAAAAGTGTCTTCCGTGTAAAGTTCAAGCGCGTTGTAACCAAACTTTGCTAAAAGGTCAATATAATCTTTAACTCTATTAACTTTGATTACCCCGTTTCTTGAACAATCGAGCATCGCCGTAAAACATCCGTTTGTCATAAAGTTCTCCAAAAATTAGTTTTCTTTTATTATAATCTTTAATTTGCGGTTTTTCAATACGTTTATCTCACAAATTGTTAAAAGTTTGATATAAAAAAGGCTCTCCATACCCCTAAAATATGTTCTTCTGACTTTTGGGAACAACGAGGCGGACAAGTTTCGATGCGACTTTGTATCGTAGCAAAAAACTCTTGCCTTACCCTTGAAAAGCAGTAGACTACGTGATATAATGTATGCAAATACTTAACGGGTGGTCAAAATGATAAATATTCAGGTGGATTTTGATAAGATTGTTGGCAAAATAAAACCAATGCATGCCGTCGGACAACCTCCTTTTACGGGTGGTTTTTGTAAACTTGACTTTACGCCAATGCAAATCTTAACCGATGCACACGTTCCTTATTCTAGATTACATGACGTAGGCGGCGCTTTTGGAGGCAACCGCTACGTAGACGTTCCAAATATTTTCAGGAATTTCGATGCGGATGAAAACGATCCAGAATCTTATGATTTTACGTTTACTGACGAACTCATAAAAGCCTTGATAGGATACGGTGTCGAGCCGTATTTTAGATTGGGTGTAACGATAGAAAACCAATGTCAAATCAAAGCTTATCGTATTCATCCACCCAAGGACTACGGAAAATGGGCAAGAATATGTGAACATATCGTAAAACACTACAATGAAGGTTGGGCAAACGGATTTTATTTCAATATCAAATATTGGGAAATTTGGAATGAGCCCGAAAACCGCGACCTTCCTGAAATCAATCAAATGTGGACGGGAACTGCAACGCAGTATTATGAACTTTATGACGTTACTGCAAAACACCTAAAAAAATGCTTTGGCGATAAGATAAAGGTCGGTGGCTACGCTGCTTGCGGATTTTACGGCATTTTCGCCAATCCTGAAAAATACGGGTTATCAACACCAAAACGTGACGGCAGTCGTTACAACTCATCTAAAGAGATCTATCGCATTAACTTTTTCCTTGATTTTATTAAATATATCAAGCAGAATAATTCACCCTTGGATTTTTTCTCATGGCACACCTACGGCGGTGTTGACGTCATCGTTTCGGAGGCGGATTTTATTGACAAGGTGCTAAGCGAAAACGGCTATGGAAACGTTGAGACGCACTTGAACGAATGGAATCTTTCTCACGACAGAAAGATCAACAGGGGTACGTCGTACGCGTCAGCAAACGTTATGGCTATTATGCTAGCTATGCAACACAAAAAAACCGATATGTTGATGTATTACGATGCAAGATACGTTGCAATTTCCGCCTACGGAGGATTTTATGACCTAAACACCTTTGAACCTTCCAACATCTATTATGCGTTCAAAGCGTTTGGAGAACTTTACGCTCTTGGAAACGAAGCGGAAAGCATCTGTCACGAGGACGGAATTTTTACTCTTGCGGCAACCGACGGGGAAAGAAAGTCGATTATTATATCCAACACCAATACGGATACGGAAGTTGAGTTAGCGCTTTCCGACGGATTTTCGGTGTATGTCATCGACAAAGACAATTTATTTACAAAAACCGACCTTAACCCCGAACGATTTATACTCAAAGAAAACACCGTGGCAATTATAAAAAATTTCTGATACAATTAAGCATCCATTTTGTAAAGATAACACAAAAAGATGTCAAATAATAATTTGTATAGATACCAAAAGCCTTAAAGTCAATCACACCCTAGCAATAAAAAAGAACAACCACTCGGTTGTTCCTTTTTTTTATGGCAAGTTGCACCGATTTAGATGTCGCCACAAAACAATTCGATAAATTGTAGTTTGTAATACCGTGTAACTTGCATTGTTATTTCTCTTTATACGATTCCCATTGCCATTTCTACCAACAACGCAACGACAACGACCAACGCCGAGATGATAAAACCGTGGATCATCGGACGGATACCGGCTTTCTTCATGCTTGAGAAGGATGTGTTCAAACCGAT
>JAFWXO010000026.1 GCA_017545865.1 Clostridia bacterium | reverse complement strand
CAGATACACCGAAGCAAAAATGACCAAACTTGCGCTTGAAATGCTCCGTGATATTGATAAAAACACGGTAGATTGCAAGTCAAACTTCGACGATACGCGTAAAGAACCCGTCGTTCTTCCCGCAAGATATCCAAACCTTTTAGTAAACGGTGCGGACGGTATTGCGGTTGGTATGGCAACTAATATTCCCCCGCATAATTTAAGTGACGTTATTGACGGCGCTATTGCGGTTATTGACAATCCCGATATTTCAGTTGACGATCTTATGGAATACGTTCCCGCTCCCGACTTCCCAACCGGTGGTATCTTGATGGGTAGAAGCGGTATTAGAAACGCTTATAGAACGGGCAGAGGTAGTTTCGTTCTTCGCTCTAAGTGTGAGATTGAAGAATACGCAGGTGGAACTAAGAATAGAATTATCGTTACTGAACTTCCTTACCAAGTAAACAAGGAAAGGCTCATCAAAACTATCGTAGAGTACGTTACCGACAAGAAGATTGAAGGTATTGCCGATATTAACGACGAATCTGACCGTCACGGTATGAGAATCGTTATCGACATTAAAAAGGATGCGAACCCCCAAGTCGTACTCAACACTTTATACAAACAAACCAAACTTCAAGTATCTGACGGTATTATTTTATTAGCGCTCGTTGGCACTGATCCAAAAGTTTTAAATCTCAAAGAGATTTTAGTTGAATACCACAAGCACCAACGTGACGTTATTACGAGAAGAACGAGATTCGATCTTGATAAAGCGGAAGAAAGATGCTTAATCGTAACGGGTCTTGTAAAAGCCCTTTCGGATATTGACAGCGTTATCAAAATTATCAAAACGAGTAAAGATAGGCTTGAAGCGAGCGAAAGGCTTATCCGTGAGTTTGATTTAGATGCGGAAGGCAAGCAAGCAAACGCAATACTCGATATGAGATTGCAAACTCTTACCAACCTTGCGGTATCTAAACTTCAATCTGAACTTGAAGATCTTCACAAACTCATCGCCGATTATAAAGACATTTTGGCTAACGTTTCAAGGGTTGACGCTATTATTAAAGACGATTTAATTTTAATCAAAGAAAAATACGGCAGAGAAAGAAAGACTGAAATTTCAGTTTTAGAAGGCAGTATTGAAGACGAAGAACTTATTCCGAGAGAAGACGTTGTTATTTCAAGAACTCACTTCGGTTACGTTAAGAGAATTCCCGTAACGGAATACAAATCGCAACACCGTGGTGGCAAAGGTATAACAGGCCATAAGCCCAAGGAAGAAGATTTTGTTACCGATATGTTCATAACTTCCACTCACGATTACTTGTTGTTCTTTACAAGCTTTGGTAAGGTTTACTCGATTAAGGGTTATGAAATCCCAGAAGCGTCAAGAACTTCTCGTGGTAGAGCAATAGTTAACATCTTGCAACTTAGCGAAGGCGAAAAGGTTAACGCCGTTATTCCTATGAAAGACGGAACTGAAGGCTTTATCGCTATGGCAACGAGAAACGGTCTTATCAAAAAGACTGCGCTTTCTGAATTTGCAAGCATTAGAAAAACTGGTAAGATTGCAATCAACTTAAACGAAGGTGACGAACTTATTTCCGTTCAATTTACGTCCGGCGAAGATCAAATCTTAATCGGTACTGCAAAAGGCAAGTGCATTAAGTTCTACGAAGGCTTAAACGAAAACGGCTCTTACGGTCTTAAACCGATAGGTAGAGATACCCAAGGTGTTAAGGCGATGGATTTAGCGGATGACGATTATCTTATCGCAATGAGCGTTGTTAAAGACGGATGTGACGTGTTAACCGTTACAACCAACGGTTACGGTAAACTTTCAAGCGTTGAAGATTACAGGCTTCAAAATAGAGCAGGTAAGGGCATTAAGGCAGGCTCGTTCAACGAAAAGACTGGTGACCTTGTTTGCTTGAAGTTTATCTCTCCCGAGCAAGACGTTATGATGATTTCCGACACGGGCATTATTATGAGAACGCCCGCAGGCGAAATTTCTAAACTTGGCAGAGATACTCAAGGCGTTATCGTAATGCGTCTTGACAGTGGCAAAGTTTCCACCGTAGCAGTTGTTCCGCACGAAGATGAAGAAGAACTTGCCGAAGGCGGAGAAAACGCTGAAAACGGCGAAAGCGCGCCCGAAACACAAGAATAAACTAAATTAAAACACCGCGTTCGGTTTGAACGCGGTGTTTTTTTGTTTGTGCGATTATTGATTGTAATATTTTATAGTATAGAAAAAGGAGCGGTTATGCGCGTCACTTAATATTACAGAAGTTACGAGTAACAAAATTAGCAGCTTGACTTAAAAGGTGGTAATGAGAAATATTTGACACCTGTAGTTTTAAAAATCTTGACAAGAAAACTTGGCAATGATATAATAATGGCGTGCCAAGTACACTTGGCGAAATTTAATCATTTATGGAGGCTATTATGAAAAAAGATGAAATATTAGAAATGAGCCGTAAAGAGAACGCAGGCAAGCACGATGAAAGAGAGATGGCTGCTTTTGGAACGGCATCAAGAGTGGGAATGCTCGTAGGTGGTATTCTGTGTGCGGTATTGGTAATCTTGTCAGAATTCCTTTTCAAAGTTAACGAAATAGGGTTAGTTGCTTGGCTTGTATATTTTGCAATGCAAGGAAGCCATCACATCACGTTATACACAAAGCTGAAAGTCCATAAACACCTTGTGTATGGTATCGTCGCTCTTGCCTTTGCAATAGCATTTGCAGTTACGCGTTGCGTTGTTACTTTGGGGTAAACTATGGATGATAAACTTGTATTAAAAAACAACTTGAAGGCTATTCGCCTTGAAAAGGATATATCTCAACAACAACTTGCGGATATGGTAGGCGTATCAAGAAACACAATAAGTTCTATTGAAACAGGGCAGTTTAATCCTACCGCAAAACTTGCATTGATTTTGTGTATAGCGTTGGATAAAAAATTTGAAGATTTGTTTTTCTTTTAATCAAAAACAAATTTATTGAGTTGTTAATCTTTGTGGAAAAATTTTCAAAAGTGTAGCACACTATACTTTGCAAGCAACGTCGTGTGTTTTGGTTAAGCAAAAAAAGTAAAGAGTAGCAAAGTTTTGCTACTCTTTTATAATGCCCTAAAAAACCTCTATGGAACACGCCCATAAACGCTCCTTTTTAGTTTGTTATTTCTTTCTTCTAAACGATGAGAAAAGCATTTTGTTTAAGTTGCTAAGCGGTTGGTTTAAAAGTAAGTTTAGTTCGATAATCGCAAACAGGATAAGCGGATATTCCCAAGTTTCCATAGTAAGTGGGAAAAGCGCAACTAAACCGAAGAAGTTATCAATGTGCAACGTCTTTGACGTGTCAAGCAGGAATACAACCCAAACGGCCATCGCCGCTATTACTATAGAGATTATAACCGCTCTTAAAACGTTATACGGCTTACATACTTTGTGGAGATAAACAACGCCACCTATACTAAACGCAACAACTTGCATAGTCATAGTGAATTCTTCGCTTGGGAATATACCGAACAAACTTATAAGTTTGATGATATAAACGTTCATTAAAAGAAGTAAAGCGCCCGGGATAGCGTTTGAGAATATCGTCGTTAAGAAATCGCCTTCAACACGCTTTTCGTTGGGTTGGAGTGAAAGCGCAAGCGATGCAAAACCTATAACGAAAAGTTCAAGCATGGTAAGGTGTTTTGTTTCGAACGGGAAGGGGGACATCGTTGCAATCGAGATAAACGCAAGAAGCGCTGTGAATATCGTTTTCATAAGGAAAAGCGATGCCGATTGCTGAATATTGTTAATAACTCGTCTACCTTCGGCAACGACTTTGGGCATTGAGTTAAAGTTATTGTCCGCTAAAACGATGTGAGCAACGCTCTTTGCCGCGTCTGCGCCCGTGGCAACGGTAACAGCGCAGTCAGATTCTCTCATAGCGAGAATATCGTTAACGCCGTCACCCGTCATAGCAACGGTGTGTCCGCTCATTTTAAGCGCTTTAATAAGCACGCATTTTTGGTCGGGGGTAACTCTGCCAAACACCGTGTATTTATCGGCGATTGAAGCAACTTCTTTATCCGACAAACCTTCAAGGCTTATCCAGTTAGAAGCGTTTTCAATACCTGCGCGCTTTGCAATTTCAGAAACGGTTATCGGGTTATCGCCCGAAATAACTTTAACTTCAACTTTGTTTTCTTTAAACCAGTTAATAGTTTCAATGGCTTCAGGGCGGATATTATCGCTAAGAACGATTAACGCAATAGGTTTAAGTGTTGACGGGAGTTCGCCTTTAGAAGTTATTTGCGCGGGAGAGTGGGCAAGAAGCAACACTCTGTTGCCGTGATTTATGTAGTGATCCATTTGCTCTCTGATAAACGGAGAGAGTTCTTTAAGCACGAATTCAGGCGCGCCGATAGCGTAAGTTCCCGTTTCGGAGAAGGTAACCGCGCTATATTTTCTTGCGGATGAGAAGGGGATAGTCTTAACAACAGTAAATTCTGCGTTAGATTGATAATGCGCTCTAAGCGCGGAAGACGTTGCGTTGTTATCTTCAAACACGCCTTGCATAGTTCCAACTATATCGGAAAGGGGGAAGGGATGCTTATCGGTAAGCATAATGTCTTTAATAACTTGCATTCTACCGTCTGTTATAGTGCCCGTTTTATCAAGGCACAAAACGTCAACCCTTGCAAGCATTTCAAGTGAATACATATCTTGAACTAAGGTGTTTCGCTTGAAAAGCCTTATAACGCCGAGTGATAAAGCGATTGTGGTTAAAAGAATTAAACCTGCGGGTATCATACCGAGAACAACTGCGCCAGTTCTCGTTACAACGAATTTTTGAATATTATCAAACGTTTCGCTAATAATCGGGTTTTTATAGTTAACTAAGCCTATGCCGATTGCGATAGGAATTATTATAAGACCAACGATTTTAACGATCCACGTAAGCGTTGCCATAAGTTCGCTGTTGGGTTTTTTGTGTTTTTTAGCCCTTTCGGTAAGTTTTTGAACGTAACACTCTTCGGCAACCTTGTCAGCCTTTGCAACGAGTGAACCACTTGTTATAAAACTACCTGCAAGGATAAAATCGCCCGCTTTTTTCTTAATGGGAACAGATTCGCCGGTAAGAAGCGATTCGTTAACTTCGGCGTTACCGTCTAAAACAACGCCGTCAACTGGGATTTGATTGCCTGCAACAACCTTAAACACGTCGTCAAGCACTAAGTCGCTCGTTGAAATTTCATATTCTTGCCCGTTTCTAATAACCATAGTGGTGGGGGCTTGCAAAATGGATAACTTTTCAATCGAAAGTTTAGCCCTTATTTCTTGGAAAATACCGATAACAAGGTTTAAAGCAAAGGGGATAATAAAGGTAAAGTTACCAAGATCCGCTCCAACCACAACGTACGCCACTATAACTATCGCGCACAATAAGTTAAAAAACGTTAAAGTGTTGCCCAAAATTATAGCGGGGATTGATTTAGAATTTCTTGCCTTAACAAAGTTTGTTAGCCCAGTTTCAACGCGCCTTTCAACTTGTTCGCTTGAAAGACCTTTCGTTGCGCTAACTTCAAACCTAACGGCATCGCGTTGCAAAACTTTTCTAACTTTATTTTGCGGAACGGGATTTTGTGGAAGAACTTTTACTTCTTCATTTTTCGGTTGAACCGCTTTACTCGTTGTTTTTTTATTCATTATTCACCGTAAATTCCGCCTTAAAAGGCGATTTTTTAAAAGGTTAGTTTATTTATTTATGATTTTAACATAAATAAAACGATTTTTCAACGGTTTTTAATTTTTTTTGAAATATTTACTTCAATTTTCACTCTTTTTTTACAAAATTAGTATTGACAAATTAAAAAAAGAATATTATAATATGAATATATTTTCATATTCTCATAAAGGGGTGTTTATGGAAAATTTTGATTTAACAAACGAACAGCTTAGCGAACTCGTTACCGATTTTAAGGCGCTTGGCGATGCGGGGCGTTTAAAAATAATTTTATTTTTACTCGGCGGGAAAAAGAGCGTTGGTGAAATTTCGCTTGCGCTTGGGTATTCGCAGTCGGCAACTTCTCACGCGCTTAGAATTTTGAAAGACGCAAAGATTTTGTCCTTAGAGAAAAACGGCAACGTAAACTACTATTATATTGCCGACGGGCACGTTAGAACGATTATTGAAAAGTCAATCGAGCATCTCGATTGTTAAGGAGCGTTATGAGTAAAGAAAAGTCTTTAATAAAAATAAATAGCGAACTAACTCAGTCGCAAACGAAAGAAATTATATCTAAAATAGGAGCGTTTGAAGGGGTTATTTCGCCAAAGATTGTAGACGGGGTTTTGAGTTACGATCTTTCAGAGTGGGCAAGTGATTACGACGTTTTAGTTGAAATCTTAAACCACTTAGAAGAAAAAGGGTTTGACGCAGAGCCGTTGTTCGTTGGCGCTGAAAAAGTTTCAACTGAAGAAGAAAATTTTGAATTTGATAATGAACACGAACACGAGCACGAACACGAAAGTTGCCACTGTCACGATTGTAGCGATAACGAGCGTTCGCATTTTCACTCTCACTCGCACGATTGTTCGTGTGAAAATTTGGACGATAAAAAAGAGAGAAAGTATAAGTTTTTAGAACTTTCCGCTGCTATAATAATAATGATTTTAGGCGTAATTTTTTCAAAATTTGAAAAGACCAGTAAAATGGCGGATTACGTTTTAATCGTTGCTTTTGCAATCGCGGGCTATAACGCCGTGCTTTCTGGAATAACGAGCGTGTTTAAGAAAAAGCCGTTTAACCAAAACACGCTAATGACAATCGCTTCCGTTGCGGCAATTATTTTGGGCGAAACGTTAGAAGCTGTTGGAATTATGATTTTGTTCCAAGTGGGCGAACTCTTCGAGCATAGCGCAGTAGCAAGCGCAGATAAAGTTATAAACGACTTAAAGTCGTTTAAAAATGAAAAAGTTTCCGTTATTAAAGAGGGTGGAATTGAAGAAAGAGTTTCCCCAGATAAAGTGGCGGTTGGCGATATCATCGTTGTAAGAGACGGGGAAAGATGCGCTCTTGACGGGGTTATAGTTAGCGGAAGCGCATCGTTCGACACAAAGATTATAACTGGCGAAGTTGCCTATAAAGATTTAACCGTTGGCGATAGCGTTTTGGGCGGTTATCTTTCCGCAAACGGTAGCGTTAAAATAGAGGTTTCAAAAACTTACGGCGAAAGCGCCGTTAACGTGGTTGCAAAAACCATTGAAGAAAGCGCAAAAAACAAATCGAAAGCCGAAAAATTCCTTGATAAATTCGCTAAGTGGTACACGCCTTTAGTGGTTGTTTTAGCGCTTGTGGTAGCGTTTATTTTCCCGATATTTAGCGAAACTTATAAACTTGGCTTATCCGTTTGGGGGAAACGCGCGGTAATGGTACTTTGCGTATCTTGTCCGTGTTCTATAATCGTTTCAGTTCCGCTTGCTTATTTTATAGGCGTTGCAACGTCTGCAAAAGTTGGCGTTATAGTTAAAAACACTTTGAGTTTAGAGCAATTATCCGCTGTTGAAACGGTTGCATTTGACAAGACTGGAACTTTAACCGAAGGCGAATTAAAAGTTGCAAAAATTCTTTCCGTAAAGAAATATCAAGGCAAAGTTTTAAGTTTGGTCAACGCTTGTGAAAAATACTCTAATCACCCTATAGCCTTAGCAATTAGGAAAAAGGCAGGGGATAGCAACCTTGAAATAACCGATTATCACTCTGTTGCAGGCAAGGGTGTTACTTGCGCTTTAAACGGCGATAATTTAGTGGTTGGAAACGCTCGTTTCTTAATGGAAAACGGAATTAAAGTTTCTGAAAACGAAGATAGTGGAATTAAGGTTTATCTTGCAGTTAACGGCGAGTATGCAGGCGCTGTAATATTGAGCGACGTGCCAAGAAAGAACGCCCGCGGTATGATACGCGAACTTAAAGATTTAGGCGTTTATCAAACGGTTATGTTAACTGGCGACGATAAGATGGAAGCAACCGTAATCAAAGATTACCTTGGCGTTGACAAAGTTAGAGCAAACCTTTTACCTGATGAAAAGGTTTCAAGGCTTGAAAAGATTATTTCTAAATCTGTTGGAACTGTCGCTTTCGTTGGCGACGGGGTTAACGATGCGCCAGTATTGAAGCGCGCTGACGTTGGTATTACGATGGGTAACGGTTTAGACGTTTCTATCGACAGTGCAGACGTGGTTTTAACAAACTGCGATTTGCAAAAAATTCCTTACGTTATAAAACTAGCAAAGCGAACTAAAAATATAGCAAGGCAAAACGTGTTTGGCTCGCTCGCTATAAAGATTGCGATAATAGCCCTTTCAATGCTCGGCGTAACAACGAGTTTATGGTTTGCAATCGCAAGCGACGTTGGTCTTTTAGTACTTGCAATCTTAAATTCTTTAAGAAACGGCAAAAAATCAATCTAAACTGCAACAAAAAAGCACCCGCTTGGGTGCTTTTTTATTTTTCTTCAAGATGTTTTTTGAGGGCTTTTGAAAGTTGGTCGGGGCAAGACGTGCCGTTTCGGCATTTAATACCTTCAAGCAAGGGGATAATCTCTTCAATTTTTCTTCCTTCAACGAGTTTTGATATGCCTTGAAGGTTGCCTAAGCAACCGCCGATAAACTTAACTCCTTTAACAACGCCGTTTTCAACGTCGTACATAATTTGTCTGCTACAAGTTCCGTGTGTATTAAAAGTGTACATAATTCTCCTTTGTTAGTCTACTAAGTGGTCGTAAATAAGCGCGTACACGTTGCCCGCTTTTTCTTCCCATTTCTTGTAAATATTTTTAGCCGTTTGGCGGTTGGGAACGTTGAATTTAAGTTCGAGGAGCGGTTGACCCATATCGTTTATTTTTAAGTAAACGGTGTAAGTGGAGTCTTTATTCATATAGTAATCGGCAGAGCAGTCTTGCTTTCTTCTATAATGCGCGCGGTTCTTTTTAACGAACTCCGCAATCGCTTCCCTTTGAGAAGAAGGAATTTTAACGTAGAATTCGGCTAAACAATATCTGCCTTCGGGAGTGATAGAATAAAGTGGCTCGCCGTATTCAGACGCGTTATAGATAAAGCCTTCGTCTAAGAGTTTGTTTAAAATAGGTTTACTATCCATATAACTTATCCAGTCGTTAGAAGAACAGCACATATCAATCACCGTGTTTTCCGACAGTGGGCACTCCATCTTATCAAAGACGAATAAAAGTATTAATTTTGTTACGAACGCTTCGCCTTTGACAAGCATAACTTTCTCCTTGGTTAAAATTTTTTAAACGTGTATTTGTAATTATACATAAAATAAAATTAAAATGCAAGACTTTTTGCAAAAATCTTGATACTATGATTTTTTTATGTTATAATAATAACAATAAAACTAACGATAGGGTGGATTATGAGAACGAGAGAAGAATCTCTTAACAGTTTTATAAAATTAGTTGACGAGCTTATTGCGTCAAAATACCTTTTTGCCAACTCAAAAGTGTTTGAAGTAACAACGGCAATCAATTCTTCAAAACTTTTAAGCGATATTTTCAATTATTTTTCAGACGGGTATGATTTTCAATCTGCTCTTATAGATTCCTTTGTTCAACGCGGAGATGAAAAGTATTTTATTTTGCCCGAACGAAATACCGACGTTTTGGCTTTCGTTTACTCTTTGCTTAAAGAAATTAACTATAAAAACCTTCAACTTACCGACCTTTTAGATTTCTTTGATCCGCATAAGAATTACGACGTTGCTTATAAGAATTTTGCCGAAACGGTTTTACTACCGTTTAAGTCGTACGTTTATCAAATAGGTATTCAAATGATAAATAGCACTCAAACGCGTGAAGAACTTATCGCAACTCAAAAACCCGTTGAAGAAGAACCGCTTGGTTACGATGACGGTCAAAAAATGGTTGAAGATGCGGTTGAAAAGGTTGGTAGTTATGAAAATTCCCTTGCAACACTCGTTAGGCTTTTAGATCTTGAAAGGCTTTCCGTTAAAGATAGTAGAATTTCTCAAGCAGACGTTAGCGAACTTACTTACGTTATCGACCTTTTCGAAGAAAAGATTAGAGAAAAGGATAAAGAGAAAATCAAACTTATATACCTTGCTTACCTTTACGCTGTTAGGCCGTTTAAGAAACTTAAAACCAACATCAAAAGAATAACTGAAATTTTAATTGAAGAAGAAGTGATTTAATATGTTTTATATAGGCGTTGATATAGGTGGAACTACTATAAAAACTGGTGTTGTTGATAAACTTGGCAACATCGTTGTAAAGTCTGCTATAAAAACTGAAAACATAGCCCCCGAACTTCAAATGCAAAAGGTGGGGAAGCAGATAGAAAAGTTGCTACAAAGTAGCAACTTATCTTTTGACGATATTTCGGGTATAGGCGTTGGTTGCCCTGGCGCTATTAACGGCAAAAAAGGAATAGTTGGCTATTCTTCCAACTTAAAATGGACTAACTTTCATTTGAAAGACGTTTTAGAAAGCGTAACCTTAAAGCCCGTTAGGGTTGCCAACGATGCAGACGCCGCTACACTTGGCGAAGTTATTTTCGGCGTTGCTAAAAATTACGGGGTTGTTATACTTTTAACCTTTGGCACGGGAGTTGGCGGTGGAATAGTTATCGATAAAAAACTCTACGAAGGCACTAACGGTATGGTTAGCGAACTTGGGCATATCACCCTTAAATCAAACGGTATAAAATGCGGTTGCGGTAGGCGTGGCTGCTACGAGCAATACGCGTCTGCAACGGCGCTTATTAGGCAAACTAAATCTGCTATGCTTAAAGATAAAAATTCTTTGCTTTGGAGTGAAGTTTTGGGTGATATTGATAAAGTTGACGGCAAAACTGCTTTCACCGTTGCAAAACAAGGCGATAAAACGGCTAAAAAAGTAGTCGATAAATACGTTTCGTATATTGCCGAAGGCTGTTTAAATTACTGCAATATTTTCCGTCCTGACGCTATTGTGTTTGGTGGCGGAATTAGTAAAGAAGGCGAATATCTTACCGAAAAAGTAGTTAAATACCTTGAAAAATACGAATACGGCTATAAAGGAACGCCCAAAACTGAAATTTTAACCGCTATGCTTAAAAACGACGCGGGAATTATAGGCGCAGCGTCACTCGTTGCCGAGGAGTTTTAATGAAAGCGGTAGTTCAAAGGGTTAAGCAAACGAGTTTAAGAGTTAGCGGAGAGTTGATTTCCGAAATCCCGTTTGGTTTAATAGTTTATTTCGGCGTTAAAAAAGGCGATACTTTAGAGCAAGCGGAATACCTTGCCAACAAGATTGCAAAACTTAGAGTTTTTGAAGACGAAAACGGCAAGATGAATAAATCGGTTATTGACGTTGGCGGTGAGATAATGAGCGTTTCGCAATTTACTTTGTATGGGGACGTTTCTCACGGAAATAGGCCGAGTTTTACCGAAGCCGAAATTCCCGCCGTTGCCGAGCCTATTTACGATTATTTTTGTGAAAAACTTAAAAGTAACGGCGTCGCCGTTAAAAAAGGCATGTTTGGAGCGGATATGAAAATATCACAACTTTCCGACGGGCCTGTAACTATAATTTACGATATTTGATATGAACGAAAATTTACTTAAAGAAAAACTTACCGATCTTGGAGCGGACTTGGTTGGCTTTTCTCGCTTAGATAAAAGCCCCATTGAAGGTCAAAGCGATTTAGTTTACGCTATAACCGTTGCCGTAAAACTTCCAGACGCGGTTTTAAAAACTATTGATAAAAGGCCCACGATAGAGTATTTTCATACCTATCGAACGGCAAACGCCCTTCTTGATAGAATAACCTTTTTAGGCGCAAGGTTAATTGAAAAACAAGGCTATAAGGCGTTTCCTATACCCGCATCGCAGTCCACGGCGGATGATAAAAGTTCGTATCGCGGAGCGTTTTCTCATAAGACGGGGGCAAGGCTTTCAGGGCTTGGCTTTATAGGGAAAAACGCGCTTTTTATAAGCAGTGAGTTCGGCTCTAAAATTCGCTTGGCAACTATTCTTACCGATATGCAAGTTTCTCCCGAGCAAGATATTATTGAAAACGGATGCAAGGATTGCAATTTGTGCGTTAAGGCTTGCCCCGGCGGAGCAATTAGCGGAATAGTTTTTAAAAGCGGTATGGAAAGGGAAGACTTTTTCTCTGCTGAAAAATGTTCTAACCACATGAAAACGTATAAAGATATAGGTCGCGGTTCGGTTTGTGGAATTTGCATAAAAGTTTGCCCGTTTAACCGCCTTAAATAATTGACAAAAGATAACTTTTTAAGTTATAGTATATAAGACTATGAAAGATTTAAAGATTTCTCTCGCTGGTGATTTAGGTAGTGGCAAAACTACCGTTGGCGAGATTTTAACTGAAAAATACGGGTTTGAAAAGGTTTCAATCGGCAAGATTATGCGCGAGATGGCTTCTGAAAGAGGGCTTAGCGTAGCCGACTTTAATAGGTATATTGAAGCCCACCCCGAATACGATAAACTCGTTGACGATAAGCTTAAAAGTTACGAAGATTTGCACGGCAGATTTCTTTTCGATTCGAGAATGGCTTGGCATTTCGTTCCGTCAAGTTTCTCGGTTTATATGCAAGTTGATATTAAAACTTCCGCCGAGCGCATAATGAACGCGGATAGGCAAGATGAAACTTATAGCGATATAGATACTGCGGTAGCGGAAATTAAAAAGCGCAGGGCGAGTGAGATACTTAGATATAATTCCCTTTACCACGTTGACATAATGGATATGTCAAATTACGATTTAGTAGTGGACACTAACGGCAAAACCCCTATGGAAGTTGCCGAAATTATAATAAACAATTTTGAAAATTGGCTTAAAAGGTAGGATTAAGATGCATTGGGCTGAAAAATTAGCATTAGACGTTATTAGTAGAAATCCAAACAAAGAAGAATACGTTTGCGCGGCGGGTATTAGTCCGTCGGGCTCTGTTCATATCGGTAACTTTAGAGACGTTGCAACCAGTTATTACGTTGTTAAAGCGCTCCGCAAAATGGGTAAGAAAGCAAGGCTTTTATTCTCTTGGGACGAGTTTGATAGGCTTAGAAAAGTTCCTTCAAACGTAGCGCCTATTTGTCCTGATTTTGATAAATATTTGGGTATGCCTTACGCGCTTATTCCCGATCCGTACGGCACGCACTCGTCTTACGCTGAGCACAACGAAAAGGAGTTTGAACTTTCTTTAGAAGAACTTGGAATTGACGTTGACTTTAGATATCAAGCGAAAAAATATATGAACGGCGATTATACTGAAGGTATAATCAACGCTATCAAAAAGAGAAAAGAAATTTACGACGTTTTGATGGAATATAAAACGCAAGATAGCGATGAAGGCGAGAGAGAAAACTACTATCCTTTAAACGTTTACTGCTCGACTTGCGGTAAGGACACCACTAAAGTTATTTCATCTTCTAGTGACGGCGAAGAAATTACCTTTACTTGTAAGTGTGGCGCAACTCACACCGTTAAGGTTAGAGAATACCACATGATTAAACTCGTTTGGAAGGTTGACTGGCCTATGCGTTGGGGATACGAAGGCGTTGACTTTGAACCGGGTGGTATCGATCACGCTGCGGCAAGCGGTAGTTTCGTGGTTGCAAGCGATATTGCAAGAAAAGTTTTAGGCGTTGAGCCTCCGCTTTTCCAAGGTTATGGCTGGTTGTCAATCGCAGGTCTTGGCGATATGCACTCTTCAACGGGTAACAACATTACCCCCGCAACTGTTTTAAAGGTATACGAGCCTGATATGATTAGATGGCTCTTTGCTAAATACGAGCCAAAAGCAGGTTTCTCTTTCAATTTTGACGATACTATTATTCGCCACTATTCTGAATTTGATAAAGGTTTAGAAGCGTATAAGAACGGCGAAGTTGACGAGTATAACGAGTGGGTTTACGACCTTGCTATGCTTGACGGTAATAAAACTCGCTCCAAAGTTCCCTTTGGCGTTTTATCTTCCGTTGCAACTATCGTTGATTTCAACCCAGCGTCAGTTAAAGATATTTTAGCAAAAGTTGGCGTTGAGTTTACTGAAAACGATACCGTTAGACTTGAAAGGGTTAAAAACTGGATAACCGATCATCAACCTTCTAAACTTTACAAACTTTTAAAAGGTAAAAACGAAGAATACTATTCAACCTTAACCGAAGAAGAAAAGGTAGCCGTTAAAAAACTTTACGATTACGTTTTAGCAAGCGACAGTATCGGTGAGAAAGACGTTCAACAATATTTATACTCTCTCATCAATGACGAAACGCTTACTAAAAAAGAAAATATGGCTCGCCAACAACGTTTCTTCAAAGTGTTCTACAATCTTTTATTCGGCACTGATATGGGCCCAAGGCTTTATCTTTTCCTTGCGGCAATCGATAAAAACGAATACTTAAACTTATTAAATTTCTAAAATAAATCAAAACTCCGCCAAGCGCGGAGTTTTTGTTTAGTTTTGTTAATATATTTAGTTGTTTTTGTTTATTTACTTTTCTATTATTTATATCTATAATAAAATTACAAAGTAAACTTAAACAAGGTGCGTTATGAAAAAAATAGTTATTTTAGGTTGTGAAAACAGCCACGCAAATATGTTTTTAGATTTCATGAAGGCTAACGATAAGTATAGTGACGTTGAAGTTATCGGTGTTTTCAGTGAAGATAGTGAAGTTGCTAAAAAATTTGCCGATCATTACGGTGTTCCTAATATGAACTCGTATGACGAAGCGGTTGGCAAGGTTGATGGTATTATCGTTACCGCTCGCCACGGCGCAAACCACTATAAATACGCTAAGCCTTATATTGAAAGCGGAGTTCCAATGTTTATTGACAAGCCCGTTACCGTTAACGGAGATGAAGCCGTTGAATTTATGAGAGAGTGTAAAAAAGCAGGCGTTAGGCTTACGGGCGGTTCTTGCGCAGTTTACGCGGATATCGTTAAGCAATTAAAAAGCGAGCACGAAAACGCAGTTGACGGTAAGACTATCGGCGGTTTCGTAAGAGCGCCGCTTAACATGCACAATCCTTGGGGCGGTTTCTATTTCTATACCGATCACTTAATTTCAATTATGGGCGCAATTTTCGGTAAATACCCAAAGAGTGTAAAAGCGTTCGTGAACGACAATAAAACCAACGTTATCGTTAGATATAACGATTTTGATATTAACACCTTATTCTTTGAAGGAAACGCTTGGACGTATTACGCTATGCGCGTTGCTGAACAAGGCGTTAAGCTTCACGAAGTTCCAGTAGTTTCGGATGATTTGTATTGTTTCAAGACTGAGTTTGATGAATTTTATAGAATTTTAAGCGGTGGCGAACAAGCGGTTAGTTATAAAGACTTTATTGCAACCGTGTTTATCTTAGACGCTATCAACGAGTCTATTGAAACTGGAAAAGAAGTTGCAGTAAAGGAGTTTGAAGTTTAATGAATAAATTATATTTATCCGCTTTTGCCGACGAGTACGCCGATGATTTTACGGCTCAATGCTCGGCTCTTAAAACCTTTGGTTTTAACTCCATTGAAGTAAGGGGAGTAAACGGCAAAAACGTTTCAACGTTATCACTTGAAGAAATTGAAAACGTAAAAGCAGTCGTTGATAGTTACGGTTTAACCGTTTCTTCAATCGGTTCGCCTATCGGCAAGATTAAACTTGACGGGGATTTATGCGGGCATTTTGAAATGGCTGAACGCGTGTTCAAGTATGCAAACGTGTTAGGCGCAAAAAACGTTAGAATTTTCAGTTTTTACTTAGCAGACGGGGAAACCCGTGAGTCTTCTAAGCAAAAAGTTATCGAGTGTTTAGAAAAACTCCTTAAACTTGCTGAAAGTTACGGCGTTACTCTTTGCCACGAAAACGAAGCGTTAATTTACGGCGAAAGCCCCGAAAGTTGCTTAGAACTTTTAGAGTATTTCGGCGGTAAACTTAAATGCGTGTTAGATATGGGCAATTTCGTGTTAGACGGGTATAATCCTTACGATGCTTACCTTAAATTATACGATTATATTGAGTATTTCCATATAAAAGACGCGCTTTACGAAGGCGCAATCGTGCCAGCAGGTAAAGGCGAAGCGCAAATTAAAGAAATTTTAGATGATTATAGGGCTAAAAATTCAAGTGTTACGATTACTTTAGAACCGCATTTACAAACCTTTTCAGGTCTTAACGCGCTCGTTGGTAAATCGTTTGACAATCCTTATAAATATGAAAATCAACAACTCGCATTTGAAGATGCGGTAAAATGCTTAAAGGAATTATTATGAAAACTTACTTAAAAGACAAACTTCAAGTTAATATTTACGATTCTCGTGAAGAGATGGGAAAAGCGTCTGCAAAAGATATTAAAGACTGCATCGTATCTCTTTTAAAAACCAAGAGCGAAATCAATATGATTTTCGCCGCAGCGCCTTCTCAAAACGAAGTTTTAAAGTCGCTCACTTTATATAAAGATATTGAGTGGAATAGAATTAACGCTTTCCACATGGACGAATATATCGGCTTGTCGGCTGATGCTCCTCAAGGCTTTGGCAACTTCCTTATGAGAAGTATTTTCTCGCTCGTTCCCTTTAAGAGCGTTAACCTTATTAACGTTTCCGCAACCGACGTTGACGCTGAGATTGAAAGATATTCTTCACTTTTGAAAAAATATCCTACCGATATCGTTGTTTTAGGTATCGGCGAAAACGGACATATCGCGTTTAACGATCCGGGCGTTGCTGAATTTAACGATAAAATGGTTGTTAAAGCAGTTGAACTTGATGAAGTTTGCCGTCAACAACAAGTAAACGACGGTTGCTTTAAAACTTTAGATGAAGTTCCTAAAACTGCGCTCACTTTAACCGTTCCAACACTTGTTAAAGCGCCTAATCTTTTCTGCATAGTTCCTGCAAAAACTAAAGCGCAAGCGGTTTACAACACCGTTAACGGAGAAATAACCGAACTTTGCCCCGCAAGTATTTTAAGAACTAGAGAGGGTGCGAAATTATACTTAGATAACGACAGCTCGAAATTATTATGATTAAAATTAAAAGTGATAAAATTATTATAAACGATACTCTTTTTGACGGGTACTTATATATCGATAACCGCCTTATAAGTTCAGTTTCTACTGAAAATTTAGATGCCGATGAGTTATACGATTACACGGGTAAATTCGTAAGCTCTGGCTTTATTGATATGCACACTCACGGCGGTGGTGGCAACGCGTTTATAACGGATAATAAAGATTCCGTTATTAAAGGTTGTGATTTCCATTTAGCGCACGGCACAACGAGTATTATGCCAACCGTTTCAACTGACGATATTTCCGTTATGGTTAAAGCGGTTGATTCTATCAAGCAGGCAAAACTTAGCGGAGAAACTAAGGCGAACATTTTGGGCGCTCACTTAGAAGGTCCGTATTTATCCAAAAAACAAAGCGGAGCGCAAGCGGGCGGTCACATCAAATCTCCCGATGCTACCGAATACCAAGCCATTTTTGAAAAATACGGCGATATTATCGCGCGTTGGACTTACGCGCCCGAAGTTGATAAAGACCAAAAGTTTGCAAAATATTTATCAAGCAAAGGCGTTATACTTTCCGCTGGGCATTCTGACGCTAAGTATGAAGATATGAAAAAAGCCGTTGAAAACGGCTGTAATTTAATAACTCACTTATATAGTTGCACCTCAACTATTACAAGAAACAAAGGTTTTAGAAGCCTTGGCGTTATTGAAAGCGCATACTTAATGGACGAACTTTTCGTTGAAATTATAGCAGACGGCAAGCACCTTCCACCTGAACTTATCAAAATGATAGTTAAAATAAAGGGCGCGGATAAAGTTTGCTTAGTTACCGATAGTTTGGAAATTGCAGGCTCAAACGTGTTAAGCGGTGTTATGAGCGGTGTTGAGTTTGAGGTTTCAGACGGGGTTTGCAAACTTAAAGACGGCACTGGTTTTGCAGGAAGTATTGCAACTGCAGATATGCTTTTAAAAACGCTTATATTCGAGTGTGGTTATAGCGTTCCGTTTGCGGTTAAAATGATAACAAAAACGCCCGCAAGCCTTTTAAAACTTAATAAAGGCGAACTTAAAGCGGGCTTTGATGCAGATATCGTTGTGTTTGACGATAAAATTAACGTTTCAAACGTTTTCGTTGGTGGGGAAAAGGTTATTTAACGTCGGTTAACTTTTCTTTGCTTGGCGAATAGCCGAAAGTTGCAAGGTATTGCTTGTAAAAGCCAACGTAAGTTTCAAAACCGCAAAGGGAATAAACGTCAATAGGTTTTTTACCGCGTTGAATTAGTTTTTGAGCGCGCATAAGCCTTTTAGCGTTGATATACTTTTTGGGCGTGGTTTTAAGTTGCGTTTTAAAAATCTTGTGAAGATACTGCTCGGTAACGAAAAAGTTCTCGCTGATTTCTTTAATTGACTTTAACGAGAGCAAGTTTTCGTTAATGTACTCTAAAATTTTAGTAAGGAGCGGGGAAATTTCAAGCGGAATATTCAAAGTTTTATCCGCAGTTAAGATTAAAGAATAAAAAAGTTCTTTTAAAATAGCGGTCAAAACGTCAGAAAATTCGCTTTCGCTAAGGTTTTTAGAGTAGTAGTTAATTCTGCCGAATAGTTCTTGAACGATTCCGTCGGTAGGGCAGTTAACAACTTCAATCTCTTTGGGAATTCTCTTTAATAAATCACTTTTTATAACAAAAGGCGTGAAAGATAGATTAAATCTTTCGTATTCGGCGTTAGAAAGAATTTCAATATAGTGGTAAAGATTAGGTCTTATAAAAACCAAATCGTTCTTCTTTAAATGATAGCGCCTATTTTCAATAACGTAGTCCGCGTCGCCTTTAACGAAATATAAAAGTTCGTAAACGTTGTGAGAGTGGTTTTTAAAGTCAGAGTTTTTCTTGGGGTTTTCAAACGTAACGTGGTTATAAGTTAAATGTTCAGTATCAATAATCATACTGTAAGTTTAGCACAGTTTTTATTTTGTTACAATTAAAATTAACGATTTTCGTTTAATTTTAGAAATATTTTTATCTTTTTATGGAGATTATTATGAAAAAACTAAATTTAGCAATTATTGGTCAAGGAAGATCTGGTAAGGATATTCACGGTTCTTACTATATTTCCGAAAGAAACGAATACTTCAACGTTTTATACGTTGTTGATAAAGACGAACGCCGTCGCAGAATTTCTGAAGAAAGATATCCTGGTTGCACGGCATTATCGGATTATACTGAACTTTTTGACAAAAAGGATATTGACCTTGTAGTAAACGTATCGTATTCTGAAATGCACTACGATATCACTAAAGACCTTTTAGAACACGGTTTTAACGTTATGGTTGACAAGCCTTTCGCTAAAACTCGTTACGAGTGCGATAATCTTATTAAAATCGCTAAAGAAAAGGGTGTTTTACTTGCAGTATTCCACAACTCTCAACCTGCGCCCGTTAACGTTCACGCAAGAAAACTTATTGATGAAGGCGTTCTTGGCGATATTAAGCAAATTAGCCTTTGCTATAACGGTTTTGCTCGCCGTTGGGACTGGCAAACTTTACAAAAGAAGGTTGGCGGTAGCGCGTATAACACCGGTCCGCACCCCATCGCTATGGCGTTAGGTTTCTTAGATTTCGATAAGAACACTCAAGTAGTTTACTCTAAACTTGACCTTGCTTTAACGAGTGGTGACGCTGAAGACTACGTTAAGATTTTACTTTCCGCGCCTAACAAACCGCTCGTTGATATCGAAATCAACTCAACTGACGCGTTTAGTTATTATAATCTTAAAATTCAAGGCTCTAAGGGTACGTTTATTAGCCCCAACCTTGCAAGTTATAAACTTAAATATATCGTCGAAGGCGAAAACGCTCCTCAACCCGTTATTGAAACTTTCTTGCAAGATGAAAACGGCAACCCCAAATATTGCTCTGAAAAACTTATCACTCACGAAGAAGAAGGCACTTACGACGGTACTGCTTTCGATATCGGTACTGCAGAAGTTTATAAGAGCGTTTATAACGCTATCACGAAAGGTGAAAAACTTTTCGTAACTCCTGAAGAAGCAGCAATGGTTATAAGCGTTATTGAAACTGCTCACGCTCAAAACCCGCTTGAAGTTAAATTCTAAAAACAAAAACTCCGCTTATGCGGAGTTTTTTTTGTGCTTAAATACCCAAGTAGTTTGGATGCGGTAACTTATTATTGAAAGAGCGCCGTCAACTATAACTTTGAATAGAACGACTGGCAAACCTAAAACGTTGCCGAAAAAGTTTGTTAGTAGGTATGAACTTGCAAGTAGCCCCGCCCACAAGGCGTAATACTTAAAAACGGTTGATTTTCCTTTGCCGTTAAACACGAACTTATAGTTTGCAAAATAGTTAAAGGCTGAAGATATAACCCTTGCCGTAACTGAAGATAAAAGCGTTCTAAGAGCGGGGTAAAGGTTTTTATATAACGAGTATTCGCCGATAATAAAAAAGCAAATTTCTATGATAAGGGATAAAACCACGGCTAAAACGTAAGTATTAACGTTTCTAAAAAGAACTGTCCAAACCCTTAAACTGTCGGAAAAGGTTTTAAAGTGAGAGCGTTTTAGAACGTCGCTTGGTTTACTCTCGTAAATAGTTTTGACGGGAATTTCCTTTACCGTAACGTCGTTTTTATGACAAACTATTAAAACGTTCATCTCGTATTCAAACCGTGTTCCGCTAATATTTAGCATAAAATCAAGAAGGGATGAACTAAACGCTCTAAGCCCCGTTTGAGTGTCTTTAAGGTTAAGCCCGTATAAAAGTTTAAAAAGCTTTCTCGTTGAAACGTTACCAAAACTTGAGCGCTTTGGCACGTTTTCCAACTTAAAATCTCTTGATCCTAAAACTAAAAGATTGCTACTTGAAACTTCTAAGGCAACGTTTAAAACGTCAAAAACGTCGTGTTGCCCGTCGCAATCGGCGGTAACTATTATATAGTCGCCGTCAAAATTATCTTTTATATAGTTAAATGCAAATTTTAAGGCGTAACCTTTTCCACGGTTATCCGAATAGGAAAGCAAGGTTACGCCGTTTATATTTTCAATTTTTTTATACGTTGTGTTATATTTGTCACACGAGCCGTCGTTTACTATAACAACTTTATAAACGCCGTTATCAAGTAGCGACAAAACGTAACTTTCAAAAGTTGAAGGTGGCTCGTAAGATGGTATAACAACTATAATTTTTTTATCTATCATAAGCCTATGATAAACTGTTTTTTGCAAAAAAATTAGGCTCGTTTAGTCGAAAATTTTATTATTTTGTAGTTTCGGGTATGGCAAAGTTCAAAATGCCGGGGCAAATTTCCAAAATAAATTCTTTTCCTAAATACATTTCTCCATCAACGCAAAAATCGAATTCTTTATCCGAAAAAATTCTAACCTTTTTTGCTTGGCGATAGGTTACTATCTTTTTAAATTTTGGGCTATCTAAATGTTCGCCACGCTCGTATTTACTGATAAGCCTTAAAAATTTGAATATTGAAACGGGTTTAACAAGGCAAACTTCAATAAGCCCGTCGTCAACTTTATATCTCGGCGCGCAGTTATACTTTCCGCCAACGTAACCGCCGTTAGCGTAAGATGATAAAAGCATCGTTCCGCTTTGGTTTATAATCTCGTCGTCAACTTCAACTGAAATTTTATTTCTCATCGCAGTAAATAGAGCGTTAGCAACACCGCGAAGGTAAGGGTTTTTAGATTTGCCACGAGCGTTATTTGCAACTTTGCACGCTCTTGCTTCAAAACCAACGTTAATAGCGTTTAACGAGTAAACGCCGTTATTAACTTTAATAAGGTCAATTTTCTTATTTTTAGCGTTAAAAAGGCTTTCTAAATCGCTAAATAATTCTTTTCCGCCAACCGATTTAACAAAATCGTTACCGCTGCCGCACGGAAAACACGTTACGCTCGCATATTCATTATCGGCAATGCCGTTAACAACTTCGCCAAGCGTTCCGTCGCCACCGCAAGAGTAAAAGCGGACTTCTTCGCCCGAGTGGTTTTTAAGATAATCGCTAACGTATTCCGTTGCATCTTTAACGCTTGACGTAACGTGAACGGTAATATCGTATTTATCCTTAAACCCTTTGAGTTTTTCAGAAAGAGTTATAAATGAGTTTTCAAACCCGGCAACGGGGTTTATAATAAAAACGTGTTTCATTGTTTCTCCAAATCTAAATTGATTAAATTTTAGCATAATTCGACTTGAATTGCAATATTTATACTTAAAATATAACATATTTTACAGGTCACCAAAAAATATTGAATTTTTTTTTAAAAAAGTATTGACAAGTAAAATTCGATAATATATAATATTGATAGTGATAATCATTATCAATTTATTTTAAGGAGGTTGGCTATGAGCAAGCAAAAAACGGTTGTTTATAATGCGGTAATGTCGAGTTCAGACCATCCTACTGCTGATATGGTGTTATCAAGGTGCAAAGAAGTAATGCCTTCAATAAATCTTGCAACGGTTTACCGCAACTTAAACGCTCTTATTAAAGAGGGCGCAATTCAAAAAATTATGGTAGACGGAGGGGATAGGTTTGATAAAACCTTAGGAACTCACGCGCACTTTCAGTGCAGAGTTTGCAACGTTGTGTTTGACGTTGACGGGGTTGACCTTTCTTGTATTAAAGAAGGCTTAAACGGAATTGCTAATCAAGTGGAAGACGTTGACGTTACTTTTAAAGGCGTTTGTCAGTCTTGTTTAAATTTGAACTAACGGCTTAGCCGTAAATATAAAAATGAATTTTAAGGAGAACATTATGGAACTTAAGGGTACTAAAACTGAAATGAATTTAAGAGAAGCATTTGCAGGCGAAAGCCAAGCGCGTAACAAATATACTTATTTTGCAAGCGTTGCAAAGAAAGAAGGTTACGAACAAATCGCAGAATTATTCTTAAAGACTGCTGATAATGAAAAAGAACACGCAAAATTATGGTTCAAGCACCTTGGCGAACTTGGTAACACCGCTGAAAACTTAGTTGCTGCTGCAGCAGGCGAAAACGGCGAGTGGACTGAAATGTACAGGCGCATGGCTGAAGAAGCAGAAGCTGAAGGTTTCAAAGCAATCGCAGCTCAATTTAGAATGGTTGCAAAGATTGAAAGATCCCACGAAGAAAGATATCTTGCTCTCTTAGCAAACGTTAAAGATGAAAAGGCGTTTGCTAAAGATGAAGAAGTTGTTTGGGAATGCAGAAACTGTGGTCACCTTCACACCGGTAAGAACGCTCTTGAAATTTGCCCCGTATGTGCTCACCCCAAGGCATACTTTGAAGTTAGAAAACAAAACTACTAATAAGTTAAAAGGTGCCTTGATAGGCGCCTTTCTTTTTTGGAGAAGGTTATGGTGTCAGACCCGTTTTTACTTTTAAGTTTAGTAAACACTGCGCTTAGAGATAAATATTCTTCTTTCGAAGATTATTGTTACGATACTGGCGTTGACGGTGAAGAGATAGAAAATTTACTCTCGTCTATCGGGTATTTTTACGATAAAAACGTTAATTCTTTTAAACAAAAGTAACGCGCTCGCTTGAATAATACTTAAAATAGTGTTACAATAGTTTTACCTAAAGGTAAAAGGTGGTTTATGAAAGGTCTTATTATTCGCAACGCGTATTATGATAGCGAACAACTCAATTATCAACTAAGTTCCATTGAGCGAGAACTTAAACTACTTGGCGTTTCGGTTGACGTTTTGCCAAACGGGTATGACGTTTTCGTTGATAGCGACTGTTCGCTAAGTTCAACTTTAAGTGGCTATGATTTTTGCGTTTTTTTAGATAAAGATAAATACCTTGGCAAAATGATTGAAAAACTTGGAATTCCCGTTTTCAATCCCCCGTCGTCAATCGAGATTTGCGATGATAAGATGCTAACTTATTTAACTTTATCAGGAAGTAACGTTTCCGTTCCAAAAACCGTTTCCGCGCCCCTTTGTTTTACGAGTGGCGCAAAGGTTTTAGAAGAAGACGCGCAAAAGATTATCGATATTTTATCGCTACCGCTCGTTGCGAAAAAGAGTTTTTCCTCGCTTGGTAAAGGCGTTTATTTAATAAATACTAAGGAAGAACTTATTGATTTTATCAATAAAAACCCGTTTGAGCCTAAAATTTACCAACAATTTATAAAATCAAGCGTTGGCAGAGATATAAGAATAATTTGCATAGGCAAAAAGTTCTATTCGGCGATTGAACGCTATTCGGAAACTGATTTCCGCTCAAATTCCGCTCTTGGCGGTAAGGCGAGAAAAGTTGAGCCTTCAAAAGAGTTTGTTGCGCTTGCTGAAAAGGTTGCAACCCTTCTCAATCTCGATTATATGGGGATTGACCTTTTGATAGGGGAAAGTGGCGAGCCGATCGTTTGCGAAGTTAACTCAAACGCTTATTTTAGCGCGATGGACGAAGTTGCAGGCGTTAACGTTGCTAAGCGCTACGCTGAACATATAGTTAACAAAATTAAGGAGATAGACCAATGATTTCAGATAAAGTAAAATTTTTGTCAAGATACGATTATATTCCGGGCGTTTCAAAAGTAGTTGAATTCTTAAATTCTCATGACGTTTTGGCTTTAGAAAACGGCAAGTACGATTTAGGTGACGACTGCGTTTGTAAGGTTATGGAATACTTAACCCACGATGAGCCCGAAGAAGTTTTACTTGAAGCGCACAGGGAATATTTAGATCTTCAAATGGTGGTTAGGGGAACGGAAACGTTTTTATTCCAAGCAATAGATCTTGGCGAACCCGCTATCTCGTACGATAAAAAGAAAGACGTGGAGTTTTACACTGCGCCATATCATAGCTCAGTTGTTTTAGATGAAACCAACTTTGCTTTAGTTTTCCCTAACGATTTGCACGTTGGAAACGTTACTATTGAAGAAGAATCAAACGTTAAAAAACTTGTTTTTAAGCTTAAAGTTTAATAATGAACGATAATTCCGTTAAAAAATTAAGAATAAAGAGTGCGATAAAAACTGTTTTTATAGCGATCGTTTTAGCGATATCGTACACGCTCTCGGTAATAACGTCGTCTTTTTATCAAACTAACAAAAAACTGATAATTTTGGTTGTTTGTTTTTTGATAGGTTCGGCTTTGTTTTGGCTAATCTTTGCCGTTTGCTACTTGATAACTTTGCTAAAAATTAAACGGCGAGCAAAAAAACTTTTAAAAAGTCAAATTACTTGTGACGATAGGGCGAGTGAATTTTTTGAAAACAACTCCTACAGGTTTAAGTACGATAAAAAACGTTCCCTATCTGAAAACGTTTTAACGCTTAAGAAAGACGCGCTCTCTATCGTAAAAGAAATTGCTTCAATTTACGGAAGTGGAGAAGATAAATACTATTTTGCAAGGCTCACCGTTTACGATTTAACAAGTGTTTTAAACGGCGTTATCGATCTTGTTGATAGTAAAGTTACCCCTATATTTAAACTTATAAAGGCAGAAGATAAGCCGTTAAAAGTGGTTGAAAACCTGCTTGAAAAGGCGATAGAAACAGAAGATATAAACGAAGAAGATACCACCCAACCGCAAAAGGTTTCCCTTCTTAAAAAGATAGGGTTAAAGGTGGTGACGCTATCAACGTTTTTATTCAAATCAAAGATTGAAAACGCGGTAACGGATATTGTTAAATTCGTTGGCTTTAAAGCCTTTGAAACGTATGAAAAAAACGGTAATATAATAAAGGGGGAAAACAAAAATGATTGATTTTCTCTCTATCGTATCTAACGTTTTATTTGTAACTTTAGTTCTGTCTTCAATCGTGTTTGGCATATCTTTTTCCGCCAAGATTTTCGCAGTTAAAACGGTTAAAAATCTCGTTAGAGAAAGTGATAGAATTTACGATAATATCGGTGATATTGAAAAAACTTCAAGGTGCGATATAATCGTTAAAAACAAGATTGAAAAATATCTTTTATATCACGAAACCGCTCGAAAAAACAAGAAGATAAATAGGCGCAATAAGATAAGAAAATTCTTTCGCCTTAAAGAGATTAAACCGATTGAACTTAACCTTTCAATTAAACAGTTATCACTTTCTCTATTAAAGGAAGTAACGGCGGTTTTTGAAGGCGCGGGCGGGTATTTGAACTATTCGAAAAACGAATTCATCTCAATGCTCAAAACGCTTATTAAAAGGCTTGATCTAATCTTTGAAAGTTCAGGCGTTATCTGGCTTAAAACTTTAAAGATTTCCACAGCGCTACACTTTGTTGACGTTGCTCGTAGCGTTTCCAAATTTAAAGGGAAAACTTTCGTTGTTATCGTTTCGGCGTTTTTTGAATTTTGTTTTTTCATTTCAAGATTTATAAGCCCCGTTGGCGCGAGCAAAAAATTAGCAAATAACGTTTTTTCGAACAGTTTTTCATCTTTGCTCGTTTCAAGCGTGTTTAATATCGCAATGAAAGAGTGGGCGGTGCTTTGCTACGAGAAGGAAAAGTCAAGGCTTGATAAAAAATCTTTTAAAAAAGTTGCCTAAATATCAATTTTAGGTGTTTACATTTTAATGTAACCGTGCTATAATACTGTGTGGCAAGGTTGCTAATAAATTTTACGGTTAAAGGTTATGACGGGAAAAATACACTCAGTTTTTTCAGGCGGAACGGTTGACGGTCCGGGAATAAGATTCGTCGTTTTTATGCAAGGCTGTCCGCTAAGGTGTAAATACTGCCATAATCCTGACAGTTGGCTTTTGAGTGACGGGGAAGAAAGAACGGTTTCAGACCTTACTCGAGAAATTATCCGTTATAGGAGTTATTACGGCGAAAAGGGTGGGCTTACCGTTTCCGGTGGCGAACCGCTTTTGCAGATAGATTTCGTAACGGAACTATTAAAATCAGTTAAAAATTACGGTATTAACACCGCTATCGATACTTCGGGTTTCACTTTTAACCCTAGCGATAGCGAATCGGTTAAAAAACACGAACAACTTGATAAATTCGTTGACTTGTATCTTTTAGATATTAAGCATATCGATAGAAACGAGCACAAAAGTTTAACGGGCGTTTATAATGACAACACGCTTGCATACGCCAAGTGGCTTAGCGATCGCGGTAAAAGAATTTGGATTCGCCACGTTTTAGTGCCGGGATATACCGATAACGATGAAAGTTTGGAAAAACTTGCTGATTTTATCAAAACGATAAACGTTGAAAAGGTTGAAGTTTTGCCATATCACACGATGGGCGAAGTTAAATACCAAAAACTTGGTTACGAATATCCTTTAAAGGGGGTTGAACCGCCAACGAAAGAAAGGGTATTGAACGCAAAGAAAATTTTAGGAGTTTTAAAGTGATTAACGACTCTAATTATAAAGAAAAATTAAAAGGTCTTCAGGTTATTGAAGTTAGTGGCGAATCTTGCGCTAACTGTTTAACTTTGATGCCAATGCTTTTTGAAGTAGTCGGCGCAAGGGATAATCTTTCCCTTTTGCATATAGAAGCCGATGAAAACACAAAGGGCTTTTTACAAGAATACTCGGTTGACAGAGTTCCCACCGTTTTACTTTTAGACGACGGGAAGGAGTTTGCAAGGGCGGTGGGTTTTCAACCGCAAGAGATTTTCGAACTCTGGATTGACGCGATGGTTGACGAGCATTTATCAAAACAAAGGTAACAAGGCGAATACGCCACGATTATAATAAACTTTTTAAGGAGTACTAATATGAAACAATACAAAGGTTGGGAAGGATTTATTCCCGGCAAGTGGAGTAACGACGAAATTAACGTTCGTGACTTTATTCAAAAGAACTACACCCCGTATGAAGGTGACGATTCCTTCCTTGCTCCCGCAACGGAAGCTACTAAGAAACTTCGGGAAATGGTAATGGAACTTTCCAAGAAGGAAAGAGATAACGGTGGCGTTTTAGATGCTGATACTTCCGTAGTATCAACTTTAACTAGTCACGCTCCCGGTTACATTGACAAAGATCTTGAAAAAATCGTAGGTTTCCAAACCGATCATCCGCTTAAGCGTTCTTTACAACCTTTCGGCGGTATCAAAATGGCTTCCGAAGCCCTTTCGATGTACGGTTATGAAATCGATCCAAAAGTAAAAGAAATCTTCACCAAGTATAGAAAGACTCATAACGACGGTGTTTTCGATGCTTATACTCCAGAAATGAGAGCGGCTCGTTCTTCTCACATTTTAACTGGTCTTCCCGATACTTATGGTCGTGGTAGAATTATCGGCGACTATCGTAGAGTAGCCCTTTACGGTATTGATTACCTTATCAAGAAAAAGGAAGAAGACAAGTCTTTAATCTGTGGCGAAATGACTCCTGATAAGATTAGAGATAGAGAAGAAATTTCTGAACAAATCAAGGCTCTTAAAGGTCTTAAAGAAATGGCTAAGTCTTACGGTTTCGATATTAGCGAACCCGCAACTACCGCTCAAGAAGCAATCCAAGCGTTATACTTTGGTTACTTAGGCGCAGTTAAAGATCAAAACGGCGCAGCAATGAGTATCGGTAGAAACTCAACCTTCCTTGACGTTTATATTGAAAGAGATATTAAAAACGGAATTCTTACCGAAGTTGAAGCGCAAGAACTTATGGATCACTTCATTATGAAACTTCGTATGGTAAGATTTATGAGAATTCAATCTTACAACGAACTTTTCTCTGGCGATCCCACTTGGGTAACCGAAGTTATCGGTGGTATGGGCGTTGACGGTAGAACTTTAGTTACTAAAAACTCTTACCGTGTACTTCACACCCTTATTAACTTAGGTCCTGCGCCCGAACCGAACCTTACCGTTCTTTGGTCTAAAAACCTTCCCAAGAACTTCAAAAACTTCTGCGCGAAGATTTCTATTAAGACTTCGTCTATCCAGTACGAATCAGACGATTTAATGCGTCCTGAAATGGGTGACGATTATAGTATCGCTTGTTGCGTATCCTGCATGAAGACTGGTAAAGATATGCAATTCTTCGGCGCTCGCGCAAACCTTGCTAAGTGCTTACTTTACGCTATCAACGGTGGTAAAGACGAACTTATGAAGGACAAAGTTACCGGTAAACCCATGCAAGTTGGTCCTAAGTACCAAGCAATCACTTCTGATGGCGCGCTTGACTTTAACGAAGTTATGGAAAAGTTTGACGATATGATGACTTGGCTTGCAGGCGTTTACGTTAACGCTTTAAACCTTATCCACTACATGCACGATAAATACGCTTACGAAGCAATCGAAATGGCTCTTCACGATAGCCAAGTTAGAAGATTCTTCGCAACTGGTATTGCAGGTCTTTCTTGCGTTGCTGACTCGCTTTCCGCTATCAAGTACGCAAAGGTATATCCTATCCGTAATGAAGACGGTATCGTAACCGATTTCAAAATCGAAGGTGATTTCCCCAAATACGGCAATAACGACGATAGAGTAGACGTTTTAGCAGTTGACCTTGTTAAACGCTTTATGAACAAGATTAGAACTCACTATACTTACAGAGATTCAGTTCCCACTATGTCTATCCTTACCATTACTTCAAACGTAGTATACGGTAAAAAGACTGGTAACACTCCTGACGGTAGAAGAGCAGGTGAACCTCTTGCTCCGGGCGCTAACCCCATGCACGGCAGAGATTCTCACGGCGCGCTCGCTTCTCTTGAATCGGTTGCAAAACTTCCCTATGAACACTCAAGAGACGGTATTTCTAATACTTTCTCAATCACTCCGGCATCGCTCGGTAAAGAAGACTAATATAATAATATATAAGGAGAAAAATTATGTCGCAACAAGTTGAAAATTTAGTAAATATGTTAGATGCATACTGCGCAGATGGTGGTCACCACTTAAACGTAAACGTTTTCAATAGAGAAACGCTTCTTGACGCGCAAAAACACCCTGAAAAATATCCCCAACTCACCATTAGAGTTTCGGGTTACGCCGTTAACTTCATTAAACTCACCAAAGAACAACAAGATGACGTTATCGCACGTACTATTCACGAATCCATGTAATTTGAAAGATAAAAGACGGTGTTTTTCACCGTCTTTTATTCCATTTTGACAAACTATGAAAATTAGCATTATAAGGCACGCTGAACCTGATTACGAAAACAATACTTTAACTGCAAACGGCTTTATTGAAGCCGATCTTTTGGGTAAGTTTTTAAAGGATGAAAAGATAGATTATATCTATTCTTCTCCGCTTCCAAGAGCGTATTTTACAGCGGATGCGATAGTTAAATATAACAAAACTAAAACCTATAAGGTTTTAGATTTTTTGCATGAGTTCGAGCCGTTTATGTGGGATAGGGATATTCCTTATCTTGAAAGCGATACAAGGCTTTACGATAAAGACCGTTTTTTAGAAGTTGATTTTATGAACAATCCAAAACTTGTTAAAAGTTATGAGTTTGTTAAAAAAGAGTTTTTATCTTTGCTTGAAAAACACGGTTACAAGAAAAACGGCGTTTGCTTTGACGTTTTGAAATCAAATCACGATCACTTGGTTTTCGTTTGCCATTTCGGGCTTGAAAGTCATCTTTTATCCCACCTTTTAAATATTCCCGTAAACGCGCTTTTAAATCACACTTGCGCCGCTCCAAGTTCAGTAACCACCGTGTATACTGAAGAAAGGGAAGAAGGTAGGGCGTTATTTAGAATGCAGTCTTTCGGTAGTTACGCGCACTTAACGGTAAACGGCAAAACCCCGTCGTTTATGGCGCGATTTGATGAAGTTTTTGGAGATGGTAACGAACCTTTCGTATTAGAATTATGAGAAAACTTGGTATAAATTTTGAAAACGCGCTCTCTGTTAAAGAAGAGCTTAACATAAACTTATTGCAAACGCTTAATAAATTAAAAAGTGTTGGCATCACTTCGCTTGACGTAAAGTATGAAAGGCTCGTTGGCGAGAATTCATACCTTAAAGAAATTTTAATTTCAGGTTTCACTATCGGCTCTATTTTTGCATTTTGCCCTCTTTACGAGCAAGACAATATTCAAAAGGCAATCGAAATCGTAGATTTCGCAACCGAGTATAAGGTAAAAGAAATTATGTTCTTGCCCGATTTTAAAAAGGGTGGATATAGCGAAACGGACACGTTCAACTTAAAGCAAAATTTAAGGCGAGTTGTTAAGTATGCCGAGGCGTTTGGCGTTTCAATCGGCATTGAAAACGTTGGCAATTTAGATTTTCCTTGTAACGACCTTGAAAACACGCTTGACGTTTTAAAGTCGGTTAAAGGTTTGCATTTGATTTTTGACGGCGGTAACTTTACTTTAAACGGCGTTAGCCCTTTAAAATGCGTTTACGATCTTGCTCCTTTCGTTCAAAGGTATCACTTAAAAGACAGGGCGCTCGGCGAAACTTTAAGCGATTTTAACGAACTCACAACCAAGGGTGAGCCCTCTTACGTTGCCGTTGTTGGTGAAGGTGGATCAGATTGCTTAAAGGTTTACGAAACGATAAAGGAATTTTATCCTGCCGTTCCGCTCGTTTTAGAGTTTCCTTTTATGGAAAAGAACTTGTTTGAAAAGATAGAAAAATCGGCTATGTACGTTATAACGGAGATGTTTCAATGAGTATTAGTAAAAACGTTGCGTTTTTAGAAGACGCTTTAAAAGATTTTAGCCCCGTAACGCTTGATTACGGCAAGGATAAAGTTATAGGTTTTCCTAACGAAAACGGCAGTAGCGATCTCGTTATTTTTATTAAAAAAGACGAAATGGTTATGACTTTTGGTTTCCAAAACGCCCACTTTGCAGGGGACGACGCTCTCTCTTGCGCAGAGCATACCAAAAAGTATTTAAACAGCGAATATTCTTCCGTTGAATTTTTCGTCGGCGAAAAAGACGTGTTTGGTGGTTCAAGGCTTTCTTCAACCGTAAAGTTCGATACGCTTGACGGTATTATCGATTGTTATAGTTGTGGCGTTGAACAAGCAAAAGAAGGCTTAATTAAGTTCTTTAAAGAAAACAAAGATATAACGGTTAGAGCAATTTCTTACGACAATAAGGTTAATTTCGTTTCCAAGATTGATTATGATGGAAAGGAAATAATCGTAACCGTTGTTAGATAACTTTTTTTTAACCTTTTTAAATTTAGGGCAAAACGAGTTGATAAAATCGTTTTGCCCTTGTTTTTTTGCCAAAATATGCTATTTTACGAGCAGAAAATATCAGTTAGACCTTGAAAAAAGAAAATTTATATATTATAATTATAATATATCATTATGGGGGGATAAGCCGTGAAAACAGATTTGCCTTGTTATCTTTTTCATCAGGGAACGAACTATAACGCTTACGATTTACTCGGCGCGCATTTTTGTTTGAGAAACGGTAAGCGTGGCGTTGTGTTTAGAGTTTGGGCGCCTAACGCCGTTTCCGTTTCGGTAGTAGGTGATTTTAACGACTGGCAAGTAGGTAAAAACCCCATGCAAAAAATATCACAGGGGATATACGAAACGTTTATTTTAGGCGTTAAAGAATTTGCGTCTTATAAGTTTGCTGTAACTGGTAAAAACGGCAAAACAGTTTTAAAAGCCGATCCTTACGCGTTCCACTCTGAAACACCGCCTAACACAGCGTCAAAGGTATATAACCTTGAAGGGTTTAAATGGAGTGACGGGGAGTATTTAAATTTACAAAACGGCAAAAATCATTTAAAATCGCCCATGAACGTTTACGAAGTTAATCTTGCCTCTTGGAAAAGAAAGGCAAACGGCGATTACTATACCTATTTAGATTTAGCAAAGGAGTTAGTGCCTTACGTTAAGAATATGGGTTACACTCACGTTGAGTTTATGCCCGTATCCGAATATCCGTTCGACGGGTCTTGGGGGTATCAAGTAACGGGATATTATTCAATAACTTCTCGTTTTGGAACTCCAAAAGATTTTATGAAACTCGTTAACGCCTTTCATAAGGCGGGTATCGGCGTTATAGTCGACTGGGTTCCCGCGCATTTCCCGAAAGACGAGCACGGTCTTTACGAGTTTGACGGCGCGCCCCTTTACGAATACCAAGGCAAAGATAGGCAAGAAAACGAAGTTTGGGGCACTCGGTATTTTGACGTTGGTAGGGAAGAAGTTCAAAGCTTTTTAATCTCTAACGCGCTTTTCCTTTTTGAAAAGTTCCACGTTGACGGGTTAAGGGTTGATGCCGTTGCGTCAATGCTTTATCTCGATTACGATAGAAAGCCAGGAGAGTGGATTCCTAATAGGTTTGGCGAGAATAAAAACTTAGAAGCGATTGCATTTTTCCATAAACTTAACAAAGAAGTTTTCGGCAGACACCCAAGGGCGCTTATGATAGCGGAAGAATCTACCGCTAATATAAAGATAACGGGGCCCGTTCACGAAGGTGGTTTAGGTTTTAATTTTAAGTGGAATATGGGTTGGATGAACGACACGCTTTCCTATATGTCAACAGACCCGTTGTTTAGGCGTTACGACCATAATAAACTTACCTTTTCGTTAACTTACGCGTTTAGCGAAAATTACGTTTTGCCCCTTTCTCACGATGAAGTGGTGCACGGCAAAAAATCAATTCTTAACAGAATGCCTTGCGAATATGAAGATAAGTTTGCGGGGAATCGCGCGTTAATGGGCTATATGATGGCTCACCCCGGCAAAAAACTCACGTTTATGGGGCAGGAATTCGGTCAGTTTAAAGAGTGGGACTATAAAGAAGGGTTGGAGTTTTTCTTAAAAGATTATCCTATGCACGAAAAACTCTCCACTTTCTATAAAGAACTCAACAGTTTTTACAAGCAAACCCCAGCCCTTTATGAGATTGACGACGGCTGGCAAGGTTTTTCTTGGATTGACGCTGACCTAAAAGATGAAAATCTTTATTCCTTTATTCGCAGAGATACGAGCGGCGGAGAAATAATTGCCGTTATCAATATGAGTGGGGAAGATAGAGAGTATTATATAAAACTTCCCGCAGGGGAATATAAGGTGGCGTTTAATTCCGATAAAGTTCGCTTTGGTGGCTTTGGGAAAATTAGAAAAACGCTATACAAATCAAAAAAGAACAAAAACGGTGGAACGGGCGTTTTAATTAAAATCCCGAAACTTTCGTTTATATACCTAAAAAAGGTATAAAATAAATTAAGGAATTGTAAATAACAAGGGGGAAATTATGATTTACAAGAAAAAATGTATGGCTATGCTTCTTGCTGGTGGGCAAGGCAGTAGACTATACGCCTTAACTAACAAAATAGCAAAACCTGCGGTTTCTTTCGGTGGAAAGTATAGAATTATCGACTTTCCGCTTTCAAACTGCGTAAACTCTGGCATTGATACGGTAGGTGTTTTAACTCAATACCAACCGCTTATACTCAACGAGTATATCGGCAACGGTCAACCGTGGGACTTGGATAGAAACTTCGGTGGCGTTCACATTTTATCGCCGTATCAAGCAAAGGAAGGCTCTGAGTGGTTTAAGGGTACGGCGAACGCTATATATCAAAACTTGTATTTTATAAAGCGCTATAATCCCGAACACGTTTTAATTTTATCGGGTGACCATATTTATAAGATGGACTATTCTAAGATGCTTGACCACCATATAAGAACTAACGCAGACTGTACTATTGCAGCGTTTAAAGTTCCTATGGAAGAAGCGTCAAGATTTGGCATCTTAAACGTAAAAGACGACGGTGAGATTTATCAGTTTGAAGAAAAACCCAAAGCGCCAAAGAGCGATTTAGCGTCAATGGGTATTTACATTTTCAAGGCTGAAAAACTCTACAAATACTTAGAAGAAGACGAAAAGCTTGAAGGTAGCCGTAACGACTTCGGTGGGGACGTTTTGCCAAGGATGTTATCTCTTGGTGAAAAGATGATGTCTTACGAATTTTCGGGATACTGGAAAGACGTTGGAACGATTGCATCGCTTTACGATGCTAATATGGATTTGCTTGGCGACACGCCAAACTTCCAAGTTGATGAAAAGTCTTGGATAATAAGGTCGAGAAACCCAGTTGAGCCACCGCATTATATAAGCGATAAGGCAAGGGTTGTAAATAGCGCCGTTATTTCCGGTTGTGAAATATACGGTACGGTTGAAAATTCCGTTTTATCTAACAACGTTGAAGTTGAAGAAGGCGCAGTCGTTAAAAACAGTATTATATTTAGCGGTGTAAAAATCAAGGCTGGCGCATACGTTGAAAATTCAATAATAGCGGAATATGCAGTTATTGAAGAAAACGCTAAAGTCGGCGGAGTAACGGAAGATAGAAAGATCGCCGTTGTGGGTGGCGGAATAACCGTTTCAAGCGGAAAAGTCGTTGCGCCCGGCGATATGGTTGAAAAGGACGTTTAAGGGGGTATATTATGAACGCATTAGGTTTAGTTTTTTCAAATATTCACGATAATAACGTTCCTGAACTCACTCAAGATAGAACTATGGGTTCAATTCCTTTCTTAGGAAGATACCGCCTTATCGACTTTGCTCTTTCAAACCTTGTAAATTCGGGGATAACCAAAGTTGGTCTTATCACTAAGAGTAACTATCAATCTTTAATGGACCACGTTGGTTCGGGTAAAGACTGGGATTTGGCTCGCCGCCGCGGTGGTCTTCACATTTTACCGCCCTTTGGTCTTAAAGAAAACATGCTTTACAACACTCGTTTGGAAGCGTTAAGGGGCGCAAAGAACTTCCTTGCTCGTTCTGATGAAGAATACGTGGTTATGACTGACTGCGATAACGTTTGCACTTTAAACTTTGATAAGATTTTAGAAGAACACGTTGAAAAGAATGCAGACGTTACTTTGATTTACGTTAAAAAAGACTCTCAAGAAGTTAAAGACGTTCAAAATAAGATAGTGGTTGACGTTGCAAATAACGGTAGGGTAAAGGGAATTTCCTTCTCGCCAAGAACTCAAGGCACACTTAATTTTTACACTAACGTTTGCCTTTTAAAGAGAACTTTACTTCAAACTTTGATCGCAGACGCGTTCTCTCACGGTTTTTCGCATTTCGGGAAAGACGTTTTGGTAAGAAACGTTAACGGCTTGAGAATTTTTGCTTACGAGCATAAGGGTTATTACGTTGCGCTTAATTCCCTTCAAAGTTATTACACGGAGTCACTTAAATTCTTAGATCGCTCCGTTCGTGACGAAATCTTTAGAAAGACAGACGTTTTCACTAAGGTTAAAGACAGCGCTCCCACTCGTTACGGCGCAAACGCCGTTGTTAAAAACTCTTTGATTGCAGACGGTTGCGTAATCGAAGGCACGGTTGAAAACTCAATTATATTCCGTGGGGTTAAAATCGGTAGGGGAACGGTTGTTAAAAACTGTATTTTAATGCAAGGCACGATAACTGGCGAAAACGTTACTTTAAATGCAATAGTAACGGATAAAAACGTTGTAATAAAAGACCGCCGTGTATTATCGGGGTCTGAAACTCATCCCTTCTATATAGGTAAAAATATAATCGTTTAAGGAGTTAAAATGGCTAAAACAACCAAAAAAGAAGTAGTTATTGAAAAGAAAAAAAGCGTATTATACATCGCGTCTGAAGCAAACCCGTTCGCAGGTACGGGTGGCTTAGCAGACGTTATAGGTTCTCTTCCCAAAGCGCTTGCTAAAAATAAAGAATACGACGTTAGGGTGGTTATCCCCCTTTATAAAGATTTTTCTTCCCTTTATCGCGACAAACTTCGTTTTTTAGGCAATTTCAACGTTCCGCTTTCTTGGAGAAATCAATATTGCGGGCTTTTTGAATACGATTACGAAGGCGTTAAGTTTTATTTTTTAGATAACGAATATTATTTCCTTCGCGATGGGCTTTACGGGTTTTACGATGACGGCGAAAGATTTGCTTTCTTCTCAAAAGCATCTTTAACGTTAATGCGCTATCTCGATTTTTATCCCGATATCGTTCACGCGCACGACTGGCAGTCGGCGTTATCGGTAATTTATCTTAAAACGATGTTTAAGTATGAATACGGATACGATAAGATTAAAACGATGTTCACAATTCACAACATCGAATATCAAGGCAAGTTCGGCAAAGATATTTTAGGTGACGTTTTTGGGCTTTCAAACGAGTTTTATCCCGACCTTGAATACGATAACTGCGTTAATCTTTTAAAGGGCGCAATGATGCTTTCTGACGTTGTTTCCACCGTTTCTCCAACCTATGCAACCGAGATTAAATACGATTATTTCTCACACGGCTTATCGCCCATTGTTACGGCGGTTGCGCATAAAACGGTTGGAATACTCAACGGCATTGACCAAAAAGTTTATAGCCCTGAAAAAGACGAGAGAGTTTTTGCAAATTACTCGGCTAAAGATTTATCTGGTAAAGCCGTTTGCAAAAAGGAACTTCAAAAAATGCTCGGTCTTCCCGAAAAGGAAAACGTTCCCGTTATCGCTATGATATCAAGGCTCGTAGGGCATAAGGGCGTTGACCTTTTAAAAGGCGTTATCGACGAACTTTTATGTGAAAACGTTCAACTCGTTATACTTGGTAAAGGCGAAAAACAATACGAAGATTTCTTTAGAAAAATTCAAGACGAGTATTCGAGCAAAGCAAGGGCGGTTATTGCATACAATAAAGACTTGTCGTCAAAGATATATTCAGGGGCGGATATTTTCTTAATGCCGTCTAAATCTGAGCCGTGCGGTTTATCGCAAATGATTGCCGCAAGATACGGAACTGTGCCCGTCGTTAGAAAAACGGGTGGGCTTGCCGATAGTATAAAACCGTTCAATCTTGATAGAAAGTCCGGTAACGGTTTTAGGTTTGAAAACTATAACGCCCACGAAATGTTATACGTTTTAAAAGACGCAGTTTACACCTATAAAGATAAGCCCGTTTGGGATAAAATCGTTCAAACGGCGATGAAAACCGATTTCTCGTGGAAAAAATCGGCTAAGGAATACGAAAAAGTTTACGAAAATTTACTTTAATTTTTTACTATAAGGAGAATTATGAGCAAAACTACAATGACTCAAAAAGAAGCCGAAACCCTTCTTCTTGGCAAACTTTCAAGATATTTCGGCGTTACCTTTCAAGAGGCAACTGAAGACCAAATCTACAAAGCGGTAGTAATGTCGGTCAGAGATATCTTGCTTGAAAAAAGAAAAAACTATCACTATAAAATTAAAGACGCTAAGGGGAAAAGAGTATACTATCTCTGCATGGAGTTTTTGCTCGGCAGAACGCTTAAAAACAGCGTTTACAACTTAGGCTTAGAAGAAGTTTTTGATAAAATTTTATCATCGAAAGGCTTTTCGCTTGACAATCTTTACGAACACGAGCCCGACGCTGGCCTTGGCAACGGCGGTTTAGGTAGACTTGCCGCTTGTTTTATGGACGGGCTTGCATCTTGCAATTATCCCGCTATGGGCTTTTCAATAAGATACGAATACGGCTTGTTCAAGCAAAAAATCGTTGACGGGTGGCAAACGGAACTTCCCGATATTTGGCTTCCCGGTGGTGAAGTTTGGCTTACTCAACGCCTTGATAAAACCTTTAAGGTTAAGTTTGACGGAAAAGTTTTAGAAACTTGGACTGAAAACGGCATGAAGGCAAGGCTCGTTGACTACAACGAAGTTGAAGCCGTTCCTTACGATATGATGATTTCGGGAAAAGATAGCGAAGCCGTTTCTATTTTAAGGCTTTGGGCGGCAAGAGCAGTTGATAAATTCGATATGAATTCCTTCTCGCAAGGAAATTATATGGAAAGTTTAAAAGAAAACAACGAAGCAGAACTTATAAGCAAAGTTTTATATCCATCGGATAACCATTACGAAGGAAAGTCTTTAAGGCTTAAACAACAATATTTCTTAGTTTCGGCAACGTTGCAAAACATTTTGAGCGACCATTTGCATAGATTCGGTACGCTCCAAAATCTACCCGAAAAGGCTGCTATTCATATAAACGATACGCACCCCGCGCTTTGTATTCCCGAACTTATGCGTCTTTTAATGGACGAGCACGGCTTTACTTGGGACGACGCTTGGTATATCGTTACAAACACGGTGGCTTACACAAACCACACCGTTATGCCCGAAGCGCTTGAAAAGTGGAACGAAGATCTTATTGAAAGAAGGCTTCCAAGAATTCACGCTATTATTAAAGAAATCAACCAACGTTTCTGCGGTGAAATGTGGAATTTATTCCCCGGCGACTGGAATAAAATTGAAAAAATGGCAATTCTTAGCCACGGGCAAGTTAGGATGGCTAACCTTTCGGTTATAGGCTCGCATAAGGTAAACGGCGTTTCTGCGCTTCACAGTAACATTATTAAAGAAAGCGTTTTCAAAGATTTTTATCAAGTAACGCCCGATAAGTTTACTAACGTTACCAACGGTATCGCGCATAGAAGATGGCTTTGCCAGTCTAACAAAGAGCTTTCCGCTCTTTTAACCGAACTTATAGGCGACGGGTTTGTTAAAGATGCAAGCGAACTTGAAAAACTTTTAGCGTTTAAGAAAGATAAAGCGGTTCTTGCACGCTTAAACGAGATTAAAGCAATCAAGAAAGAGCAGTTTAGTAATTACGTTTTCAAAAAGCAAGGCGTAAAAATCAATCCCGCAACTATGTTTGACGTGCAAGCAAAACGCCTTCACGAATATAAACGCCAACTTTTAAACGCTATGAACGTTATATCTATATATAACGACCTTAAAGAAAATCCTGACCTTCCTATGCTTCCAAAAACGTTTATTTTTGCAGCGAAGGCAGCGCCGGGGTACTATTTTGCTAAGCAAATTATCAAACTTATTTGCTATTTAGCAGAAGATATCAATAAAAACCCCAACCCCAAGATTAGAGAAAAGTTTAAAGTTGTTTATCTTGAAGATTACAACGTTACCATGGCTGAAAAACTTATGCCGAGCGCTGAAGTTTCCGAGCAAATTTCAACCGCAGGCAAAGAAGCGAGCGGTACGGGTAATATGAAGTTTATGATTAACGGCGCTTTAACTCTCGGCACGCTTGACGGGGCTAACGTTGAAATGAGCGAAGCGGTTGGTCTTGATAATATCTTCATATTTGGTCTTAAATCTCACGAAGTTGACGAGCTTTGGCAGTCCGGTTATAACGCAACTGAATTTTATAACAATAACGTTAAACTTCAAAAGGTTATCGATGCGTTAAAA
This sequence comes from Clostridia bacterium, assembly GCA_017545865.1. Taxonomy (GTDB): domain Bacteria; phylum Bacillota; class Clostridia; order Christensenellales; family Borkfalkiaceae; genus HGM11412. The sequence goes on along the minus strand of JAFWXO010000026.1, from coordinate 11,746 downwards.
CGCGGTTACAACGGCGAAAGTTTTGCTATGATAGCCGACTACTTGTTAACTAACAATAGAGTTGCAGACCCGTATATGTGTATGGCGGACTTTAACGATTATCAAACGGCGCGCGCAAGCCTTGAAAAACTTTACGAAAACAAACTTAAATGGGCGGAAAAATCTCTTATCAACGTCGCAGGCGCAGGCAGATTTGCTGCGGATAGAGCGATTAGAGAATACGCAGATAATATTTGGAACTTAAAAGAAATTAAATGATATTTCAGTATAACCCCCTTGATATAAACTTTAATAGTCACGGCGGTAGTATAAAAAGTGGCGAAACTCTTAATATTTTCGCAAGTTCAAACGCAAAAGAGTGCTTTTTAATACTCCGTAACGACAAAAGTGGAAAAAAAGCCGTTTACCCTATGCAAAAAGTAGGCGGCTTGTTTTCGGTTACGCTACAAGGCTTGCAAGTGGGGTTGTATTTTTATTATTTTTTAGTTGACGGCGAGTTGTTTGGTAGAGATGAGTTTTTGTTAGCTTCGCGCTATGAAAGCGAAAATCTTTTACAAAAATATCAATTAACCGTATATAAAAGAACCTTTAAAACACCAAACTGGTTAAAAGGCGGGGTAATTTATCAAATTTTTCCAGATAGGTTTAATAGGTCGAAAAAAGCAAACGTAAAACTTAAAGAAAATATGCGAGTTTGGGGTGAAACACCGCTTTGGAAACCAAACGAGCAAGGTAAAATCTTAAATAACGACTTTTTCGGCGGTAATTTTAAAGGAATTGAAGAAAAACTATCCTATTTAAAATCGTTAAACGTTACCGCAATATATTTAAACCCCGTTTCAGAGTCTTATTCAAACCATAGATACGATACTTCCGACTATTTAAAGTTTGATAGTTTGCTTGGAACTGATAAAGAGTTTTCTTCGCTTGTTAAATCAGCGGAAAAACTTGGAATAAAAATTATTTTCGACGGGGTTTACAATCACACGGGCGACGATAGCGTTTATTTTAATAAATACGGTAATTATCCAGAACTTGGCGCTTACCAGTCGGAAAAATCAAAGTATCACAGTTGGTATACCTTTCAAAAATTTCCTAACCTTTACACGTCTTGGTGGGGAATAAACGTACTGCCAACGATCAATAAAAACGCAACTGATTTTGAAGATTTTATAACTGAAAAAGTTATGCCGAGATATTTTGATTTCGGCGTTTCGGGCGTTCGGCTTGACGTTGTTGACGAACTCCCTTCAAACTTTGTTAAAAAGATAAGAAAATCGGTTAAAAAAAGCAATAAAGACGCCGTTATCATAGGCGAAGTTTGGGAAGATGCGTCAAACAAGATAGCGTATTCCCGCCGTTGCGAATATTTTTGGGGTGACGAGCTTGATTCGGTTATGAACTATCCCTTAAAAACGGCTATAATCGACTATCTTTTGACTGGAAAAGTAAACCTTTTAAAACAAACGGTGTTAGAGCAAATTCACAACTATCCGCCGTGTGTTTTAAACTCTTTAATGAATATCTTAGGCACTCACGACACGCCAAGAATATTATCCGTTTTATCGGGCGCTAAAATCCCCGACGATAGAGATGTTTTATCGACCTTTAAACTCACGCCTTTTGAGCGAGAGATAGGAAAATCTCGGCTTAAACAAGCGCTTGCGTTTATTTTTACGATATACGGCGTTCCATCCGTTTACTACGGCGATGAAATAGGTTTTGAAGGGGGGAAAGACCCTTTTAACCGCGCGTGTATGAACTTTAACGATGGCGATAAAGATATTTTAAAACTCGTTAAAAAACTCTCTAAGATAAGGCGTGAAAACGACTTGTTTATTGACGGCAAAGTGGAAATTTTGCACGCCGAAAACGGGGTTTTTGCCTTTAAGCGAACGAAAGGAAGTAGCGAAATAGTCGTAGCGATAAATGCGGGGAATTACGCTTTTAGCGTAAAAGCCGAAAATTATATTGATCTTATTAGTGGTAAAACACAAAAATCTTACGATTTAGATAAAAATTCTTACTTAATTTTAAAACGGAGAACTCATGAACATAAATGAAAGATTGATGCAGGAATTCAACTTAACTAAAGAACATACCGACAACGTTGTTTCTTTGCTTGACGAGGGGAATACTATTCCCTTTATCGCCCGTTATAGAAAAGAACTCACAGGGCATATCGACGATCAAGTTTTGCGTTCGCTCGTGGATAGGCTTAACTATCTTAGAAATTTAGAAACGAGAAAGCAAGAAGTTGAAAAGTCGATAACCGAGCAGGGCAAGTTCACCGAAGAAATTGCCTTAGCGCTTGAAAAGGCGGAAACTTTAACTGAAGTTGAAGATATTTATAGACCTTTCAAAAAGAAAAAGGAAACGAGAGCAACCAAGGCTATCGCAAAAGGTTTGTTACCGCTTGCCGAAACAATATTTGAGCAAGATAAAAACGGCTTACCGCTTGAAGAACTTGCAAAGGATTATATCAATGAAGACTTGGGCGTGTTAACCGTTCAAGACGCGCTTGACGGCGCTTCCGATATTGTCGCCGAAATGATTAGCGATAACGCTGAGATTAGAAAGGCTTTAAGGCGTATGTTTATAAGGCTTGGCGTATTAAGTTCAAGTTTTTCTAAGGGCGCTATGGAAAACTCGGAAAAAGCCGGCGTTTACGAAATGTATAAAGAGTTTTCCGAATCTGTTCAAGATTTAAAGTCGCACAGAGTTTTAGCCGTTAACCGTGGCGAAAAGGACGGAATACTTAAAGTTAAACTTTCAATTCCCGAAACGGTAGGGCATAACGTTATTAAAAGAAGCGTTATAAAACTTGACAGCCCTTACGTTAATTTTATAACTTTGGCGGTTGAAGATGCGTATAAACGCCTTATAGAGCCGTCAATCGAAAGGGAAGTTAGAAACGTTCTTACCGAAAACGCTCAAGAAAGAGCGATAAAGACTTTTGAAAACAATCTTAGACCCCTTTTAATGCAATCTCCTTTAAAAGGCAAAGTGGTTATGGGTTTTGACCCGGGGCTAAGAACTGGTTGTAAGATTGCAGTCGTTGATGAAACGGGCAAAGTTCTTGGTAAAAACGTTGTTTTTGCAACGCTTCCCGATGAAAAGAAGAAAGAACAAGCAAAAGTTATACTTAAAAAATTCATTTCAACTTTCAACGTTGACGTTATTGCAATAGGTAACGGAACTGCGTCAAAAGAATCTGAAATTTTTATTGCCGATCTTATCAAAGAGTGCGATAGAAAGGTTTCGTATATCGTTGTTAGTGAAGCGGGCGCATCCGTTTACTCGGCATCTAAACTCGGCGCTGAAGAATTCCCCGATTTTGACGTTGCTGAGCGTTCCGCAGTTTCTATCGCAAGAAGACTTCAAGACCCCCTTGCCGAACTTATTAAAATAGATCCAAAATCAATAGGCGTTGGGCAATATCAACACGATATGCCAGAAGCCCGTCTTGACGAGGTTTTAGGCGGTACGGTTGAAGACTGCGTTAACACCGTTGGCGTTGATCTTAATACTGCTAGCGCATCGCTACTTTCTTACGTTGCAGGGCTTAACAAAGCCATCGCTAAAAACGTTATCGAATACCGTGAAGAAAACGGCAAATTTACTTCGAGAAAGCAACTTTTAAAGGTAAAAAAACTCGGCGAAAAGGCGTATACTCAATGCGCAGGCTTTTTGAGAATTGTCGGTGGTAAAAACATCTTAGATAACACGGCAGTTCACCCCGAATCTTACGAAGGCGCTGAGAAATTATTGTCGTTATTCGGCTATACTCCCGTTGACGTTGAAAATGGAAAAATTGCGGAATTACCGTCAAAAATCCAAAAGTTTGGCGTCGAAAAAGTTTCGGAGTATTGCGGGCTTGGCTTGGATACGGTAACCGACGTTGCAAACGAACTCGTAAAGCCGGGGCGCGACGTAAGAGAAGATCTTCCAAAACCCGTTTTACGCTCAGATATTCTTTCCCTTTCAGACCTTAAAGAAGGTATGGTAATTTCCGGCGTTGTTAGAAACGTTACCGACTTTGGCGCTTTCGTTGATATCGGCGTTCATCAAGACGGTTTAGTTCACATCTCCGAACTTTCCGATAGTTTCGTTAAAAATCCGCAGTCTGTTGTTAAAGTTGGTGAGCATGTTCAAGTTAGAGTAAAGGGTGTTGACTTAAAGAAAAATAGAATTTCCCTTTCTATGAAAGGGTTGAAATAATAGGCAGTTGTTAAAGATTGAGAAAATAATTGACAACAAATCAATAAACTGTTATAATATTAAAGATAAATTTAAAATCATAAGGAGAAAATTTATGTCTACTTTTGAAAAAGTTAAAGCTATGTTAGTTGAAAAACTTGGTATTTCTGAAGATAAGGTTTGCTTAGAAAGCGAAATTATTAAAGATTTAGGCGCTGACTCGTTAGATCTTGTTGAAATGCTTTTATCTATGGAAGAAGGCTTCGGCGTTACTATTACTGACGAACAAACTGAATCAATCAAAACCGTTAAAGACATTGTTGACATTATCGACAATAAGTAATTTTAATTAAATTATTGCCACGCTACCAAGCGTGGCAATTTTTTATTTAGAAAAAAGCGGTTAATTTTTAATTAACCGTTGCCAAAACCGATAAGGTGTGGTATACTTTTTATGATAAAATAGCGATAATTTACTATGGAGCATTATTTTGAGTAACGGAGTTAAAGGAAAACCGAATAAAGATAAATTTTTCACCGTTGAATTTTGGGGTGTAACTTTAATAGTTTCCGCCTTTTTACTTGCGGTTTGCCTTCTCTTTGGCGAAAACGTTTTGTTTGAAATCGGCAAAGAAGTTCAGGTGTTTATCTTGGGTCTTTTCGGGTATTTGTCGTACCCGCTTTTGCTCGTGCTCGTTTTTATCGGATTTACAATGCTCGTTGGCAAAAAGCCAAAAACAAATAAACCTATAAAGAAGTTTAAAAGTTTGTTTATTTTCTTGTTCTTATTTATTTGCCTTTTAACCGTTTGGACTGGGCAAAATAAGGCAAGCGATTATTCTTCTTATTTATCTTTCTGCTTTGAGTCGGCAAGGCTTGGTAGCCCCGTAGCGGGCGGAGCGTTGTTCTCGCTCGTAACTTATTTCCCCGTTAGGTATATAACTTATCTCGGCGCGTGGCTTTCCTTCTTGCTTTTGATACTCGGTTATTTGTTCTTATCGGTAAAATTCCGCGTTAAAAAATCGGAAAGGGGAGAAGATAATCAAGAAAGTAAAGAGCAAAGCGTTGAGCCTACGATTCCTACTCAACCACCGCAAAACTTTTCTCAACCGCAAACCCCGTTTGGCTATAATAACGGCTATAACGCTTTTGGCGGTGGTTATCCCACTCAACAACCGTTAGATCGCCCGCCCTTTATGCAAAACGGCTATCAAACAGGCGGATACCAAAGTTACGAAAGGAACGAACTTTACGGCGCTCAACCTAACAATTATCAAACGCCGTACCCCGAACCGCCCGTATATAACGATAGAGAAAAGCACGAAGAAAATATGAAGATTTTATACGGCGCTCCTTCGCAAAACACTTATTCTCAAACGTTTAGCGACGGGTTTTCTTCAAGCGGTTTAAGGGTTGATAGCGTTAGCCAAGAAGACGCGCGCAAGAAGATTTTTGACGATGGCGTTTCTTCCCCTATTAAAAAAGAAGAAGTGGTTAAAGATTATACGCTTGACGATAGTTTTTCCTTTAACGTTTCCCCTAAGGAAGAAGAAGTTAAAATTGAGCCCGTTGTTACTGAAACTCAAGAGATTGACGAGCCTATCGTTAATTCAACAACCGAGTTTTTAAAAACCTTGACCGAGCCTAAGGTTGAAAATGAAGTAAAAGAGCCTATTAAGGAAGAAACTCAGCCCGAAGAAAATCTCGAATATGCAAAACGGCTTATTGAAAATATGCCGATTAACTACAAGTATAAAAAACCGCCCGTATCCTTGTTTAAAACGGCGGATAATTCTTCAAATAACTACGAAACGGAAGTTTTCAAGGCGGAAGTTAAGGCTAAAATATTAACCACGCTTAAAACGTTCGGCGTTGATACTGAAATTCCAAGGGTGTTCAAAGGCCCTGCGGTAACAAGGTTTGATATTGCAATTCCGCCAAACGTTCCAATGAGCAAGGTTACCAAACTTCAAGGCGACTTAAACCTTAGAATTGCCGCAAAGAGCGCAATCCGTATGATAGCGCCCGTTCCTAATACTTCTTTCGTTGGTATTGAAGTTCCAAACAAAGAAGCCGATACCGTTAATATCAAAGATATTATCGTATCCGATCAATTTATCAACTCTAAACCTTTCTCGCTTACCTTTGCTTTGGGTAAAGACGTTATCGGTACTCCCGTTTCATTAGATTTAGCGGATATGCCACACGTTTTAGTAACGGGTACTACGGGTTCGGGTAAGAGCGTATGTTTAAACACGCTCATTTTGAGTTTAATAACTAAATACGGTCCTGATGAACTTAGGTTCGTTATCGTTGACCCCAAGCGCGTTGATTTAGAACCGTTCAAAGAAATTCCGCACATGATGTTCGGCGAAATTATTGAAGACGTTCCTATGACTAATTCAATGCTTACTTGGGCTGTTGAAGAAATGGAATCAAGGTATCGCCAACTTGCTGCTGCAAGGGCTAAAAACATTAAAGACTTCAACACGCGCGCCAAGGCGAACGGCGAACGCATTATGCCAAGAATCGTTATTATAATGGACGAGTTTGCCGATATTATGTTGCAAGATAAAAAGGGCGTTGCCACAAAGGTATGCCTTCTTGCTCAAAAGGCAAGAGCGGCGGGTATTCACTTAGTTCTTGCCGCGCAAAGACCGTCAGTTGACGTTGTTGAAGGTCCTATCAAATCTAACTTGCCCGCAAGAATAGTGTTTAGAGCGTCATCTGCGATAGACTCGCAAGTATCTCTTGGCGAGCCGGGCGCTGAAAAATTGCTCGGCAGGGGCGACTGTTTGTATAAAACGGGCGGTATGCTTGCCGTTGAGCGTGTTATGGGCGCTTACGTTTCAGATGAGGAAATGTACGCCGTTATTGACTACGTTAGCGAAAATAACGACAAGTATTTCGATCTTAACAACTGGTCCAAAATCAAATCAAGGGTATCTTCTTCTACTGCTAGTGAAGACGGGGCATCTTCTGAAGGTGGAGTTTCTTCAACGGTTGGCGGTGGGGAAGACGGTGGAATTGATCCCATCTATATCAAAGCGATGCGCGTTGGGTATAGTTTTGGCGGACTTTCAATGTCCTTTTTACAAAGAAAACTTGCCGTTGGTTTCCCAAAAGCAGGTAAGATTATAGACTGGCTTACCGATAACGGCTATATCACGCCTAACGCGGTGGGTGGTAAACGCCAAATGATTATGACCAAAGAAGATTTTGAAGAAAAATTCGGTGCGGAATAATGCTTAAAGATAAAAAAATCGGGCTTATATCACTCGGTTGCGATAAAAATAGAGTAGACTCCGAAAGGGCGCTTGCTCTCATAGATAAAAACGCCACTATCGTTAACGAAGTTGAAAAGGCAAACGTAGTTATAATCAATACTTGCGCCTTTTTAGAAAGCGCAAGGGCGGAAGCCATCGAAACGATTTTTTCCGTTAACGCTTTAAGAGATAACGGCAATCTTGAAAAAATTATCGTTACGGGTTGCCTTCCCGAAAAGTTTATAGATGACGTTTTTGACGAACTTATTGAAGTTGACGCTTTTTTAGGCGTAAACGATTACGACCTTTTAGTTGACGCTATTTTAGAAACTTACAAAGGTTTTAGGGTAAATTTCGTAGGAAAAAATAAAAAAGTTGCAATAAAAGATAGAATTATGACAACACCTTGTCACTATTCATACCTTAAAATAGCAGACGGGTGCAACAATAAGTGTACTTACTGTTTAATTCCTAAGATTAGGGGTAAATATATTTCAACCCCGATTGAAGAATTAGTTTTAGAAGCCAAAGAACTTGGCGATATTGAAGAACTTATCTTAGTTGCGCAAGACGTTACTCGTTACGGCGAAGATTTATACGGCGAAAAGAAAATCGTTTCGCTTATTCAAGAACTTTCAAAACTTGATAACGTTAAAAAACTTCGCTTACTTTATTGTTATCCTGACGTTTTGACCGATGAACTTATCAACGAGATAAAAACTAACGATAAAGTGTTAAAGTATATAGATATTCCCCTTCAACACTCTGAAAACTCCGTTTTAAAACGCATGAATAGGCGTGGTACGAGAGAAGAATATCTTGCGCTCGTTGAAAAGTTAAAGAGCGAAATTTCGGGTATTGCTATTCGCTCAACGTTTATCGCTGGTTTCCCGGGGGAAACGAAAAAAGATTTTAAAGGTCTTATCAAGTTTATAAAGCAAGCAAAGTTTTTAAACGCAGGTTTCTTTGCTTATTCAAGGGAAGAGTTTACGCCTGCTTATAAACTTCCAAATCAAATAGATGAAAAGGTTAAGCAAAAAAGGGTTAAGAAACTTTACGCCGTTCAAAAGTCTATTTCCAAAAAGTTACTTAGCAGTTTCGTAGGGCAAACGCTTGAAGTTGTTTGCGACGGGGTTGATTACGAAAAGCAATCTTTCTACGGGCGGTTTTACGGGTTCGCGCCCGACGTTGACGGTAGGGTTTACTTTACAAGTGACGGCATTATTTCCCAAGGGGAAAAGTACGCGGTAAAAATTACTCGCGGAGAAGAATACGATTTATATGGAGAAGTATCAAATGAATTTACCAAATAAACTTTCACTTACGAGAATTGTTATGGTTCCTATTGCGGTTGCGCTCTTTTATATGACGTTTATACCGTATAACTATATTATTTGCGCCGGCGTTTTCGCTATTGCATCTTTCACAGATTTCTTAGACGGCTATATTGCAAGAAAATATAATCTCGTAACTGATCTAGGCAAGTTCTTAGATGCGATTGCAGATAAGGTTTTAGTTCTTGCCGTTTTAACGGTAATGCTCACTAATCCCTTAGTGTTTGCAGGTACTTTCGGCTTTACTTTCGGCGCTCTTGCAGGGGGAATAGGTGTAACTATTATCGTTGCAAGAGAACTCGTTGTTTGTTTCCTTCGCATGATTGCGGCGGGCAAGGGCAAAGTTCTCGCTGCGGAAAACGTTGGCAAGATTAAAACTTTTGCTACCGATTTTGCTATGCTTTTCTTACTCGTTGCCGTTCACTTTAACGTGCTTTATATTCCAGGCATAGTGTTATTTTTAATTTCGGTTGCGTTAACGGTATATTCGGGCGTTTATTATCTCGTAAAGAATAGGGACGTGTTTTGATGAAACCATCGCAAATTTTTAAACTTTACGGCGTTCAAACGGATGAACTTTCTTCTTTTTTAAAAGAAAAAGCCGTTGAATTTTCGCTATCAACAAGCGGGAGTGACGTTTTGTTGAAGATTGATTATTCCGCTTTGATGGCTACTATGGTAGACGGGTTTTTAAAGGAATTTTTATCAAAATTTTCCAAGTATATTTACGCGGAAGCGGATATTTCTTTAAAAGAGCAACTTCTTAAAATTTTAACGCTTAGAAAAGCAAAGATTTCCGTTGCAGAGAGTTTTACGGGTGGAAGGTTATCAAGCGCAATAACGTCGGTTTCGGGCGCAAGCAAGGTCTTTTACGAAGGTGTTGTTGCATATTCGCCCGATGCTAAACACGATAGGCTGGGCGTTAGTTATCAAATTCTCGATACGTTTAAGCCCGTTAGCAGTCAAGTAGCATCTGAAATGTGCAAAGGCTTGTTAGAAAAAGGTTGTGACTTTGCAATTTCAACAACGGGTATTGCAGGCCCAACGTCAGATGATTCTGATTTTCCGGTAGGGCTTTGTTATATAGGTATAGGCAGTAAGAGTAAAATCACCGTTTTTAAACATAAGTTTAAAGGCACGAGAGAAGATATAACTAATTTAGGCGTAACCACTGCGTTATTTCACGCGGTTACAGCGCTTAGAAGCGGTGATTTTGACGTTTAATATAAGAAAAATTAAAGGTGGATAAAATTATGAACGAAAAACAAAAAGCATTAGAGCAAGTGCTCGGTCAAATCGAAAAACAATATGGCAAAGGCGCTATTATGAAACTTGGCGCAGGCTCGGCGGATATCAATATTGAAGTTATCCCCACGGGTTGTATGGCGCTTGACTTAGCGCTTGGCGTTGGCGGTGTTCCCCGTGGAAGAATCGTTGAAATTTACGGTCCTGAATCTTCTGGTAAAACTACCGTTGCGCTCCACGTTATTGCGGAAACTCAAAAGAAGGGCGGTATTGCGGCGTTTATCGATGCGGAACACGCGTTAGATCCGTCTTACGCTCAAAAACTTGGCGTTAACCTTGAAGATTTATACGTTTCTCAACCGGATACGGGTGAACAAGCGCTTGATATTACTGAAAGTTTGGTTAAAAGTGGCGCTGTTGACGTTATCGTTATCGACTCTGTTGCCGCATTAACGCCTAAGGCGGAAATTGAAGGGGAAATGGGCGATAGCCACGTTGGTCTTCAAGCAAGGCTTATGTCGCAAGCGCTTAGAAAACTTACTGGTATTACGAGCAAGAGCAAAACTTGCGTTATTTTCATCAACCAACTCCGTGAAAAAGTTGGCGTAATGTTTGGTAACCCCGAAACAACCCCGGGTGGTAAAGCGCTTAAATTCTACGCTTCCGTTCGCATTGATATTAGAAAGGCAGATGCGCTTAAGGATGGCGACGGTTTGTTTGGTAATAGAACTAAGGCTAAAATCGTTAAAAACAAACTTGCTCCTCCGTTCAAGACCGCTGAGTTTGACGTTATTTACGGTCACGGCGTTTCTCAAGAAGGCTGTTTAGTTGACCTTGGCGTTCAATACGGCGTGTTTGAAAAGTCTGGCGCATGGTTTAGTTATAACGGAGATAAGTTCGCTCAAGGTAGGGAAAAAGCTAAAGATTATTTAACTCAAAACCCCGATATTATGCTTGAAGTTGAACAAAAAATTCGCCAAGCCCACAAAGAACAATACGAAAACAAATAAAATTAAGCAACAAATTGCTCTTCTCTTAGGGATTTTTTGAAACATTAAAAATTTATAGGAAATTGCACTTTCAAGCGGAGAAAAATCAGATTCCATTACGGGGTCTGATTTTTTTGTTTAACTCTCGTTATTAAATGGCGAGAGTTTTCTTTATACAATCTTAATGTCGACGAGAAAAATCATAACGTATTCTTTATAAAAATTATAGTACAATAATTAGCGAAGAAAGATATTATAGAGGTGCGTTTATGGAAGTTAAAACAAAATTCAAATTATCTTCCTTTCAAATAATTTTACTCGGTTTTGCAGCAGTAATTTTTATTGGAGCATTTTTGCTTTGCCTTCCTATATCAAGTAAATCGAGCGGATGGACTTCCTTTATTGATTCTTTGTTTACGTCAACGTCAGCTGTATGTGTGACGGGGCTCGTTGTTTTTGATACGGCAACGCATTGGACGATTTTTGGGCAAATAATAATATTGATTTTAATCCAAATCGGTGGTATGGGTATTGTAACGGTAGCGATATCGTTTGCGCTACTTTCGGGTAAAAAAATTGGTCTTTTTGGTCGTGGCACGATGAAAGAAGCAATATCTGCTCCAAGCGTAGGCGGCATAGTTCGTTTAGTTGGCTTTATAATAAAAGGAATATTTGTTATAGAACTAATCGGAACTTTAATAATGCTTCCCAT
>JAFWXO010000025.1 GCA_017545865.1 Clostridia bacterium | reverse complement strand
TAGCCATTTTGATGGTTACGATGAATTTTGTGCTCTTGCGATTAAAAAGAGCAAAAGTAACGCAAAACATATAATTCATTGTCGTAATGCACACGAACCTGCAGTTACGTTTAGAGATAAAATACATAAAAAGATACGAAATACACTCCAGTATAGATTTCATTGTAAAAAAAGTTTGGCAATTGTTTTAAATAATAGTTTTGAATCTGAATTGCGCAAGATGGGATTTAAAGGCAAGGTAATAGTTTGTCCTAATGGTATTGACGAGAGTAGAGTAGATTATAAAAATCACTCGTTAAAAGTTAGTGATAAGTACAAGTTTTTAATGTTTGGTGGTAGAGGGTTCACCAAAGGGTTAGATACTGTTTTAGAAGCAGTAAAAATTTTACACAACAAATATACGGAAAAGTACGAGTTGAACGTTACTAAAAGTAAAGATACTTCTAATTTTATTAAAGACAAAGAGTTTAAACTAGAAGATTATCCAGAATTAAAACTTATTGATGCGCGTGAAAACGTGTCAGAATTGTTTGCGGAAAGTGATTGCTTTATTTCCGCTAGTAGGGGTGAAACGTTTTCAAATGCGATTGCAGAGGCGATGCTGGGTGGATTGCCTATCATTTCTAGCAATATTGAAGGTGTTTCATGGGCTATCGGTCAAAAAAGCGTAACCTTATTCGAAAAAGAGAATAGCCAAGAATTGGCAACGGAAATGGAAAAATATATCAATGGAGAAAGAACCTTTACGCAAGAAGAATTAATCTTAAGTAGAGAATATCTTTTAGCAAATTATACTGTTGATATATGGGCTACAAAAATGGTAGATATTTATAAAAAAGAACTCGGTGTATAAACCGCTAAAACTAGGGTGAAAAATTATTAAATAATAACATAAGAAGAGAAGTGTTAAGCAACACTTCTCTTTTTGTTTTTATTTCGCAATTACTTGTCAAACACTAAAAAACGCATATACGTTATGGCGTTTATATGGCAAAAACGGGTATTTTTGAACTCAACTAACTGTTTGTAGACTTTTTTAAATAAGTGGTATACAATAATTATGAAAGGAGGCACAAATGGATCAAATTAAAATAGGTAAATTTATAGCCGAGCGAAGAAAGTTTGTTAACTTAACTCAGTTTGAACTTGCTGAAAAACTCGGCATAACCGATAGAGCCGTTTCAAGATGGGAAACGGGTAAAACTATGCCCGATTCTTCAATTATGCTTGAACTGTGTTCTATTTTAAAAATAAGCGTTAACGAATTATTATCGGGAGAGATTTTGAGTATGGATGATTATAAAAATCAATTAGAAAAAAACTTAATAGAAGCCGTAAAACAAAAAGAACAAGCGGATAAAAGACTGCTTACTTTAGAAGTGGTTATAATCGTTTTATCCGTTTTGGTTTTGTTAATTCCTATACTATTAGCCGCATATTTAAAACTTGAAACTTGGCAAAGAATAGTTCTCGTTTGTTCGGGCGTTATTCCGTGCGCTGTGGGGTTATTTTTCGCTATGAAAATAGAGCAAGTTGCAGGGTATTACGAGTGCCAAAAATGTGGGCATAAACACGTTCCCACCTTTAAACAGGCAAGTTTTTCAATGCACATGGGTAGAACTAAATATCTCAAATGCCCAAAATGTGGCGAAAGATCTTGGCAAAAAAAGGTTATTAGCAAAGATTAAAAAAGAGAAGGAACTTCCTTCTCTTTTAAATTGCTCTTACATACCTATGCTTTCGTGACTACGGCGATATTGAAGGGGAGATTCCCCCGTTTTTTTGTTAAAATACCTTATAAAATAAGTGTAAGAAGAAAATCCAGTTTTTTCCGCAATTAGCGTTACGCTAAGTTTTGTTGAAGATAAATATCGCTTTGCCATTTGGATACGGTAATCTAAAAGGTATTCGTGCAAGGTTTTTTTAGTGTACGCCTTAATTATCCTATTTAAGTAGTTAGGGTGGTAGTGGAAGCGTTCGGCAATCGTTTGGTTGGTAAGGGTTGGCAAACTGTAATTTTCTCTAACAAACTCTAAAACGGTTTGGATAACGGAATAGTCGTCACTTTGCTGTCCGCGTAAAATTTCAAGCAGAGATAGTTTTGCAAGGGCTGAAACGTCTTCTTTATAATACGGGGTTTTTTGCAAGAATAAATCAATGCATTTTATCATATTTTCGCGGATTGAAAAGGCGTTTTTTTGAACGATTGGCGTTTGAAATTCACTTGGCAAATCGTATTTTAACGTTAGCGTTTTATCAAACGTTTCTTCGGTTGCAGTGCTAAAAGACTTGCTATAGGCCGAAAATTCATCAGTTAGGTCAAGATTGAGTATAAAAATCTTAATTGCGCTTGGGTTTGAAAATGAAAAGCGATACACGCTTTCGGGTGGTAAAAAAACCGCTTCGTTACCAGAGATTAAATACGTTTGCCCGTTTGCGAAAAGCGTGCCTTTGCCTTGCTCGATATAGAACAATCTGCAATCGTAACACACGCTATTTTCACGCTTGTTATAGTGATAAGTGTGTTGACCTGCGTATCTTATAAACGGATTTATCTTCAAATAATTCAAAATGCCACCCCCCTTTTTCTATTTAATTATAACTAAAACCATAATAATAATCAAGTAAAAAAGTTTATTTTGTGTAGTTTTTAGGTTTATTTTATGCTATTATAGTAATAAAAAATGCAGTATAATTATTTTATAAAAATATCAAAAGGATAAAGAGATGAAGTTTTCCGTTGGATATAGCGTTAGGTCGGGCGAGAGTTTGACTAACGAAATTATAAAAAGAAAGGAAAATATTTACGAAGTTTACTGTTCTTGGGGCGCGTTCCCAAGCGGTAGGAACGATCAAACTCGTAGCGAAGGGTTAACGCCTTGGGAAGCGCAAGCAAAACAGATAAGAGATCTCGAAAAACTTGCAAGCGAAGGAATTAAACTCAACCTTTTATTTAATGCAAACTGTTATGGAGAGATGGCGCAATCTCGCGCTTTGTTTAATCAAGTTGGCGAAACGTTAGATTATGCAAGCCGTTTTAACTTAACTTCGGTAACTACCACTTCTCCGTTAATTGCCAAGTTTATAAAGCAAAATTTTAACGGGATTGACGTTCGCGCTTCAGTCAATATGAAAATAGGCACTGTTCACGGTTTAGAATACGTTTCTGAATACTTTGATAGTTTTTATATTCAACGCGAAAAAAACCGTGACCTTAAAGCGCTTAGAGAAATTAGAGCGTGGTGTGATAAAAACGGCAAGCAAATGTTCTTGCTTGCAAACAGCGGTTGCTTGAACGATTGCTCGGCGCACACCTTCCACGATAACTTAGTTGCTCACGAGAAAGAAATTGCTAAAATGGACAATGGTTACGCTTTTGAAAGCGTTTGCCGAAAGTATTTAATGAGTGAAGACAAGCGCGGTTGGTTGCTAACGGGCACAAGTTTTATTCGCCCGGAAGACGTTTACTTGTACGAAGGGCTTACCCCCGCTATGAAACTTGCAACGAGAGTTCATGGCAACCCAACGAGAATACTTCGCGCATATATCGATAACGCCAAGTTCGTTGGCAACTTAGCAGGGCTTTTAGAACCCGACCACTCAAGTTCAATATATCCTTTCGTTTTAGAAAATAAAAACGTTTTGGTAACTTACGATAAAGAAAAATTGATTTATTCGGACGGCGGTGACGCGTTCGTAAAATTGGAGGAAGATTATGCTTACCAGCAAAATGATTAAAGAAGCGGCGCTTGAAGCCGGAGCAGACCTTTGCGGAATTGGCCCTATGAGCCGTTTTAACGGCGCGCCTGACGTTATGAATCCGCAATTTTTATTCCCGCAAGCAAAGAGCTGTATTGCGATGGCGTTTAGAATTCCGCGTGGCGTTCAAAGGGGTATTGAGGAAGGAACTCAGTTCTATCAATATCCGTCAATGGCGTACGGCGGTATAAATGAAATTCACGCCCCCGCAGTTTTATACCACGTTGGTAAAGTGATTGAAGACGCGGGCTACGAAGCCTTCGTTTATCGTAACACTGGCGCTCGTGGCGCAGTTTCGGATATGGACGGAACGCCCGGCAACACCCTTTCGCCCGAAGAACAAATTGAAATTAGCAAACACGCTAAGGGTAAAACGGCGCACCACAGAAGCGTTCAATTTACCCGCCCCGTTGGAGAAGGCAAACAACCGCCCGATTTGCAATTTCAATTCCGTTTGGCAGCGGTTGCGTGCGGTCTTGGCGAAATCGGTTGGAGCAAAATGCTTTTAACACCTGAGTTTGGTCCGTTACAACGTGTGGCGTTTATCTTTACCGATGCGGAACTTGAATACGATGAAATGTATAACGGTAAACCGCTTTGTAGAAAGTGTGGTGCGTGCGTTAGAGAGTGCCCGGGCGGATGTATTCCGTCGATTAAGTCGGGCAAGACTATCTCAGTTAATCTTGACGGTAAACTTTGCGAGTGGGGCGACATTGATATGTGGCGTTGTTACGCGTTCTACACTCACGGCGGTAGATACTTTAACCCGTTCGTGCCCAAGGAAGTTTTCGATAAGAACGAAAACGGTATGCTTGATCTTCTTGAAGGCGTAACAAACGTGGCGAACGAAAAAGAAGTTATGAAAGTTTACACTGCGCTTGAAGAGTATTTCCCAAGTTGGGTAGGTTACAATATGGCTAAGTGTGGCGGTTGCATAAGAGCGTGCGTAAGTATGCTTGAAAAGAAAGGCGGATGCATGGAAGGTAGGTTTGAACACCCCTTGCGTGAAGGCAAAGCATGGAAGATGGACAGATGATAGAAATTATTGAAAATCCTAATAACGGTAATGGTTTTGACGTTTTACATACGTTTGAAGGTTGGAAGGTGGCGTTTTTAACTTACGCCGACCAGTTTGACGAGTTGGAAGTTATTAAAAGGCACACCTTAACCGATGAAGCGTTCTTGCTTATAAACGGCACGGCAACGATGTATACGGCGGAAGGTGACGAGCCTTTGCAAAAAACCGAACTTGAAAAAGAGAAGTTATACGTTGTTAAGAAGAACACTTGGCATCATTTGAAAGTTAGTAAAGACGCGCTCGTTTTCGTTGTTGAAAACAGCAACACTACTAAAGAAAATTCCGATAAGAAAATTTTGACGGAAGATGAGATAAAGGAGCAAAGATAATGATAACGGCTAAAATGATTAAAGAAAAAGCCATTGAACTTGGCGCTGGCGTTTGCGGTATCGGCGATATTAAGCATTTTATCGGCGATGATCCCCAACGCAACCCATTATCAATACTTCCTAAAGCCACTTGCATTATAGGCTTTGGTATTCCCGTACCTAAGGGTTTATATATGGCTATGGAAGATAAAAGACAGTATTTCAATTACGTAAACGTAGGCGTAAAATATACCGACGAAATGTTTGCTGAAATTTTCCTTTTAAAGATGGGAGCAATGATTGAAGACGCAGGCTACGATGCTTGTCTTCAAAGATTTATCCCTGGTTTTAAAGTAAAGGGTGATAAGTCGACCAACCCCGAAGTTTCACGCATTTACGAATTGCAGTTTGCTTCGCCCGTAGCCGAAGGCAAACCCGCGCCCGACGTTATTATCGATTATAACAAGGCGGCGGTTGTGTGCGGGCTTGGCAGTATCGGTTTGCACGGCAAAGTTATTTCGCCAAAATACGGCACGTTTATGCGTTGGGTATTCATCATTACAGATATGCCCCTTGAGTGTGACGAGCCTTTCAAAGAAGAACTTTGCGACAAGTGCGGTAAGTGCTTAAACGCTTGCCCTGGAAAGGCGATTTCAGATAACGGCGTTGATAGTTGGCAATGTAGCGTATACTATCGTGGCGCGCATAAATCTAACCCGTTTGTAACGGAAGAAACGCTTAAAGACCACCCCGAAAGAGAAGCAATCTTAAACGGCGAAAAGAAGTTTGATAGGGAAAGCGCCCAAGCGATTTATCCCAAGCTTGATTTCTTGCCGAAAACTCACCTTGGTTACGTTGCTTGCCTTTGCGGTAAGTCGTGCGAAACGGTGTGCTATAAACACTTAAAGGAGCAAGGAAAATTATGAGAGAACAAATTATAAAACTTGCTAAAAAATGCGATGCGGATATAGTTGGCTTTGCGCCTGCAAGTCGCTTTGATAAAAACGACCCCGTATTTAAAATTTTCCCTGAAACTAAAACTGTTATCGGCTTAGGTTTTAGAGTTTTGCGCGGTATTTATCGCGGTGTTGAAGAAGGCTCAACCTATTATCAATATACGACTATGGGCGTTGAAAACTTAGAAGAAACGGTTATGCCGATGGCGCTTCTTCGCGTTTCCAACCTTATCGAAGGGGAAGGCTATATTGCCGTTCCCCAAAAAATAAGTCCGCTTATCAAAAACGAAACGGGCACTACCAACCCTGAAGTTGACTACGTTGACGTTTATCACGGCGTAACCAAAGAAAACCAACTCAATTTCTTAGACTGCGCTGTAAAGTGCGGGCTTGGCGAAAAGAGTAAAATAGGCTCATTATTAAACGAAGAATACGGCCCGTTTATCCGTTACTGCTTTATCTTAACGGATATGGAACTTGAAGAAACGCCGATTGTAACCGCTAAACTTTGCGACGGTTGTAACGAGTGTATCAAAGCTTGTCCTGGTAGAGCGATTTCAGACGACGGAAAGGTTGACTGTTGGCGTTGCGCGGTATACTATAACGGCGCAAACGGTAGCAAAAACCCGTTTATGCCCCCTGAAGCGTTTGCTAATTTTGATAAAGAAAAGAAAATGGCTATTATCAACGGCACGGCTGAGTTCGACAGTGAAGGCGCAAAGGAAATTTTAGATAACATTTTCTTCTATCCCCCTGCAAAACACTTCTATCGCGCATCGATTTGCGCAAGGGCGTGCGATAGAGCGTGCTACGCTCATTTAGAAAAGAAAGGTTTGCTTAAAAAATCGTTCAATCGCCCGTTCAGAGAAGGGGAAGAGTGGAAACTTTCTACCGAACAGTTTGAAAATTATAATAAAGAAGACAAGTAAAAGTTATGGAAAAGTTTAAAATTCTAAGCGCAACGCCGGAAAGCGTTGGCGTTGCGTCAAAAGACGTTATTGAATTTTATAAAACTTTAGAGTCTTGCGGTTTTTACACCCACTCCATACTTATGGCGCGTGGAGATAAGGTTTTTTCATCCGCTTATTATAAGCCGTTTAACGATAAGTTTTTGCATAGGGTTTATTCCGTTTCAAAAAGTTTCGTTGCGATTGCAATAGGGCTTGCTTATACCGAAAAACTTTTATCTCTTAGCGATAAGATTATCGATTACTTTCCTGAAAATAGAAACGAAAATATCGATGAGTTTTACGAGCGTTGCACCATTTTAGATATGCTTAAAATGCAAAGCAATATCGGCTCAAACGTTTACTGGTGGGGAAAGTTTGATAGTAGAACTAAAGCGTATTACTCACAAAAGTCAGTAAAATCACCAAATTCAATCTTTTGGTATGATAGCATCGGCTCGTTCGTTCTTGGCAATATCATTAAAAAATTAACGGGCAAAAACTTCTTAGAATATTTAAAAGAAAAGGTGCTTTTAGACCTTGGCTTTTCAGCGGAAAGTTACGTTTTAACCGAGCCTGGTGGCTATGCCGTTGGCGATTCGGGAGTGCTGTGCACCCTTAACGATATGTATATCTTTGCTAGATTTATTGCTAAGCGTGGCTATGTAAACGGCAAGCAGTATATCGACAAAGAGTTTATGGATAACGCCGTTAGCGTTCAGTCAAAAAACGACCTATATGCCGATTATAACTCGTATGATAACGGTGGTTACGGGTATTTGATTTGGATAACGGATAACGGTTTTGCCCTTGCTGGGCTTGGCGGTCAATACGTTTTTTATAACGAGAAAAACGATTTTACTTTCGTTATTCAATCGGATAATCAAGGCGCGTCTAATGCGGATAGGGTTATCTATCACGAACTTAATAATCACTTTATTCCCAAAATAAACGGCTCGCCTATTGAAGAAAACGAAAGGGATTTAAAAGCCCTTAGAGAGTTTGAAAAGGGAAGGAAGTTAATCGCGCAGTACGGAAACAAAACATCAAGCGTTATAGATAAAATTAACGGTGTTACCTATAAATCGGTTATAGAAAACTCAATGAATATATCCGAAGTTAAGTTTGATTTTTTTGGTAACGGCGGTAGGTTTAGTTTCGTCTGCAACGGAATAAAAAATCATATAGATTTTGCTTTTAACGAAAATAAAGAAGTAGAGTTTTCGTTTGGCAAGCGCGCCAAAGAAGATATGATGGGCGTAAAGGTTGACGGCAAATACAAGTGCTTGTCTTCCGCTGGGTTTATTGACGATAACACTTTGGCAATTAAAGTTCAAGTTATTGACAGTTATTTTGGCAAAATGCAAATAACTGCAAATTTTAAAAACGACGAAGTTAACGTTTATATTAGAAAACTCGGTCAATACGTGTTTGACGATATCGGCGGATACGTCGTTGCTAAATCTTAAAAGATTAAAGGAGAAAAATTATGAATAATGAAAAAATGAGAGTTGTTATTATCGGTTGTGGGCGTTTTAGTAAGTTCTTCGTGCCCCTTTTCAAAGCGCACCCCGTTGTTGAAAAGGTTTACGTTTGCGACTTAAAGAAAGAACGCCAACAAGAATATATGGAAAAGTTTGGCGTTGAAGGCTATGAAAGTTACGAAAAGGCTCTTGAAGATAAGTCAATCAACGCGATTGCAATATTTACGCAAAGATTTAGCCACGGTAGGCTCGTAATCAACGCGTTAAAAGCAGGCAAGCACGTATATTCCGCAGTTCCTTGCGCCGTTTCGATTGATGAAATTAAAGAGATTGCAAAGTTGGTTGAAGAAACGCGTTTAACTTATTCTATGGGTGAAACGGGCGCGTACCGCGCGCCTGCGCTTTTCTGCCGTAGAGAGTTTGCAAAAGGCACTTTCGGTAAGTTCGTTTACGCTGAAGCGCACTATAACCACGATATGAGTATTATGGAAGATGCTTTCAAGAGTTCTGGTGGCGATGACTGGAAAAAGTTTGCAGGCGTTCCGCCGTTCTTCTATCCCACTCACTCAACCGCAATGATTTTAAGTTCAATGCCCGGCGTTTACGTTACTAAGGTTGCGGCTATGGGTTATGAAGGAAGCCCAAGAACGGATATTTTCGGTAGAGATGGTCAAAACCATTACGATAACCCGTTCGCTAACGAAGCGATGCTCGTTAAACTTTCTAATGGCGGTATTGCAAGAATTAGCGAAAACAGATGCGTTGGCTGGCGCGCGCCCGAAACTTATATTTCTCAATTCTACGGTACTAACGGCGGTTACGAATTCTCAGTTGCCAACCACCATTTAAGCACTTGGGACCCTGAACGCCCGGGTTTAGTTAAAATGAGAAGGGTTACCGACGAGTTGCAACCTGTTGAAGTTTCCAAGATGATAAAAGAAGATTACGATTCGGCTATTCAAAACATTTCCGAAGGTTTTGGTTTCTATGCAACTTCGCCTATTCAACCGCTTGACCGTTTACCCAAAGAGTATGAAGGTTTAGGCAACGGTCACAACGGTACTCACCACTTCCTTATTGACGACTTCTGTAGAGCGTTTGCAACCGGTAAATTATCTCCCACTAACATTTGGGCGGTTGCAAGATACAATATCCCAGGTCTTGTTGCTCACGAGTCGGCATTAGCTGGCGGTGTTCTTATGGACGTTCCCGATTTGGGTAATCCCCCCGCTGACTGGGAAGTTCTCGATTATACTAAGTAATCTAAAAACCAAGGCAAAACGCCTTGGTTTTTTAATTAAAAAATCGCTTAAAGGTCTTTACAAAAGCATTTATAAGTTGTATAATCAATGTGAAAATTAAAAAATTTTTAAGGAGTAATAATTATGAAGTTAATTATCAAAGATAATTATGACGCTATGAGCCAATGGGCTGCTGAACATATTGCTAACGCAATTAACAACCATAAAGAAGATCGCCCTTTCATTTTAGGTCTTCCCACCGGTTCTTCTCCGCTCGGCGTTTATAGAAAACTTATTGAAATGAACAAAGCAGGCAAAGTTACCTTTAAAAACGTTGTAACTTTCAATATGGACGAGTACGTTGGTCTTCCAAGAGAACACGACCAAAGCTACTGGTACTTTATGCACGATAACTTCTTCAATCACATCGATATCCCTGCTGAAAACGTTAATATTTTAGACGGTATGGCAAAGGATTTAGAAGCAGAGTGCAAGCGTTATGAAGATAAGATTGCATCTTACGGCGGTATTGATTTATTCTTAGGCGGTAGCGGTGTTGACGGGCATATTGCTTTCAACGAACCTTTCACTTCCTTAACTTCAAGAACTGGCGTTCGCGCTTTAACTGAAGATACTTTAATCGTAAACTCTCGTTTCTTTGATAACGATCCTAACAAAGTTCCCAAAACCGCTCTTTCGGTTGGCGTTGGCACGGTTTGCGATTCTAAGCAAGTTTTATTGCTTATTAGCGGTCACAACAAGGCGCGCGCTCTCCGTCACTGCGTTGAAGGTGGCGTTGACCACGCTTGGACTATTAGCGCCCTTCAATTACATAAAGACGGTATTATTGCTTGCGATGAAGCAGCTTGTGGCGAATTGAAAGTTGATACTTACAAATACTTTAAAGAAATTTACAAAAACGAAAAGTAATTTTACAACTATTAAAGCGAAGCGGTCTACCGCTTCGCTTTTATAAACGATATAAAAATGGTAACGAAAGAGCAAATTTTAAAATCGCTTAAAGATATGGGCGCGTCGAGAGATAAAACGGTTATCGTTCACACGTCGCTCAAAGCAATAGGCGAAATTGAAGGTAGGGCGCAAACTCTTCTTGACGCGCTAATTGAATATTTCACTTTCGGCGGTGGAGTTTTATGCGTTCCCACTCACACTTGGCATAACACCTTTAAAGAAATCGTTCTTGATAAACTTAGCCCCGATTGTTGCATAGGCAAGTTTTCGGAAATTGCTGTGCTTGACAAAAGGGGTAAAAGAACGAGCAATCCAACCCACTCGGTTGTTTTATTCGGCGAGCCAAAAAGAGTGCAAGAAATTTTGGATAACGAAGATAAAGTTTCCACTCCAACTTGCAAAAACGGGGCATACGGGCGGTTATACGATGGTGGCTTCGTTCTTTTAATCGGTGTTTCGCAAAATAAAAACACCTATCTTCACAGCGTTGAAGAACGTTTATCCGTTCCTAACCGCTTATCAAAAGAGCCTATAATTATGAACGTTAGGCATGAAGACGGGCGCGTTGAAGGCAAACCCTTTTACTATATTTACGAAGGCGATTTAGGTGACGTTTCAACAAGGTTTTTTAAATACGAGCCTGCTTTTAGGCATTACGGCGGTATAGTAGACGGGGTTATCGGCAACGCCAAAACTCAACTTTGCAACGCAAAAATTTTAGCCGACGTTATGGCTTTAATAAGAAAAAACAGCGGTGGTATTGAACTTTTAGCAGACGACGCTCCGCTTGACGAAAACTGGTATATATAAAAATGGGAAAAGAAACGGATAAGAAAAGATGCGCTTGGTGCAACTTGAAAAATCATAAATACGTTGAATATCACGATAACGAGTGGTGCAAGCCGAATTTTAAAGACGGGTATTTATATGAAATGCTTATTCTTGAAAGTTTTCAAGCGGGGTTATCTTGGGAGTGCGTTCTCAATAAGCGTGAAAGTTTTAGACTCGCTTACGACGGTTTTGATATAGACAAAGTGTGCAAGTATAATAATGATAAAATCGAAACTCTTTTAAAAGATAAAGGAATTATCCGCAATCGGTTAAAAATCAATGCGAGCATTAGTAATAGTAAAATTTTTAAAGAAATCGTTTTAGAGTACGGTTCATTTTACGATTATTTGAAAACTTTTTACGATGGTAAAACTATTTATGAAACGGGGAAAGTCACGAATAGATTGTCCGATTCAATTTCTAAAGATTTACAAAAAAGGGGTATGAAGTTTGTGGGGTCAACAATAATTTATTCGTATCTTCAAGCGATAGGTGTAATTTTTTCTCACGATAAAGATTGTTATTTACACATAGATTAAAATCTTGACAAATTTATTTGTTTAGATTACAATAAATTTAAGTAGAGGGGCTAAAAAGCCGATTGCGAGAGCTAATGACTCTTGTGGCTCTACTTTTTTTATTGCCATTTTTTATAAATTAGTTGATTTTGCGTTAGACGTTCACCTTATAAAACGCGAGTTTATTTGTGCTAAATTGTGTTTTAGATTTTTTAAAATCTTAGGTTGGTTTTTAAAACTGCATATATTATTTAAAATCGCTATAGTATTTAAAACTGAATAAAGTATTTAAACCGCTATAGTATTTAAAATCTTATATAACATCTTAAAATCCCATGTTGACTTTTGTTATAAATTATGATATCATAACATCATGACGTTATGATATCGAAATATAAATGCTGTACAATATAAAACAAGTGGTACGGCTTATTATAAATTAGATAGTATGGTTTAACGTGAAGTTGTTTTGATTAAACCGAGTTGTAAGCAAATAGAATTATTTTTAGACGTAAAAAAGTAAGGAGAATATACTATGAATAAAACTGAAACGCCAACCGTTCAAAAAATCACGTTTTCACTTAGATTATCGCCGTTGACTTATAAAAAGTTGAGAGCGAAAGTAAATGAGATTAAGGAAAAGGATAATTACGCTTTTAGTATAAACGAATATATAACCGACCTTATTGAAAATAGTTTAAATAAAAATTAAAGGATATAATATGATACTTGGACTTATTGTAACGAGCGCCGTTGGAGTTTTGTTGATAGTTATAGGAATAATTAACTTTAACGGCAATATAAACTCCCTTCACTCATACCATAGAAGTAGGGTAAAACCGGAAGACGTTTTGCCTTTCGGTAGGCTTGTTGGCATAGGTATGATGATAATGGGTGTGGCGTTTTTAGTGTTTGGAGTGCTTATAACCTTTTCATCGTATTACAAAAATCATTTGCTTTCAATAATTGCGTATATCGTTATGGGCGGTGGAATTGTTGTGGGAACTTCCTTGTCGTTTTACGCTATGATAAAATACAACGGTGGCATTTTCTAAAAATAAAGCAAACCCCTTTAAAATATTTGACATCGATAAAAAGTATTGATATAATAATGGTAATTTAATTATTTACCCCAAATGCAAAGATGGAATTATTAAAAATTCGTTGGTCGCTTTCAGAGAGTTGACGGTTGGTGCAAGTCAATAGGGCTGAATTTTTAAGTCTCGTTCCGGAGCAGAGACGCTGAACTTACAGTAGGCGACTACGGCTTGCCCCGTTATCACGGCATAGAGTTTGTTTGAACTCGACTGAGCCTAAACTTAGTTTAGGGAATTAGGGTGGTACCACGATATAACTAATCGTCCCTTACGCTTAACGCATAAGGGATTTTTTATACCTTGAAATTAAAAGGAGAAATTTATGAAGAAAGTAATTATTGCAGACAAAACCTTAGTTTGTAGCGAAAGCGGTTTTTCGTTCAGAGAAAAAATTGAAATTGCTCGCCAACTTGAAAATTTGAAAGTTGACGTGATTGAACTACCTGAAATTATCGAAGAAAAAGTTGACACGCTACTTGTAAGGACTGTTTCTTCCTTCGTTAAAAACGGCGTTATTTCCGTTGGCGCAGGCGTTTCGGCTGGTAGCGTTGAAAAGGCAATCAAAGCAATTAGCGGAATTAAAAACGCCAAGATTAGAATTGAATTCCCAGTTTCTCCAGTTGGTCTTGAATACGTTTGCGGTAAAAAACCCGCAAAGATTTGCGACTACTTAAAAGAGTGTGTTAAAGAGTGCATGAGCGCTGGTTGCAACGTTGAGTTCTCCGCTTGTGACGCTACTCGCGCCGACTTTGAACTTTTAAAATCACTCATCAAAACGGCAACCGAACTTGGCGTTAAAGAAATAACCGTTTCCGAAGATAGTGGCGAAACGCTTCCCGATGCGTTCATTGAATTTATCTCCGCTTTAAAGAGCGAATTCCCCGAAATCACTCTCGGTGTTTCGGCAAGCGATAAAAACGGGCTTGCAAACGCTATCGCCGTTATGGCGGTTAGAGCAGGGGCAGGCGTTGTTAAAACTAAGGCAACCGACGGTTTCGTTTCTTTAAAGACGTTTATCGGCACGGTTTACGCTTGCGGTAACACCTTTGGAATTTCCGTTAACGCTAAGGCAACTGAACTTAACCGCATCGTTAAACAAATTGAAAAAGTGACCGATAAGACGGAAATTCACGCAATTTCCCCCGTATCAAGTGAAAGTGACGGTATTAACTTAGTTGAAAGTGACACTATTGAAACGGTTGCAAACGCCGTAACGATGCTTGGCTACGATTTAACCGAGGAAGACGTTAAAAAGGTTTACGATGAGTTTTTAAAAGTTGCAAGCAAAAAAGAAGTTGGCGCTAAGGAACTTGACGCTATCGTTTCAACCGTTGCTATGCAAGTTCCCACCACTTATAAACTTATCAGTTACGTTATCAACAACGGCAACGTTATCACAACGAGCGCTTCCGTAACTCTTGAAAAAGACGGAAAGAACTTGCAAGCCGTTTGCTTAGGTGACGGCCCTGTTGACGCAGCGTTTAAAGCAATCGACGAGATTATCGGCCACCATTACGAACTTGATAACTTCTCAATAAAATCAGTAACCGAAGGTAAAGGCGCGGTAGGTTCGGCGCTCGTTAAACTTAGAAATAACGGCAAGCTTTACAGTGGCTCAGGTATTTCAACCGACATTATAGGCGCAAGTATTAAAGCGTACGTTAGCGCAGTAAACAAAATCGCTTACGAGGAGGAATAAAAAATGAAATTCTCGTTCTCAACGAGGGGTTGGCACAATAATACGTTTGATGAATTTTTATCCGTTGCTTCAAATTTGAAGTTTGACGGGGTTGAACTTCACAACGTTTACAACCGCTTATTCACCGATAAAGACGGCGCGTTCCACGACTATTCGTCCGCGTCCACTATGAGAAAGTTATACGATAAAAAACTTTCAATACCTTGTATTGACTGTTTAACCGATATTTCCGACCTTTCTAAAAAGGCTGACGCTATTGCCGAGATTAACCGTTGCAAAAATATCGCGTTAAATCTTAGAATTCCGTATATCAGAATTAAGTCTTCTTCAAACGATGAAGGCGCTTACGATAACGCTAAAAACTTAATCAATGAAATTTTACCAGAGTTTGAAGACACTCAAATAGTGTTACTTTTAGAAACTTCCGGCATATTTGCGGATACTTCCGTTCTTCGCGCCATGATGGATGAGTTTGCAAGCGATAATTTAGCAGTTCTTTGGAATACCGCAACTTGCTATTTCCAAAAAGGCGAAACACCCGAAAAAATTATCAAAAACTTAGGCGCTTACGTTTCCCACGTTCAAATTACCGACGGGGTTAAAACGGATAACGGCGTTGAATACCGTTTGGTTGGCGAAGGCGAACTTCCTATTGCAGACGTTATGCTTGCGCTCCGCTCGGTAAATTTTAGCGGCTACATCTCTCTCGTTTGGGATCCTAAGTGGTGCGCCGAACTTGACGATTTGGAAATCGTTTTATCTCAATTTATAAACTACATGCGTTCGTTTGGCGATACCAAAAAGAACGAAACGGTTTACTATTACAACAAAACCCACACGGGTAAATTCCTTTGGAAGAAGGAACTTTTAATCGACCTTACCTTCCCGCAAGTTTTAGACCGTATGGTTGAAGAATTCCCCGATCAGTACGCTTTTAAGTATACCACGCTCGATTATACGAGAACGTATAGCGAATTCCGTGACGACGTTGACGAGTTTGCCCGTTCTTTAATTGCGCTTGGCGTAAAGGCAGGCTCTCACGTTGCCGTTTGGGCAACCAACGTTCCACAATGGTATATAGCGTTCTGGGCAACCGTAAAAATAGGCGCGGTGCTCGTTACGATGAACACGTCATATAAGATTGCGGAAGCGGAATATTTGTTAAAGCAATCTGATACTCACACTCTTATTATGGTTAAGGGTTGGAGAGATAGCGACTATGCAAGCGCAATTTCTACTCTTTGCCCCGAACTTGAAAAAGTTCCGTCGGGCAAGCAACTTCACAGCAAGCGTTTGCCCTTTTTAAGAAACGTTATCACCGTTGGCTTTAAAATGAAAGGCGCAATCACTTGGAACGAAGCGTTAGAACGCGCGAATAAAGTTCCCCTTTCCGAAGTTTACCGCATGGCAAGTTTAGTCGATAAAGACGACGTTTGCAATATGCAATACACCTCCGGTACAACTGGTTTCCCAAAAGGCGTTATGCTCACGCACTACAATATCGTTAATAACGGTAAGTGTATAGGCGACCGTATGGATTTATCAACGGCTGACCGTATGATGATTCAAGTTCCTATGTTCCACTGCTTTGGTATGGTGCTTGCAATGACGGCAAGTATGACTCACGGCGTTTCTTTATATCCGCTCCCGTACTTCTCGCCAAAGCCTGCGCTTGCATGCATTAACAACGAGCATATCACCGCTTTCCACGGCGTTCCCACTATGTTTATCGCCCTTTTGGAAAATCCTGACTTTAAAAATACCGACTTCTCGTATATGAGAACGGGTATTATGGCGGGAAGTCCTTGCCCGATATCAACAATGAACGAAGTGGTTAACAAGATGAATATGAAGGAAATCACTATCGTTTACGGTCAAACTGAAGCGTCCCCCGGTTGCACCATGAGTTCAACTGACGATACTATCGAAACGAGAGTTTCAACGGTAGGTAGAGCGCTCCCTGAAATTGAGTGCAAAATCGTTAACCCCGAAACGGGCGAAGAGTGTGGCTACAACGAGAACGGCGAATTCGTTGCCCGCGGTTATAACATTATGAAAGGCTACTATAAAATGCCAAAAGAAACCGCCCAAGCGATTGATAAAGACGGTTGGCTTCACACGGGCGACCTTGCTTGCAAAACTCCTGACGGTAACTTCAAAATCACGGGCCGTCTTAAAGATATGATTATCCGCGGTGGCGAAAACATTTACCCCAAGGAAATTGAAGAGTTTATCTACACTCACGAAAAGGTTAAAGACGTTCAGGTTATCGGCGTTCCCGACGAGCAGTACGGCGAAGAAATTATGGCTTGCATTATCTTAAAAGACGGCGAAACCATGACCGAAAAAGAAATGAAAGACTACGTTAACGCTAATATGGCTCGCCATAAAGTTCCCAAGTATATTGACTTTGTCGACTCTTTCCCCATGAACGCTGCCGGCAAGATTTTAAAATACAAAATGCGTGAAGACGCGGTTGAGAAATTAGGTTTACAAAAGGCATCTAAGATTGTAACAGCATGATTTTAAGCCGTTATAAACGGCGCAATACTGCGTTTACTGTCAAGCCTTTGCGAACACAATGACCAGCAAGGTCAATTGTGCCCGTCAAAGTCTTGCCGAGCCTTGTCTTGCTTGTTTCTAACGGCTTAAAATAATCAATTTATAAAACATCAAATTATAACACTTTAACTATGATAAACGGATATGAAATAATTGACGCTCACTGTCATATATACCCCGAAAAAATAGCCGATAGGGCGGTTCACGGCACGGATACCTTTTATAATATCGTTTCAAAACGAAAGGGAACGGCTAAGGACTTGATTGACGAAATGCACTCTTCAAAGGTGGATAAGTTCATCGTTCAATCGGTTGCAACAACACCGCATCAAGTAAAGAGTATTAACGAGTTCGTTGCGCGTGAAGTTGAACTTTACAGCGACTTTTTAATAGGGCTTGGAACGTTACACCAAGATAGTCAAACGATGGAAGAAGACGTTTTACACCTTTTAGAATTAGAGCTTAAAGGCGTTAAACTTCACCCCGATATTCAAAACTTTAAAATTGATGAAGAAAGGTATTTTCCTATCTACGAACTTTGCGAAAAACACTCTCTCCCTATTTTAATGCACACGGGCGATTATCGTTACGATAACTCTAATCCCAACCGAGTTATCCCCATATTAGAAACGTTCAAAAACTTAACGCTTGTCGGCGCGCATTTCGGCGGGTGGTCAATGTATGACGAGGCTAGCAAACAACTTTGCAAATACGATAACTTTTTCGTTGACTGTTCTTCTGCGTTCTACGCTCTTGACAAGGCTGACGCTAAAACGATTATCAATCGTTACGGCGCGGATAAAGTTTTGTTTGGAACTGATTATCCCATGTGGGAGGCAAGCGAAGAACTTGAATACTTCTTCTCGCTTGGTTTTAGTGAAGAAGACAATAAAAAAATGCTTAGCGAGAACGCTAAGCGAGTGTTTAAATTTTAAATTAAAACCGTCTACTATTTAAGTAGGCGGTTTTCGTTTGTATCATATTCGTAATCTTTAAACTTTATCTTTTCGGTAAAGTGCGGTATTCTAAACTCAACGAACGCAAGCGCGCACGAGTAAAATAAGATAGGCCCAACGTTGAAAAAGTGGCAATCAAGCAAACTTTCAAAAAGGAGCGCAATCATATAAAGCAGGGTAACAAACGTTTCAAGCGAGCGTTTTTCAATAAACGTTTTAATCGTTTGAAATCTGTGGAAACAGTACGCTACAAGCGAAACCACACCGCCCGTTGCTAAAAGTTGAATAATAGTGTTGTGCCAACGCCCCGGGAAGAAGTTTGAGAAACTAAGTTCAGTTGCCCAAACCCAGTTGTTGTTAGTAAGGTCGATTTGGTTGTTTAAAGAGTAAAAACCTTTGCCAAGGATAGGTTTATCAAGGAAAGTTTTTATGCCGAGAGAGTAAAGTTCGCGCCTTGGCATTGAGTCAAGCCCACTCTTAAAAGAGATTATAAAGGCGTTAGTAAACAAGAAGGCAAGACCGTAAATTAAAACGGCTAATATTAAAAGGTTGAACACAAAGTATAATCTTGTTTTCTTGCTTGCTTTTATTAAAATAACGATAAAGCCTATTATAAAGAAAATAAGCCCCGCAAGCATAGCCGTTCTTGATAGTGAGAACACGGTTGTTAGCATTAAAAAGTCAAGCGCCAAAACGGGAATTAACGGGCGTTTTGAAACGTAAACGTAATAGATAGCAAACGGAATCATTATGGAAATCATAGACCCGATATTGTTGCTAATTCCCCAGCCTGTAAACATAAGTTCTTCTACGGGCGATCCGTCAACCATAACGCCGTTTATAACGTAAACGGAAATAAGTTCAAACCCAACGGCAAGCCCAAGCATAAGCCCCGTAAAGCAAAGGTAATCTTTTTTTATATCCTTCCACTTAACCGTGAAAGATAAAACGAAATAAGGAACGAAAAACGCAACTAATTGAACTGCCGAAAAGGCAACGTTTTTAAGCGCAAAACTTTTATAGTTTTCAGAGCCTATTCCCGATATGAAAAACGAAAGGGCAAGTAGCCAAATGCCAAGCGATTGTTTTCTCTTTTGCTTGAAAATGTTTTTAAAACCGATTTCATCGTCAAAGATAAATCTTATCGCCATTGCAATTATTATCGACGCGCCAAAGTAAAACAGTAAATAACCGCTGTTTTTAGGGAATAAAAAAGATTCGGCGTTGATAGCGGGGTTGTTTTTTATGCTTGGCGTTATATGGCAAAAGCAAAGCATGGGAAGATACGGCGATAAATCTTTTCCAAATATAGCAATATAAACTGCAAAAAAAGTGATAAACCCAAAAAACGCCACGTCAAGCCCGAAAGCGTTTGCAATAACGGTTAAAAGCGCAACCAAAACGATATAAGGCTTAGAATAAATAAAAGAATTTATTTGCCTTATAACGGGTAAGTTATACAAATTGTATTTTCTCGTTTGAGCGCTTTCCATATCTTAATTTATACCACATTATTTGCGTTTTGTAAAGTAAAGGATAAGTTAAGCCTTTTTTAATTAAAAATGCTTGCAAAAAAATTGAAGATATGGTTAAATAAGCGTAGCAATAAAGGAGTTTATATGCCGTATTTATATTTAACTTTCGCAGTAACGTCGATAGGTCTTTCAAGCGTTATAGGCGGATTTTTCAACAAGAAGAATGAAGGCGAAAAAGGCGCGTCTTCACTGTATTCGTTTTTAATATCACTTGCCGTATTTTTGTTTTGGGCGATAGTTTTTTGCTTTGACAGAACGTTAAACGCAAAAGTTATTTGGTTTTCGCTTATGTTCGGCGCGTTCTTCGCCCTTTACAATATATCCTATATTTTAGCCGTTAAGTCAGGGCCTATTGCGCTCACGGGTTTGTTTTCACAACTCTCGCTTATCGGCGCAACCGTTTGGGGTTTCTTTTTCTGGGGCGCAAAGCCAAACCTTTTAGTTATTATAGGCGTAGTTTTAGTTTGCGTTTCCATTTGGCTATGTTTATATAAAGGCAAAAACAAAGATGGCGGTGAAAAGTTTAATTTTAAATGGCTAATTTTTGCAATCTTGGCGTTCGCGTCAAACGCAGGTTGCGCTATCGTTCAAAAAACGGAGCAAATTTACTTTAACGGTAATTACGGCAACTTCTTTATGTTCGTTGCAACGGGCTTTTCGGCTATCACTTGCTTTGTTTTATGGCTTAGAGATGATAAAAAGGAAACGCTCAAAGTTTTAAAAAGTTCGTGGTATATGCCAACGTTTGCAGGCGTATTTAACGGGCTTTTAAACTTTTTCGTAATCTTAATGGCAACAACGAGTCTTTCGCCAAGTTTGATTTATCCAGTAATCGGCGTTGGTGGGCTTATAATACTAACTTTATTTTCAAAATTTGCCTTTAAGGAAAAACTTTCGTGGTGGCAATGGTTGGGCGTTGGTCTTGGCGCGGTTGCAGTTGCCGTTCTTTCAATTTAACAAAACAAAAAAGGAGCGAAACGTTCGCTCCTTTTTTATTCGTTTGTTTTCCCTATTAAATAATCAACCGTAACGTCAAAAAACTCGGACAAAATTATCAGTTGAGAAATGCTCGGCTCACTGTGACCGCTTTCCCAGTGAGATATCGCCATTTTAGACATGTTTACAACTAAACCTAGTTCTTGTTGCGAAATCTTTTTTTCAAGTCGCAATTCCTTTAACCTTACCTTAAACTCTACCATATTATAATTGTAACAATTTCAGTTACATTTTAGTTGACAATAACAAAAATTGTTACTATAATAAAACTATATTATTATTCTAAGGAGAGTAGTTATGGATAAAGCAAAGTTAAAACAAATAATACTTAACTCAATTACAATATTTTTAGGGTTCTTAATAGTTATAAGCCTTGCTTTCACGGTAATAAAAGGTGTTTGGTATTCGGAAAGTTCTTGGTATAGCCCTGAGTACAATGGCGTTTATAAAGAAAGTGGTTTTACTTTTTTAAGTTTTAGCACCGATATGCCTTACGTTGAGGAAGATGCGGGCATTGTTCCCGTTTTAATAGGTTTATTTTCGCTTATTCAACTTCTCGTTGGAATTGCCGTAATGGCGCTTGGCGTGTTAAAGTTTTTCTTTGACAACAAAATTATCAATAAAGCTGTTAAGATTTTAATGATAGTTGGCGTTTCACTTACCGCTTGGTATATGCTTGAAGGTATAGCGTTTAGTAGCGTGTTAGATAATTTTGGAAAGTGGATTCGCACTTCTTCTTCGGCTTTCTTATCCTTTATTTTGTGTGCGCTTACTTTTGCAGGATATATCGTGTTTGATAAACTTTATAAAGTTGACGGAGAAACTACTTTTGTTGCCGTTAAAGAAAAGGGAGCAAGCGTTAAATCTCAAAAAAGCCAAATGAGTTCAATTCAACTTTTAAAAGAATATAAAGACCTTTTAGACGCAGGTGTTATCTCTCAAGAAGAGTTCGACCAAAAGAAAAAAGAGTTGTTATAATACAACAAACCCCGTTTTGAAACTTTCAAAGTGGGGTTTTATTTTGCCGTTTGGTATTGATTTTTTTGCCGATTAGCGTTACAATATAAAAGATAAACTTTTAAAGGAGATTATTATGAAAACTATCAAAGCAATGCCTTTAACTAAAAAAGACTTTGCGCCTTACGGCGAATACTATAATTTTGCCAAGCCTGACGGTTATCCCTTGTGTGGCGAAATTCACAAATTCTTCCCCGACCGTTTGCTTGCTAACGAGTGTGGAAACGTTGGGTTTTCACCTATTCTCGTTAAAAAACCTGAGAAGATGGTTATAACTCAAATTGAGTATCACACCACCACTTGCGAACTTATTATGCCCCTTAACGACGATATGATTTTACACGTTGCCGAGCCTTCTGCTGGCAAACCCATTACCGACCGAACTAAAGCGTTTATCGTTCCTAAAAACACCCTTATCAAAATGAACGCTTGCGTTTGGCACTTAGCCCCCCTTCCTAAGAAGAAAGACGAGCTTACCGCTCTTATAATACTCCCTGAATGCACCTATATGAACGACTGCAAAGTGGTTGACTTAACCAAAGACGAGCAGTTTGAAATAGTTCTTTAATGAGCAAACTTTTTAAGGTTACCCCCGAACAAGAAAAAGAATTTCAAAGAAAAGCCAAGCAGTATAATAGGGTTAAACTCATTATCATTATAACTGCGTTTATACTGGCGGTTGTTACGGGAATAATAGTGGTTGGCAACGGCAAGATTTTTAAACTTTTCGGCGTGGAAGACTATGGCGAAGGGTTAAATATCTTTTTTATGGCGATGTACGTTTTAATTATGATAGGAATAGTATTTTTCCTATATTTGATAATAAGCGTTGGCATAAAATTAGTAATCGAGTTTATAAAAGATAAATTTTTTAGAAAGTGAAAAAGCAAGGCTTAATTGCCTTGCTTTTTATTATTCAAAATATCCTATATATTTAATTTTTAACGTAGAAGACGGGAAAAGATGGGCAAAGAGTTCAATGAAATAATCATCCGTCATACTAGCGATATAGTCAACTACAATTTGGTTTTTCTCCGTTTCTTCATAAGGCGTTAAGCGTTTATAGTAGGGCTTGTTTATATAATCTAAATGGTGGGTAAAAATGGGAGAAGTTTTAACGCCACTCGTAAGGTCAAACAAGAGTTTATCGTAAAGGGAAAGTAACATTTCTCTAAGCGTTGATTTTATATCCAAGTTAGACTTAGCGTTATAGATAAACTCGTAATTATCCTTTTTTGCTTTTTGCATTGCTAAAAACGCTTCGCCGTCCATTTTAATATACGGTTTTCCGTAACTGTTTTCAATAAGGTTAACGGTTAGGTTGTTAACGATTTCAGAATTTATCACGCCTATCCCGTAGTCAAAAAATTCGGGGGAAAGGTTTGCTTTAATCGCGTCTTGCCTGTCTTTTCCAAGATACGCTATTATATCTGAAATTCTCATAACGCAACCTTCCAAGGTTGACGGAATAAGTTTTAAAACGGCTTTTTCACTTTGGTAGCAATCTTCAACGCGCTTGTCAAATTCTTCAAAGCCCGAAAGGCTTACTGGGGAATACTTGCTAAGTTCAAGTTCGCCGTTGTGTGAGATAACCCCGTCAAGCGTTTGAAGGGTAACGTTTAAAGGGAAGATTTTATCAAGCACGCGAATTGAGTGAACGTTGTGGAAAAAACGCTTGCCCGTATGCGAAGAAAACGCCTCGTCTAAAAAACTTTCGCCTGCGTGACCAAACGGGGTGTGCCCAAGGTCGTGGCTTAAAGAAATTGCTTCAATAAGGTCAAGGTTAAGCCCAAGCGTTTTACCGATAGTTCTTGCTATTCTTGAAACGAGTTGAACGTGGAGCGCCCTTCTTGAAATATCGTCGTTTTTCCTAAGGGAGAAAACCTGCGTTTTATCTGCGTAACGATTATAAAAGGGGCAGTTTAAAATCTTGTCGGTATCGCGAACGAAAGGGGAGCGCAAAATTCCTTTATTATCGTTAGTTGACTTGTTTCGCCTAACGGCGTTTTCATCTTTAAAAGAAAAGTCAAAATCTCTGCCGTTTGCTTTATCGTATTCAATTTTTTCTATTAACTCTTTAGATAGTTCGTTATACATAACTAAATTATACAACAGCCTTAAAAAAAATACAAGGCGGTTTGCCTTGTATTTTTTAAAGTGCGTTTTTAATAGCGGTTAAAAGTTCGTCGTAAGTTTCGTAAGCGGGAAGATTTGGATAATCTTTTTTAATTTTATCCGTGCTTTTAAACAAGAAGCCTGCTTTTCCGTTTAAAATCATGCCAAGGTCGTTATAACTATCGCCTGCGCAAATAGTTTCAAACCCAGCAGATTGAAGGGCTTTAATAGTGGTGAGTTTTGAATTTTCACAACGCATTTTAAAGCCTACTATCTCGCCGTTATCCGCAACTTCAAGCGTGTTGCACATAATAGTTGGATAGCCAAGTTTTGCCATTAAGGGCATAGCAAACTGAGTGAAAGTATCGGATAAAATTATAACTTGAGTGATTTTTCTAAGTTCATCTAAAAACTCTTTCGCGCCGTTTAACGGGTTGATTTTAGAAATAGTTTCTTGAATTTCTTTAAGACCTAAGCCGTGTTCTTTTAAGATTTTAATACGATATTTCATAAGTTTATCGTAATCGGGTTCTTCACGGGTGGTGATTTTAAGTTCGGGAATATTCGTTTCTTCACTAAACGCAATCCAAATTTCAGGAACTAAAACGCCCTCTAAATCTAAGCAAACAATATTCATATCGTTACTCATAATAAATCTCCTTTAACGTTTTTATTATATAAAAATTTTAAACGGTTGTCAAATCTTAATCGAAATGTTATAATAATTTTATGTGTATGGTAAAATACCAAGTTTTAGATAATGAGTTAACGCCCGTTGTGGCAACGGTTAACGGTTTTTCTACCCCCGTTTGGATGCAACAAAGAATAAAAGAAGTTGAAAATTTTGCTCAACTTCAGTATAGTGGGTGCGGGCATTGTTCGGTATCGATGATTTTAAATTTAAGGGGGCAAAAGGTAACCCCTTGGGAAGAATATCAAAGGTGCTTAGAACTTTTCGGCGAGCAAGGCGTATCTAAGAGCGGAAACAAGCAATACCCCTTTTTATCGGTAACGGGTATGGTAAAGGTCTTTAACTCTTATGGGCTAGAAGCAAGGTGCTTTGGCGTTCTCAACGGCGATAGAAAATCTGCTACCGAGCAAATAATAAAGGAACTTAAAACTGGCAAACTCGTGGCTATGATTTCTTGCCCGAGTGAAGAATTTCCAAATAACCCCTTTTCAAAAGGACATCACTGGGTTGTTCTTTCTGGGTTTGACGAGAGCGGAAATATCGTGGTTTTAAACAGTTCTTTAAACGGCGATTATTCGGGCTGTGTTTTAGGTATAAACGCGGTTGATACTAAAACTATTGAAATGGCTTTATCAAAAATAGCAAACCCCACCGATAAAACTTGGGGCGAACTTGAAAATTTGGATAGCGACGGGTGTGGATTCGTTGTTATAGAATAAAATAAAAAAGGAAAAACAAATGGAAAAATTAACTAGAAAGTATGGATTATTAACCGCAATTTGTATGGTTGTAGGCACGGTTATAGGCTCTGGTATATTCTTTAAAGGCAAAACCATGCTTGAAAGAACGGGCGGTAACTTGCTCGTTGGTATACTTGCTTGGGCGCTCACGGGCATTATTATGATTGCTTGCGCTCTTCAATTTTCCGTTATGGCAACAAAGCACGAGAAAGTAAACGGCGTTGTTGACTATGCGGAAGCAACTTTCGGTAGAAGATACGCGTATTATCTCGCGTGGTTCTTGGTTAACATCTACTATCCCGCTATGACGAGCGTTTTATCTTGGGTATCCGCAAGATATTTCGGCGTTATTTTAGGCTGGGACATAACCGGACCTGAAGTTATGACTTTAGCGGGCGTATTCTTAATCGGCGTTTACTCAATGAACGCGCTTGCGCCTAAACTTGCAGGCAAGTTCCAAACGAGCGCAACCTTTATAAAACTCGTGCCTATTTTATTGATGGCTGTTATAGGCTCAATCGTTGGCTTGGCAAAAGGAACGCTTATTGATAACTTTACTAACGTTTCCTTAGGTGGCGGTTCGGTATCGTTCGGCGGTGGCTTGTTTGCGGGCGTTGTTGCGGCGGTTTTTGCTTACGAAGGCTGGATATGCGCAACGAGTATCAATGCGGAACTTGAAAATCC
Organism: Clostridia bacterium; assembly: GCA_017545865.1. Lineage (GTDB taxonomy): Bacteria > Bacillota > Clostridia > Christensenellales > Borkfalkiaceae > HGM11412. The sequence continues at coordinate 65,086 of JAFWXO010000025.1, read as the reverse complement.
CAAGAAAAACTTACCGCTTGCTCTTATTATCGGCTCAATAGTGGTAATTATAGCCTACGTTTTATATAATATCGGTCTTGCGGGCGGCGCGTCCGTTGGTACTTTAATGACTGACGACGGGGTTTACGTTGCTTTCAAAAACGTGTTCGGCGCGGTTGGTGGAACGCTTCTTAACGTTTGCGTTGTTATATCTTGTTTAGGAACTTTAAACGGGCTTATGATGGCGGAAACGCGCGGTATGTACGCGCTTGCCGTTCGAAACGAAGGCCCTGGCATTGAAATGTTTAAGCAAGTTGATAAAGTTACCAACGCAACGACAAACTCATCCGTTTGGGGCTTGCTCGTAACGGTGTTGTGGCTTTTATATTTCTACGGCGCTAATTTAACGAGCGGTTGGTTCGGCGTTTTCAATTTCGACTCGTCTGAACTTCCTATCATTACTATTTACGCTATGTATATTCCTATGTTCATCGTTTGGATGAAGAAGGAAAAATCTCTTCCAAAGTTCAAGCGTTTCGTTCTTCCCGTTTTAGCGATTATCGCTTGCGCTGTTATGGTTTTCGCCGCGGTTTACGCGCACGGTATCGTTCCGTTTAAATCATCTGAAAAATTCTCTTTCCCCGTTTTATTCTACTTAGTGTTCTTTGTCGTTATTATGGGCATCGGCGCTATATTTGACGTTATTAAGACTAAGCGCGATAAAAAATCACAAATTAAAGAATAAAACTTAAAGCCCTATGAAATATCATAGGGTTTTTCTTTTAGAATATTGACAAGTTTTACATATTTTTTGATTGATTTTACATTGAATTCCCCATTATAATATGCTATCATATAGATAATAACTCAATTTGGAGATAAAAGTATGAAGGAAAGAAAACTTGTTTTATACTCGATAATGAAGTTTAACGACGCGTACGTTGAAGAAATTTGCCAAGATATCATTGAGCAATATAACACTGGCGTATGTTCGCTCCCTATGTTTAATATGACGCTTGTTCCCGAAGGCGATCCCCTCGTTGACAAGGCGGAAGAACTTTGCAATAGTTACAAAAAGTACAAAGCAATTTTAGATAAAGCAGGCGTTCCAAGCGGTGTTTTAGTTCAAGCAACACTTGGGCACGGCTGGACTCTTGGCAAGCCTTTCGCTATCCAAGCGTACACTAATTTGACTGACGGTAAAACGGATAACGTTGCTTGCCCGTTGGACGATAGGTTTAACGAATATATTTACAACGCAATTAAAAAGATTGCCCTTTGTTCTCCGAAAGCCATTATGATCGACGATGACTTTAGGCTTGTTACAAGGCCGGGTAAGGCTTGCGCTTGCCCACTTCACATGAAGAAGTTTAACGAAATGGCAGGGTTAAACTTAACCCGTGAAGAACTTTGGGAAAAAATTCAAAAGGGCGATGAAGAAGGCAACCGTTTATACGATATTTTAAAGCAAACAAACCAAGATTCTCTTTTAGCAACCGCCCAAATTATAAGAAAGGCTATAGATGAAGTTGATCCTTATATTCAAGGCTCATACTGTGGCGGTAGTTCCGTGAGCCTTGACTATGAGCGCGCGGTAGTTTTATCGGGAAGTAAAAACCCCGTAACTTATCGTTTATCAAACGGTTATTACACTCCTGCCGGAACAAGATTTTTCAGTTACGTTTCTTTTAGAGCGGCTCGCCATACAACAAGGCTTAAAGATAAGGTTGACGTTATTATGGCGGAAACCGATACCTGCCCACATAACAGATATTCAACTTCCGCTCAAAGTTTGCACACCCATTTTATTTGCTCTTTGCTTGAAGGTTGCAACGGCGCTAAACAATGGCTCACTCGCTCACCGTACGAGCCTAATAGTGGAAAAGCGTATAGAAAAGTTCTTGCTAAAAACCGTGATTTATATGAAGAACTTGCAAGAATTTACCCCACTTTAAGATGGCGTGGTTTCAACACTTTTATCACTCGCAAACTCACAAACTATACAAACGTTGAGCATAACGACGGGTTTACCACAACTTTCCTTGACCAAATGGGCTTGCCGTTATCTTTCTCAACGGAAGTAACGGGTATTAACTGTTTTGCAGGTAAAATCACTTCAATTCTTCCAGACGAAGAAGTTAAGGAACTTCTTGCTGGCAACGTTGTTTTAGACTGGGAAAGCGCAAAAATCTTAATCGACCGTGGCTACGGTAAATATCTTGGCGTTGATATTCGCGAGTGGACGGGCAAAATGCCAAAGACCGAAGTTGTTTACAACGAGCCCGGCAAATACACGAGTATTCAACAAAGCGTAAAAGAAATCGTTATAACCGACGATAAAGTGGAAGCGGTAACTAAAGTTTATAATCAAACCACGGGTTGTGAGCCTGAATATTTATTCCCAGGATCAACCAAGTTCAAAAATGAACTCGGCGGTACGGTTTACGTGTTCGCAGGCACTCCCACCGCGCCACGCAATATTCACGGCGGAGCGTTCTCTTTCCTTAATGAAACGAGAAAACGCCAGTTTATCGATATTTTAAAAGAGCACGGCGAAGCGCAAGTATATTATCCTGGCGATGCTGAGGTTTACTTAAAAACGGCTAATATGGATGACGGCGGTTATTTCGTTTCCTTTATCAACGAGTGCGCAGACCCTATTGAGAATATTGAACTTATCGTAGATAAAAAGGTTAAAAAGATTTATAAACTCAACGAAAAGGGCGAAAGGGTAAAGGTTAAATTTACTCAAAAAGGCGATTTAGTAACCTTGAAAGAACCCTCCTTTGTATTACAACCTGTTTTACTTTTAATTTATTAAAATTAAAAAGAACTCGGAATTCCGAGTTCTTTTTTTGTTTAAAATTTGGGGAGTTTTGCGATTGCCTTTTCAATTTCTTCATCGGTAGGAACGTAATCTTTCATAACGCCGTCGTTAAACTTTTGATAACTCATCATATCAAAGTATCCCGTTCCCGTTAAGCCGAACACGATAGTTTTTTCTTCGCCTGTTTCCTTGCATTTGAGAGCCTCGTCAACGGCAACCTTGATAGCGTGCGCCGATTCGGGCGCGGGGAGAATACCTTCAACCCTTGCAAAAGTTTGAGCGGTTTTGAAAACTTCCGTTTGAAGAACTGACCTTGCTTCCATTAAGCCTTGGTCTTTAAGTTCAGAGAGCGTTGTAGTCATGCCGTGGTATCTAAGCCCACCAGCGTGGCTTGCCGCAGGGATATAACCGCTACCCAAGGTGTACATTTTAGCCAAGGGGCAAACTTTACCCGTATCGCAGTAGTCGTAAGCGTAAACGCCACGAGTTAAAGTGGGGCAAGAAGACGGCTCAACCGCAATAATTTGATAATCTCTAACGCCTTGCATTTTTTCAACCATAAACGGAGCGATAAGACCGCCAAGGTTTGATCCGCCACCCGCGCAACCGATAATAATATCCGCCTTAACGCCGTATTTATCAAGCGCGGTTTTAGTTTCTAAACCGATAACCGATTGATGAAGAAGAACTTGGTTTAAAACGCTACCCAAAACGTAACGGTAACCATCTCTTGAAGTAGCCGCTTCAACTGCTTCGGAAATAGCGCAACCGAGTGAGCCAGTAGTGCCGGGGAATTCTTCGTTTATTTTTTTGCCAACTTCAGTCGTCATTGAAGGAGAAGGCGTAACGTCTGCCCCGTAAGTTCTCATAACTTCACGGCGGAAGGGTTTTTGCTCGTACGAACATTTTACCATAAACACCTTGCAGTCAAGCCCAAAGTACGAGCAAGCCATTGAAAGAGCAGTTCCCCATTGACCTGCGCCCGTTTCGGTGGTAACACCCTTTAAGCCTTGCTTTTTAGCGTAATACGCTTGAGCGATTGCCGAGTTTAACTTGTGCGAGCCTGACGTGTTGTTACCTTCAAACTTATAGTAAATCTTAGCGGGAGTATCAAGCGCCTTTTCCAAGCAGTACGCGCGCACGAGCGGTGCAGGGCGGTACATTTTGTAAAAGTTTCTAACTTCTTCAGGGATTTCAATAAATTTACTCTCATCGTCAAGTTCTTGGCGTGCAAGTTCTTCACAGAACACGTTAGAAAGTTTTTCAAGCGTGATGGGTTTAAGCGTTTCCCCGTCGAGAAGGGGAGCGGGCTTTTTATCCATAAACGCTCTAAGGTTAAGCCAAGCCTTAGGCATTTCACTTTCTTCAAGATAGATTTTGTAAGGTATTTCTTTTTTCATTTTACACTCCTTTCAGGGACAAAAAAACTGCCCCTGCAATCAAAATTGCTGGGACAGGTTGTTTACTACCCGTGGTGCCACCCGGCTTGGCGTTAAAACGCCCACTTTACGCATACGAATATATGCTAACTATTGATTACGGCAAGTTACCCCGTCTTCCATACTCAACCTTGAAAGGTTTTTCCGTTCGCCCTCGAAAGTCCATTTAGTTGCGACTTTTTACCGTAATCCCACCGCCTACGGCTCTCTTAGAAAAAGTTTTAGCAACCTACTACTCTTTCTCATAGGTTTGTTTGATGGCTATATGTTAACACACTTAAAAAATATTGTCAACCATTTATGAGTGAATTAAGTTTATAAAGAACGGGCTCAAACTTTGCGCCGTACCAGTGATTGTCGTACTTAGCCGTTTCTTTAATGGCAAGAAGGGTAAATTCCGCCGCCACGACTGACGCATCGTATAAACTCTTTCCTTTAACGAGCGCGCCAACGAAAGCCGATGCGTAAATATCGCCCGTTCCGTGGCAACCGTTAGGCATAAGTTGGTGTTTATAGTATAAATACTCTCCGTTTTCGTAAGTTACAACGCCGGTGTAACCCTTTTCATAACCAACGCCCGTTAAAACAACCGCTTTTGCTCCAAGGTTTGCGAGCGCTTTAACAACGGTTAAAATATATTCTTCATCGTATTCGGTTTTATATTCAATGCCCGTTAAAAAGCACGCTTCGGTAAGGTTAGGAACAACAACGTCTGCCACCGCAACGAGATTTTTCATACCGTTAACGTATTCAAGGTCGAACGCGGGGTAGAGTTTGCCGTTATCCGCAAAAGCGGGGTCAACGATAAACTTTCCGCCCTTTTTGAGCGAGTTTTTAGCAAGCGTTATCATATAATCAATTTGTTGTTGGCTACCTAAATAACCAGTATACACCGCATCAAAATCAATGTTTTCACTTGCCCAGTGCGAGAAAATGCCGGGCATATCGTCGGTTAAATCGCGGAAGGTAAAGTTTTTAAACCCAGCGGTATGAGTTGAAATCACGGCGGAAGGAAGAATACAAGTTTCCACACCGCACGCCGAAATGATAGGAAGGGCAACGGTTAACGAACATTGACCAACGCACGAAATATCTTGAATAGTTAAAACTTTTAAATTATCCATAACAAATCTCCTTATTTGCTTTACAGTATAATGCAAAAGTGATATTATTAAAATAATCAAATTTGGAGTTTTTTATATAACCAGATGAAGAAGTATTTATCCGTTTACGAAAAGATTAAAAACGAAATACTCAGCGGTGTTTACAAGGCGGGGGATAAAATTCCGTCGAAGCGCGTTATGGTTGATATAACGGGGTTTAGCGAGATAACCGTTATGAACGCTTATTCTCTACTTGAATCGGAAGGGTATATCGAAGCGAGAGAGCGAAGCGGTTATTTCGTTTGCGAGATAGACGTTATCGTTAAAAGCGCGCCGCACAAGCCCTTTGAAATGCTCCCTATTGAAGTTGAGCCGATAGGCGATGAGTTTGAGTATTCTTTATGGTTTAAAACGGTTAGAAAGGTAATATCGGAAAAGGATAAAGAGTTGTTTATCAAATCGCCAACGGAAGGTTGCGCCGTGCTTAGAAACGCAATAAGCGATTATCTTTTAAGGTATCGTGGTATGGTTGCCCCGCCCGAAAGGATAATTATAGGCTCTGGGTCTGAACAACTTTACGAAACTGCGGTTAAAATTTTGGGCAAAGATAAAGTTTACGGTATTGAAGACCCGTCTTATAAGCAAATAGAAAAGGTTTATTTAGAAACGGGCGTTAAAATAAAAAAACTCAAGATGGGTGAAGAAGGAATAGAAACGGGCGAACTTGAAAGTTCCGGCGTTAAGGTTTTGCACGTTACCCCCTTTTCAAGCTTCCCGTCGGGCGTAACGGCAACGGTTAAAAAGCGTTACGAATATTTAAACTATGCAAGAAAAAACAACGGGTATATCATAGAAGACGATTTTGCAAGTGAATTTTTTATTCCCGGAAATCCCATACAATCTCTTTACGGGCTTGACGGTGGCGAAAGGGTAGTTTACGTTAACACTTTTTCAAAAAGTTTATCCCCCGCAATGAGAATAGGGTATATGATTATCCCCGAATCACTTATTTATATATATAAGGAAAAGACGGACGGGTTTTCTTGCTCCGTTCCAGTGCTTGATCAATACGTTTTGTCTGAGTTTATAAGTAGCGGTAGTTTTGAACGGCATTTAAGTAGAGTAAGGCGCAAAATGAATAAAAAGGTGGCTCAAAAATGATAGTTATAGCGAGAATAGAAAACGGGTTTGAAGATAAGTTTGGTATTCCACGCCAAAGCGGGCGAGTGGAAAACCTTTCAAAAATAGTTTTTGAAAAACCCTTTAATAACTTGGATGCGATAAGAGAGATTGAAGGCTTTTCTCACTTGTGGCTTATCTTCGGTTTTTCTAAAGCCGAGGGAAAGTATAGTTTAACCGTTCGCCCACCAAGGCTTGGCGGTAATAAAAAAGTTGGCGTGTTTGCAAGCCGTTCCCCGTTTAGACCTAATAATTTGGGGTTATCGTCAGTTAAGATTATCAAGGTGGAAAGCGACGGGAGCTTAATTGTTTCGGGCGCAGATTTACTAAGCGGAACGCCCATTTACGATATTAAACCCTATCTTCCTTTTACCGATTGCCACGAAAACGCAACCAGCGGTTATGCGGGCGAATTCGTTGATTACAAGTTAAAGGTTGAAAATTCCGAATTGTTAAACGGGCTTAGCGAAAGTTTAAAAAGCGATATTATAAATATTTTAAGCGAAGACCCAAGACCTTCTTATCAAGATGATGAAAGGGAATATAAACTCGATTACGGAAAGGTAAACGTTACTTTTAGCGTAAGGGATAATCAAATAACCATAATAAAGGTAAAATAAAAAACTGCTTGATTTTCAAGCAGTTTTTCTTTTATTTTTTATTCTTGCGGTTTTTCTTCTTCAAGAGTTTCTTCAACCACTTCTTCAGTAGTTTCTTCAACGATTTCTTCCGAGGTTTCTTCTTCTGCGGTTTCTTCAACCACTTCTTCAAGTTCAACTTCTTCCGAGGTTTCTTCTTCCATAAGTTCGGTTAAAGAGTAATCGTATTCAGCATCGTCATCGGAAAGTTCAATTTCAAGTTCTTTTGCCTTCTTTTCAGCAATCTTCTTGAGAGTTTTTTCACGAGTGAATCTATCAAAGCCAGTGTTTTCTTCGTAGTAAGAAGCGGTTTTTGCTTTCTTTCTTCTTCTATCTTTTGTAATGTTTCTAATGAAGATTACTAAGATTACGAGAATCAATACGAGCGCGATGATGATTGAAGATACTTGAAGAGCAACGTCAGTACTTAAAGTGTAGCCTTCTTCTTCAGGTTGTTCAGTTTCGGTATCGGTTGAATTGTCGCTATCCGTTCTGTTGTCAATTTCGGTATCGGCAAATAAAGTAGAGTAGTCAACGAACTTAGCGTAACCGTTGCCGAAGTAAACCTCTTTTTCAGCGTGGTACTTAACGTTTTCAACGGTTTCCCCATCTTCGCCAGTGGTAAGGATAGTGGTGGGGGCTTGAGTGTGCTTTTTAGAAGTAAAGTCGTAATCGCTACCAAGAACTTTAAAGTCGGTTGAAAGAGCCTTCTTGTCAGCCGAGATAAGCGCTTGATCGATAGATGCTACCGTAACGCCTTCGGTAAGGATAGTGCCTTTAGATTCGTTAGAAACTTCAACGCGGAAGGAAATGTCTTCATTGCCAGCGGTTAAGTAGAAGTAAACGTAAGTCCAACCGCCCTTGGTGTAAGATGCGGAAGTGATTTGAGAGGTAAGCGCAACTGCAGTGTCGGTGTCGCTAGTTTTAAACTCTTTCTTTTCGTAACCGCCGTCTGCATAAGCAGAAGCAACGATAGAAACGTTTGCAACCGCTTGGTCGAACGCTCTAACTTTTACGATAACTTTGCTTGCCGAGTTAGCCGAAACAGTTTTAACTTCGGTAACGAAGCGAGAGTAACTTTCAGTCTTATTATCTAAAACTAAAACTTGAGCGTATTTGTTAGAAGCGGTGGTAAGGCTTTCAAAACCGGTAATATCGTCTTCAAAGGTAACGTTACCGTAAGATTTACCGCCGTTATAATATTTGCTATTGACAATACCGTATAAGGTGTTAGCGCTATCGCTTGCTTTGAAAGAATATCCGTTAACGTTGGTTGCAGGAGTGCTCTTTACGGTAAACGATTGAGTTTTGTCAACTACGATGGGATAAGAATCGTTCTTAGTGTCGTCAGCCGCGTCAGAGAAGGAAACGTAGTCGCCGTAGATTTGTTGTTTTGCAAGGTAGTCGCCAGTAGAAGCAAGTTTGTAACTATCTTCATCGGTTGAGTAAACGCTAAGGTCTGCGATGATAGCGTAACCTTTTTGTAATGCGTAAGCATCGTCCCACTCGCCGTCATAACCGAAAGTGAATTTTAAAGAGTAGGTGGTGGCAACGTCAGTCGGGTTGTTAACGAACACGCGGTATGCAATCCACTCGCCGTATCTTGCGCTTTCAAGAGAATCGGTGTCAATCGAAGCGAACACGTCAGCCGCGTCGTTATCTTCGTTCAAGATTTGAACTTTTAACTTGTCTGAATCGGGGTGGTAAGTTTTAACTTTTGCAAAGAAGGTTACTAAATCGTATTCACCGCTTGCAAGAGTGTAAGTATCGGTTTCGTAAGTTGCGGAAGCGGGGCTTGCAAAATCCATAAACGTGTATTTGCTAAAGGTTGCAGAGCCGATTGCCTCTTTAACTGTATCCGAAGTTTCGTTTAAAGTTTTATTGTAACCGTAAACGGCGTTGCTTGATGGGTTAGCGTTAACCTTAATGGGAGTAGCGTTAACGGTAGTTGCCGATTTAGTAGTTGCAGTTAAAACGTTGAAGTTAATTCTCGCTTTGTAAAGAGCAAAGTTATCTTCCTTGCTATCGTCAACTTCGTTATCGATAATAGTCTTGCTAAAGGTAACTTTGTTAGTGTTTGGGTTAATAGTTTCGGGATCGGTAATATCAAGGTCGATATTAGTTGAAGACTTAGCTTCGTAATCAGCCTTTTCAATAGTAGCAACGTTAACGTTATCAAGGAAAGCGAAACCTTCAACGAATTCGTTATGGTCAATACCGTTGCCTTGGCCAAGACCGAAAGTTAAGTTGAGCGTTGTGGAAGCAACTTCAGAACCTTCAAAGTAAAGTTCAAACTTAACCCACTCGCCAGCGGTGTTAATGTTGTTGATAACGAGTTCTTCATAAGTTGCAGAACCAGTGGAACTTGTAAGTTTAACGTGAGCGCCGGGGTTAGCCGTGTATAAACTCTTAAGGTCTAAAGTTTTAACCCAGAAAGAAAGAACCGCGTATTCAGCAGTGGGAACGGAGATTGAAGAAGACGCTCTGTAATATTGAGCAGTACCTTCGCCGTTTTTCTTGTTGTTGATCATTAAGATCTTAGTACCGTCTGCTTGGGGGTTAACTCTCAACTCTTCATCGTCAGCGTCGTAAGTATTTTCAACTAAGCCGAAAGCAAAAGGAGTTTTGGGGTTTTCGCTCGGTTTGTTTTTAGATTCAAGTTTAGTAAACTTTTCATCAGCGGTATCGATAATACCCGAAGTACCGGTGGAAGACGGAGCGGAAGTAACGCTCGTGTATAAACTTCTTGCCCAGTTGATAGAAGAAGAGTAGGGGAAAGAAGAATCGTCTTTCGTGTTAAATTCAAAGTCGCCGTTCTTGATGAGCTGATAGTCGGTTACGGTCGTTGTGGTTTCGGTAGAAGTAGAATCATCGTCAGGAGTGTCGGTAGACGGATCGTTTTTCTTACAAGCAACCGAAAAAGCAAGCGTAATAGCCGTGAGCATGGAAAGTAAAGCGATAAAGAATTTTTTGAAATTAAACTTGGATTTTGAATACATAAGTCACCTTGTTTTTTAGTAGTTTAGCGCGTTCGCGCCCGCATTTATAATATAATACTTAACAAGTATATAACATTTTTTCCAAAATTGCAATACTTAAAAGCCCATTTTTTGTGATTGCCGTATAAATTTTATAAAAATTTCTCGTTAACCCCACGTTTTTAAGCGGTTTTTTTTAAAGTGGTTGTTTTTTTCAGGATTGCAAATACTAATTTTGCTATGAAAAAACAAAAACTGTATTACGCGCTTTCAGGCGCTTTCGTTGGATTTTTGAACGGATTTTTCGGCGGTGGTGGCGGTATGGTGGTTTTGCCCATTTTTACTATGCTTTTAGGCTTTGAGCAAAAGCGCGCCCACGCAACGGCGATAGCGGTAATTTTGCCGATAACTATAATAAGCGCGATAACCTATCTAATAACGGGCGGAACAAGCGTTTTTAACTTTAAACTTTTGCTCTCTACGATAGGCGTTGTTTTAGGTGGAATTATCGGCGCGTTGCTACTCAAAAAACTAAAAAACAAATATCTTAACAAGATATTTGCAATTTTAATGTTCGTTGCGGGCGTCAAGCTTGCGTTCTTTTAAAAAGGTGGTAAAATGAAGTATTTATTATTTGGTGTTTTTGGGCTACTCGGCGGTGTTTTAGGCGGTATGGGTATGGGCGGGGGAACGGTACTTATTCCACTGCTTACGGTCTTTTTAAGCGTGGAGCAAAAAACCGCTCAACTTATCAACTTAATAGCGTTTATACCGATGGCTGTAGTTGCGCTGATACTCCACTTTAAAAACAAACTCGTAAGCACTAAAAATCTCTGGTATATGATAATTCCCGCGTGCTTTTTCGGCGTGGGTGGCGGAGTGCTTTGCTACTTTTTGTCAAGTGAGGTAATGAGTAAAATTTTCGGTTGGTTTTTGCTTGCTTTATCTTTCGTTCAGTTCTTTTTAGGTGGCAAACGTGGCGAAAACGCCGATAAAAACTGAAAAATAAAAGATTTTTTTTCAAAGGGGTATTGAAAAGTTGAGTTTTTTAGTGTATAATTACAAATACTAATACTGTTGCCTTAACACGGCATAAATTTTTAACCTTACAGTATGTAAGTTTTTTACTCAGAATAAAGGACTTGAAGTAGGAGAATAAGAGTGGAAAGAATAGGAATTATTGACTTAGGCTCGAATACCGCAAGGCTCGTCATCGTGGAAATGCTTGGTGACGGTCACTTTATGGTTATCGACCAACTAAAAGAAAGCGTTCGTTTAGGTAAGGATATGGAGCGTGACGGGTTCTTAAAGCCCCAACGTATTGCCGAAACTATCAAAACGCTTAAAATGTTTAGAAAACTTTGTGACGCTTATGAGATCGAGCGCATCATTTCGGTTGCAACGGCGGCAGTTCGCAGAGCAAAAAACCAAAGGAGTTTTCTTGACGAAATCGTTGCTAACACCGGCATAAAACTCAAAGTTTTATCGGCTGAAGAGGAAGCGACTTACGTTTATCGTGGCGTTATCAACACCATGGATATTTCAAAGGGTTTAATTTTGGAAATCGGCGGTGGCTCTACCAAAGTTATATATTATAATAGAAGAAACCTTCTTCACTACGAAACCTTGCCTTTTGGCGCGGTTACGCTTACTGATTTATTCTCAAGTGACGGGTTGTCACCCAAGGAACAAGCCGAAAAGATTGAAGAATTCGTGACTGAACAAATTTCCAAGATAGAGTGGCTTAAAGAACTTGATCCTGAAACTCAACTTATCGGTTGCGGTGGTTCGTTTAGAAACCTTTGCAAAATCGTTAAGATGATGAAAAAATCTCCCTTACCGCTTATACATAACTATAATGTTAAGACGGAAGAGTTTGAGCAAGTTTACGATATGATAAAGTCGCTTGACGGTGACAAGAAGGTTAGAATTAAAGGCGTTTCTCCGCAAAGAGCGGATTTATTGCCGTCTGCGTTCGCAGTTGCGCACTCCTTCGTTAAAAATCTCGGCTTTGAATCAATGGCTATATCCGCGTGCGGTTTAAGAGAAGGCATTATGTTTAATTACGCCGTTCCCATGACCGTTGAAAAACCGATATCCGACGTTTTGACTTACAGTTTGCAAACGCTTGTTAAATACTATCACTGCAACGAAAAGCACGCTGAACAAGTTGTTAACTTGTCCGTTCAACTTTTCAAGCAAATGAGAGTTCTTCACAAATTCCCCCGTCAATGCTTAAAGATTTTAAAGGTTGCGGCTTATCTTCATAACGCAGGCACGTCAATTAAGTATTACGATTATCAAAAACACACCAGTTACATTATCTTAAATTCAAGTTTATACGGCATTACTCAAAGGGAAGTCGTTCTTGCGGCGCTCGTTGTTTCTAATTATAAAAATGACGATTTGTCTATGGCGGACTTAGCAAGATATAAAGAGTTCATTTCTGAAGAAGACGTTGAGATTATTAGAAAACTCGGCGTTATGCTTAGAATTGCAGTAAGTTTGGATAGAAGTATGGCAGGTAGCGTTGTAAATATCGATTGTGACGTTTTAGGCGATTCCGTTATTATGAAAACGGAATACACGTCTGACGCAAGTTTAGAGATTAAAGACGCGCTTTCTTCTCAATCCGACTTTAAGAGAGTGTTCAAGAAAAATCTTGAAATTTTATAAAGATAAACGCAAGGCGGTTGCTTTGCGTTTTTTTATTGCAATTTTGAAAAACGTGTGATAGAATATTAAAGTAAAAAATTACTTTACGGAGAAATTATGGAAAGAGAAAAGTTAGGCAGTAGGCTTGGGTTCATACTCTTGTCGGCAGGTTGCGCGATAGGCGTTGGCAACGTTTGGAAATTTCCTTATATGGTTGGTCAAAACGGTGGCGCAATATTCGTTCTTATTTACCTTGGGTTTTTACTCGTAATGGGGCTTCCCGTACTCACAATGGAATTTGCGCTTGGTAGAGCAAGCCAAAAGAGTATGACTAGGCTTTATCAAGAATTAGAGCCAAAGGGTAGCAAGTGGCAAATTCACGGATACGCCGCGCTCGTTGGTAACGTTATTTTAATGATGTTCTACACGGTGGTTTCAGGTTGGCTTTTGCAATACTTCGTTAAAATGGTAAAGGGTGACTTTACGGGCGTTACTAGTCAAGTTGCAACTTCGCAGTTCGGCTTAATGCTTCAAGACCCGTGGATGCAAATACTCTTTACGGGTATAGTCGTCGTTTTAGGCTTTACCGTTTGCGCTTTCGGTGTTAAAAACAGTTTGGAACGCGTAACTAAAATTATGATGATTGCGCTTCTCGTTATTATGGTAGTTCTCGCTATCAACGGCTTTTTTATGGACGGAACGAAGGAAGGTTTAAAATTCTATCTCGTACCGAACGTTGAAAACGTAAAAGAAGTCGGTATTTTCAACGTAATAACGGGCGCGATGAGTCAGTCCTTCTTCACGCTTAGTTTAGGTATCGGCTCAATGGCGATATTCGGCAGTTATTTAGGCAAAGACCGTTCGCTTTTCGGCGAAGCGGTTAACGTTGCGGTGCTTGACACTTTCGTGGCGTTCGTTGCAGGTCTTATAATTTTCCCCGCTTGTTTTACTTACAATAACGGCAACGTTTCCGCAGGCCCACCGCTCATTTTTGAAACGCTCCCCAACATCTTTAACAATATGCCACTCGGTAGGCTATGGGGCAGTTTATTCTTCTTATTCTTGTCGTTCGCGGCTCTTTCAACGGTGTTTGCCGTGTTTGAAAATATTCTCGCTTTCGTTCAAGAAATCACGAAGATGTCAAGAAAGAAACTCTGCATTATCTTAGCGGTAGTTATGTTTGTTTTAACTATCCCTTGCGTGCTTGGTTTCAACGCTTGGTCGGGCTTTACCCCGTTTGGCGACGGTTCGTCCGTTTTAGACCTTGAAGACTTTATCGTATCCAACCTTCTTCTTCCGATAGGCTCGTTTACGTTCGTAATGTTCTGTATATTGAAAAAGGGCAAAGGTTGGGGTTATGAAAACTTTGAAAACGAAGTAAATACAGGAAAGGGTTTAAAACTTCAAAAGTGGATGAAAGGTTACGTTAGATTCGTTCTTCCCGTTATAATGTTTGCGTTCATCGTTATAAGTATCGTAACGTTCTTTATATAAAATCAATATTAAAACAGCCGAGATTTCGGCTGTTTTTTATTCTATAAAAAAAGTTTAACAAAATATGAAAATTTTTTCACAAATATGCTTGAATATTGTCGAATAAAGTGGTAAAATGTATGTATCATTTGTGCTTAATGCACGTATAGGAGGTTTTTCAAATGAAAAAGTTTGCTAAAGCTCTCGGATTTGATCCGGTAGCGAAGAAAACGAATATCAGAACGGAAATCGTTGCAGGTATTGTTACTTTCCTTGCAATGGCTTACATTTTGGTAGTTAACCCCGATGCGATCCTTAGCTCAAACGGCGCTGCTATGGAATGGTCTTCAATCTTCCTTGCAACCGCTCTTGGCGCAATCGTAGGTACGTTACTTATGGCGTTCCTTGCTAAGTTACCCTTAGCGCAAGCATCAGGTATGGGTCTTAACTATACCGTAGGCGCAATTCTCGGCGGTTCGCTCGGTTTTGCTATGTCTTACGGTAACGTAATGTTGCTCGTTCTTATCTCTGGTGTTCTTTTCCTTTTACTCTCAATCATCAAGATTAAAGGCGTATCCCTTCGTGAACTCGTGTTCGACGGTATGCCCGAAGCAGTTCGCGGTGCGATCTCAGTTGGTATCGGTTTATTCATTGCGTTTATCGGTATGCAAAACGCAGGTTTAATCGTATCTCCTGGTTTCCCCATCCTTGGCGAAGGCGGCGCGTTCATCACTTGGATTCCCGGCACGCTTGTTGACCTTGTTCAATTTAACAATTACGCTGCTGGTGGTTACGCTGCTGCAGGCGCTGTTGTTTGCTTGGTTGGTTTAATCTCAATCGCAGTTCTTGAACTCTTCAAAGTAAAAGGTTCTGTTATTATCGGTATCATCATTGCAACGCTCGTTGGTATTCCTCTTAACGTTACTAAGTGGTCTGGTATGTCTTGGGAATTCTGGACTTATTTTGAAAAATTCTTCAGCTTTGATTCTGCTAACGGTGGCGCGTTCTTCGCAACCTTTACCGAAGGCTTCAAGTTCGCTGAAGGCGTAGGCATTATGCCTCTTATTATGACGGTTATCACCTTCTGTATGATCGATATGTTCGATACTATGGGTACGGTTGTTGGCTGTTGTACTCCCGTTGGTCTTGTTGACGAAAAGGGCAAACCCCTTAACTACAGCAAGATTATGTTATCTGACTCCGTTGCTACCTGCGTAGGCGCAATGTTCGGTACTTCTACCGTTACTACTTTCGTAGAATCTGGTTCTGGTATCGCTGCTGGTGGTAGAACTGGTCTTACTGCGTTCACAACCGCAATTATGTTCACTTTATCAATATTCTTGCTTCCGTTGTTCGCATCTATTCCTGGTCCTGCTGCTGCATCCGCTCTTATTTACGTTGGCGTATTGATGCTTAAAGGTATCGTTAATATTAAGATTGACTCTGTTAAAAATGCAGTTTCTGCTTTCTTAACTATCGCTATGATGCCCTTAGCATACTCTATTACTGACGGTATTGGTTTCGGTATCGTTTCTTACGTTGTTATCAGCCTTGTTGAATATCTCGTTAAGTTAATTAAGTATGCGTTCAACAAAGGTAAAGGCGAAGCTGTTAAACCCGCTTGGGAATTACACGCTGTTACTATCATCGTTGCAGTATTATTCCTCGTTTACTTCTTCGTTCCCACCACGTTCTAAGAAAAAACTTAAAAAAAGCCCCACGGTTTTCCGTGGGGTTTTAAATTGCTATTTAGTTTTAGCGTCGAATATAATATTGCAAATCTCGCCTGCAAAATCGTGTTCGTGGCTAACGAGAATTATTGCGCCTTCGTATTCGATGAGCGCTTTTTTAAGCGCCTCTTTGGCTCTAACGTCTAAGTGGTTGGTAGGTTCGTCAAGTATCAAAACGTTTGACGGGGTGTTGTTAAGAAGGGCAAGTTTAATTCTCACTTGCTCGCCACCCGATAAGTCTTTTATAGGCTTGGTTGCCAAATCACCTTTAAGCCCAACCTTTGCAAGTTCCGAGCGTTGCTCCTTTTGGTTAAGGCGTGGGAACTTACCGTTAAAGTAAATCATCGCGTTTAAAGTGTTGTTTTCAAAATTGAGTTCTTGCTCTAAATACGCGGGCTTTGCGGATAGGTGGAATAAAAAATTGCCGTTTAACGCGTGAATTTTTCTAAGTAGCGTTTTGATAAGAGTTGTTTTACCAACGCCGTTAGTACCCCTTATCCAAAGTTTATCCGTGCTTTTAAGGTGCAAGTCAATCGGTGGAATTAAAGTTTTATCGTAGCCAACTTCCAAGCCCTTAACAATCAAAAAGTCTTTACTGTTAACGGGGATATAGGGGAAGGAAAAGGTAGCGTCGTGCACGGTCATCGGCTTTTGCATAACTTCAATTCTATCAAGCATTTTCTTTCGAGAATTCGCCATGCCAGCGGTTGCGGCGCGCGCCTTGTTCTTGTCGATATAATCTTGCATTTTCTTTATCTCGGCTTGTTGGCGGAGATAATCTTCTTCGTATTGCTTAGCGTTCATATCGCGTTGAACGATAAACGTTGAATAGTTGCCCGAATACTTTTTGATATTGCCGTTTTCAATATTTATAATAAACTTGCAAACGCTATCTAAAAATGCGGTATCGTGGGAAATAACCATAAACGTCTTTTTATAACCGTTAAGGTATTTTTTAAGCCACTCTATATGCTCGATATCCAAAAAGTTCGTAGGTTCGTCAAGAAGCATAACGTCAACTTCTTCAAGGAGTAGTTTGGAAAGCATTAGTTTTGCTCTTTCGCCACCCGAAAGCCTACCGATTAGCGTATCGTAGCCAAAGTTGTGAACGCCAAGCCCACCGGCAACCTTTTTAATCTTACTGTCAAGGTCGTAAAATCCGGCGTTATCAAGCGTTTCTTGCATGCGCGAAGATTTGTTAACCAAGCGGTCAAGTTCGTCTGCATCTTCCGTTTCGCCCATTTTAAGATAAATTTCTTCAAGTTTATCGTTGAGTTCGTAAAGATAGTCGAAAGCGTGGCGGAGATATTCCATAACCGTTTGGTTTCTATCGATATCGGCGTGCTGGTCAAGGTATCCCCAACGCGCGTTGTGTTGGCGCAAAACTTCGCCGTCGTCTTGAGAAAGTTTGCCGGCTATAATATTTATAAACGTGGTTTTACCAGCGCCGTTAAGACCAACTATTCCAAGGTGTTCGCCGTTGTTGATTTGGAGCGATGCGTTTTGGAATAAATACCTATCGTCATAGCGGTGTGTTAAATTTCTAATTTCAAGTATGCTCATAGAATTCATGATATAATATTTTGCTTTTTTAGTCAAATGATTTGAAATTATAATAAATTGTGTTATAATTAAAATATGGTTAAGTTTAAATATAATTTTTCAAAATGGTTTTATATCGTTGCAGGCGTTGGCTCGCTCGTTGCGATTGCTTGCATAATTTTAAACGTGATAAGGTATTCTTCCTATATTCAAAAAGGCATTGACCTTGGGTTTTACGACTATTTGTCGTTCGGCTTTATTCTCGTTTTATCGGTAGCGTTTATCGCAATAGTCGTAACTGCGCTTATAAGTTCAAATTACGTTATTATGCAAGATAAAGTGGTTTTAAAATGGGGCGTTGTTAGAAACACCGTTAAACTTAACGAAGTTAAGGAAATTAAGTTTTGCACCGATACTTTAAAACTTCAATTTATTTTTGACGACGAGAGTTATTTTAATATCGTTATTAAAAACTCCGAATACGAAAAGTTTGTTGACGAAGTTAAAAAAGTAGCCCCAAAAATAGTTTACGTTCAGGGCGCAACCGAATAAAATTAGCCACTCTTTGAGTGGCTTTTCTATTGACTTATATGAATTATTATGATATCATTATGATATCAATATATAAAGGAGATTTTTTATGAAAGAAAAAATTATAGGTAAGAAAATCGGCTTACAAATGCTTGTTTTTATGATTTTACTAATGATTGCTTCGGTAGTTGGTATGGTAAAAGGCGCAATGATAATAGACGAAGGTGGTTTACCGATATTATTTATTGCGGGGCTCGTAGTGTTTGGTCTTTCCTTTTTTGTAATTCCCGGTTTAAAGGTATTAAAACCGCAAGAAGCGTTAGTTTTAACGTTGTTTGGTAAATATAAAGGCACGATTAGGGGCGAAGGATTTTATTTCGTAAACCCTTTCTGTCAATCGTTTAATCCCGCTTCTCAAACGAAACTTAGCCAAAGTGGTGACGTTAAGACTTCTACTTCCGTAGCGTCCGCTTTAACGAGTTTATCTTCAACCGGTAAAGAGATTGCTCTTTCTAAGCAAAACAAGATAAGTTTAAAGGTTATGACTCTTAATAATAGCCGTCAAAAAATCAACGATTGTTTAGGCAATCCCGTTGAAATTAGCGTTGCTGTTATGTGGAAGATTGTTGACACGGCAAAAGCGGTGTTTAACGTTGATAACTATAAAGAATATCTTTCCCTTCAATGCGATAGTGCAGTCCGCCAAATCGTAAAGATTTATCCTTACGATATCGCCCAAGGCGTTGACACTACGGGTGACGGCAAGGCCGACGAAGGCAGTTTGCGCGGTTCAAGCGAAGTGGTTGTTGAAAGAATAAGGGGCGAAATTCAATCGAGAGTAGAAAACGCTGGTATTGAAATTGTTGAAGCGAGAATAACTTATCTTGCTTACGCGCCTGAAATTGCAGCGGTAATGCTCCAACGCCAACAAGCGTCCGCTATAATCGACGCTAGAAAAATGATTGTCGACGGCGCTGTGGGTATGGTTGAAATGGCGCTTGAACGCCTTGAAAAAAATCAAATGGTTAAACTTGACGAGGAGCGCAAGGCTCAAATGGTTTCCAACCTTTTAGTAGTTCTCTGTGGTAATCACGACGCGCAACCCGTAATAAACTCAGGCAGTATTTATTGATATGGACGTAAAGGATAAAAAACAAATACCGCTTAGGGTAACAAAAGAACTTTTTGTTGCCCTTGAGCGTTGGGCGCAAGATGAATTTCGTTCAATCAACGGTCAAATAGAATACTTGTTAACCGAGTGTGTAAAAAAGCGCAAGAAGGTAAACGTTTCTATTGAAGGCAAGGTGTGTGATGAAAAGTAAGTTCACCGTTTTAGGTATGTCTTGTTCGGCGTGTTCAAACGCGGTTGAAAGGGCAGTTAAAAAAGTTAACGGCGTTGAAAACGCGGTTGTCAATCTCACCCAAAAACTTTTGGTGGTTGATGGGGAGTTTTCAAGCGCCGATATAATAAAAGCGGTTAAAAAAGCAGGCTTTAAGGCGGTTAAGTATAAAGAAACTGCTCAAACGGAAGAAAAGTCCATATTTTTAAGTAGGCTTTTGCCGTCTATAATACTTCTCGTTATACTAATGTATTTTTCAATGGGCGGTATGCTTAAACTCCCAACCTTTCCCTTCTTTAAAGGGGCGAGCGGAGCGATAGCGTTCGTTTCATTTCAACTTGTGTTAACGCTTGCCGTTATGGTTTTAAACAGAAAGTTTTTTATAAGCGGAACGATGGCTGTTATTCACAAAGCCCCGAATATGGACACGCTCGTTTCCTTAGGCGCAGGCGCAAGTTTTATCTTTGGCGCGTACGCGCTCGTTATGATTATTATAGGAAGGGTTTTAGGAAACGACGCGCTCGTTCTATCCCTTTCAAAAAACCTTTACTTTGAGTCTTCCGCTATGATACTCACGCTCGTAACGGTTGGCAAAACGCTTGAAGACCGTTCAAAAAAGAAGACCGAATCTGCGGTTGAAAAGTTAAAGTCCTTAGCGCCGAGCGTTGCCGTTATCATGGTTGACGGCAAGGAAGTTACCGTTCCCGTTTCAAGCGTTAACGTTGGCGATATAATGGTTATAAAACAAGGTTCTTCCGCCCCGTGTGACGGGGTTGTTATTTCAGGCGAAGGCGAAGTTAACGAATCGATGTTAACGGGCGAGAGTATGCCGATAACCAAAACCGTTGGCGGTGAGATAAAAACGGCAACCGTGCTTGAAAGCGGTTATATTTTAGCAAAAGTAACCGCCGTTGGCGAAAACACGGTGTTTTCAAAAATTATAGATTACGTTCTTTCCGCCGAAGCAACCAAAGCCCCCGTTCAACGCTTAGCCGATAAAATAAGCGGAATATTTGTTCCAACAGTTTCGTTGATTGCGATAATCACGCTTGCCGTTTGGCTAATTATCGGAAAACCTTTCGACTTTGCTTTCACAAGGGCAATATCCGTTCTCGTTATCTCTTGCCCGTGCGCGCTTGGGCTTGCAACTCCGCTTGCCGTTACCGTTGCAACGGGGAAAATGGCGTCGTTTGGCGTTCTTGTTAAAAACGCTGAAGTTTTAGAAAGAATAGGTTTAACGAACGTTTGCATTATGGATAAAACGGGCACGGTTACTATCGGCAAGGTAAAAGTTGGCGGTGTTTTCGGCGTTAGCGAAACGGAAATTGTGGAAATCGCGTCTATTGAAAGTTTAAGTTCTCACCCCATAGCAAGCGCAATCGTTGAATATGCAAACGCCGACCTTTTTGCCGTTCAAGACTATCTTTCCGTTACTGGAAAGGGCGTTAAGGGGGTTGTTAACGGCAATTCGTACGTTATAGGAAATCTCCCCTTTGTTAACCTTTATAACAAGAAAGAAGGCGTTATCGAACTTGCTGAAAAGTCTGAAAACAACGGCAAAACTGTTTTATACGTTTGCAAAAACGGTTTGGTTATAGGCTTTATTGAAGTTTACGATATGGTTAAACCTTCTTCAAAACAAGCGGTTGAAAATTTGAAAGAGCAGGGCGTTACGACTATAATTTTATCGGGCGATAACCAAAAGGTTTGCGCAAGAGTTAAAGAAGAAATCGGCGCGGATTTCGTTTACGGCGAAGTTTTACCCGAAGAAAAGGCTGAAATCGTTAAATCTTACAAGCAAAACGGCAAAACGCTTTTCGTTGGCGATGGGGTTAACGATAGCCCCGCGCTTTCCGTTGCAGACGTTGGAGCTTCAATGGGTTCGGGCGTTGATATAGCCGTTTCTTCAAGTGACGTAATACTTATGTCAAACGACTTAATCTCGCTTGATAAGGCGATTAAAACGGGTAAAAAGGCAAGAAGAATTATCAAAGAAAATCTCTTTTGGGCGTTTATTTATAACGTTTTAGGCATACCGCTCGCCGCAGGTGTTTTAAGTTTTGTTGGTATTTTACTCAATCCTATGATAGCCTCAGCCTTTATGAGTTTGAGCAGTTTGTTTGTTGTTCTTAACTCGTTACGATTATTCAAATCATAAATAAAAAAACGGAGCAGTTTCGCTCCGTTTTATTTTACTTTTCTTTATAGTATAGCCTACAATGGCAAAAACCTTCAAACTCAGGGTCGGCAATCTGGTCGCGGAACTCTTTGCACATGCAAAGGTTATCTTCCGTTTTTTGAAGCCTGCAAGGGCAGTAACCGTCCTTTCGCTTAAGCCCATCGCGGATAGCGTTAACGATTTTTTCATCGGGATTAAAAATTATTTTCATAAAGCGTTATCTCCTTGATTTATATTTAAAAATAGGTTACAATCTTACTATGAGCAAGATTTTAGTTAATATTGAAAATTTAAACGATTTAAACGGCTTTCAAAAGCAATTTGACGGGGTTTACGTTAAAGTAACGCCTCAAACCCCCGTTGATGATATTTTAACACTAATAGATAATGGAAAGCAAGTCTTTTTTGATTTTTCTTCCCTTCCTGCAAACCACTGCTTAGGCTTTGCAAAAAATTTGGAAAAAGAAGTAACTTTCGTTGTTGACGATTTCCAAAAAGCAATCTTTATAAAAAGCGTTAGAGCAAACGCCGATATCCATATTTTTTACGACGGGTTTGACGAAATGCTCGTACCGTTTTTATCCGTTAACAAATTCAGCGTTACTATGAAGTATACCGCTCTCGCCCCCGAACGCATACAAAAATTCCAAAACGCAGGAGTTAAAGTTAACGGCTATATCCTTACCCGTGAAGACGAAGTTGGGGTTTTAAAATACTGGAACTGCGACTATATCACTATTGACAAAAATATTAAGCCTTAAAAAATTTCGACAAAAACTTTTATAATATGACAGACTGTTGTCACGTATAGAATAATAAAATAGCATTACAACAAACAAAGGAGAGTAATGCTATGAAAAAGTTATTCGATAAAATTTACAACTGGTTTTTTGAAGAGGTTAAAGTTGAAACGCCAAAACAACCACTTTATATTTCTTGCGATAGTTTATTTTTAAAAAAAGAAGATCATATAGGATAAAAAAAAGCCCACGGCAAGCCGAGTCCCTACAAGGGATTCGGCAACTAAATAAATCCGCAAGCGGATTTGTGAGATTTGCCTAACGGCAAGTGATATCGCCTATGGCGGTTATATTCGCCTGCGGCGAGTTGTGGATTTATTTAATATCACTTTGGCTTTGCCAAAATACCACTGTTTACTTTGTAAACAATATCACTTTTAGCCACAAGGCTAAAAATATAACTACATTAACTTAATTTTTTGGTAAAGATAAAGCCCACCATATTTCGCATAAAGCGAAGTATAGTGGGCTACACTTTTGTTATTGCTTAAAATCCTTATGGGCGTTTAATATTATTACCGAATTTTACGCTCCGAAAATTCCTGCGAAAATAGAATTTAAGGGGTTGATTTTGTGAACGTGGCTTAAAACTTCGCTCGCTCTTAAAACTTCATCGCCGTAAGCGTACTTTCCGCTTTTTGCAAGGGCGAAGAACAACGCCATAAGGCAAAGCACGATGCCAGCAGTTACCGCAAGGTTAACGGTAACGCCTAAAACTTTATCGAGCACTCCAAAAACTGCAAGCCCGTTAAATTTTTTTATAAGCGAAACTAAAAGTTTTCTAAGTAGACTTAAAACGATATAGCAAACGATAAAAGAAATAAGCACGAAGAAAGCGAACGCTATCCAGTAGCATACCTTTTCTATTATGGGTTGCGCGCCTGAAATCTTAGAGTTGCCAAACAATCTAAGTATTACCGATTGAAATTCGTTCGTCCAGCCGATTTTGGTAAACCAAACGGCGCAAAAATAAGCGAGAAGCCCAGCGCCTGCAACGCAACCTAAAACCAAAACCACGTCAAGCGTAGATTTAGTAAAGCCTGCTTTAAGTCCGTAAAGAGTAAAGAACAAAACGAACGCTATTGCAATAACGTCAACTAAAAAATACATAAAACTTATTCCTTGTTAAGATTTTTTAAAACTATCTTTCATAGAAACGATTTGTGAAAGAACGAGTTTACCGTCTTTTACAGTCTTTTTATAATATCCCTTTCTTAAAAGTTGGAAAGGCGTGCCTTCTGAAACGTTTGCGATATAAGGCTCTGCTTTGCCAAGGAAGGTGTGAACGCTATCGTAATTCATGCGTTCGTTAAAGTCTTGGCCTGCGTATTCCGCGTCTTTCAAAAGATAGTCGTAATTTCTAATTTCAACGTCAACCGCATCGTCAGCGTTAACCCAGTGGATAGTGCCTTTGCACTTAATACCGCTCGTGTCCGCGCCCGAACGGCTTTCGGGGATATACGAACATAAAACTTCCTTAACAGTTCCGTCGTCGTTTAAAACAACGTCGTCACACTTAACGATATAGGCGTTTTTAAGTCTAACGTAACCGTCTTTTTTAAGGCGGAAGTATTTGGGTGGGGGGTTGAGCGAAAAATCATCTTGCTCAATGTAGAGCGTTTTAGAGAATTTAACGTTTCTAAGAGTTTTTTCTTCGGCGTTCGGATTAACGTCAAACTCCGTATCTTCTTCGCCGTTGTAGTTAGTAATGGTGAGTTTAAGCGGATTTTCAACCGCCATAGCCCTTTCGGCGTTAAAGTTCAAATAATCTCTTATAAAGTGTTCAAAATACGAAACTTCAATCTCGCTATTTGCCTTGGCAACGCCTATTTCTTCACAGAAGTTTTTAAGCGCTTCGGCAGGAACGCCACGGTTTCTAAGCCCAGTAAGCGTTGGCATACGCGGATCGTCCCACCCTTCAACAGCGCCGTCTTCAACGAGTTTTTTAAGGTAACGCTTACTCATAACGGTGTTAGTTATGTTAAGCCTTGCAAACTCGATTTGGCGGGGCTTGTGGGGAACGCCCGTGTTTTCAATCGTCCAGTTATAAAGCGGGCGGTGGTCTTCAAACTCCAAAGTGCAGAGCGAGTGGGTAACCCCTTGCATACTGTCGCAAAGGGGGTGAGCATAGTCGTACATAGGGTAAATGCACCACTTGTCGCCCGTTCTGTGGTGAGTTGCTCTTAAAACCCTATAAATAACGGGGTCACGCATGTTGATGTTTGGCGAAGCCATATCGATTTTGGCTCTTAAAACCTTTTCCCCGTCAGCATAAACGCCGTTTTTCATTTCTTCAAAGAGTTTTAAGTTTTCTTCAATGGAACGGTTTCTGTAAGGGCTTTCAATACCGGGCTCGGTAAGAGTACCGCGCGTATTTTTAATTTCTTCAGCAGAAAGGTCGCAAACGTACGCCTTGCCGTCTTTTATAAGTTTAACGGCGTAATTATAAATTTCATCGAAAAAGTCCGATGCGTAATGCATTTCAAACCAGTCAAAACCCAGCCACTTAATATCTTCTTTAATAGCGTTAACGTATTCCGTTTTTTCTTTAGACGGGTTAGTATCGTCAAAAAAGAGATTGCAAACGCCGTTATACTTTTTAGCCGTGCCGAAGTTTAAGCATAAACTTTTAGCGTGGCCGATATGAAGGTAGCCGTTTGGTTCTGGGGGGAAACGAGTGTGAACGGAATTAACCTTACCGCTTTCAAGTTCTTCGTTGATGATTTCTTCTATAAAATTTTTGCTTTCAATAACGTTTTCCATAAAGCACCGTGAGTAAAAATATAAATACATTTTTATTGTAACACAATTTTTTTCAAATATCAATAATTTAAAAGGATATTATATATCATTTTAAGGCACTATTTGCTTGACAATGCTCGCTAATTTTAATAAAATATATAAAAATAAAAAACTTTTAAGGTGAATTATGAGCAAAGTTGTAACAATGGAAAAACTCGTAACTCTTTGTAAAACAAGGGGTTTTATCTTCCCCGGTAGCGAAATTTACGGTGGCTTAGCAAACACTTGGGATTACGGCCCTTTAGGTGTTGAACTTAAAAACAACGTTAAAAAAGCGTGGTGGCAAAGATTCGTTCAAGAAAACAAGTATAACGTTGGGTTAGACGCGGCTATTCTTATGAACCCGCAAACTTGGGTAGCGTCCGGTCACTTAGCAGGCTTTTCCGATCCGTTAATGGACTGTAAAGAGTGCCACGAAAGATTTAGAGCGGATAAACTTATTGAAGACTGGGTTAAGGAAAATAATTACACCTTAGAAAAGGGTATAGATGCGTTCACTCACGAAGAAATGAAGGCTTTCGTTGAAGAACACAATATCCCTTGCCCCACTTGTGGTAAACACAACTTTACTGATATTAGGCAATTCAACTTAATGTTCAAAACCTTCCAAGGCGTTACTGAAGATAGCAAAAACACCGTATATCTCCGCCCTGAAACTGCGCAAGGTATTTTCACAAACTTCGTTAACGTTCAACGCTCGGCAAGAAGAAAAGTTCCTTTCGGTATCGCTCAAATCGGTAAATCTTTCAGAAACGAAATTACCCCTGGTAACTTCATTTTCAGAGTAAGAGAATTTGAACAAATGGAACTTGAATTCTTCTGTAAGCCTGGAACTGACCTTGAGTGGTTTAACTACTGGCGTTCTTTCTGCCGTCAATGGCTTCTTGATATCGGTCTTAAAGAAGAAGATATCCGCCTTCGCGATCACTCTCCTGAAGAACTTTGCTTCTACTCAAAAGCAACCACTGACTTTGAATATTTATTCCCGTTCGGTTGGGGTGAACTTTGGGGCGTAGCGGATAGAACTGATTACGACTTAACTCAACACCAAAACGTTTCTAAGAAAGATTTATCTTACTTTGACCCCGAAACTAACGAAAGATACGTGCCTTACGTTGTTGAACCTTCGCTCGGCGTTGAAAGATGCGTGCTTGCAGTACTATCGGGCGCGTACGACGAAGAAGTGGTTGGCGAAAACGACGTTAGAACTGTTATGCGTTTACACCCGGCTCTTGCTCCTTTCAAGGCAGCGGTGCTTCCGCTTAGCAAAAAACTTTCCGAAAAGGCGCTTGAAGTTTACGACGAACTTTCTAAGTATTTCATGGTCGATTTTGACGATGCTGGTTCTATCGGTAAGAGATATCGCCGTGAAGATGAAATCGGAACGCCTTTCTGCATCACTTACGACTTTGACTCGGTTGAAGATAACTGCGTTACCGTTCGTGACCGTGATTCTATGGAACAAGTTAGACTTCCCATTTCCAAACTTAAATCTTATATTGAAGGAAAAGTTAGATTATAAAATTAAAGCAAGGTTAACGCCTTGCTTTTTTTATGCGGTTTTGTTAAAATAAAACTATGCTTAGCGTTTTGAAAGATAAAAAATATCAAGTGTTAGAAACAGTTTCTTCCACTAACGATTATATAAAGGATAAAGATTTATATTTAGTTATCGCCAAAGAGCAAACGGGCGGAAAGGGAACTAACAACCGCTCCTTCTTCTCTCCAAGCGGTGGAATTTATCTTAGCGTTAAACTCCCTTTAAACTTATCGGGGAACGACTTTTTGTTTTTAACCCCGCTCGTTGCCGTTATAACCGCAAACGCGATAGATAAAGTTGCAGGCGTTAAAACGGAAATTAAGTGGGTTAACGATTTGTATCTTAACGGTAAAAAACTCGGCGGAATACTTTGCGAGAGCAAAATAGTTAAGGATAAAACTGAAGTTATAATCGGCGTTGGCATCAACGTTAAAAGCCAAAACTTTCCGCCCTTTTTGAAAAACACGCCAACGTCGTTAGAAAGCGAAACGGGGCAAATTATTGATAATAACCGCCTTATAGCTGAACTTTTAACGGGTTTTGAGAGTTTTGAAGAAAGACTTAAAGCAAGAGATTTTTTTACCGAATACCGCGATAGATTTTTCTTAACGGATAGGGAAGTTTCCATAGAGTTTAACGGCGAAACTTTCATAGGCAAGGCTACGGGGGTTGACGATAATTTGGGGCTTAAAGTTGAAATAAACGGGGAGATAAAAACCTTTATAAACGGGTGTGTTTCAATCAAATATTAACGATAAGTCGTGTTATTCACGGCTTATTTTTTTGCTCGAAAAGTTTAGTAAAAAAAGACAAAACGCAAAATTATATTAAAATTTTATTTTAAACACTTGACAGAGTGGGAATGTAATGATAAAATCACTTCATAAAGTTGATAAAGGCGCATAAGCGCTAAAGTCGGCTAAAATTTGAAAATCTTATTTTTTATAAGGAGAAAATTATGAAAAGATTAAGTTTACTTATTGCAATTTTACTCGTTGCAACAATCGGTGGCGTATACGCTAACTGGATTTACATGGGTAACACCAGCATTTCAAGAGCAGTGCCCGTTGGTGGCGTTGGTATGACTACTGTCGTTCAAGATAGTAACTTAGCAATCGGTGATTTTTACGTTGAACACAACGTTGACAACTTCACTATTGACCAAAAAGAAGAAGGCGATTATACTGCCGTATTACAAACCAACCTCGCTTCTGGCACTAAGGCTTCGTTTACTATTACTTTCACTCCGAAGGTAGGTGCTAGTTCGGATATTATGAATAACGGTGTTGAAGCATACGTTTACTTTGCCTTTGCTTTAGACGTTCATCCCGAATACGAAGATAAAGTTATTTTTGCTAGTGATTATGGTAAGGCTACGCCTATCCTTGTTGGCAAGGCAAATTCTAGTGAAGCCTTCAAGTGGACTAAAGACGGAAGCTCGTTTACCGTAACTATTGAAATGAACAAGGAACAAATGTTAAGATTTGCTAACGAATTCGTATTAGATTCAGTAGAAAAGAACGAAGCGTTTGAATTATGCTTACCTGCAGAATTAACCGTTCACGTAACTACTGCAAATCCTAACGCTTAATAATCTTTAGCGTATATTTTTGAATATCAATTATTATCCCACGCGTGTAGAGCGCGTGGGATTGCTTTTATTATAAAACTAATGAAAAACGAGCGCGCGTTTAGAGTATGGAACAGTTTAATTTATACATTTTCTTTTTATGCCTAATCGTTTTCTTGTTGTTGGCGACACTTTTAACGACTTTCGTCGTGTTATTAGTTCGCAACTATATCAAGATGACGAAAGCAGGCTTAAACGACGAGAAAATTAAAATTGAATATGAAAAAGAAGAAAAGAAAAAGGCGTCGATTATGAGTAAGATAATTGACAAAACTGTTCTTATCCTTTCGTGTGCGGTTTTATTCGTTGCGTTTGCGTTTAGTGTTTCTATTTCTATAACTGACGGCAACAAGGTAGGCTCTATTCCCGCGTTGAGCGTTGTTCAAAGTGGAAGTATGTCTTACGTAAATGAAAAGCACAGTTATATCAAAGAAGGCGATTATTCCAACCAACTTCAAGTTTTCGACCTTATTTCTATAAAGAAATTACCTAGTGAAGAAGATTTAAAAATCGGCGATATTATCGTTTATACGACTAAAGACATGCTTATTATTCATAGAATAGTAAGAATTGAAGAGCCTAACGAAAAACATCCAAACGATAGATATTTCCTTTTACAAGGCGATGCGAACACGTCTGCCGACCAGTTCCCCGTACTGTACGAACAAATGAAGGGAATATACGGCGGTATGCGAATTCCGTTTATCGGTAGTTTCATTATGTTTATGCAAGCGCCTGCAGGTTGGCTTTGTATACTATTAGTAGTATTTGCAATTATTGCAACGCCACTTGCCGAAAAGAAAATAGCGAAAGAAAAACGTTTGCGCATAGACTATATGTTCGATTTAGAGCAAGCAAAACGACTTGAAGAAGAAAGGGCAAAAGCGCAAAAACTTAAAGAACAAATTGAAGAAAAAGAGAAAGCAGAAAAGACGGCAAGTCGTACGCTTAGTCCTTTCCAAGGCATACAAATCGTTTACGAGCAAACGACGGACGCAGTTGGCAACGTTATCTACACGCCTGTTGACGTTATTAAGGTTGCTCCCGAAGAATTGTTTCAAAATATGAACGACAACGGGGGTAAGAAATGAGTGTAGTTAAAAAAATGGCGCTCTTGATTACTGCCTTGCTCGTCGTTTCTTCTGCAACGGGAGTATTTGCCGTATGGAATTACGCCAGCGCAGATCCGCACGATTATTCTTCAGGCGTCAAAATGAGTATGGACGTGTTCCACTTTGTTGAAGGCGACGAAGAAATGGTGCTTGGCGAAGCCGTTTTGGCTGATAGGTTTATAAAAGAAGTCAATAAAATGCTTGATAATCCTAATAGCACCACGCTTGACGAAATATTTGATGCAAGGCAAGATAGGTCGTGGTTTACCATTAACGAACTTGCGTTAGACGACCCAAATTCCGAAGGCGCGCAAATTAGAGAATTACTCGGCATTAAAGATTTCCCCGACCTTACGATTATTATAAAGTTTGTAAGCGGAAACCCTGGTTATGAACTTTACACTACGAGAGTGGACGTTGACGCCGTTGACGAAAACGGCAACTACGTTATTCCAGAAGAAGAATTTGTTAACGAAACGACTTACATTTATCCCGTTAACCGCACGACGTTTAAGTCTGATGGAAACGGTGGTTACGTTGCAGATAAGGTTACCGTAGGTTATTCAAGAACTATTTATTATTACGACTACGCTAACGGGTCTTGGGGAAATTCGCAGTCCACCAAAACCAGAACTTACGACGTTTCTACCTTCTCTGAAGGCGACAGTATGGGCAATTCCGTAGAGATTGAGTCTGGAATTATAGGAAAGGAAATAACCGTTCAAAACATTGATAAAGAAAAGACGGTTTATTTTAAATTCCAAGTTCCAAGCAGGGGTAAATACGTGTTCTCAACGACTACGCCTGGGCTTAGCGGTGTTATTTGTAATAGCAATGGAACGGAAATTAGTAGCAACACTAATTTACAAACGCGAACGACATACTATTTAAAACTCACTTACTCAGCTGTTGGTGAGCCCGAACACTTTAAGTTTACAATATCAACTTAACAAAAAAATTCCGTGGAAATTCCACGGAATTTTATTTTAGTCGTATTCTTTAATGCCGAGCAAATAGTCGGTAGATAAATTGAGCGATTTAGCAATATCAACAATCGCCTGCATAGATGGTTCATTGTTGCCGTTTAACCACTCGCAAAGCGTTGTTGGTTGCACGTTAATGCTTTTTGCAAAGTCTTTTTGCGTTAAACCTTGGCTTTTTAAAGCCTCTTTTACCCTTTCACCAAATACCTTCATATAATTATTATATCGCACGTATGCGCGATAAATGTTGACAATTCATAAAATATGAACTATTATGAGAGTGATAAATTCAACTTTCAGTTGCTCAACGGATTGTGGAGTTAAGTGTTTTTTTGAGTTGATTTTTGGGTGATTTAGCCGTTTTTTTCGGTAAAATCGCAAAATTCAACCGCCATTATAGTAAATTCTACCAACAGTTGAGAAAAAACGGGTGTACAAATTTTCGTTTTGCGATATAATGGAAGTACGAAAATTCACGAAGGAGATTTTTATGTTGAATTATGGCAAAACGATCACCGCACTTAGAAAACAACGCGGTATGACACAGGCGGAATTAGGTAGCGCGTTAAACGTTACCTATCAAGCGGTTAGTAAGTGGGAAAACGATTTATCACAACCAAGTATTGACGTGCTTGCGGATATATGCAAAATATTCGGTATTACTATGGATGAGTTCATTAAGATGGCTGACGGAAATCAAGCGGAAGAAACCGCCGTTACCGTATCAAATGGAAGCGCGCTCACGGGTGAAGAAACTGCGGCAATCGTTCGTGAAGAACTCAATAAAATAGAACGCCAAAAACAACAAGCGATTATTGACGCGCAAAAGAAAGAAGAAGCAAAAAAGCGCGCTTACGAAGCGGAACTTGAAAGGCAAGAAAAGGTTGGCTTGAGAGTAGGTTTTGGTATTTCTTTAGGTGTTGCCGTTATGTTATTCGTTCTCATTATGTTAACGGGCGAGTGGATAGCAGCACTTGTTGTCTTGTATGCAACGTTTGCGTTCGGTATGCACCTTGGTCACGATTGTTTTATTGAAGATTTTTTCATCGGCTCGTGGGGCGCGTCAATCAATATGCCGGGTATCATTTTCTCGCTCGACGTTAACGGTATTTTGTTTTTCCTTGCTTACAAATGTTTAATTGCTCCGTTAGCAAGTTTCTTAATCGGTCTTGTTGTTGGTATCGGCGGAACGATTCTTGCAATCTTAATGGCAATGGTATCTTTCCCGATAAAAGCGTACTGGTTATTTAAGGAAACGTTTTAAAAATATAAAATAAAAAGGAGAAATAAAATGTACGTAGTAAAAACATATACGATATTTGCAGGACTTTTTGGTAGCGTAAAAATTGCCAAGGCAGATGAAGAACTCGGTAAATTTATAAACGACCAAGCAAAACTTGGATTAGAGTTAGTTGCAATGTCGGAAATTAACACTAACTCTAAAGACTTTTCGTATAAATTAGTATTCAAGCAAAAAGCAGACTAAATAAGAAAACCTATTTTGTAGGTTTTCTCTATGATAAAAACTCATAAAATATGAAATAAAAAGGAGAAATGCTATGTTAAAACTTAAACAGGTTTTAGTTGCAGTATTTGCAGTATCACTTTCGTGTTTCTTGTTTGCCTGCGGTGGCGGTGGTGGCACGAGTGATGAAACGCCCGCGTTATCTGAATTTACTGGTATAACTTTTGAAAGTAAAACGGTAACTTACGATGGCAATGAACATGAACTTTTAGTTGAAGGCAATTTACCTGCAGGAACTAACGTTCAATATACTAACAATAAAGCAACGGAAGTTGGCGTGTATAATGCAACTGCGGTTTTATCTAAGGAAGGGTATACCACTAAAACGTTAAATGCAACGCTTACTATTGAAGCGGCGGCTTTATTGCAGTTTAGCGATTTATCGTTTGATAATAAAACTGTAACTTACAACGGAAGTGAACACAAAATTGAAGTTGTTGGTAATATACCTGAAGGAACTAACGTTCAATACACTAACAATAAAGCAACAAACGCAGGAACTTACGGCGCAAG
The DNA here is from genome assembly GCA_017545865.1 of Clostridia bacterium. Lineage (GTDB taxonomy): Bacteria > Bacillota > Clostridia > Christensenellales > Borkfalkiaceae > HGM11412. The sequence goes on along the minus strand of JAFWXO010000025.1, from coordinate 32,588 downwards.
CGTAACCTTGTCAAAAGAAGGTTATCAAACTAAGACTTTAACGGCTACTCTCGTGATAAACAAAGCAGATTTTAGCGGTTTAAGTTTAACGGGTGAAACCTATACTTACGATGGTCAATCTCGCAAAATAGAAGTTGCGGGTGTTCCAACTGGCGCAAACGTCGTTTATACTTATAATAATCAAAGCGTTAGTTCAGTTGTAAACGCTGGAACTTATCAAGTAAAAGCGGTAGTTTCAAAAGCAAATTACAACGATAAGACTTTAACTGCAACTCTCGTAATAAACAAAGCGACTATAACGCAATCTATTGAGTTTGACGATTTAACAGTTGAGTATGACGCTTTACCACACGGCATTAGCATTGTTGGAAATATTCCTACTGGAACTGAAGTTTCATATACTTATAACGGAGAATCGGTTGACGAAGTAACTGAAGTTGGCGAATATAGCGTTGTTGCAACGATTTCTGGCGCAAACTACGTTACTAAAACTTTAACAGCAAAACTTACCATTAAATCTACCGAAGAACAACTTTATAGCGTTTATAATAACGGCGTTGTATATTTCCAAAACAACCTTGATGGTAACAAACTTTATAAAGTAACGACAAACGGCGTTACAAAAGTTAATAATGACGTTCCCGAATATATGATTAGTAGCGATGGAACGATGTATTATTACAGCACGAGTTTATTCTCTAAAAACATTAAGAGTTTCAACGGCACGTTAGCAAGCAATCTTTACTCTACTAAGGGCGAATATTTAACTACCGACGGCGATTACATTTACTATGCAATCAACAATTTAGTTCTTAACACCGATCAAAACGGTATTTATAAAATAGCGTTAGACGGTAGTAGTGATGCTCCCATCCGTTTAACTACGGATAAGGCTCAATACCTTTGCTATTACGACGGCTATATTTATTATGCAAACGCATCTGACGGAAAGGCGTTGTCAAAAATTTCCGTTGATGCAAATAACGGAACTAGCGCAAAACTTTTTGACGAAAAAGTAGAATATATTATCATTGATAACGGAACGTTATATTTTAATTCGACAAACGGTTTACTTGGTGGTAGTGCTATAAGAAAATACGTTATTTCTTCTAACAAGTGCATTAAACTTACTACTGATTCTGGTAAATATTTAACTAAAGTTGGCTCGTATATTTATTACGTTAACGACGATTTGTTAACTGGTAGTTTATTCGGTAAAAACATTTGTAAAGTTAGCGCTCTTGCAACGAGCGATAGTTCTTTACCTGGCGCTAAAGTAATAGTTGCAGAAAATAATGCCTTCTCGTCACTTTCAAGTGACGGCGAAAACTTGTATTATTACAAGCTCAACGATAAGCATTTCTATTCGTATGACCTTTCAAGTGAAGAAGAAGTTGATTTAATGGAAGATTTTGAACTTGTGGTTGAATCTGCTACTCCTACGGGATATGCTATCGTAAAAGAATATAACGGCTATATCTACTATACTGACGTGCTTGACGCTTCTTGCTTGTATAGATACAATCCGCAAACTAAGTCAAAAGTTAAGATTTTATCTGATTCCGTTGCAGGCGTATGGTTTAATGGAAACTATATGTACTATTCTTCCTACGTTTTAACTAACTTTGCGCTCAATAGGTTAGATTTAACAACCAACGAAATTGTAAAAATCAATTCCGATAGATGTGAAAACCTTATTTTTGAAGGAACTGATATTTACTATACGAAAGTTAGCCTTGCTGGAAATAATATTTGCAAGTTGGATAAAGATGGTGTGGTTACTGAAATTTACAACGACAAAAACGTAAGTATAGAAAATCTTATAAAAATAGGTAATGATTTCTATTTCGTTATAAATCCGAAAATCGGCAAACAAGTGATTTATAAATATACTATCGGCGATAAAGAGGCTACCAGCCTTGATTTAAGAGCAATAAATATTGAACTTTACAACTCAACGATTTATTATTACGATGGAAGTACTAATGCGATTAAGAGTTGCGCGTTAGATGGAACTAACGAACAAACTTTAATTAGTGGTGTTGACGTAACTGAATTCTACGTTAAAGGTTCAAATTTATATTACAGCTCTAAAAAGAGTGGAAAATCTGGCTTATATAAAGTTAACTTATTAACTAAAGCGGAAACAAAAATTTCCGACAAACAAGGTCACGGTATATGTGAAGTTAATGGAAAAGTTTACTTTATTGATACGGTTGTTACTTTTACTGCAGATTATCCGATACACTCTGGAAATGGAGAAGGTTATCTCTATTATTATGACGGATCTTCAATTAAAAAAGCATAAATACCTACCACGAAAAAAGGCTACCCAACTGGGTAGCCTTTTTTTAATTGTAAGTTTTATTATAAATCGTCTGCATCTTGAACGGGCTTTTCAAAAATATCTTCGCTTGTGCCCGTGTACGATCCGTTTGGATCAAATGAAGAAACAAACTTTTTCTTTTTTCTTCTCATTACTTACAATCTTCAGTAGCCTTAGCTCTATTTTTAGCGGTATTCTTAGTAGAATTAGTCGCTTTAGAACTTGAAGCCTTGGAGTTTTTAGAATTTTTAACGTTCTTCATACTTTACCTCCCGAAAATAAGTGTGGGCAGGTTAAAGTTATTTATGCAAAAATTTTAAAAAAAGTTCTAAAATGGAAAATTTTTCCGTATCATATACCAAGCAAAAAATCAAGGAGAGTTTTTATGAACGATATGGAATATTTAAAAATGCTTGAAATCCCAGTAAATTCAAGCGAAGTTACTTTTAAACCCACTCGCAAAACTAAAAAAGACGTTAAAAAACAAGTTATCCAAAAAGTTAATTTGCAGTCGTGCGAAACCGTTGAAAATCAAAAACCCGAGCGAAAAAGCATTTTAAAATCTTTAAAGGAAAAGAACTTTTTCAAATCAAAAACCCCAAAGGTTAAGCGCGTTAAACAAGAAAAGCCCAAATCTTCAGTAGAGATTAAAAACACGGGGTTTGACGTGGTTTCTATGCAAGTGGTAACCATTTTCGTTTTAATCGTTGGCATAATCTTAACCAACATTTTCGTTGACAATAGCGGAATAAACAGGCTTATGCGTTCTGTGTTTGCTAAAAACGACGCTAAGATTGAAAGAAGTTATTCCGATTTTACCGCCCTTTCGCCAACTAAGAGCGGAAACGTTAGTTTGTCTGACGGCGTTATGACCATATCTAAAGGTAGCGTTTATTCCCCGTGTGACGGCGTTGTTGAAAGTTTAACCGAAGAAGACGGAAAGTATATTTTAACCGTTTCTCACAGCGATAGTTTTTCTTCCGTTATAAGTGGGCTTGAAAGCGTTTATTTAAGCGTTGGCGATAACGTTTACTCAACTATTCCCGTTGGTTACAGCGAACAAACGGCTTACGTTTCAATGTTCGATAATGACTCTATTTTAACAGGTTACACCGTTGACGACGATAAAATCGTATGGCTTTAAAATTTAAAATTCATCCGCTATTTTTACTGTTTGGAATATACTTTGCTTTCACGGGCAAAGTATTTTCTTTTATAATATACACCCTTTCCGCGCTCCTTCACGAACTTGGGCATTACGTTGCTTCCGAAAAACGCGGTTACGCCCTTAATAAAATCGTTTTAATGCCTTACGGCGCGCTCCTTTTAGGCAACGCCACGGAACTTACGTTTAAAGACGAGTTGAAAGTTTCACTCGCAGGCCCGCTCGTAAATTTATTAGTAGCCGTGTTTTTCACGGCGCTTTGGTGGGTTTTCCCCGTAACTTACGCGCTCACCGACGAGATTGTTTTTGCAAACCTTTCTTTGTTTATATTAAACCTTTTGCCGTGCTATCCGCTTGACGGCGGTAGGTTTTTGCTCTCGCTATTATCGCTTAAATTTAGGCGAAAAACGGCGGTAAAGGTGGTTAGAACGCTCGGCGCGGTTTTGGCTATAAGTTTATTTTCGCTCTTTATCTATTCGGCGCTAAGTAGCGTAAATTACACTTTGCTCTTTTTCTCTCTCTTTATTTTTATCGGCGTTTTTTATAAGAGTAAAGACGGGGAGTATATTAAAATCTTTTCAAACCTTACCTATAAACCCCTAACCAAGCCCAAAGTGGTTAAAAGAATTGCGGTTAGTGAGAACGAGCCCGTAAAAGCCCTTTATCCGCTTATAAACGGCGAAAACTATTATGAGATAGCCGTTTTATCAAACGGGGGCGAAACGGTTATTAAAGGCGAAAAACTATACCTTTTGCTTTCCACTCAAAGCGGATATGAAAACTTAAAAACGGCAATAAAAAAAGTTCACGAAATTTCGTGAACTTTTATTTTATTCAGTTACGGTAACGTTTGATAAGTGGAATTTTAAATATCCTAGCGAGCCAAACGTCGTGTAAGTTTCGATAAGGCGGTGGCGGTGAGTGTTTCTATCTTGAGCGTAGTAACACTCGATAGGCGCGCCTGCAAAGGTATCTGCGATTGCAATTTGAACGTGAGCGCAAGAAACGGTTGGTTCTGTCGCTTTAAGGTCAACGCCGTTTAAAACGTAATTTTCCAAATCTTTAACGTCTAAGTTCTTATCCCTAAGATAAGCGTAAGAATTCATTTTGTGGAGTTTATTACTCAAAACGTCAACAGTTTTGAAACTTCTCGTGAACGATCCGTCAATATTGAAAAGCCTTTGAGCGAGAAGTAAAATATCGTTATCGATATACGCTTTCTTATTGTACTTTTTAAAAGTAAAGGTTTGTTCGTTAACGTTTTTATCTTCCAAAGTGCTTTCTCTTAAAGATGCCGTTGCCGTGCTACCAGAGTATTCAATAACGTAAGAATACTTGTAGTTAGACATTGAACTTTGGTAACTTTTTTCGCTCGTAATGGGCGTTAAGTCCGATTTGAAAATCGTTTTGGTTGAAAAACTTTCTTCAATTACTTCGTAAACGCCGTTTTCGGGACTCGGAACAACGTAATCTGCAATGAGAGTAAAGCTTGTGGTATATTCGTAATAGTCGCCCAAGCCTTGCGGGTTTCTAAACGATTTTAAAACGGTTGTGTACACGCCTGACTTAACGTTTAAAGAGTAGCCTTCAACTTCCACCTTAGTGCTGTTTGACGGGGTTTGGTTTACAAAGCTAACGTCATAAACGGAAGTTTCAACAAAGTTGGGGTTGAAAACCGAAGGATCGTTAAACCAAAGGTAGCCGTTAACCGCAAGCGTGTTCGCCGAACAAGCGGTAAGCGCGAAAACGGATACTGCAAGCGTTAATAATAACGTTAATTTTTTCAAAAACTTCATAAGTTTCTCCATTTTTGACTGTAACTATAATATATGATAACACACTCTTTAAAAAAATGCAAAAGTAAATCGTTAAAATATCTTTAAAACTTGATAAAAATATGTTAAAATATTCCTAATGAATATTTACCTTACCGACACCACTGCAAAAACCGTTCGTTCAACGGCAAAAGTGGTTGAAAATTTAATAAACAAAGGCAAAAAGTGTATTGTTTTCGCGGAAGACAAGATTACACTATCTCTTGAACTTGAAATTGCAAACCGCTTGGGCGGTGGCTTTTTTGACGTTGACGTTACCACTTTTAAGCGTTACCTTTCTTCTAAAAACGAGAGCGTTAAGGTTTTATCCAAAGAAAGTTCCGTTATGCTCGTTAGAAAAATCGTTTCCGATCTTAAAGGGGAGTTTGGGTGTTTTAAAAACTCCATTGAAACGCCGAGCACGGCGCTTGTGTTATACGAGCTTATTTCTCAACTTGCAAGCGCTAAGGTAACCCCAAACGATCTTAAAAATCTTCTTGAAAGCGATAAAAAATTGTCGCCTGCTCTCTCAAGAAAGATAAGTGACGTTTTGCTCGTTTATACCGAATATCAAGCCCGTGTTAAAGAAGCGGGCGTTTACGATAGCAACGAGTATTTTTCACTTATGCCCGAAGTTATTTGTGGCGACCAAAATATTCGCGAAAGCGCCGTTATTATTGCGGGCTTTCAGTCGGTTACCAAACAACGGCTTGACGTTTTTAGTTCGCTTAACGACTATGCAAGCGAGTTCCACGCCGTTATTCCATACGATAGTAGAAGTGAACTTTACACTGGTGAAACTTACCGCAAACTTTTAAAAATCGATAGTAACGCCACCGTTATAAACGAGTGTGGCAACCTTCCGCCCGAAGCGGAATTTATAAAAAAGCACCTTTTCACTCCGCTTGGCGATGATTTTGCGCCTATGCAAACGGAAAGCGTTTCACTCTATCAAGCAACCGACGTTTTAGACGAAGCCGAGTGGCTCGCGAAAGACGTGTTTGAAGAAGTTTTGAAAAACGGCTATCGCTACAAGGATATTGCCGTTGCAGTTGGCAGTTTGAAAGACGGTTTGCCCGCAATTAGCAGAGCGTTTAAAGATTATAATATACCTTTCTTCGTTGAGAAAACCACTCCGCTATCCGAACACCCCGTTTGCGATTTGATAACGGCGTTTTTAGATTTTTCAAGGCGTGGGCTTAGCGCTAAAGATTTCGTTAAAATCGTTGGCTCTGGCATATTTGCGCCCGAAAAAACGCTTGCCGATAAACTCGTGAATTACGTTTACACTAATTCTATCACGAGAAAGGCGTTTAAAGTTCCGTTTAGCGTTGAACATCCGAATCTTTCAAAGTTTGAAAGCGTTAGAAGTTTAATTATGCAAACGGAAAACAAGATTTCAAGCGCAAAAACGGTTAAAGAGTTCGTAAGCGCAATAAAGGGTATGCTTGAAAGCGTTAACGCTCGTGGCAATTTAGAAACACTCACTAAAAAACTCAAAAAATCGGGCAGTTCGTTGCTTGCCGATTATAACGATAGGGTTTTTGATAAAATAACCGCTCTCCTTGACGAGATGAATAGCGTGTTAGGTGAAACTTATTCTTCCCCGCTTGACTTTAAAAACTTGTTTTTAAGCGGCGCGGTTGGAACGGCAATAAGTTCTATTCCCATTTTAAACGACGCCGTTTACGTTGGCGAGTGTAAAGACGTTAAGATTAAAAGCGCAAAAGTTTTATACGCCGTTTGCTTGAACGGTGACGTGCCTTTCACTCAAAGTGACACCGCTCTTTTATCCGACGGGGACTTGAGCGTTCTCGACGGTTTTAACGTTATCGTTGAGCCTAAAATTAAATCGGTTAACGATAGAGAAAAAGAAAACGTTGCAGTTTCTTTGTGCTCCTTTACTGAAAAACTTAAAATATCGTATTCCAACGAGAAGAGCGACGGGTCTGTAAACTTTAAGTCAGATGCCGTTAAATCTCTTTCCAAAATGTTTGGCTTAAAGCCCAAAACCCGCCACGACTTATCTAAAAACGGCTCGATAACCGACTTATCGGGTGGTTTTACTAACCCGCAAACGTCGCTTATGGAACTTGCGAGAAATTACCCTGAGTACCTTTTAGGCGATAGCGTAACTCGTGAAAAGGTAGCGTCGTTTTTCAAGGCGGTTGATAAACTTCAAGATGCTTCTTTAAAAGAAAAAGCCGAGCAATTATTGACAGAAACGCCTAAGGAAAAAAAGATAACCGCGGGCGAAAACCTTAGCGTTTCGGGCGCGGAAATTTCGGCAAGCGTGCTTGAAAGATTTTTCTCTTGCCCGTATAAAAACTACGCTTCAAACATTTTAAAACTTAAAGATTCGCCCGTGTTAGACGTTCAAGTTAACGAAACGGGAAGTCTACTTCACAGGGTTAACGAACTATACTCCGAAGAACTTTCAAAAGTTTCAGATAAAATTAGTTCAGACGCGCTCGTTGAAAACGTGTTTACAAAAGTTATTGAAGAAAAACAATTTAAGCGTTACGGCGCAACGTTAAAAACTAAAACCGTGCTTGATAGGCTTTTAAAAGAAAGTAAGAGAGTATGTTTTAACGTGTATTCGGGGCTTAAAAACTCATCGTTTAAAAACGTTTATAGGGAAGTTGGCTTTGGAATAGACGCCGAACTTCCGCCGATTACCATTGAAGCAAATAGCGGAAAAGTTAACGTTAAAGGTTATATCGATAGGGTTGACGAGTACGGCGATTACGTTAGAATCGTTGACTACAAGTCAGGCGGTATCGATGCAAGTGACGAAAGTTTTTACACTGGCAATAAACTGCAATTATACCTTTATATGAACGCCTTGACGGGAATAGGCAAAAAGCCTGCCGGCGCTTACTATTACCCCGTGAAAGACGTTTACTCTAAAACGAGTGAAGATTACGTTATGCGCGGAAGGACGGTTAGTACCACAGAGATTATAACCGCAAGCGATAACACCTTAGCCCCCGGTGGAAAGTCTACAATAATTAACGTTAGATTGAAAAAAAACGGGGAATTACATTCAAATTCAAGCGTTTTAACCGAAGAAGAAATGGGCGCTTATATCGATTACGCGAAGAAAGTTTCAGCAAACTGCGTTGATGAAATTCGCTCGGGTATTGTAACCCCAAATCCTTACGAGCACGCTTGCAGTTATTGTAAATACGGCGGTATGTGTGGGTTTAACGAAGAAGAAGGCGACCTTTATCGTAAGGTTAAATCCGTTAACTCACAAACTATCGTGGAAGCAGTTAATCCTACTGAAAAATCAACCGATAAGGCGGAAAACGAAGATGAGTAAAGTAAAACTTACCGATAAACAAATTGAAGCCGTTACCCATAAAAAGGGCAACGCGCTCGTTTCGGCTTCCGCGGGGTCTGGCAAAACGCACGTTGTTATTGAAAGGATAATCAAACTAATTTTAGAAGAAGGCGTTTCGGTTAAAAACATTTTAGCGGTAACCTTTACCAAGGCTTCCGCTGAAGAAATGAAGGAAAAACTTAAAAAGGCGATAACCGAAAAATACCTTCAAACTAAAGATAAGCGTTTGAAAGATGAACTTGATTTAGTTTCTTCTTCCGATATTTCCACGATTGACGCGTTCTGCTCAAAACTTGTGAAAAAGTATTTTTATCTTATCGGCGTTGATTCAAGCGTTCAAGTGTTAGACGACGGCAAGAAAACACGCCTTACCGTTTCCGCTCTTGACGAAACTTTCGAGAGTTTATATGAAAGCGGTGAAGACTGGTTTTTATCGCTTATTCCCGTTTTTTCAAGCAAGCGCTCGGATGCGGGGCTTCGTGAAAGCGTTCTTTCCCTTAATAAACATTGCGAAATGGTTGGCGGGGCTGACGTTTTGCTTGAAAGAACTAAAGATAGTTATAAAAACGTTTTTGATTACTTAAATAAAGAACTTTCCAAAGACTTAAACGAGTTATCCAGTTGTTATAGCGATAAGTTTGAAAATTTATCCGATCGTTTTTGTTTAGACGTTGAAAGAAAGGGAAAGTGCAAAAACTTTGCAAATGCAATCGGGCTTATAAGTAGCGCAACCGATTATTTTGAATTCTTTAAAAGTTTTAACTTCGTTGAGTTTAAAGAAGCGGGCAAAAAGAGTGACGAGCCTTTATTATTGCAAGAACTTAAAGATCTTTTAAAAGAATTCAACGGTAAAATTTTAAAATTTAAAGATATTTTTAGCGTTGATAAACAAACTGAGAGAAAATCGCTTGACGGCAGTTTGGCTATTTTAGAAAACCTTTTTAAAGTAACCGCAATTTTTAGCGAGAATTTTAATAAAATTAAAAAGGAAGAAAACGCCGTTGACTTTGCCGATATTGAGCGATACGCCCTTCAAATACTCAAATTTGAAGACGTTCGGCGAGAAATTTCTAATAATTACGACTATATCTTCGTTGACGAGTATCAAGACGTTAACGACGTTCAAGAAGAAATTATTTCTTTAGTTACCAACGATAACTCCTTCTTGGTTGGCGACTCTAAGCAGTGCATTTACGCCTTCCGTGGTTGCAACCCCGAGTATTTTAGAGAAAAGTATCGCCTTTATGAAAAGGGTAACGGAACGGCTATTCCACTCGATAATAATTTTAGAAGCGCGCCAAATATCGTAAACGGCGTTAATAGAATTTTTGAAAGGGTTATGACCGAAAGTTTCGGTGGCAACGATTACGCTAACAACCTTATGATTTACGGCGAAGGTTACGCCGATTATGAAGGCGTTTGCCAAATCCACGTTGTAAATAAAACTAAAAAGGAAAAGGAAGAAGTTCCAAGTAGGGGCGTATATTCCGTTTTAAATAGCAACGAAAAGCTTATCGATAACGACGTTTCAGGTCAAGTAAAACTCATTTTAAAAATCATTTCCGATAGGCTTGGAAAGGAGTATTACGATCTTAAAACCAAATCGTATAAAACGATAGGTTTTGGGGATATTTGCATATTGCTTCGTGGTGTTGAAACTTCAAAAATCGGGCAAGAAGTTGTTCAAACGCTCGTAAAAGCTGGCGTTCCCGTTTCATCCGTCGTTAAAAAAGACGTTAAAAATTACCCCGAAATAAAGGTACTTTTAAACCTTTTAGCGCTTATCGTAAACGCCGAGCGTGACGTGCCTCTTGCAACCGTTATGCTCAAACTTTTTGAGTTTAGTGAAGATGAACTTGCCACGATAAAAAAGGCAAACGCTGGGTATGGATTAACTTTTTACGACTGTGTTTTAAACTATTCTCTCGGCAACTCTTTGCTTAGCGCTAAGTGTAAAAAATTCCTTGACTGGCTTGACGAAAAACGCCTTATAGCCGAGTTTTTAACCGTTGATGAACTTTTCAACGGAATACTTAAAGAAACGGGATATTTGGCGAGAGTAACCGCTTCAGAGTACGGGCCGATAAGGCTTAGAAGAATTGAAAGGTTTTTAAGTGAGAGCGTTATCGGTGGCAAAAAAATGCGCGCCGTTGAGTTTGAGGCGCACATTGAAGAAGTTTTAGACGATATTAAACTTTCCGAGGCTTCCGGCGAAGATACCGTGCAAGTTATGACTATGCACTCTTCAAAGGGCTTAGAGTTCCCAGTGGTTATTTGCGCAGGGCTTGAAAAAAGATTTACAATAAAAGATAAGTCAGCCGTGGTTATGTATCACAGAAACACGGGCGTTGCAGTTTCTTCTTTCGATCACGACAATATGACGGTATCTTCAAACCTTGTTAGAGCGCTTATTCGCGAAAGGTTAGAGCGCGCTGAAAGGGTTGAAGAATTAAGGCTTTTCTATGTTGCTTTAACGAGAGCAAAATGCGAACTTTATATGCTTGCATCAAACGTTACTATTGCGCCTGAGTTTAACCCCCATGATGTAACGTCAATGAGCGATTATTTGCATATTTGCGGTATTCCCATTACTTATCACAACGAGTGTGATATCGACCTTGCAGATTTTTCAAGCAAAGAAACCGTGGTTGCAGGCAAGGAAACTCAAAAACTTTTAACTGAAAAGATAATTGAGAACTTATCTTTCGTTTATCCTTATATAGGCGAAGTTGAACTCCCTGTAAAAACCTCCGTTTCAGACGTTAACAAGGGGGGAGATAACGAGTACTTTATGCGAACGGATAAGTTCGGATCTTCAAGTTCTGAAAAGGGCACGGCATATCATAGATTTTTTGAACTTATCAATTTCTATTCTTATAACGGCGAAGCAGACCTTAAAAAGTTTGTTGAAAATAAACTTATGGATAAAGCCCAAGCGGAGTTTATTGACGTTAACAAAGTCGAAAGGATACTTTCGCTCCCCGTGTTTGAAAAGATAAAGGGCGCAAAATTATTAAAGGAACAAAAGTTTTGCCATTTAGTTTCGGCAAATGAACTTTACGATACGCCGTCTACCGAAAAGGTGCTTATCCAAGGTATAGCCGATTTAATTGCAATCGGCGAAAACGGCGCAACGCTTATCGATTACAAAATTTCAACGATAGAGCGTGATGAAGATATCGTTAAGGCTTACAAAACGCAAATGGAACTTTATAAAAACGCAATCGAGAGCGTTTTAAAGATTAAAGTAAACGAAGTTTTAATAATTAACGTTTTGCAAGAAAAGGTTATAAAAGTAGTTTAAAAACCAAAAAAACAGGGGATAATAGATTTATGATTGAATCTATCGTCCCCGTTTTTAAGTTGTTATGTTTTGATTTTGGAAAGTACGCTTGTATTATAGCGTTGTCGCTATTTCTAAGTAACGTGTTGGCGTTTTTAGTTGAATTCACGCTAACTTTATCGTCAAAAAAGGAGCACAGCGGCGTTTACTTTTTGTGTTTTTCGCTTGTTGGAATAATAATTTCGGCATACTTTTCCGTTCAAGATTATTTGGGCGTTAAACGGCTTTTCATCTCCGCAAATTACGTTTACGCTTTTTTAACCTTATATTCCGTTTGCGCGCTAATATTTTTTTCCGCAATAAAAAAAGCAACGGCAAAAAGGCCAAACGGCGAAAAGAAAAAGGAAGTTATGGATACGAAAGTGGAAGAAACTATGCCAACTTCAAACGCCGTTAAATACTTTAAAAAGGAAGATATAACGAGCGAGTATTTAAACGTTTCTTACGTTAAGGAACTTATAAACTCTTTAAAGGAAAAAGATATATCCGAAAGCGATTATCTTGAACTTGAAGAGTTTGAAGTTTATCTATTAAGATTTATAACCCGCCAACCCGAAGCTGAAGAGAGAATTGAACTTTCAAAATATATATCAAAGCTTATAAAAAAACTTTCCTTATACGCTTAAAAACGCCCCGTAAAAGCCGAGTCCCTACAAGGGATTCGGCAACTAAATAAATCCGTAAACGGATTTGTGAGATTTGCCTAACGGCAAGTGATATCGCCTACGGCGGTGATATTTGCCTGACGGCAAGTTGTGGATTTATTTAATATCACTTTGGCTTTGCCAAAATAACACTGTTTACTTTGTAAACAATATCACTTTTAGCCACAAGGCTAAAAATATAACTGCTTACGCAGTTGGCGTTCGCTAACGCTCGGCTAAACTAATTTAACTTAATTTTTTGGATAAGAAAAGCCCACCATATTTTGCTTTTTGCAAAGTTTGGTGGGCTACACTTTTATTTACTATTAAAATTCCCTAATAGGAACTTCCTAAAGCGGAGCGTTTTTTTAAATTTCGTATGCTTGAGTATAGGCTTTTTTGCCTTCAAAATCAATAAGGGTAATTCTGAAATACCCGTCTTTTTTATCCACTTCAAACTCGGCTTTAGTAACGCCGTTTTCATCGGTTGCGTAAGTCGCGTTTGAACGGCGACCTTCCGTTGTTAAAAATATCGCTTTTACGGGGGAAGTTTCTATTGAAACTTTATTTCCGTCAATCGTAAGGTTATAAATAAGCGGAGCGGTTGACGCGTAAAACTCGCCGTTTTGAAGGGCGCTCATAATCGAGCCGTAGTCAAGTTTATCGGCGTTAATCATAGTAAACCCGCCGAACGAATCGTTTTTAAACGGGTTTGGATAGTCGGGGTTGTGGTTATCGTCACAACAAGTGCAGTAAATTTTCTTGCCGGAGCGCAAAAAATCGTCAAAGGCGTGCTCGTCGTCAGGGCGACCGTTTGCGCAACAACCATGGTTGTAAATTTCAACGAAATCAAGGTTTTCGTAAGAAAGATAGTCGGTGGCGTTTTCAAGCGACCAAGTTGGGTGGTTGTAAGAAACCAAAAACCCTTTTTCTTTGCACTCTTTGATAAGGGCGTTAATTCCTTCTTTTGTGTAAACTCGCTCGTATTCCCCGTCAAACTTAATTAAATCTTTATTTTCAGCGTTAACGTAATGATCGTAAACTGACGAATAACACGGGGTTACGGTACTACTTGGGTTTAACGCGTAAATATTAAAGTGGGCAACTCTCATTTTATAGTTAACGAGCGTTGACTGTTTTGGAAATTCCTTCACCGCAAGTTCGGCTGAAGTTATAGCCAAAAAGTTCTCGTCGTTCAAATAAGAGTGGTTGATTAAATGTTCGTGATCGGTATAGGCAAGAACGCTATAACCCTTTTCTTTGTAAATTTCTTTTAACTTAGGCGGTGTTAAGTTTCCGTCTGAATAAGTGGAGTGAGCGTGCAAGTTAGCCTTGAAAAAAGGCTTTTTATTATTTAATAAAACTTTCATAAATATATCTTATAAAACGATCGTAAACTCGTTATTTTTGTTTTTGAGTAGAGAAATGCTCTCGCTTGATTGCTTACTTTCAATAGAAACTGAATAATCGCCGTAAAAGCCCCTAAAATAAGCAACGCCGTTTTCATCAGTTTCAATCGTTTCTTCCGTGTGCCATCTCTTTTCAAAAAGTTCGCGAATTTTAAAGTAAGCAGGTTTGGGGGATAGGTCAAAGCGTAAAAGACCGCCGTGGTAATAGTTTTCGCCTATCTTCATGTCGCCTTGAGTTCGGCTAATTAAAACGGGGTCGTCTTCCCAAACGTGAGCGTAACCGTCAACTAAATTCCAGTAAATAATTTGTTCAACTGCTGGGTGCGAGAACCATATCGAATAAAGGTAATCAATAATTTCCGCTTGAATTTGCTCGTCTTCTTCCTTCCAAGAATATGAAGGGATAGTAACTTCCGTTACCTGAACGGGTTTTTTAAACGTTGCAAAAAGGTCTAAGTTATCGTAAAGATTTTTAGGGCTGTAATACTTTTCAGTTTGCAAAATTTCGTTATCTTTATTAAAGAACATGTGGTATTGAAGCCCGATAGCATCAACGCGAGCGCCGTTTGATATGGCTTTTTCAATATAAGAATAATACTTGCCAGTTTTAGTTATGTTATCGCCCCAACAAAATTTCGTTGCTTCGTTGATAACGAGTTGGTTGTTTGGAAAGTATTTTTCAGTAGTTTTAAAGCACCACTCAACGTAGTCGGGAGAAGTGTAAAACTTAGTTCTTCCACTTTCCCAGTCCATTTCGTTGGTAACTTCAATCGTTGGTATTTTACTTGCGTAACGCGAAGAAATTTCCTTGCATCTTCTATGATATTGCTCTTTAACTTCATCTATTGTTGCGTCTGAAAGCCAAAAGGGGAAGAAGTGTTCGTAAGCAAGGGCGTGTTCGCGCGGTTCAATGCCGTGTTTTTCGCAAAAATCAATCAATAGGTCGATTGGCGGACGGCGATATATGCGTTTGCTATCTTTATCGTATCTCGGTTTTCCCTTTTCAGGTTCGAGCGCACCCCAGTAAAATGGGAGCGTTGCCATATTAAAAGCCTTTGCAAAATGCTCTTTATAAAGGTCGTTTTTTCTATCTGATTCAAGTTCGTCAAGCATAAAAATATTAGCGCCGTGTTTAAACTCGTGCGATTTTTGCGAAAGTTTAATCTTGGCGTTTTTTAAGGGTTTTCCGAACTTGTCGATAACGGTTATTTTCCCGTCGCCTTTACGGAATTTTTCAATGTTTGAATTTACTATTTCGTTTAAAAAATCTTTTTGATCTTCAAACGGTTTTAAAACCTTTCTTCTGTCGCACATAAACTACCTCTAATACTATTTTACTACGCACAACGCGTTTTTCAAGTGAAACTTACAAAGTTTTTCGGTTAATAAGCCGTTCTCTAAACCAAAAACTGTTACGTTTTCACTTTTTTCGTTGCAAACGATTATTTTATCGTCAGCTATATCAAAATCTCTTGGGCTATCGCCACCGCAATCTGCCGTTTGCAAATGCGTTAAACTATCGCCGTTTACTAAAAATGCGCAAATGACGTTTTCTTCTCTTAGGGAAACGTATAAAATTTCGCCGTTATCTGATATTCGAATACCAGCGCCGTTTGCCTTTTCGTTTTTGCAAGGAATTTTTATAGTGTTTAATAGCGTTATTTTATCCTTATCATAAGAAAAAACGCTAATTGACGGAACTAACTCGTTTATAGCGTAAATATAATTTTCGGTTTTTGAAAAAGCAAGGTGGCGAATTCCGTATCCACTCGGCACTTTTTCTTCGGAAATAAGCGTTAAATTGCTATCGTAAAAAGCAAGGGTATCCGTGCCTAAATCACAAACGGCAAAAAAACCGCCACTCGTTTTAGTAATGAAATGAGTGTGTGGCATAGTTTGCCTAACGGGATGAGCGCCTTTTCCTTGTCTATTGCAAATTATTTCGCCGTTTTTTACAACGTTACCGCTTAAATAATTAACGATATAAACGTCGCCCTCGTCAACGCATAAATGGCAAGCGACAACGCCTTTTGCATTTTTTATTTCGCTTGGCGATTGCAAAAACTCATCTATATAAAAATATCCGCTTTGTTCACTATTTGAAAAGGGCGCTCGCAAAAGAACGCATAAACCACGGCTACTTCTAACGGCATACATAGGTCTATCACACGGAAAATAGGCGTGCTTATTAAGTACGCCTTTTTCGCTTAACGTAAACGAGTAAATCCCGCCACCATTTTCTATTTTTTCACAGGAAAGAATATAAATCATAACGCCGATTGAGTATCGTTTGGATCTCCGTTAATTGCTAAATCATATTCGTGTGACCAGTCAAGCCCGCGGTATTGTTCCGCTCTATCGTCCTTTTCAATAAAGTCCATAAGAAGGTCTAGCATTTCTTTAGTCCAAGTATTTTTGTCAATTTGCGCCGAAGTGAACTTGTTTAGTGAAATCATTTCAAAACCGAACAAGTCTTTAACTTGCGTTTTTGCAGCGCCACCAACAACTTCTTCAACGAGATGAGATGGGATAAATAACACGCCGCCACCCGCGCCGAAAACAACGTCGCCCGGCATACAAATCGCGTTGCCGATTCTCGTAGGCGTATTATACCCCGTCATGATAAATTGACGAATGGGCGTAGGATCAATCCCACGGTAATATACCTGCGTATCTGCTATTTTCTTCATTTGCTCGGTATCGCGAATACCGCCCCAAATAACCGCACCGCCGTTCTCGTTCTTGGTTTTATTTTTGAGTGCGGTGGTAAGGTTTCCGCCCAAAAACGTGCCTTTATAAATCTTATCGTACATATCGATAACGGGAACGTCGTATTCCATAAGATTATCAATAACCCATTGATTGTATGTACCCGTACGTTCTTCTTTCCTGCCTACGTCTTTTACTACTTCGTCTAAATCGGGACGGAACGGGCAATACGTTGCCGTAACCGCGCGACCGATCAGCTTTCTACCGTCGTCGTGGAGCGTATGCAATCTACCTTCGAATTGACTTTCATAGCCCTTTACGAAAATGGGTTTCCATACTTCTTCCAAAGTAAGCGTTTTCAAGGCTTTTAAGTATTTTTCGTCTACTTTCGGTCTACCGTCGGGCAGTCTTTCCCCTTTCCATTGTGGCGTTAAAGCAATAATTTCTTCCCTTACGTTAAAGTTCATAATTATTTACTCCTTATAATTTCAAATCTTGTCTAATAGCACTATGTAATTCTTTCCGCATGTTCATTACTTCGTCATAATGCTCTTGTCCGTATTTCTTGATAGTTGATATGGTCGCATCCGATAAAATAATTACGTATAATCCTGTTCGGTAATCAACAAAAATGGATTGTCCCGTATGTCCGCAATGCCCGATTGCTCCGTCTTGAAACAGTCCGCCCGTTTGTTCGTACCGTTTATCCACGTATAAAAATCCAAGCCCACGCGATTTGTCTTTGTCCGCCGTATAATTCTGTACAGCTTTATCAAATATTTTTTCTCTAAACAAAGGCATTCCCTTATTAAGCAAACATTGTACATATTTCGTGATGTCCGCAACGTTGGAAAACAAGCCTGCGTTTCCCGCTACACCGCCTAAATATTGACAGTTATAGTCATTAACTACACCCCTTTTCTCTTCTTTCAAATTCGCATTTACGCAATTTTCTTTATATTTGGGCAAAAATGATGTGTTTTGTAATTCGAGCGATTTTGAAATAAGATTATCGAAAGCATTATCCAACCGTTGCCCAAATACCTTTTCGAGAATTTTACCAAGTAAAATAAATCCTGGACAACTGTATAAAACATTTTCTCCTATAGAAATATCCAACGGGATTTCTAATATCTTTTCGGCTATATTATCATAAGTATTCCCAGCCTTATTCAAAGACTTATGTCCAATACCAATCGTATGCGTTAATAAATTAAATATCGTTATATCCTTTTGACAATCGGGATAAAAATCTTTTACCGTATTTTCGAGGGAAAGCCAGCCTTTATCAAGCGCAATCAGCGCAAGCGATGTCGTTGCCATAATTTTAGTAACTGATGCCATATCAAAAAGGGTGGTTTCGTTTACCTTGCCGCGATACGTATCGTAAAGAATTTCATTGTTCTTTCCTATACGAACAAAAATATTCTGTACTGTTTTTTGTTCGATTAGATTATTTAAGCAAAACTCAAGCGTTTTCATCTTTATTTTCCTTTTTATGACTTAAAAGCCACTCAAAATTTTCTTTATTTTTATATACCTTATTCCAACAGTTATGATCGCATTCGGGATACAACATCAAAGTTGCATTTCCACCGCATTGATTGATTTTGTTTACCATATGTTCGCTTTCGTATGGCAATACAGTTGTGTCTTTTACACCGTGAAAAATTCGCAACGGTATGTCTTTCAAACGGCCTGCATTCCAATACATACCGCCTCCGCAACAAACAATACCTGCCGAAAACAAATTCGGTCGGCTCATCATCAGTTGATACGCCGTATATCCGCCCATACTTATCCCCGACGAATAAAATCTCGTTTGATCCGTAAATGGTTGTTCATAAATATATTCACAAAATTCTATCAGTTGCTCAAAAATTTCAAACCAAGTATCTGCGTAGCATTGCGGTGAAACGATAATAAACGTATTCGCCGAGGGATTATTTTTAATAGGCACGTCAGTATTGAGTGAGCTTAAATGCGTACCGCGACTACCCGCCCCGTGCGTATGAAAGATAACAGGGTATTTTTTATCTTCTTCATACTCGTCGGGATAAGAAATTACGTATTGTAAATTGTTATATTTTTTCCGTACAATTTTCACAATCTCATTCCGCCGTCTATAATAATATCCGTTCCCGTAATATACGAGCCTTGTTCGCTACAAAGCATAAGCACCGCACCTACGCAATCTTCGGGCATTCCAAATCTTCCCATAGGAATTACCGCTTCTACCGCTTTGCGTTGCTCATCATCGTTGTAAACGCTTTCATTTCTCGGTGTAGCAATCGCCCCGGGCGCAACGTTGTTGACCGTTACCCCAAAAGGAGCAACTTGCTTTGCAATTACTTGGACAAGTTTCATCACGGCGCATTTCGTTGCTGAATACAATGACAACTCAGGGTGATTGCGATATTGATTTACACTACCTATCGTAACGATACGTCCAAATCCCTTTTCCTTCATTGCAGGATAATAGGCTTGGATAAGTTTAAGCGTACTCCTTACGTTCACATCAAATTGTTTATCAAACGTATCGTCCGTAATATCCATCCAACATTCTTTATACTGAACGCTTGCGTTTAAAATCAAACAATCCACCGCTCCCGTTTTTTGATATAAGTTTTCAACTTCGCTCATATTAGATAAATCGCAAACAACTGCTTTATAAGCGTTGATTTCCGCGCGAACGCGTTCTGCTTTTTCAATATCTTTAGAGCAGTGAACTATAACTTCGTAACCGCTATTTACAAAAGCCGTTGCCAAGGCTTTGCCTATTCCTTGAGTTGAGCCTGTAATTAAAACTTTTTTCATATTTTCTCCTTAGGACCACTCTCTATCGTTTGCCCACTCTTTATCCCAGTTCGAAGTTTCAGCCCAGGGCTCTTCGCAATCTGCTTTTTTGAATTTTTTAATGAGTTCTTCATTTAAACTTTCAATGCCAAGCCCTGGAGCATCGGGAACGTTCATAAACCCGTTTTCAAGTTTGATTGCGGGGTTAACGAGATTATACCACTCGGGGTGGTCTACCGAGTGGAATTCTACCGCAAGCACGTTTTTAAGCGCAGCCGCAGCGTGAATTGCCGCCATAAAACCGATAGGGCTTTCAGCCATGTGTATTGCAAGGGAAACGCCGTACTTTTCGCAAAGCGCTCCAACCTTTTTCATCTCCATAAAACCGCCAACGGTTAACATATCGGGGTGAACTACGTTTACGCCCGCTTGCATAATCTTTTCGTAATTATCCGCAAGATAAATATCTTCGCCCGTGCAAAGCGGAACGCAAGAATTTTGAGCAAACTTTTTCAAATGCTCCGTTTGAGTCCAAGGCGCTAAGTCTTCCATCCAAGCAATATTGTATTTTTCAAGCCTTTTTGCAAAGCGGATAGCATCTTCAATCGTAACGTGCCCGAAATGGTCGATGGCGAGTGGAACTTCATATCCTATCACGTCACGAACTTGTTTTACGTAATTTTCAAGATAGTCAAGCCCCTTTTCAGTAACGTGAATACCAGTTGCGTAATGGGGGATAGTGAATATTTCGTAATTTTTGCCGTACATTAAAGACTTGTCTATCGAACCGCTTTGGTGTGAAATTGCCTTGGCGTTATACTTGATAAAATCGTCAAGCATGCCGATAGGTGCGTTGAGAGTGCCGGGCTCATCGTATAATAACTCTATTCCTAAATCCATCTTTAAGAAGGTAAACCCGTCTTCCATGCGCTTTTTTAAGGCTTTGCCCATATCCGTGCCGGTGTGTTTACCGTCAACGTCCGTATCGCAATAAATGCGAACTTTATCGCGATATTTTCCGCCGAGCAGTTGATATACGGGGACTTTATAAAATTTACCTATAATATCAAAAAGCGCAATTTCTATTCCCGAAACGCCACCGCCTTGGCGAGAGTGTCCGCCAAACTGCTTTATGCGATTAAACAATTTTTCAACGTTTAACGGGTTTTCCCCAACCAAACGGCTTTTAAGCATTTTTGCATAAGTGGAACTTGACGCGTCTCTAACTTCGCCGTAGCCAACGATTTCAGGGTCGTTAGTGTAAACTTTTAATAAAATCATATGTTTTGGAAGCCCATTAATATCGGCAACCCTAATATCCGTGATTTTAAGTTCACTCGCTTTCATATAAAAAATCTCCTATGAGTTAATCTTTACAATTTATATTGTACCACCTTATTTTGAAAATGGATAGAATAATATTTCGTTATTTCAAAACTATATTTCGATTTTTTGTTTGAGTTTATAAGTTTTATGCGACTGTTTTATTGACACTTTGTTTAATGCAATATATAATTATTTATTATGGAAATCATAAACGAAGTTAAATTTAACGGCATTGATGCGATAAGACTTTTCACGTCGAGTGCGTTGCCAAGGAAAAACAATATTCGAATTCACTATCACACGCTAATAGAAATTTCACTCGTTTTGCGTGGAAAGGGTAGTTATAAAACGAAAAACGGCGTTTATCCTATAAAAGAAGGGGATATTTTCTTCTTTCGCCCAAACGAAGCGCATTGTATAACGGATATTGAAAGCGGTGGTATGGAACTTTTAAACTTGCACGTTGCGCCGTATTACGTTTATACTAATCTTCAAAATGCAACCAGTTCAAACTATATAAAAATTTTAACGATGTCCTTTCCGCTAACGAGCAATAAGATAAACAACGTTCTTTCGAAAGAGCAAGTTGAAGAAATTATAAACTTAATTTTGAAAATTAAACAAGAATTTGAACAAGAAAACAGCGATTATCTAACTTGCGTTTGTAGTTACTTAACTGCTTTGTTTATTTTGTTTTCTCGCGCGTATAACGGGGTGGAGTTTACCAAAAGCGAAAGGAAAAACTACCAAAAACTATTGCAAGCGATAAACTACGTTGACACTCATTATAAAGAAGATTTAACCCTTGACAGCATTGTAAAAAACGTTGCTTATAGCCGTTGTTATTTCTCATCGGTTTTTAAAAAATATATGGGTATGTCCATTTGGGATTATATCAGCATTAAAAGAATTGAACAGGCTTTAACGCTAATAAAAACCACCGATAAAAACATGTTGGAAATTGCCCTTGAGTGTGGCTTTAACAACACGGTTAATTTTAACAAACTGTTTAAAAAATACACCAACGTAACCCCTAATTTTTTCAGAAAGCAATAAAATAAGCCCTTTTGGTTTTACGGCAATTATTAACTTTTATTAATTTAACATATAATAAACGATTTAAGCATTTGATTCATTACTTTAATTTACAATCAATTATCTTTTTGATATAATCATTTCAAGAAAGTTGTGGCGTGATTTATAGTAGCAGTCGTTGCAAGCATTATTTTTTCTCAAAGGAGTTTTAAATATGAATATTTTTAACTGTAAAACTAACCATATTGCCTCGCCTTTGGGTTTTGCTATGGACTACGCTACCGTTTCTTGGACGACGGAAAGTAACCTTTCTCAAAAACAAACTAAGGCTCGCGTTGTGGTGGCGTTAGACCAAACGATGACTCAAATTATATACGATAGCGCCGAAACCAACCTTTCCTGTACGGGCGTAAAACTACCTTTTAAACTATCCCCACGAACAGCATACTACTGGACAGTTCAAGTTTGGGGCGACGGTGGCGATACTGCAATTTCAAAAGTAAACTACTTTGAAACGGGCAAGTTGGGCGAACGTTTACAAGGCAAGTGGATTACACCGCCTTGGACAAAAAGCCCCTATATCCGTAAAACCTTTCAAACGGCGAACGTTAAAAAAGCGCGACTATATATTATAGGTTTAGGTCTTTACCATTTAGAAGTTAACGGAAGTAAGGTAGGCAACGATTTTTTTGCCCCTGGCTGTACGCAAATAGACCGTTTAGGGCAAATTTACACCTACGATTTAACCCAATATCTTTTAAACGGCAACAACGTTTTGGGGTTAATGATGGGCAATGGCTGGTATAAGGCTACTTTCGGCGGTTCTCGCGCCCATCGAGCGCAAACCCCTTTTATCGATAAATACCTACTCAAAGCGGAACTTCGCCTAACTTTGGCTGACGGTACCGAGCAAATAATCACCACGGATGAAAGTTGGCGTTGTACCCCTTCACCTATCGTTGAAGATAGTATCTACGGTGGCGAAGTTTATGACGCTCGGCTATCAATTTCCGATTGGTCTAAGCCGAATTTTGACGATAGCGGTTGGGATTATATGGCTTCTTCAAACGCAGACGGCGTGGGCGTGCTTGCCGACCGTTTATCTCTACCCATTGTGGTTAAGGAAACGATAAAACCCGTTGAACTTATCCACACCCCTATTGGAGAAACCGTTATTGACCTTGGGCAAAATATCACGGGTTGGCTCTCATTTAGCGTCAACGAGCCAGCGGGTACTATAATCAAACTCCAACACGGCGAAATACTTCAAGACGGCTGTTTTTACAATGATAACCTACGCAGTGCTAAAGCGGAATTTGTTTACGTTTCAAACGGAAACAAAGCAATAGTTAGTCCGTATTTCACCTTTTTTGGTTTCCGCTACGTTAAAATTACAGGCAACACCAAACCTATCGATATAAACGATTTTATGGGGTGCGTAGTTTACTCCGATTTAGACGAAACGGGTTTTCTTACCACATCAGACGCTAATATTAATAGACTGTATTTAAATGCTAAGTGGAGCCAAAAAGACAACTTTTTAGACGTTCCAACCGACTGCCCACAACGCGATGAACGTATGGGTTGGACGGGCGATGCCCAAATGTTTTGCAAAACCGCTTGCTATAATATGGACACTTACGCCTTTTACCGCAAATATTTGCGAGATATTTGGACTGAACAAAAAGAATTTGGTGGGCGTGTTGGCCACGTTGCCCCCTCATTTATTAAAGATTACGATAAATTCAGCGTTTTCTGGCGGGGCGGATCTTGCGCTTGGGGAGATGCCGCAGTCATTATCCCTTGGACTATTTACGAACATTATGGCGACGTCGCTATTTTAGAAGAATTCTACCCAAGTATGACGGGTTGGATAAACTGGATTGACAGTACCGTTCTCAACGGTGACGGCTTGTGGGAACACGGCTTCAAGTTTGGGGATTGGCTTGCGCTTGACGGAGATCCAAACCAAGAAGATAATCTCTACGGCGGTACGGATACCACTTTCGTTGCCTCCGCTTATCTAAAATACTCAGCGCAGTTGGTAGCCAAAACGGCAACCGTTTTAGGTCGCCCTGGCGACGCAATTTATTACCAAAACATTGTTAGTCGCACCAAAGATGCTATACAAAAGGCATACTTTAACCAAGACGGAACTCTCCGTATCCGCACTCAAACCGCTCACGTTTTAGCGCTTGCCTTTGATTTAGCAGAAGAAGAGCAACGCCCTACCGTAGCAAAAACGCTTATAAACCTTTTAGAAGATAACGATTTGCATCTTAATACAGGCTTTGTTGGAACACCCTTCCTTTGTAAAAGTTTATCTGATGCAGGTTATAGCCAAACGGCGTATACTCTACTTTTTCAAAACGACTTTCCAAGTTGGCTTTATGAGGTAAAAATGGGCGCAACAACCATTTGGGAACGTTGGAATTCCGTTCTTCCAAACGGAAAAATTTCAGATACGGGTATGAACTCTCTAAACCATTATACCTATGGATGTATCGTTCAATGGATGTACGAGCATATCTGCGGTTTAAACCAAACTTCTCCTGGATTTAAGTCTTTCAAAATCCGCCCAGAGTTCGATAGCCGTTTTTCGCACGTTTCTATGAAATATAATTCTCCTATGGGAACTATTGAAACTGGGTGGAAACAAACTGACAGCGGTTATCAAGTAACCGTTTCCGTGCCGTTTGATACAACGGCAATTGTAGAACTTCCAAACAAACAACTTATAGAATTATCGCCAGGAATCCACACCATAAAAGTTTAAAATATAAGCACATAAAAACACCCATCGTTGACGGGTGTTTTTTGTTAAATAAACGCGAACTTAATCAAAACGTTTTAGTAAAAAAACGGCTTGAAATTTCAAGCCGTTTTTAAAGTTATAAACTGTTTATTTATCGTGATATTTTCTTTTCGTATCCCCTGGGGATTCGCCTGTAATCTGCCTATAATATCGGCAAAAATATCCTATGTTTTCAAATCCGCTAGCATAAGCCGCTTCTGCTACCGTGAACCCACTCTCGCTTAATAATTCCTTTGCCCTTTCAATTCTCAAGTGATTGCGATACTTGAGCGGAGAAGTTCCAAATTCTTTTTGAAAAGCGTTTCTAAAAGTGTTCACGCTAACGTGGCTCGCCTCGGCGTATTTAGTGATCGGCAAGTTTTCAAGATAGGTTTGCTCTAACAAATAAACGCCGTCTGAAATTTGCTTGCTTATCTCACTTCTCGTCGCCAAAGAAAATCTCGGCGCAAAGATCGTTCCAAGCAATCGGTACATCAATTCTTTTTTGCGAAGTGTGGTTTCGGTTGTTTTTGAAGTACTGCAAGGTTCGAAATTTGTCATTATTTTTGCGATACGAACGTCGTCTTTTGCAAGCAGGACAATATCTTCAAACAAAGAAATATCTTTATTTTCTTTATCGCACAAATCAAAATTTACCACAACGAAAGTAGTGTTTGGAGCAGTGTATTCCAAACGATATTTCTTGCCCTTGGGCAAAAACGCCAACTCGCCATTTGTTACAACGGTCGTTTTGCGCTGTTCGTCTACAAAAGTAACTTCCCCATCACAAACGAATAAAAAACCGCTACTTCTTCTTCCACAGCGGGTAAAATCTATGGTTTTACCGCGAGGGCGAACACCAGATATAACCGATATATCGAAAATATGAAGATCATCAGCAAGCCGACGAACGTCTTCTATCATTGATTTTCCTCCGTGTTGATAAGAACTTTTGAAAGTACCGATTTGCAATACCCACATCTATGGCACATTTTATCACAAGACGACGTTTTTGTAAACCAGTCCTTAGGAAAATCTTGGTTGCTGATAATATACGGCGCAATTGCTCTGCCAAATCCAGGCTCAAACAAATCGAGCGTATTTCCAAAATATTGCTTGCGAACGTAAGCGTCAATCACCATCCCGGGTAACGAGTGCATCCTTGTTGCAAGTTTAACCGTATCGAAAATTCCTTCATAGTGATGAATATCCTCAGGGCGAACCCACGTGTTTTCAAGTAGCATGTGCCAGTTGTCCTTGTTTTTTAAAGAACGCCAGCAAGCGTAAGGAAGAAAATCATCCAAATTTTTCACTTCGCATATTTCGTGTTCGTGCGCTACTAAATTGTCGTGAAAACTTTGCCCCGAGCAGTTTATAAAGCACCCGCTGTTTGCAAGCATAACGAGTTTTTTACCGTGCTCGTCTGCCCAACTTTTAAGCATTTCCAAATGCTTTAGATCTCGGTTGTAGTCGCGCTGAACGTGGAAAGAATCAAACAAATCGGAAAGATATTCCATACCTTTCACTGTTCCAATACGCATATTTACCGATGCGCGCACCTCAATTTTTGGGAAGTGTTTTTTTATCGTGTGGGCAATAGAAAGAGATGCGGTTGTAACGATATCCACACCGCAGTCAATACTTTCTAAATGTTCAATAACGGAAACAACCGTGTTAGCAAGTTTTTCAGATATTGCATACTCTCCGTAGCAATTACCGTTAAAAAGCAAATCGAGTTTTATACCCATTTGCTTTATCGCGCGAAGTTCTTCTTCCGTTCTTTTTTGCGCGGACCAGTCGGTATATCCGTGGCGAGTTGCAATAGGGCTTCTACCACTTGCAATATCTTGCCATGCAAAAAACACCTCGGATATATGTTCCCGATATGATTTTACGATTTGAGAAAACGGCTCTTCGTTTCCTTGATATAGTTGAAATCCAACGCTATATTTCATATTAGTCAGTCTTTGTGTCACACTTAGTATTATTGGGGGAGTTCTTGCCTTCGTACGGCGCTTTATAGTCAACCTTATGCGGTTCTTGCGACCAGTCTACCGACCAAGGCTTTTGAGTACGGAAAGGATTTGCGAATTTATTTTTCAAAACTCCGCGTCTTTCAAGGCTTATCATACAAGCACGGGTACAACCCTTCGCTCCGCATACCGCCTTACCGCTATTATACAAGGGGTTAGGCGCTTTGGGGAAGGGGCTGATGCTTGAAGACTTGAACTTTCCTTTCCAACCTGGCGACCAAACGTGGTCAAAGTAATTTCCATATTCTCCTTCTTTACACTCTTCACCGCCTTGGAAAGTCCAGTCGCATCTTGTCATATCCACGTCTGCCCACTCGCATTCGTATCCGCCGATGTTTTCCTTAATAGTTCTGTCCGAAGGAATACATCCGCCGGGGCATTCGCGTACGCACGCCATACAGCGATTGCAAAGTGTGCCCGGTTTCATGATAGGATCGGGTTCAAGTTCAAGGTCGGTAATAATAATACCTATACGTTGGCGTGGACCAAATTCAGGGGTGAGAAGCATTTTAGAATAGCCGATTTCACCAAGACCGCACAAAAATCCCGCAATACGTAAATTAACCATAACGTCAGGCGCTGCCTTTCCAGGAGCAACGGGGCGAGAATAGTTTTCTCTCATAAAGCCTACGTTATCAATGGCTCTCCAGTCGCTTTGGTGACCCATAGGAACTGCTTCGTAACCAGCATCTTCAATCATTTTGCTTAAATTGATAACGGTCATCGGCATATAAATATAGGTGATACCGCCATATCCCATTGAAGAATAGTTAGAAAAATATGTACCTTCTTCTACACCGCGAAGAGAACCTCTCATAACGCGGAAACCAAGAGCAATTATAGATTTTGCGTTAGGCATAATTTGCTTAGGGTCCATTTGAATTGGGGCTGTGCTCCAACGATCAATAGAACCTATACCAACTAGATCCGCACCCAATCTTTTTGCTGCTGCTTTAATATCTTGTGACGTAATCATTTCTTTTCTCCTTTTGATTTATTTAAATACATTATGTCAAATCAACATAGTTTAGATACATTATATCAAAAGAAACTTACACAAAAAAGAAATAAAACAACCGATTTGTTACACAAAAACACAATTTTGAATACTAATGAACGAAGAAACGGCGTGTTGCGCTCTGCTAAGGGTTGCCTTTGGCAAATCACGTAACCCAGCTAACAAAAAAGCGCCTGAAAAAAAGTGCTTTTTTTGTTGCTAAAATCACGGCAACAGCCGTGGATGTAATCATTTTGAAAAAATGTATGTAATCCGTTGCAAACGGTATGTAATCAAGACCGAATTATCCACGCTATCGCGTGATTACATGCGCCTAACGGCAATTACATACTCGCTACGCGAGATTACATACCAAGCCCTTTCGGTCTTGGATAAAAAAAGAACGACTATCGGTCGTTCTTTTTTTGGCTGGGGTGGAGGGATTTGAACCCCCGAGTGACGGAGTCAGAGTCCGTAGCCTTACCGCTTGGCGACACCCCAAAATAAATTTTACCTTTAAATAATAACAAAACTTTCAAAAAAGTTCAACTGTTTTTAAGTTGCTAACTTAAATTTGAAAAATTTTAGGTTTTTTGCTTGAAATACGGCTTTTATAGGTGTACAATATAATCAATGAAAATTAACTTTTTTAAAAGTTATCTAAGGAGAAATTATGAATAAACCTAAACTTAGCAGATCCGTTAATTGTTTTGGAATCAAGTGGATAGATAAAGAAAAGCACCTTTACAAAATTACTCATGAAGAAGAGTTTTTAAACAAAATGTTTAAGGATATGAAGGAAAGCGGTATTGACTCCGTTGAACTTAGCACTCTTGGTCCTTGGAATCGCCAAGAAGAACTTGAAAATTATCCATACGTTGAGCACGCGGTTGAACTTATCAGAGACCACGGTTTAGATTTTAACAGCGTTCACCTTCCTTTCTCTTGCACCTACTGGAATTTTACTTCCCTTGATGAAACTGAGAGAAAACTTTCCGTTGAAAGCGTTAAAAGAGCGGTTTCTCACTATGAAAAGGATATGCCTAACTTATTCGTTATGCACCCCGATAATAGACCTAAAGACGAGAGCGAACGCGCGCCGAGAATGGAACAACTCATCAAGTCGTTAACCGAGATTTGCGAGTTTGCGCCGAGAAAAATTTGCTTAGAGAACATGACCAACGAAGGTATGCTTTACATATCGAGCGAAGCAAAAATTATCTTAGACGCCGTTCCCAAACTTTATATGACTTTGGATATCAATCACCCCTTAAGGCAAATGCCCGAAAGTTATATTTTAGATATCGGTAGCCGTATTAAAAACGTTCACGTTTCCGACCGTGATTACGATAAAGAGTGCCACTATTTGCCCGGTAAAGGCGTGCTTGACTGGGATAAGATTATGTCTGCGCTTTGCTCTATCGGTTACGACGGTATGCTTACTTACGAAGTTTCAAAGGATATTCCGTCCGCTGAAATTAAACAAAATTACGAATGGTTGATGACGAAATGGAAATAAACGAAATTTTAAAAGGAATTAAATGTGATTGCGGAAAGTTTCACGAATGCCCGATAGAAAAGGTTTGTATTTGTGACGGCGCGATTAACGAACTTGAAAGTTTGTGTTGCGATAGCCAAAGCGTTTTGCTCGTTGCCGATGAAAATACTTTTAAAGCGTCTGGCGAAAAAGTTGTGGAAGTTTTAGGCGACAAACTTAAAAACAGAGTGATTTTTTCGGGCGCGAAAGTTTTAGTTCCCGATGAAGTTGCAATAGCGAAAGTAACTGAAAACTTAAAAGGTATTGATATGATAGTGGGCGTTGGCTCGGGCGTTATTCAAGACCTTTGCAAGTATATCTCTCACTATAACGATATTCCCTATATCGTGGTTGCAACCGCTCCGTCGATGGACGGATACGCCTCAACTGGTTCGGCTATGATTACTGGCGGTATGAAGGTTACTTATAAAGCAGGGCTTCCAAAGGCGTTACTTGCCGAGCCAAGCGTTTTGAAAAACGCTCCGTTTGAAATGATTCAAGCAGGTTACGGCGATATTATCGGAAAATACTCCGCGCTCAACGACTGGAAACTTGCAAAAGCCGTTAACAACGAATATTTTTGCGATTACATTTACAACGTAACTTACGATACTATAAAGAAAGTTGAAACTTTAGCCGAAGGGCTTTCTAAGCGCGATGAAGAAAGCGTTAAAACGCTTATGGAAGCGCTTGTGCTCGTTGGTATTATGATGAGTTTTGCGGGTTCTTCTCGCCCTGCATCGGGCAGTGAACACCACTTCTCGCACTTTTTTGAAATCGTTGGAATTTTAAATAACGAAGAGTACTTCTCTCACGGGATAGACGTTGGCTATTCAACGGTGTTAACCGCTAAACTTAGAGCAGACCTTTTAAATATAAGGTGGACCGATAAGGCGTTTAGCGATGAAATTTATAGAGAAAAAGAACTTTTAAGAGTTTACAAAACTTCTGCAAAAGCGTGCGAAGAACTTCAAGAAAAGGTTGGCAATTACAAGCAAAATCGAATTCCCATCTACTTAGAAAAAGAAGCGGAAATTCGCGCTATTTTAGCCGAAATGCCGTCAAAAGAAGAAATTGAACAAACGCTTAAAAAGGTTGGGCTTAACTACCAAGAGTTTATTAGTTTTTACGGCGAAGATAAAATTCACGACGCTATTAAATACGCAAAAGATCTTAAAGATAGATACACTTTCTTATGGATGCTTTACGACTTTGGGTATTTTAAAGAAGATTATATAGATAAGTCTAAAATCAAAATAATGGCGTTCGATCTTGACGGAACTTTATCAAACCACAAAACGCCTATGCCCAAGCAAAACGTTGAAGCGCTTGAAAACCTTGCAAAAAAGTATAAAATCTTAATGGTTGGCGCTGGTATGTGCAACCGCATTTTCAATCAAATGGACTGTTTCCCCGCCGATATCGTTGGAAACTACGGTTTACAATGGGCAAAATATAACGAGCAAACAAAAACCATTGACATCGTTAAAGATTTTAAATTCGATTGCGATAGAGAATCGGTTGAAAAACGCGCAACGTATATTCGTGAAAAGTACGGGTTTACCGATTTTATGGGCGATAGCGTTGAATATCACTCGTCTGGTTGCATAACGCTTGCATTACTTGGAACTAAGGCGGAGCAAAAGGATAAACTTGCATTTGACCCAGACCGCAAAAAGAGAAGGGCAATCTACAAAGAAGTTTGCGAACTTTTTAATGATTACGAAGTGTTCGTTGGCGGATCTTCATCGTTTGATATGGCGCCAAAAGGCTTTAACAAGGCGCTTGCGATTTCTAAATACTTAGAAGAAAACGGAATACTTCCAAGCGAAGTAGTTTACGTTGGCGATGATTACGGTTTAGGCGGTAACGACGAATCGGTATTCTTATCAGATATCAATTATATAAAGATAGATAATTTTAACGACTTCCCGTCGGTAATCAAAAAAATGTTATAACGAAAAAGCGACTGCATAACGCAGTCGTTTTTAAAAGGAAGGTAAAATGATAAGATTTGCAGTAGAAAAAGATATACCAAAAATTATAGATTTATTAAAACAAGTGTGCTTAGTTCATCATAACGGCAGACCTGACATTTTCAAAGTAGGCACAAAATATTCTGCTGAAGAATTAAAGGTTATTTTAAAAGATGAAACCCGCCCCATCTTCGTTTCGGTTGACGGAAACGATTGCGTTGAGGGTTATTGTTTTTGCATATATCAACAGCATTTAGATAGCGGTGTTTTAACCGATATTAAAACGTTGTATATTGACGATTTGTGCGTTGACGAAACTTTGCGTGGAAAGCATATCGGCAAAAAGTTATACGAATATGCGTTAAAATTTGCAAAAGAAACGGGTTGCTATAACTTGACGCTTAACGTTTGGAGTTGCAATCAGTCTGCATTAAAGTTTTACGAGTCGCTCGGTTTAGCGCCACAAAAAATCGGCATGGAAATAATACTAAAATAACTATTTTTAATGCGACAAATAAATACATAGTATTTTGAGTTTGACTACAGGGGTTTTTCCAAACAAATTACTAAAAAATTTAACACACTTAAAATCTTTACTTTTTGGCTAAAATCGGCTTTTAAAAGTAAAGATTTTTGTTTTAAAGGCAATATCTAAAAACAATTGAAATAAATGGTAAAAAGGGGTATAATATAGTTATTAGAAAATAAGGAGATACTATTATGAAAATTGCTGTAACTTATGACAATGAACAAATTTTTCAACATTTCGGGCATACCGAACAGTTTAAGATTTACGATATTGAAAACGATAAAATAGTTTCAAAAACCGTTATCAGTACTAACGGCCAAGGTCACGGCGCATTATCAAGTTTCTTAAAAGAAAACAACGTTGACGTTCTTATTTGTGGTGGAATAGGCGGTGGCGCTATAAGCGCTCTTAACGAACTTGGAATAAAACTTTTCGGTGGTGTTAGTGGCGATTGCGACAAAGCAGTTGAGGCATTTTTGAAAAATGAACTAGAATTTAATCCTAACGTTAGATGTTCTCACCACGACCATGAACACGGAAACGGCGCTCACACTTGTGGCGAACACGGTTGTGGAAAGGGAAGTTGCCATCACAACTAAAAAAATTAAAACGCCTTTATCGGAGGGTAAAATGAAAATTGTAATCGTGGGTGGGGTTGCAGGTGGTGCAACTGCTAGCGCAAGAATAAGAAGACTCAACGAACACGCAGAAATTATTATTTTTGAGCGTTCGGGCTTTATTTCATACGCAAACTGTGGTTTGCCGTATTATATCGGTGGCGTTATTGAAGATAAGGAAGATTTGACACT
>JAFWXO010000024.1 GCA_017545865.1 Clostridia bacterium | reverse complement strand
CAACGAACACTTTGAAGGGGTTAACAGGAAATATTTAAATTTTCACTCTTTTTTCATTGAGAAAAAACGTTTAAGGCTAAAAACCAACCATTTTACAATGAATTTTGACCTACTATTATCCTTATATTATATATATAAAATTATCAATAAAAAAATAACGGCGGAAAGTCCACCGTTATTTTCTATTTTGTTGTTTTGCTATTAAGCAGTTTATGCAACTTGATTGCCAACCCAAGTGAGTTTGCCACCAACAACTGACCATAAGCCTTTACCTTGTTCGCCAACGAAGGAATCAAAGGTGTTGCCAGAAGCCTTCATTTCAGCGGTAGTATCGTACTTGTAAGCGCCGTAGAACACGATTTCACCATGGTTTTCAGTTGACGCAGGGTTTTGGTAATTAGAACCTTCGCCAAATTCAAGAACTCTCCAAGTGAAGCAGTGAGGAAGCGCCCAAAGGTTATCCTTTTCGGTAAGAGCAACAGGTGCTTCAGCAGTTGAACAAGTTGCGCAAGTGCCTGCTTCAAGTGAGAAGGTGTTACCGCAAGTTGCGCAGTAGAAACCAGCAAGCTTGTCGTTAGTCGTTGAACTATTTACGTATGTTGGTAACGGATGATTCTTAGCGATTTCATAGAACGCAGGTTTAATACCCGTCATAATAGCTTGGTCACCACGAGTGCGGTTACCACCGGCATAGCCGTAATACGTTTCGGTTTTAGCAATAATGTATTGAGTACCTGCTCCGTTCCAACCAGTCGATAAGAGATTGAAGGTGTAAACACCGTCAGTTTCAGTACTTGAGAAGAATCTATAATAATGATCTTTAGCAGCCGCGTTTTCTACAATTGAAGTTTTACCAAGCGATACGAAGTTAGTAATATTATTCGCAGCGGTTGCACCCATTGATCTAAGACCCAAGCAAAGCGTTCCGCTTGCATAACCACTACCATACGGGAACACGCCGTCACCAAGGTCGCCGAATTGAACTTTATCAGCATAAGCGGTGTTGGTGTTGCCGTTGCCTTCCATATCAACGAGAACGTTGTTAACTTTGGTGTAAGAACCGATATCTTTGAATAAACCGTATGAAACGATAGTGTCGTTAACGGTTACGTAGATATTTTCAAAGTAACTATACAAACCGTCATAGTTATGAACAACTTTAGTGTATGCGCCAAGAATAGGAGCAAAGTTTTGTTTCCAGTTGATAAGCGCAACGTCCTTAACGGTTATTGCAACTTGGGGATAACAAGCACCGCCACCACCGTGAACGAAGTTACCAAACATACCTAAACCGTCACGTTCGTAACCAGAGGAGTTTTTGAAGATTGCAAGGTTATTAAAGTCAATGGTATAACCGCAACCGTCAAACACACCAAGGAAACCGTATTCAGAACCTCTGTTAGCAACCTTACTATAATTAAGGCACTGATAAGTTATGCGATCATCCGATAACGCCTTGATTGAGTTGCCAAGTTTATAGAAACCGTAGTTATACTGCTCAGTTGCATAGTCGTAATCAAGCGCTTCAGGAACTTCTGACGGAGTTTTAATAATAATCGTCCAGTAAGTAACGTTATTGAGAATATAAGTAAATTCTCCGCTCTTGATAGTTAAAGTGATATCTTGAGTGGGAGTACCACGAGTGTTATCGATAAGGGGCATACCAGCA
This sequence comes from Clostridia bacterium, assembly GCA_017545865.1. Lineage (GTDB taxonomy): Bacteria > Bacillota > Clostridia > Christensenellales > Borkfalkiaceae > HGM11412. The sequence goes on along the minus strand of JAFWXO010000024.1, from coordinate 46,896 downwards.
AGTTTATAGTAGCCGTTTTCAATATCGTGCACAAGTCCGTCGTTTCCTTCGGTCATTTCAACGCCGTTTACGGTAACGCTATCAATCGTTGCTTCGCCGAAGAAGGTCGTTTCAAGGCGTTGAGTTTTAGCGTTATAGTCAATAGGATCGGTAACTATAATATCGCCAACAACCGTGAAGGTTTCCTCACCCTTGTTTCCGCACGCGCAAGAATAATAATAGGTTGCGTGTTTGCCAAGCCCTGCGTGAGTTGCAACGAACTTATCTTCAACAACTTCTTGATCGTAAACGCAAGCGGTAGTTTGAACGTGGCTATTATCGTTTAAGCAAACTTGAGAGTGAGTGCCGTCTTCATTAGGAGTGAGAGTTTCAGAGTAAGCGTGACCGAGCGGATCTCCAGAAGGAGTGTTACAAATAGTACACGTTGCGGGGGTTTCACAAGTGGGAGCGGATAATTCACAATCGTGGTTTACAGTGTTATCATGCCACATGAGAACGCCGTTTACAACCTTCCATAATTGTTTGCCGTTAACCTTAACGTCTGTAAACGATTTGAAAGCATTGTTATCTTGAGTATACGCGTTAACCATTTCGGTTGAATCATTATATTTAGAAACGCCCGTAAGCTTAATTGTACCACTACCAGCAAGAGTTGCAGAAAGTTGAGTGGTGGTCGGGTTAACGTAATTAGCAACGTCAACGAGTTCCCATTCTAATATTGCAGGAGAGCTCCAAATGTTACCAGTATAAGCTAAAGATACGGAACAATTATCACAAGTTTCACCTGCAGTAAGCGAGAAGTCATCATAACATTGAGTACAAATGTAACCAGCCGTTACAGCATACTTAGTTAAGCCAAGTTTTTGGAAGGATTCTTTAACTCCAACTGCTTGGGGGAAGAAACCAACCTTTTCGTTGTTTGCATAACCAATAAACGATTCATACGGTATAATCAAAGTGCCATCGTATGACCAACCAGTACTTTTTACAACCCACTTACCAGCCGTAGCATCGTAATTCATAAAGTACGAATAGTTGCTACCTGCGTTATGTTGATATACAACGGGGGTTTTACCATACGAGATTACGTTAGTTAAAAGTGCGTTAGATTCTGCAACCTTACCCCACAATCTAAAGTTACCAAATAAAGTACCACCGTCAGTATTATTAGTTGCATTAATAACGTGTGCTTTACCAGCAACGTCATCACCGTATTCTTTATTTGCAAGTGCAGCATTACCAGGGTCAATAGTGTTGCCGTTCGTATCAATAAGAACGTTGTTCATCTTAACTCTTTCTTGACCATAACCGATTAAGCCGTGAACGTAACTGTTATCTGCGTAAGAAACGTAAAGATTTTCAAGCACGAGTTGTCTAGCGTTCATAGTTGAGTATTTACCGAGAACTGCATAGTTACCAGTAGTACCTGTAGTCGGCGCATAATAGTTTACAATCGCTAAGTTCTTAATAGTCGTGTTTCCAGCAGGATAGTTGGAAGCACCAACCGTAAAGTTACCGAATATACCGTACGCTGAATTTTTAACGTTCTTAATTGCAAAGCCGTTACCGTCAAAGATACCAGCAAACGCATATTCGTTGTTTTGGTTCTTTACGTAACTTGCGATATCAGAATGAGAGTAAGTAGTAGTATTTAAGTCAACGTTTGCAATAAGTTTGTAGAAACCGAAGTTGGAAGTTGCAAAACTTTGGCAAAGCGCAGATTTAAGTTCTTCTGGAGCGTCAATAAGCATTGTCCAGTAAGTAGTGTCGTAAATGTAAGAAATTTCACTCGTTACAACTACAACTTTTATTTGTTGATTTGTAGTTTCTCTATGTGTCTTTGTAGGAACGCCTAAAATTTCAAGCGCGCCGTTTTCAGTTGTGAAGGAATATTCAACATTGTCAACGTAAACCTTTTTAACGTCTTTTAACTCAAAATCAGTAGCGTATAAAACGTTTGCACTCGCATCGAAATCAACGGCGTTTGCCATTTGTTTTTGTAAGGTTTGGTTGTGCCATACGAGTTGACCTTCAACAAGTTTAAAGTAACCCGTTGCAAGAAGAGCGTCTTTAGCAACGCTATCTTTAGCCATTTCAGCCATATTGTCGTAACGGCGAACACCTTTTACAACTTTGTTCTTTTGCGCGCCAGTTTCAAGCGCGAGAGCTTCTTCAAGGGTTAAACCTGCAAATAAGCCACCAAAATCATAGTGAAGTTTAGTTTCGTTTTCACCGTAAGTAACCGATTGTAAATTAGCAATACTTGCATTGCTAGTGTAGAAGTTAATAGGCATCGGAGATGAGATGAAAACGTTTTCGTAGTTGGCTGTTAACGTGAGCGGGCTATTTTGACCACCAAACGAACCGCTACCATACGAGAACACTGCTTTGCCACCCTCAAGGTGTGATTCAATGCTATAACCTTCTGCTCTTGGGAAGTTAATAACAACGTTTTTAACAGTTGCGGGTGTTCCATATTGAGCGAAAGCACCACGAGTAACGATAGTGTTAACGTTAAAATCAACGTAAACGTTTTCTAAAACGCCGTCACTGTAATTGCCTAAAAGACCAGTTAAACCGTAACCATTTGTTAAAGTTCCGTTATCTTTAAGGTTGATAAACGCAACGTTTCTAACTGCGCCACCTTTTAAAAGGTTTGTAAAGAAACCAAACGATTGAGTGTTTATCCAACCTGTTGTACCGTCTGGTTTAATAATATGTAGACCACCTAAACCTGCGTTAGTTAAGTCCATAGTCACGTTTGAGATTACGTGACCACGACCGTCAAACACACCGCCATAACCAAAGTCAGAGGTAGTTGTGGTAGTATCTATAAGAGTATAAGTTCCGTCACCATTATCATTATAACGACTAACTGAACTTCCTGCCGCAATCGCATTGTTTTTAACCGTAAAGCCAGTCATATCAACGTCTTGAGTTAAAACGTAAGAATTATCGTTTCTCGACCAAGTTTCACCAAGTTGTTGAACGCCACGCCTAAAGGTATTGTAAACGTCTTGAGCGCTATTTAACGCTTTGTCTGCAAAGAAAACCTCAACGACTAAAAGGTCGCCGTTGGTGTTGAAGAAATAAACTTCGTGATATTCGCCAATGTGGTTAGCAACGAATTCGTCAGCAAAGTCAATATCGCCGTCAACGACGTTGTAATCAACGCCCGCTTTAAGGTTTTGGTTAGAGAAAATAACTTGATTGTAACTGCCAGCAACGAATTCTTCTTCTAAACTATCAACAACTAAGATACCGTCTTCCTTAGAAACGTAAGCGTCGCCAAAGGTAACTTCGCCCTTGATATATCTTTTTGCAAGATTAGCATATTCTTCGTCACTAACAAGGCGAGCGGCAACTTTAATCATACTGTCTGAATAAGGCTCGGTGTAAACGATAGAGCCGTTATCCAAGATAGCGTAAGAAATAGCCGTCATATCCAAAACGTATAAGTTGTTAAGAACGGTTTCTATTTGAGTTTGGTTGGGATTAGTAACCGCGGGATATATCGTCGGAATAATTTGCTCAACGTATTCTGCGCTATACACTACCGATGCGTAATACGTATCTTCCCCGTTAACCTCTTCGTTTGCTGTGTGGATATACTTAATCGCTTTGGTGTTTTCCTTGTTTTGGGTGGGATTTTCCTCTGCGGAGAATTTGCCAAGTTCGGTGCTTGGGAAAATAAGCGTTCCGAAAGAATAGGTTGAACTTGGGTTAGCGTCAAGCCACTCTTGATTGAACTTGGTTTCAAAGCGAAGACCGTAATAATTGTCGCCTGCGGAAGCCCCGTCACGAATAGATGCGCCTTGAGTGAGTGCAAAACTTGGGTCAACTGCAATTTCTTCAGCAACGGCTTTTTTACCGCCAAAGAAACTAACAACCGCAACGCCTAAGCATAACGCAAGAGCGAGAGTTAAAACTTTTACTGAAATTGATTTAAAAGTAAACTTTTTCATACTCTACCCCCTTAGTTAAGCCAACTGCTATCGAGCCAAGACTCTTTAACGTGAGCGTAATCTTCCGTTGTGGAAGTGGTTACTATGTCAACCATATCGTATTTTACAACGACGATTGACGGTGCAAGATAAAATTTCTTCATACAAACCTCCAAAATTTTAACGTGTTTGGCTTAGTTTTTAACACCCTTTAAGTTTAATAGCATAGGAGTTTCAAATAAACGATGCGTGTTTTGTTTTCGGAAACAAAACGACACCGCGGTGTCAAAATTTTATGCCGTGATACAATTTGAGTTTTTAACGTGCAACGCGCATAAATACACGTATGCGTTATTATTTTATATTATAAATTCGCGCTTGTCAATACCAAAATTTCCTGTTTTTAACGATTTTGCAATAACGGTTGCCCGTTTTTGTTGCAAAACCCATTGTTTTATCGGCGATTTTACGGTTGACGCTAAAATTAAAAAAAATTTACGAAAAAACAAAACCCGCTGGCAAACTTGCCAACGGGCTTTTTATTAAATTAACTTACTGAACGGAGTTCCAAACGATTTCTCCGCTTGCGTTCTTTATCCACAAGCCGGTATCTAAAAGGGCTTGCGTTTTTTCAACGTTTCTATCGCTCGTATCAAGAGCCATATCGCCAAAACTATCGTAACGGCGAACGTTTTCTACAACTGCGGTTTTGTTGCCCAAAGTGTTTTGAACGGTCGGGTTTAATATAGGATTATTGCCTTGCGACCAAACTGCAAACTCAAACCAAACCTCAGTTTCATTTTCGCCGTAAGTGAACGTTCCCGTTTGATTTTCTAAGCATGACGCGCCGCCACCACTCGTTGATAAGTGAAGGGGGTTTTTAGAGATAACGAAAACGTTTTCAACGCTTGCCGACTTTAATTCACCTATCGAGCCACCAAGCGAGCCGTAACCCCACGCGTATTGACAAGTTGCGCCAACGATAACTTGCTCGTAACTAAACTCGTAATCTTCTTCTCGCTCTTCGTAAACAACAAAGTTCCTAATCACGGCAGACGAGCGGTAGTTCGCAATCGCGCCACGGTTGTTATAGTTGTTTTTGCCGATTTGAACGTGAACGTTTTCTATCTTGCCGTAAACAAGGTATGCTAGCGGTGAGTTCAAGCCAACGTCCGCCCCATTAGAAGCCGTTCCTTCAAGATTGATAAAGGCAACGTTTTTAACGGTTGCGGTATAATCAATCGTTCCGAACAAGCCTTGGGTTATATATTTATTGCTCGAACGTTGCATATTCAAGTTTGCATTTTTAATAGCAAAGCCGTTGCCGTTGAACGTTCCTGCAAAAACGTAAGTCCCGGTTGAAACTGAGTTGTTGTAAAGGGTAACGCCTACTAAATCAACGTTGTTTATAAGTTCGTGATAGCCGTAAACGGTTAATTCTCTTGAATCTTGAGAGCCAAGATCTAACGCCGAAACGAAATCACTTTCTTCGTTGATATACCATTTTGCAACGGAAACGGGGATCGTGTATTTTGCAAGTTCCGAATACGCCACTATGGTTGTTGACCTTAAAGCGTAATCTGCCCAGTTAACGCCTAATACAGCGCCGTTACCGTCAATAAACAACTGCTCGCCTTGGCTTTCAGCCCTGACGATTTGATCGCCTAAATATTCGCCTAAAGTCATTTGCTCGCCGTTTATAAACGCAAAACCGTCTTCCGCGGAGAACTTAATTTCATCTTCAAGCGCAACTTCGTTTGGCAACACTTCAAATATAAATTTTGATTTGAAAGTTAAGCCGAAAGCATTATACGAAAGGATAATTTCCGCTTTGCCAAGTTTATAGCCGATAAGTTTTTTGTTTGCAACGTCAACTTGAATATGATCGGTGGTTGCGCCGTCAAGATAGTTTACTAAAACTTCGGGAACAAATGCAACCCCGTCAACTATAACCATCGGGTTAAACGCCGTTTGGTTTTGATTTGGGCTGTGCGAAACGGGCGCGTAAACGCTCGTGTAAAGTGGAAGATTACCGTTTAACCTAAACTCAACCTTGCCAACAACGCTCAAGTTAAACGTTTTTTCAAGCGTTAAATATTCGCTTGCATTGTAACTTCTCCAAGTTGCTTTCACCGTTATTTGACAAGCGCCTGTTTTAATTGCGGTTAACTTGCCGTTTTCATCAACGGAAACAACACCGCCGTCACTAACTTCATAACTAAACTTAGCGTCGTTAAACGCAAGCCTGTTAAACGAAACGTACGGCTTGAAAGTGTAAGTTGAGCCAACGTCAAACGAAACGCCACTGTTAAGTTCGTTTTTAAACTCAACGGTAGGAAGATAGTCGCCGTACGAAACGCTAACGTAACAAATTCCGATCAAATCGCCGTACGAAACGACAACTTCGGTAACGCCAACGTCTTTTGCAAGCAATTTGCCGTTTGCATCTACCGTAACAACGTTCTCGTTGTTAGATCTCCACTTTATTTCGCCAACGGCGTTTGGTATATAATGCCAAATAGCGTGCGATTCGCCTATTGCAAGTTGAACGGACTGTTCAACGTTCAAGTATCCGCCAAGTCCGTCAACACACCTAATTTCAAACTCGTTAGAATCCTTCTTCCAGTCGTTTTTAATGGAAATTAAGCGCCAATCGTTCTTGCTACCATCGTAATCGATTTTATAAATCGACGGGAGATTAGCAAACGCGTAATGCCCGATATTTTCAATCGTTTTAGGCAGTTTTACCTTTCTTAACGCGCTTGCGCCGTAGAAGGCGAAATCACCGATATTGCGAGCGCCGCTTGGAAGTTCAATACTATCGAGTTTAACGGCGTTCATAAACGCGCCGTAGCCTATTTCAACGATATTGTCGCCAAGTTCAACTGAAGTTAAGTTGAAACAATCTTTAAACGCAAGCCTTGGAATAGCCGTGAGCGTTTTTGGAATAACAACCGAAGAAATTGCCGAACCGCTAAGCGCACCTTCGCCTAAGTATTCAAGATTTTCAGGGAGTTTAATTTCCGTGAGCAACGTGTTTCTAAACGCGTTCGCGCCTATTCTCAACACGGAGTTGGGAATAGTAATTTTCGTGATATTTCTATTTTCAAACACTCTATCGCCTATCTCAACGATAAAGTCGTAAACGGTGATTTCACTCGCAACGCCAAGGTATGCAACGAGTTTGTTTTCCGCCGTATAAACGAACTTTTGGTTATCTAAGAAATAAACTTCATCGCTCGTTGTAACAACGTATTTATCTCCACTAACGCTCAACGAGAAATCGCCTAAGCCGTTTAAGATTTTTGCAATCTCGCTCGTGCCCATAACGATAATATCGGAAACGCTTGCAGTTTGAGATTTAACGATAAGTTTAGTAACGTTCACGCTGTTTCTAAGCGCTAACCTACCAACGCTTGCTAAGTTGGAAGTTACCGTTAAAGATTTAAGCGCTTTAAGATCCGCTAAGCCAAACTCTTCAATTTCCGTTACGGTTGACGGTAACGTGAGCGTTGTGAGAGCGTTTGCGCCCTTAAACGCATTAGAGCCGATCTTGGTTATGGCAACGCCGTTTACCCTACTTGGAACGGTTATTTCCGTTAACGCCTTGCCTTGCTCAGTGAGCCCTACCAACGTGCCGTTGCTCAACGCTTTGAACGTTCCGTCAGTCACGTCGTAAGAAATTTCTGGAACAATCAATTCTTCGTTCGCCATAGGAACGCCGTCAACGTATTCCCACTCGCCCTTGAAGTAAATCTTTGCTTGACCGAAACAACCTTCGGTGTAACCGTAAGTAGTATAATAATTCTTATTTCTTGAAACAACGCCGGTTTCAGCGTTAGTCGTAGTAGTGTGTCTAACCTGCATTTCATTGCCGTTAGCATCTAAAATCTCACCGTTTTCGCCCTTGATAAGGAAGCCCATAGCATCACGCTTAATTGCGGGGATTTGGCGAGCGTTATACTCTTCTTCGGTAATGTTCAAGAAATAAATGGGGTCGGGGTTAAAGAGCCTATAAAGTCTAACGTTGTTGCCCGTTTGTTCGTGTAATATCGAGCCTTCGGGAACGGAAACTAACGTTTCGGGAAGAACTATTCTGCCCGCTACTTGTGAGTTAGACGTGGGATCGATAGTTGCGCTCGTGTTTTGACCAAACGCTCTCGGTCTAATTTCCTTAACACCTTCTTTCGTTCCGTCTGCATTTTCAGTAACAACGAACTCTATATCAACAAGGTTTGGCAACCCGTAGAAACAATATCCGCCGATTATATCAACACCACTGCCGATAACGACTTTTTTAAGAAGGTTACAACCACTACAAATATTTTCTAACGGCCACGCGTAGTTTTCGGCGTTATACTGCGCGCCACTCGGCGTTGCAAGACTGCCGTTTATCGTTCCTTCAAACACACCGTAACCACCGAGAACGCTGTCGGGGATAATAAGTTCAGTAATTTCAGTAGAACCGAACGCTGACGAGCCTATAAATTCAATGCCGTTCGTAATAATAACCGACTGTATCGCTTTTGCTGAGTCGTTGCCGTTCTTTGGCGAAGTGTTGGCGCTTGTTGCATTGCCTTCTGCATCGTATTCGCTATAATAGTAACCGCTAACATCGCCAGTCACGTCGAAAAGATAACTACCGATTGAAATAACGTCTAATTCTTTACCGTCAACGGTATAGACAACGGAAGGAATTCTAACGTGAACGGGAGCATCGTCCTTTTCGCCGAAGAAACGGTTTACTCTCCAAGCCCATTTGTGAGAATTTTGATCGGGGTATATATGCCCTGCGTAGATAAATTCAAAGTATTCGCTCGTTGCCCTATAAGAATTTAACGGATCTATCGTAACTTCTCCGATAACGTCAAAGTAAACTTCACCGCACGCGCATCTACCCGTACTATTTTCAAGGTGGCCCGTTGCGGGAATTAAAATGCTGTCGTAAGAAATTTCATTTAAGTCAAAGTCGAAATACTTACCGCAATCTTCACAATGGTAGAAACCTTTGCTACCCGTTTCCGAGCAAGTGGGAGCAATTTGTTGATTGAAAGTTTTAAAGTTGTGTTTAATCGGCGCTACCGTGCTTTCAAGCAACACGCCGTTTTCGTCAAAATTCTTACCACATGTACCGCAAACGTAGTGACCTATCGTGCCTGAAGCCACGCAAGTAGCGTCAGTTCCGCTAATAAATTCGCCGAATTCGTGGCTAAGTTTATCAACGTAAATTATCGTGTGATAACCGCAAACGCAAGCGGATGCAATCTCGCCTTCTTCTTCGCAAGTGGGCGTTTTTATAAGTTCTTGCTCGCCGTAAGAGTGCGTGCCGAAAAGTGATTCGTCTTGACAAACAGAACATCTAATCCAGTGATTTAACTCGTTATAGCCGTAAGCGTATTCGTGGTCACCGTAATCTCCGTAATGCTCGTTACAACGGCTACATACCGCATAGTGAGAGCAGTTTGCCTTTCCACCCGTGTGGCCGAGCGCCGTACCGTATTCAACGTTACAACGCGAGCATATTGCGCCGAGTTCACAAGTATCTTCCCCACCCGTGTGACCCAAAACGTCACCGTGCTCGAACTTGTAATCTTCGTGCTTTCCTTCACAGTTTGCGCACGCGTAGTAGTAAACGGCTTTGGTCGTACACGTTGCAGGTGCGAATAAGTATTCGTCGGAAATTATTTCCACGCTATAATTATGACCTAACGCTTCGCCGTGCTCGTATTTGTAATCTTCGTGCTTTCCTTCACAGTTTGCGCACGCGTAGTAGTATACCGCTTTGTTTTCACAAGTTGCACCCGTAAATAAGTATTCGTCGCTTACGTTTTTAACGGTGTAACTATGACCGAGCGGAGTGCCGTATTCAACGTTACAACGCTCGCATATTGCGCCTATTTCACAAGTGTCTTCTCCGCCGATATGACCAAGCGGAGCGTTGTCCGCCCCACAAACGCTACAATGCGCGCCTTGAGTACAAGTGATATCGCCCAAGCAGTTTTCAATTATAACGTGTGAGTTATCTCTCGAACAAACTTTATAGTGAGTGCCGTTTCCTGCGGAAATCCACTCGCCGTAATCGTGTGACGGCAACACCGAAATATCTTCAATTTCGTTAAAATCTGTGTCAAAATATTTATCGCAACAAGAACACTTGTAGTGGCTAATTGCGCCAGGCTCGGTACAAGTTGATAAAATTGCGCCTATCAACTCGCCGTAAGCGTGGTTGACGTATACGGTAAACTTTTTGGTAAACTCAACTTCCGAAATAACGTATTTAACGGTAATTTCAGAAGAGCCTATTTTTCTACCGATAACAACGTCGTTTAAAACTTCAACGTTATCGTTAGAAGCGGTTACCGATTTAAGTTCAATCTTGTTTTCGCCGTTAAACGCTTCGATAAAGATATTGTCACCACACTCAAGTTCAACGCTAAGAGTTAAATCAGAGCCGTTAACTTTCACGGTTGATTTTTCGCTTATGAAGTTTTTCCAAGCGAGTTGACCGTCGCTAACTGCCCAAAGCCCGTTTCCGCTATCGCCTAAGAAGGAATCGAAAATAGTGTTATCCGATTGATAAGCGGACTTCATTTCTTCAACGCCGTCATACTTAGAAACGCCTGCGAACACGGTTACGATACCTGCGAAAGCGTCTTTAGCGTTAACGTGAGTTTTAGTGTCAGTTACAGTCCAAGTGAAAGACCAGGGCGTTGTCCAAAGATTGCTAAAGTAAGTGAGCGATTTTCCGTTACAAGTTGCGTTTCCGCAAGCGCCTGCGGTTTTAGAGAAGGTTTCGCCACAACCCGTGCAAACGTAACCTGCAACGCTCGTTGCATTACTGCCCGCCACCATCTCGGCAAAGCCTGCCTTCATACCCGTCATAATAGGAACGTCACCTACCCTATTGCTTGCAAGACCAACGTAAAATTCGTTAGCAAAAGCAATAGAATTATTCTTTATCGTCCAACCGTTAGTCGCATCGTAAGTCCAATAATTGTTGTAATTTGCTCCGTTGCCCCATTGATATACGATAGGCGTTTTACCAAGCGAAATAAAGTTGTTTATTTTATCCACTCCTGAGTTACTAGGAGTGATGAAACGGTTGTTAACGAATAAAGTTCCGCCGTCGGTATACAAACTGTTGTTAAAATCAACCGCTTTACCTTGAACGGTAGCGCCGTATTCAACGCCCGCCATTTTGTAACCGGGCGCAACGGTGTTGCCAACGGTATCAACGAACACGTTGTTCATCCTAAGCGACGTGCCCGTTGCTATACCTATCAAGCCGTTAACGGGACTATCGTCTGCAAAAGTAACGTAAATATTTTCAATTCTGAGTTTTGCTAAGTTAGTGTTTGAATATCTGCCAAGAACAACGCCTTTAGTAATGTTCGTAGCGTTGTTAGGCGAGCCTGAAATCGAAGTTACGTTAGTTATAGCAACGTTTTTAACAACGATATCGGAATTGTTATAAGGATAGTTAGAGCCACCCGTACAGAAGTTGCCGAACAAACCGTAAGTTAATTTATAGGGGTTTTTAATAGCGTGCCCGTCACCGTCGAAAACACCGGCGAAACCAAACTCGTAGTTTTGGTTGACAACCTTTGTAGTCATAGCGGTGTAATTATAGGATATGCCTGTCATATCAACGTCGTTTACAAGTTTATAAAAACCGTAATTAGTGCCAACGGTGGAGTAATCTATATCGAGAGCGGATTTAAGTTCAGCGCCGTCGGATATAAGCATAGTCCAGTAAATAACGTTATCAAAAGTGTAAATAGCGTCACTCGTGGCGATAATGAAAGCCATTGATTGATCGTTAGTGGTTTTATGCGTCCTAACGGGAATCGTTAAAAATTGAAGTTCTCCGTCAACTATTTTATAGTCAACGTCACGCGCTAATTCAACGCCGTCAACGAAAACTTGCAAAACGTCGTTCACGTTAAAGACGGTGGTGTTGAGTTTACCGCTATCGGCATCGTAGTCAACGGCGTCGGAAACGGTTATTTCCGCTCTTAAATTATGCCAAACGAGTTGACCGTTAACGATTTTAAATAAGCCCGTTTCTAAAAGTGGTTGCATAGCAGTTGCATCACTACCCGCGCCCGCCAAATCGTCGTAACGGCGAATACCTGCAATTTGGTACGTTTTTTTGTATTGCTCGGCTATGCTCTTTTCCGCAAGGATAGCGTCGGCAATAGTAGTTCCTTCGGAATAACTGAATAAAACTCTAAGTTCGGTTTCATTTTCAGCGTAAGTAACGCTCGAAATACCGTCGTAACCGCCAGCGCCTTTATAAAGGTTGACGGGCATAGGAGATGCAACTATAACGTTTTCATACTTGGCGCTTCTACTCATCGGGCTATTGTGACCTGACAACGCGCCGTAACCGTAAGCGTAAGTGCCGTAATAAGTTCCGTCGGATTTTTTTGCCGATTCAAGGTGAGATTCAATGGTATAGTTTTCTTTTGGATAGTTAACAACAACGTTTTTAAGGTGTGTTGCTACGCCATATTGAGCGAAAGGTCCACGAGCGTGAACGTTATTAACGCTCATATCAAAATAAACGTTTTCTAAAGTTCCGTAACAAGTAGTGCCGATAAGACCGTTCAAACCTAAACCGCTACTTACAGCGCCCTTGCCGTAAACGTTAACGAACGCAACGTTTCTAATTTGAGCGCCTTGTAAAACGTTAGCGAAAAAGCCACTGCCTTGAGCGTTTTTATACGCTTTAGTTCCGTCTTCACTAACGATAGGTTGACCTAACGATAAGTTAACCATCTCAACGGTTACGTTAGAAATAGAATGACCCAAACCGTCGAAAACACCGCCAAACCCAACGTCTGAAGCGGTGGTAGTTACCGAATCTAAAACGTAACCGCCCGCGCCGTCACTAACGTAAGAATTAAAGCTTTGACCTGCGCCTATCATCCTGTTGTTAATGGTAACGCCAGTCATATCAATATCGTTTGCTAAAACGTAAACCCCGTCTTTCCTACCAAAGTTATCGCCAACTTTTTGGTCGCCGTAGTCAAACGCTTGCTCAACGTCTCGAGCGGTTTTTAAAGCCTTGTCGGCAAACAACACGTTAGCGTAATAAACGTTGTTGTTTTTATCAAGAATACAAACGTCTAAATACTCGCCGAGATTAGCGTTAACGAATTCATCGCTAAACTCAATATCGTCACCATTTACCGTATAAGATAAAAACTCGTTTCCGCAAATAACTTGAGTAACGTCTAAAGCGTTGTAGGAAACGCCGTTTAAAACGAGCAAGTTATCTTCTTTGGAAACATACGCCTTAACGTCACTCACCGTACCTAAATATTCGGAAGCAACCTCTTTCCAAGACGGGTCTTTTATAAGGCGAAGGGCAACTTTAAGCATATTAGTCGTGTAGGAAGAAGTATAAGTTACCCCGCTATCCGTTAAAACGTAAGAAACGGCAGTTAAATCCATAACGTAAAGCTTGTTAAGCAACGCTTGAACTTTTTCATCGATGAGCGGATCGTCAGCCGAAACCATCTTTGCCGAAATTGCAAGTTGTTTCACCGTTTGCCAGTCGTAAACGATTGACGCGTCGTACCCGCCGTTTTCTCTAACGGCTTGAGTGTCGGCAATAAACCTAATCGCATCCAACCCGTTCTTGTTTTCCTTAACCGAAAGCGAAACGTCAACCGAGCCCCTGTCCGCAGGGAAAACGAGCGTGCCGAACTCGTAAACTTCACTTTGATTTTTTTCAAACCAAACGCCGTTCACGCGAGTTGTAAAGCGAATACCTTTATAGCGCATTTCTTCACCGCCTACAATCTCGTCAAACTCCTTAGGATAGCGCAAACTTGCGCCTTCAACTAAGTTAAACTCCGCCATCGTTTCAGCATTTGCAACGCTTGACGGCGCTATAAATGAGAACGCCGAAAAGAGCGCAAGCATGCTAAATAGCAACGCAAAAACTGATAATTTTAACTTAAATTTTGCCATAATAAACCTCTCAAAATTATGCAAAAATTTTATCAATATAATATAATAACATATTATAAATTAATAGCAATTTAATAGCAAGCGATTTACCACACTTTTTTGAATTTTATGTGAAAACCGATTGTTTTAAGCGCAAAAAAAGCGGATTTCAAAACGTGAAATCCGCCTTTTTATCGGTGTTTTCTAATCTTCTATATCAAATGAAGAAATTGCGTATTTTGCATCGTCATAGTCAAAACCTTTCGAAAGCAAATACTTATAACATTTTTGTAGTATTTTCTTATCAATCTCTTTATTTTTTAAATATTTTTCGGCGAGTATCTTTGCCGATTCGCCTTGATTTTCAATCTCTCTCATAGCGGTTTCAACGTCTTCAGTTGAAACGCCTTTTTGCTTTAATTGTAAACCTATAAGGCGTTTTCCTTTGGTTTTAGAATACGACTGAACGTACTTTTTAGCGTACTCTTCATCGTTTAAAAAGCCATACGATTTAACCTTTTCAATAGCGAGAGAAACAATCTCAGGCAAGTATCCTTTTTTTACTAAACGGCTCTCAACTTCCTTTTCGGTTTTCAAGCTTACCGAAATTAAGTTCAACGCGCTATCAAAGCACGCTTGAAGTTCAGATTCCATTTGAATATTTATAAGGGTTTGCTCGTCGATTTGAACGCCAACTTTAAGCCTATTTTTAACTGCGGTTGCCAAATCTAAACCGCAATAGTACTTTCCGTCAAGGTAAACGCTAACTCTCTTTTTGTTTTTTGCTTGAGTTTTAAGTTCGGTTATCGTTTTCATTTTTAATACTCCGAATAACCCGTTTTTATAATTTCAGGTATAGTTTTACCCGCCGATAAATCGCGGATTTCAACGGTTAAGTCTTCAACTCTTTCGCTTGGAACGGTAAACGTTACGGTAACCCCTTCACCCGTAAAATCTTCACTTTCTTTAATAGATTTTTCCCTTTCCAAAATCTTTAAAATTTTGGGGTAAAGTTGATAAGATAAGTCAACCTTTATAGTGGTTGAAACCAAACACTCCGATACGCCTGCTTTTAAAACGGCTTGTTTAACCCCGTCGGAATAGGCTCTTGCAAGCCCACCCGTTCCAAGTTTAATACCGCCAAAATATCTCGTTACGACTGCCGCCACCCTTTTAAGCCCCATCGCCTTTAAAGTTTCAAGTATGGGAAGACCTGCCGTACCTTGCGGTTCGCCGTCATCGGAAAACTTAACGTAAAAACCGCCTTCGTCGGCAATATAGGCGTAACAGTTGTGATTAGCGTCGGGATACGTTGCCTTTATAGAAGAAACGAATTCTTTTGCTTGATCTTCCCCGTCAACTCGTTTTAACGAGCATATAAAACGAGACCTTTCAATCACGGTCTCGTTTACTTCGTCTTTTTTAATAGTTAAAAAACCTTTCATGCTTACCTATTGTTTGTATCAATAAGATTATTTTAAGATGATTTTGTAATGAACTTTCTTACCTTTGTGGAGAATAAACTCGCCTTGAGCCTTAATTTCTTCGGTAAGGTCAAAATCGTTAACGGTAAGTTTCTTATCGCCGATAGAAACGCCACCGCCCTCAATCAAGCGCCTTGCTTCGCCTTTCGACTTAGTAAGACCGGTTGCCACCATAACGTCCATAACCGTTAAAACCGCCTTATCGACTTCTTTTACGGGCATATCTTCTTCGCTACCGCCACCGAAAGCCGCTTTGGTTTGCTTTTCAGATGCAATAGCGTCTTCTTCGCCGTGAACGAGCTTTGTAAGTTCAAACGCCAAAATCTCTTTTGCCTTATTAAGTTCTGCGCCTTGCCAAGAAGATTCCATAGCCTTGATTTGTTCAATGGGAAGGAAGGTGAGCATTTTGATACATTTCAAAACGTCGTCATCGGAAACGTTTCTCCAGTATTGATAGAATTCAAAAGGAGTAGTCTTGTTTCTATCAAGCCAAACTGCGCCTTTTGCGGTCTTACCCATTTTCTTACCTTCGGAGTTCATAAGTAAGGTAATCGTCATAGCGTATGCGTCTTTTCCGAGTTTCTTGCGGATAAGTTCAGTACCGCCAAGCATGTTCGACCATTGATCGTCACCACCGAATTGCATATTGCAACCAAGGGTTTTATACAAGTGATAGAAGTCATACGACTGCATTATCATATAGTTAAATTCAAGGAAGGAAAGACCCTTTTCCATACGTTGCTTGTAGCACTCAGCTCTGAGCATATTGTTAACTGAGAAGCAAGCGCCAACGTCGCGCAATACGTCAACGTAATTAAGGTCTAAAAGCCAGTCCGCATTGTTAACAACGATTGCGCCGTTATCCCCGTCAAACTTAATAAACCTTGCCATTTGCTTTTTAAAGCACTCAACGTTGTGGGCGATAGTTTCTTTCGTCATCATTGAACGCATATCCGTTCTACCAGACGGGTCGCCGATCATAGCCGTGCCACCGCCGATTAAAACTACGGGGCGGTTGCCTGCAAGTTGAAGCCTTTTCATTAAGCAAAGCGCCATAAAGTGACCAACGTGCAAACTGTCAGCCGTCGGATCGAAACCGATGTAGAAAGTTGCTTTGCCGTTGTTGATAAGTTCTTTTATTTCATTTTCGTCAGTAACCTGAGCGATAAGACCGCGCTCGATAAGTTCTTCGTAAATTTTCATACTGTTCTCCAAATATAACTTTCGTTCACGGATTAGTTTAACATTTTGAAAAAAGATTGTCAACTTTAATAAATATATAAATTATTATAAAAAAATATTTGCAAAATTTCGCTGGGTTTGTTATACTTAACGTAGTTTTGAAAATAATTAAACTTTTTTGGAGGAACATTTATGCAATATTCACACGAAGTAGAACAGATGCTTTGCGTTGCTAAAGGCCCTAAACACGGTCCTGCTCCTATTCCTGAAGAAGGCAAATGGATTCAGGCTAAAGAGATTAAAGATATCTCCGGCTTTACTCACGGCATCGGCTGGTGCGCACCCCAACAAGGCGCGTGCAAACTTTCACTCAACGTTAAAGAAGGCGTTATTCAAGAAGCGCTCGTTGAAACTATCGGTTGTTCGGGTATGACTCACTCTGCTGCAATGGCATCGGAAATTCTCCCCGGCAAAACCATTTTAGAAGCGCTTAATACCGACCTTGTTTGTGACGCTATTAACACCGCTATGAGAGAACTTTTCTTACAAATCGTTTACGGTAGAACTCAATCTGCTTATTCTGACGACGGTTTAGTTGTTGGCGCAGGCTTAGAAGACTTAGGTAAAGGTTTACGTTCTCAAGTTGGTACTATGTACGGTACTGCTCAAAAAGGTACTAGATATCTTGAAATGGCTGAAGGTTACGTTACCCGCATGGCTTTTGATGAAGACATGCAAGTTATCGGTTACGAATTCGTTTCACTCGGCAAGATGACTGACTTTATTAAGAAAGGCATTGAACCTAACGAAGCGTACAAAAAGGCAATGGGTACTTACGGCAGATTTGCTAACGCTTATAAGTACATTGACCCGCGTAAGGAATAAGGAGGTAGCAAATTATGGCATTATTTGAAGGTTATTCAAGACGTGTTGATAAAATCAACGCAGTACTTAAAGAATACGGCATTAACTCCATTGAAGAATGTAAAGAAATCTGCCTTGCAAAAGGCGTTGATTGTGACGATATCGTAAGATCAACTCAACCTATCTGCTTTGAAAACGCAGTTTGGGCTTACACCGTTGGCGCTGCAATTGCTATCAAAAAAGGTTGCAAGAAAGCAAGCGAAGCCGCAAAAGCTATCGGTATCGGTTTACAATCTTTCTGTATCCCCGGCTCAGTTGCTGATAACCGCCAAGTAGGTCTTGGCCACGGCAACCTTGGCGCTATGCTTTTAGACGACGCTACTGATTGTTTCTGTTTCCTTGCTGGTCACGAATCTTTCGCTGCTGCTGAAGGCGCAATCAAAATCGCTCTTAACGCTAACACCGTTCGTTCTAAAGACTTAAGAGTTATTCTTAACGGTCTTGGAAAAGACGCGGCTATGATCATTTCCAGAATCAACGGCTTTACTTACGTTGAAACTGAATTCGATCCGTATAGCGAAACCGTTAAAGTAGTTTACGAAAAACCCTATTCTGACGGTCCTCGCGCAAAAGTTAAATGCTACGGCGCAGATAACGTTCCCGAAGGCGTTGCTATTATGAAACTTGAAAACGTTTCAGTTTCTATCACCGGTAACTCCACTAACCCCACTCGTTTCCAACACCCCGTTGCTGGTACTTACAAGAAGTGGTGCGTTGAAAACGGCAAGTCTTACTTCTCAGTTGCTTCTGGTGGCGGTACTGGTAGAACTTTACACCCAGACAACATGGCTGCAGGTCCTGCATCATACGGTATGACCGATACTATGGGTCGTATGCACGGTGACGCTCAATTCGCAGGTTCTTCTTCAGTTCCCGCTCACGTTGAAATGATGGGACTTATCGGTATGGGTAACAACCCGATGGTAGGCGCAACCGTTGCTGTTGCAGTTGCTATTGAAAAAGCAATGAAATAATTTTAAAAAACCAAAAAGAGTGGCGAACGCCACTCTTTTTTATTATAAAAGGTAGGGTTGTTTATCATTTTGTTATCCCTCCTCATATTTCCTCCGTTCAGTACCCTATCGTTGTGGATGCGGCGTCGAGTCTTGTGATAATATCGTTCTGTATTGCGGGTGAGAGGTCAAGGAAATTGACAAACGTTCCGTGAATTCTCATAATATAAACACCACTCGGCGCGTACTTTTTCGGGTTTGCCAAAACCTTGCGAAGCGTTTCGGGCGTGGTTACATTGACGTAGAGATAAAACGGAGAGACTCCCGTTTTGTATTCGTTGAAAAACAGAGGCGTGATCACATTGTTCTTAAATTCCACGCCTTTTTCCTCAAGGCTCTCGCCCTTGAAATATTTCGGATCAATGCCAAGATGAGACGCATATCCGCCGTTGAATTCCTCAAAGGGAAGCTCCATACCGGAAAGCATACGGAAGCCAAGACCGCCCGATGCCGCGCCGTAAAGAGGATCGACACCGTATCCGAGCATATCCCGTGACTTTCTGCCGTCGGGTGTCGCACCTACCCAGTAGCCATAAAGCAAATGCGTGGATGGGCTGGAAAAATCGGGGCGGAAGCTGTTTCCGAGATAGTTCTTTTTCGTGCGGAGCATTTTTGAAACACGCAAAGCGATCTCGCGCGCCTCTTTGTCAACGACTTCCTCGTGGTTTCCGAATTTCGGGCACGAAAGGAGATAGCTTCGAAGATCTTCGTAGCCTTCAAAATTATTCTTGAGCGCATCCAAGAGATGCATTTCGTCATTTGGATAGTCATTCACATAACAGTCGATAGCCACAAAGGAATCCGCAAGGACGGAAAGACCGTGAACCAAACAGCCGCTTCCGTTGTATTTTGTTCCTTGCGTTTGTGTATCTCGCATATCTGCGCCATATTCCAAACCGCCCATAAACGTGCTGAGAAAGGGAACACGAAGTTCCGAGAGAGCGACGGATGCGCCGTTTGCCGACTCGCACATAGCGTCCATAATCTTGTCGAGGGCCCCGTAATAGGCGTCACGAATATTTGAAAGCTCCCCCTTTTCGATGTCTATCAACTTGTTTCCGGTCACATTTGAAACTCCACCCGTAAGCACCATTTCCAGCACCTTGGGAAGGCTGAGCCAGCTGTTTGTGGTATTTCCGTTGTCCTTGCCCATGATCAGCGGCTCCTGACAGCCTGCGATCGAGTAATCGGGCAAATCGCACCGCTCCACTCCGTTTCGCTCCAACACCTCAAACATAGCGTCATCGTTAAAGAGAGAGGGTGTCAGAACTCCCGCGCTGAAGAAGAATCGTCCCAGCTCGCGGTAGAGCGTGTCAGGCGTGTTTTTGTGGAGCTTGACCGAGAGGATCGGTTGGGGCAGATTCATATCAAAGTAAGCATCAAGGATCGCATATGACATAGTGCTTGTTAAATCGTTGCCCCTAAGATCTCTGCCGCCGATGATGACGTTCTGAGAGATAGCCCAGCTTCTGTCACCTACGTTATAAAAAACGAGGAAATGTTTGAAAAGCTCTGCGGCTTCCTCGCGTGTTAGATTCTTTCTGTACGGCTCAAAAATTCTGTCCGCATTTCCGACGGAGAACGCATAGGGGTTCGGGGCTTGCTCAATACACATGATCTGCCAAAGAAGGATATAAAGCTGAAGCGCCTCGGCAAGATTGGTGGCAGGTCCGCCGTTGATTTGCGTGAGGTTTTTTTCCATGATATTCAGTTTTTCAAGCTGTTTTGCATCGGCGGTTGCTTTCTTTTCACGTATCAGATCCAAATAGCGTCCGATCAGAATTTTAACACCCTTAAGAGCGATCCGTGCCGCACGGTAAAATTCACCATCCTTTAACTCCGCTTCATCAATCAGGCAATCGATACCGTATTTTAAAGCCGAGCGAAAATCGGGAATTACGTGTCCCGTTACCTGCTCCACAAAGAAGATGACCTCCTTGGTATACTGCTCCGCCTTGTCATAGGTGGAGTTCAACTTGTCTACCATTGGTGTGTTTTCGGTATATCGGCGTATGCGGTCTATCCTCTCAGCGGAGAACTCTCCGTTGGGTTCAATGTCGTTATAAATTGCCGTGGGATCGCAATAGCCCGAAAAACCCTCTACCTTAAAAGAGGGATTGATAAGCGCATAGCTCTTTGCAAACGCATCTCTCTGTGTGCCGACGAAAATGGCATTCTCGGAAAGGGACAAAGGCATCCCCCTTAGAACTTCGCACAAAAGATAAGCCTTCTTTTCCTCCTTGCCACAGTCGCGATATTTTTCTTCTGCCTTTGCCTCGATCTCCTTGATTCGAAACCACCCGTCAAGCCGCTTGATGTTGCGTTCTTCCTGATACAATGCTTTTGCCATTTCGGTGATCTCACCGCTTTTATAAATCTTTTCAAACATAGCCGTTCTCCTTATGTATGGATTGTTTTTAAATGATATTCCGCAAAGACCTTTTGAAATCTTCTCAGTTGATCCGCGCTGACAAAACCGTCCGTTATTTGATATTCCGTTTTCCATTTTTTCTTGCCGTATTCGTGATAAGGCAAAAACTCAAATACAACGTTTGAGGTATCAAAGCGCGAAAGAATTTCCGCAAAGCCTTTGGGATCTTCGACGTTGACATGGTTGATGAGCGGGATTCGGATGTGCAATTGTCTGCCGATGCCGCATAAGTATTCGTAATTTCGAAGCAGAGGATCGATATGTGCGCCTGTGAAATTCCGAAACACCTCTTTGTCATAATGCTTAAAGTCCATCATCATATAGTCCACGTGCTTTTGTATTTCGGGCAGATGAGGAGATGTGCCGTTAGTTTCTATTGCCGTATGGATATTTGCTGCTCGAAGCTGCTTTAATACCTCAAGCAGATCTTCCCACTGCAGCGTTGCTTCTCCTCCCGTAAAGGTCACGCCTCCGCCCGAAAAGAACATTGCGCGACTGCGGATACACTCCTGAAGGATTTGCTCCGTACTGTATTCCGTTCCGCCCGCTAATGACATTCCCTCGGGATTGGAGCACCAAGGACAATGCATATTACATCCCTGCAAATGATAGACTAATCGGTTGCCCGGACCGTCCTGTGAATAGTTGAAGCCCTTAAAAAAGATTTTCATAATCTGCCGCCTGTAAAAAAATCTATTGCTTGAATCAAGTATAAAACAAATCCTCAAAAAACAAAATTTGCAATCGGATAAAAAAGATGTGTAAAAACGAAAATCATTGACAGAACAAGGAGACGGTTATATAATAAAAGCAAGACAGGAGGAAATGCCATGAAAAACATCTTTTCCCCAAAACACATCCATACGGTAACCGATGCAAACATCAATTTTTATGCCGTTCCGTTCGTACACCCCAAGCGCAGGATGCAGGAGCATGATTTTATTTATCTTCTCCACGGGGAATGGTCATTGGGGCAGAACGAACAAATTTATGAACTGAAAGAAGATTCTTTGCTAATCCTTTTTGCGGGAAACACACATTACGGTGTCACCCCCTGCCGTCCGGAAACCAAGACCATGTATTTTCACGTATCTTGCGAAGAGGGAGATCTTTTTGAAAAGAACGACTCCTCTCTTTCTTGTATTGATACGCATATCAACGCCGCCAATAACAAAAATATCAAAAAGCTTTTTGCCGACGTGGTCAACGCAAAGCTGTCGGGAGAACAAAGAAAAGCGAATCTGTGCTTTGAGCTTTTGCTCTGCGAGCTGACCTCACACAAAATGAGTTTCAAAGAAAACGAAGTCGCGCAAAGGATTCAAAAGGCCGTACTCAGCTACCCCGAACACTTTTTCAGCAACAACGAATTGGCGCATATGGTGAACGCATCCGTAAAAACAGCTGAAACGAAATTCAAGGCGGCTTTCGGAAAAACGATCCATCAGTACATATTGGAATTTAAGATCAAGGAAGCTATGTCCTATTTTGACCGTTTTGAAGAAATCACCGTCAAGGAGGTTGCGTACAACCTCGGTTTTTGCGACGAATATCACTTCAGCAAACAGTTTGCAAAGTATGTTGGAATGTCACCGAGCAAATATAAAAAATTGAAAAATCCTTTATAATATTTGTTAGAAAAACTAATTTCCAAGCGCATGGTAGGCGCAACGGTTGTAGTTGCAGTTGCTATCGAAAAAGCAATGAAATAATTTTAAAAAACCAAAAAGAGTGGCGAACGCCACTCTTTTTTAATATTAAAATATTAAAGCGTTGGCAATTTGCCAACGCTATTTTTAATTATTTATTCGGCACGGGACTACTATTATCATCATAATGCCACTCGCCTAAATAATAAACATTAGCAAAACCAGCCCAACCTTCAACAAAGCCAAAGTCCGTTAACGTTTCGTAAACGTTAGGGTCTAATTCGTTGCCGTCTTTATCAAGTGGCATACCAGACACTCTATCCCTTTCCGCAATCGGCACTACCATTGAGCGATACGTTTCTTTAGTGATTGAAAGGAATATATTTTCAGCGTAAGGGAACGTTCTAACTTCAGAAAGCCACATTTCTAAATCGTTGTTATTATTGTTTTCATCAAAACTTTCGCCCTTATCAAAGATAGAACCTTCAGGAAGGCTTATCACCGTTGACGGTAAAACCACGTTTTCATAGCCGTAAGCCTCGTAAAACGCCCTTTGCCTAATTTCTTTTAAGTTACTGCCGTACTTAACGGTTGTAAGCGAATTGCAATAAGCGAAAGTATACATTCCGATAATTTGCAAGCCATTGCCCGTGTCAACGCTTTTAAGATTAGAACACGATGCAAACACGTTATAAAGCCCACCGTGAGTTGGCCATCTGCTAAAATCATAAGTCAAACTTCCGCCGATAACGGAATTAGGTATCACAACTTCTTCAATGCTCGTTCCTTCAAAAGCACCGTTGCCCAAAAATAAAAGCCCTTCGTTAAGTTTAACCGACTTAATCGCCTTATAGGTCTTATGTTCTATCGTTGAAAAAACGTCACCCGCGATTGCTATTACGGGAATAGGCTCTTCATCGCCTTCTTCTTGATGGAACGCGGGGATTTCAATATGCTCGTAAGCGTTAACGTCATCTCCGCTATAGGCTTTTACGCAATAACCATATTTGCCGTAAACCGTTCTAAGTTCGTAAACTAAGTCATTACACTCAAAATACAAACCGCACTCACACTTGCCACTACCGTTAACGTGTTCTTCATATTCGGTTACACCACTACCACCTATTTGCTTGCGCCAATGGTGCGTTTCGTTATAGGTGTAAACGTCGGAATATACAGCAGTTTCTTGTTCTTCAGGCGGAGTGTTGCAACCCGTAAGATGAAAACAACAACTTGCCACTAACGTTAATAATGCCGATAATACTTTTTTCATACCTAACCTCATATCAGTTAATAATAAAATTATACCACAAAAGTAAAAACTGTCAATCTCCTTTAAATTTACGGAAAAAGCGTTGGCAATTTGCCAACGCTTTTTTGTTAAAGTTCAAATTCGTTTTTACGGCGCATCCATTTACCGTTAGTAAAATCAGGGAAATATACCGTGTTGTTGGTTGCGATAGATTCTTCAGCAAGGGGAGCGATAGCCATCCAAGTAACCATATCGTAAATATCGATAGGCATAGGCTTGTTTTCTTTAAGAGCATCAAAGAAAGCGTTCACAACCAAGTAGTCCATACCGCCGTGCCCGTCGTTTGCATCGGGGTTATAGTCCGCCCAAATTCTATGGTCGTATTCCTTTTGGTATTTTTCAACGTTTCCAAAGTTTTTGTACCATTGAACTTCTTCAACGGGAGTGTAAGTGTTATCTAAGAATAAAGAGTTGTTTTCTTCGTTTAAGAACGCCTTAGTTCCGTGAACGGCAAATCTTCTTGAATAGTTTCTCGGAAGGCACGTATCAAGGTGAATAACAACGTTTTCACCGTTTTGGCAACCTATAACGGTTGTTACGATATCGCCTTGCAAGAACTTAACGCCTTCAAGCGACTGAGCGCCACTATCTCTTTCTTCAGTGGTATAATACTTGCTTGTTAACTCTTTATATCCCTTCTCTTTTATATAACTTTGCATGCCCACGGATTTGGTTGAGAAAGAGTGAAGATAGGTAAACTTGTTACCGCAATTTATATCTAAAAGTTTGGCTATAGGGCCGATTTCGTGGGTTGGGTAGTTTTCTGTGTTTCTGTGCTTATATTCTTCTAAACGGTAATGTGTTAAGCCGGGAACTGTGCCGTGAATAGCAATTTCGTAACGAAGGTCGTGACAATAAGCGCCTTCGCATTGAACTATTTCCCCAAACACTCCAAGGCGTTTCATATTGAGCGCCATAAGTTCAAGCCTACCGTAACAGCAGTTTTCTAAAAGCATAACGGGAGTTTCGTATTTTTCATAAGCGTTAACGAGTTCCCAAAGTTGATTTAAACTATACGCTCCGCCAACTTCACACGCAACGGGAATTTTCTTTTCAATAGCGTACAAAGTTACTTTGGAGTGCGCTTCCCAAGCGGTTGCAACCACAATGGCTTGTGCGCCAGACTCGTCAATACATTTTTTATAATCGGTGTAAATAGCAGGTTTTTTATAGCCCTTTTCAACGTACACGTTAGCGGAATCTTCTGCAAAATCTAAGCGCTTGTCACACACAGCAACACACTCAATATCTTTAATAGTCATTAAGGTGTTTCTAAGTTGTTTTCCACGGTTGCCAAGACCGATAATTGCGTACTTAATAGTCTTCATAATTTTCTCCTGATTTTTAGTTTTTAAACTAAAACTATTGTATAACAATAACGTTAAATAGTCAATATAAAAAGTTATTATTTATTTATTCTTTTTAACCCTTTGACTATTGAAAACGACGGAAATAGATGCTATAATTTTAATTGTTAAATAACTATTAGGAGTTGAACATGAAAACCACTTCACTTTGCGGAAAATGGAAAATGACGGGTAACGGCTACGATTGC
This sequence comes from Clostridia bacterium, assembly GCA_017545865.1. Taxonomy (GTDB): domain Bacteria; phylum Bacillota; class Clostridia; order Christensenellales; family Borkfalkiaceae; genus HGM11412. Next base: position 21,445 of record JAFWXO010000024.1, on the reverse strand, counting down.
GAAGGCGTTATCCCCGGCTCGCTTTATTCGTTTTTGTTAAACGCAGGGCTTATTGAAGACCCTTATTATCGCGATAACGAATCTTTTGCGCTTGAACTTACCCGCCACGACTACACGTTTGAAAAGCGTTTTGATTTCACACCTGACGGCAACTGTCAAATTTTACGCTTCGAAGGGCTCGATACTTTTTGCGATATTGAACTCAACGGAGTTTTTATTGCGCATACGGACAATATGCACGTAACTTACGAGTTTGACGTTACAAACTATTTAGTTAAAGGCGAAAACGTTTTAAAAGTTACCTGCCGTGAAATTCACACTTATATAAAGGAAAAGCACAAACAAGCAGCCCTTTACAATTCTTTCTTCTCACTTGCAGGTTTTGCGCATATTAGAAAATCTCATTGTATGCTCGGTTGGGACTGGGGCCCCTACTTACCCGATATGGGAATTTGGCGACCCGTTTATCTAATTACTAAGAATTCCGCAAGCATAACAAACTTTAAAATTGAACAAAAACACGATAACGGTAGGGTGTTTATCAAACCACTCGTTGAAATTGACGGGGTTGCCGATTGCCGTGTTACCGTAACTTGTCCTGATGGCAAAACCAAGTATAATATAAAAGCGAACGCCGAGTGGGAAGTTCCTTCCCCTGAACTTTGGTGGCCACGCGGGCTTGGCAAGCAACCGCTTTATACCGTTAGCGCAGAAGTTATTGAAAACGGAAAAGTTTGCGACGTAAAGCAACTTAAAATAGGGCTTCGCACCCTAAAACTTATTCGTGAAAGAGATAAATGGGGCGAAAGTTTCACCCACGAGTGCAACGGGCTTAAATTCTTTGCGATGGGCGCGGACTATATCCCTGAAGATAATATTTTATCTCGTTGCTCCAAAGAGCGCACCCGCGAACTTTTAAATCTTTGTGTTGGCGCTAACTTTAACGCTATTCGCGTTTGGGGTGGCGGTCATTACCCAGAAGATTATTTCTTTGATTTATGTGACGAACTTGGTATCGTGGTATTTTTCGATCTTGCTTTTGCTTGCACCTTATACCACCCAGACGAAAAGATGATTGAAAGCATAAAAAAAGAAGTTCGCCAAAATCTTCGCCGTTTGCGCCATCACCCGTCAATAGCGCTTGTTTGCGGAAACAACGAAGTTGAATCTGCCAATTTCCAGAAAAAAGGAACTGAACCTTTTGATAGTTCCGTGCCGATACTTGTAGAATTATTTACGAAAATAATTGCTGAGATTGAAAAAGAAGAATGCGGTGAAATTCCATATATTCACACTTCACCATTAACTATGGATAGTTTCGTTACTCCAAACGACGAAAACTACGGCGACTCTCATTACTGGACGGTTTGGCACGGTGGCAAACCCTTTACCGAATATCGCAATCACCACTTCCGCTACCTTTCGGAATTTGGCTTCCAATCTTTCCCAAGCGAAAAAACTCTTAACGCCGTAACTTTGCCTGAAGATAGAAATATTTTCTCTCGCGTTATGGAACTTCATCAACGCAATAACGACGCAAACAGCAAAATTATCAATTATTTATCCCAAAATTTCCTTTATCCAAATAATTTTGGCACGCTTATTTACGCATCGCAATTACTTCAAGCCGAAGCCATACGCTACGGTGTTGAACACCTTCGCCGTGAGCGTGGAAGATGCATGGGCACACTCTACTGGCAATTAAACGATATTTGGCCAACGGCATCGTGGTCAAGCGTTGATTATTACGGAAGGCTTAAAGCGCTCCACTACTACGCAAAACGCTTTTATTCCCCCGTTTTGTTATCTTGTGAAGAAATCGGCGAAACAGCCACTCGACCGTTCGTTATTATGGAGCCCTATTTTTACGATTATGAAACTAAGGCAAAACTATCCATAACTAACGACACGCGAAATGAAGTTAAAGGCGTTGTCAACGCTTATCTTAGAAATGCGGACGGAGAAATTCTTCAGTCTTTTAGTTGGAACGTTTCCGTTTCGCCGTTTAGCGTTTTAACTCTTGATGAAACTAACTTTAACAAGACTAACGTTTTAGAAAACTATTACTCGTTTGAACTTATCGTTGAAGATAAAGTCATTTCTGAAGGTAGCGTACTCTTTACTGCGCCTAAACACTTCAAGTTTAAAGATCCCAAGTTATCCGCCGAAATCGTTGGAGATGAAATCATCATCCGCTCTAAAGCGTTTGCTAAAAGCGTTGAAATTGATTCACCCGATTGCGATATGATCCTTTCCGATAACTATTTTGATATAAATTTTGGAGAAAAGCGCGTTAAAATTCTTAAAGGCAATCCCAAAACCTTATCTCTAAGAAGCGTTTACAACATCCGCTAAATCTCAAAATTAAAAAAGCGTTGAGCAAATTGTCAAGCGCTTTTTTATTGTAATCGCGCGTATGTGTATATATTCTTAAATATTTATAAAAACTATGCCGATTTTTAAGTTTTGCATAAAAATTTGCATAAAATCTTGCATAATGCATAATTATTAAATATTTATGCAAATATAGTCAAAAATATTTTTAAAAAGTTAAAAAATATGCATTATTTTAGTTGACTTTATTATTTTATGCGGATATAATAGTGCTATCGTTAATAAATAATGTTTCGCGAAAGTGCGAACAAGGAGAATATTATGGCAATTGATAAAGCAAAAATCAAAAAAGTAGTTCTTGCATACTCGGGCGGTCTTGACACTTCAATCATTATCCCCTGGCTTAAAGAAAATTACAACAACTGCGAAGTTATCGCCGTTGCTGGTAACGTTGGTCAAGCGGACGAACTTGATGGCTTAGAAGAAAAGGCTTTAAAGACCGGCGCTTCTAAACTTTACTGCTTAGACCTTACCGATGATTACGTTGATAATTACATTATTCCCACTATGAAAGCGGGCGCAATGTATGAAGAATATTTACTCGGCACGAGCCACGCTCGCCCCTGCATTGCAAAAGCGCTTGTTGAAGTTGCTTTAAAAGAAGGAGCAGACGCTATCGCTCACGGTTGCACGGGTAAAGGTAACGACCAAGTTCGTTTTGAACTTGCTATCAAGGCTTTCGCTCCCGATATGCCTATTATTGCTCCTTGGAGAGAGTGGACTATCAAATCTCGTGAAGAAGAAATTGATTACGCTGAAGCGCACAACGTTCCCCTTAAAATCAATAGAGAAACCAACTATTCTAAGGACAAGAACTTATGGCACTTATCTCACGAAGGTTTAGACCTTGAAGATACGGGCAACGAACCCACTTACGAAAAGAAAGGTTTCTTAGAAATGGGGGTTTCTCCCATCAACGCGCCTGACGTTCCCACTTACGTTACTCTTGATTTTGAAAAGGGTATCCCCGTTGCAATCAACGACGAAAAGATGAGCGCTAAGAACATTATCTTAAAACTCAACGAACTCGGTGGTAAAAACGGTATCGGTATTTTAGACATCGTTGAAAACAGACTTGTTGGTATGAAGTGCCGTGGCGTTTATGAAACTCCGGGTGGCGCAATCTTATACAAGGCTCACTCAGTACTTGAAACTTTATGCCTTGATAAGTACACCATGCACGAAAAACAAAAACTCGCTATCACTTTTGGCGAACTCGTTTATAACGGTCAATGGTTCACACCACTTCGTGAAGCGCTTTCCGCTTTCGTTGACAAAACTCAAGAAAAAGTTACCGGTAAAGTTAGACTTAAACTTTACAAAGGCAATATGATTAACGCTGGCGCTTGGAGTGATAACTCCCTTTACAGTGAAGAAATCGCAACGTTTGGCGAAAGCGATTACAACCAAAAGGATGCTGAAGGCTTTATCACTTTATTCGGTCTTCCCGTTCAAGTGCAAGCGCTCGTTGAACAAGGCAAACTTAACCAAAAGAAATAATTTAAAAACCCCAACTTATCCTTTCTCTTTTTAGGGAAAGGATAAATGATTTTAATTAGGTGATTTTATGGCAAAAATGTGGACTGGTGTAACGAACGGCGTTACCGATAAGCTTGCAGACGATTTCAATTCTTCTATCTCTTTCGACTCGAAAATGTTCAAAGAAGATATTGAAGGCAGTATCGCTCACGCAAGTATGCTCGCAAAACAAAATATTATATCCGAAAGCGAAAAAGACTGCCTTATAGACAGGCTTTGCTCTATTTTAGAAGATTTAAAAAGCGGAAAACTTTCAATCGATCAAAGCGCCGAAGATATTCACATGTTCGTTGAACAAGTGCTTACCGAAAGGGTTGGCGAAACGGGTAAAAAACTCCACACCGCGCGTAGCCGTAACGACCAAGTTGCCCTTGATTTTAGGATGTACGTTAAAAACGAGATTTCTAAAATCGTTTCTTTAATTAAAAGCGTTTTATCTTCTCTTACCGAGCAAGCGGAAGAAAACGCCTCTACTATAATGCCGGGATACACTCACCTTCAACGCGCTCAACCCATAACTTTTGGTCATCACTTATTAGCGTACGCTATGATGCTTATTCGCGATATCGATAGGTTTAACGACTGCTATAAAAGAACTAACGTTTCCCCTATCGGCAGTTGCGCTTTGGCTGGCACGACCTATAATACCGATAGATTTTACGAAGCAAGCCTTTTGGGTTTTGACGGGGTTTGCAAAAATAGTTTAGACGGGGTTTCGGATAGAGATTTTACCGTTGAGTTCATCTCTTGCTGTTCAACCCTTATGATGCACCTTTCAAGGCTTTCTGAAGAAATTATCCTTTGGTCGAGCTGGGAATTTAAGTTCATTGAACTTTCAACGGACTACACTACAGGCTCGTCAATAATGCCCCAAAAGAAAAACCCCGATATGGCGGAACTTATCCGTGGCAAGACGGGCAGAGTTTACGGCGACCTTATGGGCATACTCACAACCTTAAAGGGTTTACCGCTTGCCTACAACAAGGATATGCAAGAAGATAAAGAAGGCTTGTTTGACGCAAGCGAAACGGTAAAAGCTTGCTTATCTATTTTAGCGCCCATGCTCAAAACTATGAAGGCTATTCCTGAAAACATGCTTTTGGCGGCGCAAAAAGGCTTTATTAACGCAACTGACCTTGCAGACTATCTCGTTAAAAAGGGCTTGCCGTTTAGAACTGCTTACAAAATTTCAGGCTCTATCGTTTCCGACTGCATAAAAAACAACACCGTGCTTGAAAAGTTACCGCTTGATAAATATAAAGAGTATAGCGAACTTTTTGAAAACGACTTATATCAAGAAATCGACCTTTTAACCTGCGTTGAAAAGCGCGTGTCTTACGGTGGAACGAGCGTAAGTTCGGTGAATGGCCAAATCAAATTCGTAAAGGAATATTTACAAAATGTTTAAAGTTTTTATTGATGGTAGCGCGGGAACTACTGGGCTTAAAATTTACGACAGGCTCTCCGCTCGAAAAGATATAGAACTTATAATTTTAGAAGACGCTGTTAGAAAAGACGTTAACGCTCGTAAAAAAGCAATAAACGATAGCGACGTTACCTTTTTGTGCTTGCCAGACGATGCTGCAAGAGAATCTGTATCTCTCGTTGAGAACGAAAACACTATTATAATTGACACGTCGACCGCGCATAGAGTTAACGAGAATTTTACTTACGGTTTCCCTGAAATTAACAACCTTAGAGAGAAACTCAAAACGGCAAAAAAGATAGCCAACCCCGGTTGCCACGCGAGTGGTTTTATATCTCTTATAAACCCATTAGTAACTGCGGGCGTTTTGAAAAATTCTAATAAACTTTCGGCTTACTCTCTCACGGGTTACACGGGTGGCGGTAAGAAGATGATAGCGGAATACGAAGATGATAACCGCCCTATAACCTTTGATTCGCCCCGTTTATACGGTTTAGCGCAAAAGCACAAACACCTTCCCGAAATGGTAAAATACGCAGGGCTTTTGAGTGCGCCCGTGTTTATGCCAATCGTGTGTGATTACGCGTGCGGTATGCAAGTAACCGTTCCGCTTTTTGCAAGCGATTTAACTTGCGCTATTTCAGATTTAAAGGAAATTTACAAATCAACCTACAACGGCAAAGTCGTTAGATTTGATGATTTTGACAACGGTGGTTTTATCCCGTCAAACGATTTTTCCGGGCGTGACGATATGGTTATTTCCGTTTTTGGAAACGAAGAAAGAATTACTCTCGTTTCTCGTTTTGATAATCTTGGCAAAGGCGCTTCTGGCGCTGCCGTTCAAAATATGAATATTGCTCTAGGACTTGACGAAACCTTGAGCCTTAACTTAGGAGAATAATATGCAACTTATAAAAGGCGGAGTTACCGCTGCAAAAGGTTTTAAAGCAAGTGGCGTTCATTGTGGAATTAGAAAAAACCGCACCAAGCGTGATTTAGCGCTTATTTATAGCGAAGTTCCCTGCACCGCCGCAGCAACGTATACGACAAATCTCGTTAAAGGCGCGCCTTTAACGGTTACTAAATCAAATATTTCTAACGGCTTTGCTCAAGCGGTTATTTGCAATAGCGGTAACGCTAACACTTGCAACGCTAACGGCATTGAGATTGCAACCCTTACTTGCGAACTTTTAGCAAAAAACTTAAATATTAGCGCTACTGACGTGGTTGTTGCATCAACCGGCGTTATCGGTCAACCGCTCGATATTACTCCCATCAAAAACGGAATTCCCGAACTTGTTTCAACCCTTTCCGTTGACGGTGGCGAAAACGCAGCCGAAGCGATTATGACAACCGATACCGTTAAAAAGGAAGTTGCAGTTGAGTTTACCGTTGGCGGTAAAACTTGCAAGATGGGTGGTATTGCAAAAGGTAGCGGTATGATTCATCCGAATATGGCAACTATGCTCGTGTTCATCACAACCGACTGTAAAATTAACGCCGAAATGCTTCAAAAAGCCCTTTCAACCGACATTAAAGAAACTTTCAATATGGTTAGCATCGATGGAGACACTTCTACCAACGATATGGTAACCGTTCTTGCAAACGGTATGGCGGGCAACGAAGAAATCGCAAGTGACGGCGAAGATTTCAAAACGTTTATGAAGGCTTTAAACACGGTAACGGTTAACCTTTGCCGTATGATCGCAAGTGACGGTGAAGGCGCAACCAAACTTTTAGAGTGCGTGGTATCAGGCGCTAAGACTAAAGATATTGCAAAAACGGTTGCTAAAAGCGTAATATGCTCAAGCCTTACAAAAGCCGCTATGTTCGGCGCGGACGCTAACTGGGGCAGAGTTTTATGCTCTATCGGTTATAGCGGAGCAAACGTTGACGTTAATAAGATTGACGTTTACTTTAAGTCAATCAAAGGCGAAATTCAAGTTTGCAAAAACGGCGCAGGGGTTGATTTTAGCGAAGAAAAGGCTAAAGAAATACTCCTTGAAAAAGAAATTGATATTATCGTTAACCTTAACGACGGTGAGTTCGGCTCAACCGCTTGGGGTTGCGATTTAACTTACGATTACGTAAAAATTAACGGAGATTACAGAACCTAATATGGATAAACATTTTTCAAACGCTCAACGCGCTGAAGTTTTAACCCAAGCGCTCCCCTATATTAAGCGTTACAACGGCAAAACGGTTGTTGTTAAGTACGGCGGAAACGCTATGATTAACGAACACCTTAAAGAACAAGTTATGGAAGATATCGTTCTTTTATGGCTTATAGGCGTTAAAGTCGTTTTAGTTCACGGCGGTGGCCCTGAAATTAGCGAATTGATGGATAAACTTGGCAAAAAGCCAGAGTTTGTTGACGGACTTAGGGTTACCGACAAAGAAACGGTTGACATCGTTCAAATGGTGCTTGCGGGCAAAGTTAACAAGTCGCTCGTTGCTCACTTAGAGTCAAAAGGCGGTAACGCTATGGGCGTTTCGGGTATTGACGGTGGGCTTATCAAAGCCGTTATGAAAGACGAAAAACTCGGCTTTGTTGGTAAGATTACCGATATCAATATCGCGCCTATTGAAGACCTTTTGGGCAAGGGTTATATCCCCGTTATTTCCACCGTTGCAGGCGGAGAAGACGGCAACGTTTACAACATTAACGGCGATACCGCTGCCGCTCGTATTGCGGGCGCGCTCGGCGCTGAAAGGCTTATCATGATGACTGATATTGCAGGCATCTTAAAAGATAAAGATGATCCTTCCACCCTTATCCCCCACGTTACGATTGAAGAAGCGGAAGCGCTTAAAAAAGAAGGCGTTATTTCAGGCGGTATGATACCTAAGGTTGATTGCTGTATAGACGCGCTCTCCCACGGCGTTAAAAACGTTATCATAATGGACGGTAGAGTTCCCCACTCTATCCTTATGGAAATTTTAACCGACGAAGGCGCAGGCACGATGGTTATGGGTAACGAAAATGAATAACATATTTGAACTTGATAAAACTTTCGTTGCGGGAACTTACGCTAGATTTCCCGTTGACCTTGTTAAAGGCGCGGGCGCAAAGTACTATTCCGCAAGCGGAAAAGAATATATTGATATGGGCACGGGCATCGGCGTTACTGCTTTCGGCGCGTGTGATGAAATATGGAAAAACGCGGTTATAAGCCAGTTAAACAAACTTTCTCACGTTTCTAATCTTTATTACACCGAGCCTTGCGTAACCTTAGCAAAACTCTTATCTGAAAAGACAGGGCTTAAAAAAACCTTCTTTGCAAACTCGGGCGCGGAAGCCAACGAGTGCGCTATCAAAGTTGCAAGAAAGTATTATGAAGATAAGACTGGTAAACAAGGTGTTATCGTAACTTTAAAAAACTCCTTCCACGGAAGAACGCTTGCAACCTTATCGGCAACTGGTCAAGATAAGTTCCACGAACTTTTCAACCCCTTAGTTAGCGGTTTCGTTCACGCCACGGCAAACGATTTTAGCGAGATTTTATCGCTTTGCAACGAAAACCCCGTTTGCGCTATTATGATTGAAATCGTTCAAGGCGAAGGCGGTGTTAACGCGCTTGATCGTTCTTACGTTAAAGCCGTTTACGATTACTGCCAAGATAACGATATTTTGCTTATCGTTGATGAAGTTCAAACGGGCAACGGTAGAACTGGCGAACTTTACGCGTATATGGGCTTTGATATTAAGCCCGATATCGTAACCACGGCAAAAGGCTTAGGCGGTGGGCTTCCCATCGGCGCTTGTATGCTTGGCGAAAAGGTTGAAAACGTTTTGGGCTTTGGCTCTCACGGTTCAACGTTCGGCGGAAACCCAGTTGCATCTGCAGGTGCGATTAGCATTATTGAAAGGCTCACTCCCGAATTTTTAAATTCCGTTAAAGAAAAGGGTGAATATATCAAAAACGAACTTGAAAATGCAAGTGGCGTTGAAGGTGTTTCGGGGCTTGGGCTTATGCTCGGCGTTAAAACCACTAAACCCGTTAAAGAAGTGCTTAATTACTGCTTAGAAAACGGAGTTCTAGTTTTGACCGCTAAGGATAAACTTAGATTACTTCCACCGCTCAATATTGAAACGAGCGATTTAAAAAAGGCAATTAGCGTTATCAAAAACGCGTTAAAGGTATAATTATGAATTTAAAAGGTAGAAATTTTTTAACACTTTTAGACTACACTCCCGAAGAAATCGGTTATTTAATCGACCTTGCATCTCAGCTTAAAAAGGATAAAAAAGCAGGTGTTGACCAAAAAGATTTAAGAGGAAAAAACGTTGCGCTCATCTTTGAAAAGACTAGCACTCGTACCCGTTGCGCGTTTGAAGTTGCCGCGGCTGACCTTGGTATTCACCCAGTTTACCTTGATCCGTCCAGTTCACAAATCGGCAAAAAGGAAAGTATTGCCGATACCGCAAGAGTTCTCGGCCGTATGTTTGACGGTATTGAATACCGTGGCTTTGGTCAAGAAATCGTTGAAACGCTTGCTAAATATGCTGGCGTTCCCGTTTGGAACGGCTTGACTAACGAATATCACCCCACTCAAATCTTAGCCGATTTTATGACGATTAAAGAGCATTTTGGTCGTTTAAAAGGCATCAACTTCGTTTACATGGGTGACGCGCGCTACAATATGGGAAATTCCTTAATGATAGGTTGCGCTAAAATGGGGCTTAACTTTACCGCTTGCGCGCCTAAAGAATATTATCCTAACGAAGAACTCATTTCTAAGTGCCGTGAAATCGCAAAGGAAACGGGCGCTACTTTAAACTTTGAAGAAGACCCGATAAAAGCGACTAAAAACGCTGACGTTATTTATACTGACGTTTGGGTATCAATGGGCGAGCCGAGTGAAGTTTGGGAAAAGCGCATAAAAGAATTGATGCCTTACCAAGTTACTAAAGCGATTATGGATAATGCAGGTTCACAATGCAAGTTTATGCACTGCTTACCGTCTTTCCACGATCTTAACACCACTATCGGTAAAGAGATTTACGAGAAGTACGGTCTTAAAGAAATTGAAGTTACGGACGAAGTGTTTGAAAGCAGTCAATCAATCGTATTTGACGAAGCGGAAAACCGCATGCACACTATAAAAGCGGTAATGTACGCAACGCTCGTTAATATTGAATAATTAAAAATAAAAAATGAGTTCGGTTAAATGCCGAACTCATTTTCTTTGTATTAAATTTTTACAAAACTTTTATAAGGCGTTGTAATTAAAAGTTTGGTATATCAAGCCTTATTGATGGAACAATACCATATCCGCTAGAAGTTGGTTTCGTTAAGCCGAAAGAATATGAATAAGTGCTTTCATCTGCCAAAGAACCATCGGCGTCAACAACCATAACTGAAGGATATGATGAATCGTTTGTGACTGGGTATGGAGAACGCGTCCACCAAGAAACGTATCCTTTATACTCGCCAGAACTTCTTGCGGCAGCGCCCCTTGCTAAAGCATAATCGGTTGGTTTAACTCTTCTCTTAGCGTCTTTGGTTGTAAATTTAATAGAAAAACCTAAATTATCATTAGTTAATTCACTTGCGCTATAAGCATAAATTTTATCGTTTAACGCCTTGCCAACGTATGGGTTGTTATCCCAAACTTTTTCAAAACCATACGGATAATATATGCCGTATTCTTTCGTGCTACCAAGGTCGTTATAAATTGGCTTAGTCACCATAAGGTCTTTGACGCTAGTTGAGAAATGCATTCCATAGAAGTTTGTTAAGAAGAACTCTCTTAAATAACTATTTTCATAACCGGGTTCGCCTTGCAAATCATATATATTTGTATCTATTGCTTTATCAGCCATAAGCATTGCCCAACCGCCAGTTTTGGGGTTGTTAATTATACGCCAACGCATCGGTTCAAGTTTAAAGTAATAGGTTTGGTTTTTAACAATTTTCGTGTTATCACTAAAATGATACGTTGGAGATGAAAATTCTGATGAGTATGGATTTGCGCTTATTCCTTTATATAAATTGCCATCACTACCAACGTTCCAACCGTTAGAGCCGTTAAGAGTGGTATCAATAGTAACGTCTGCGCTCTTTACCGTTTGTGGATACGTACCCATAAGTAAATAAGAGCCGTTTGGGTTATAAGTGCCGTCTTCATCTACGACTAACCAGTCCACGTCTGAAACTTCTTCTTCCGGTAATTGTTCAATCCATTTTGCATATAACTCTATCGTGCCATAGGTAAACTCAAGTGAAGTAATTCTGTTTTCTAAGGTTTCTTCCGTGAACCAACCGTCAAAAGCAAACTTGGTTGTAGTTCTATTAACACGGATTTTACTGTTTGTATAATAATCTACACCGGCAAGTTTTTCAGGAGAGCCGTCTTCCGCTTTAAACACTGCGGTTTTATAACTGCTTACAACAAAAGTATCGTCTCTTGTAGGGGCTAATAAATCAAAAGGCTCTTCATCATAAGCGAAATATTCGGTTATGTTTTCAGCATTGTTTTTGCCACCGTTTAAGTGATAATTGATTGTGTAAAGATTATAATCCCACAACGCAACAACCGTTTGGTCGTTAGCGATATTCCATTTTGCGCTATAATATCCGTTTCCATAACGGTCGGTTATTTGAACGTCGTTTACTTGCCAACCAACGAAGGTGCAACCGGGGCGTTCAGGTCTACCAAACGACGGAACTGAATTATAAGTAACTTCGGCGGTTTCGCCAGCCATATCGCCAGCGTTTTCATCAAAAGTTACGGTATAAGTTTTTGCCGTTCTATCAACGTATATATTACAACTGTCGTAAAGCGTAACTACTTGATAATCGTTGTAATCGAAATCTACAAAGCGATTAAAAGTATATCCGGGAAGAGCGTTGACGTTTTCTGCGTTTGGAACGTATTCTTGCGCTGACGTAATAGTTTCGCTAAAAAGGGTTTCACCAAGACTACGATCGTAGTAGTAAACCGTAATTTCGCAAATTCTATGAATAGTTAGCGCGTAAGTTAATTGTTCGCCACCGTCAGTGTTAATTTTTAAGGTGTATCCACCATTGTTACCTTGATATAATTCCCAAAGGGTTGAAGTGTCGTTATTTTCGATAGGGTCGTTATACGGGTCTAAAACGGCAAAAGAACAATCTTCTGGAACAGAAATTATATCTGTGAAATTTACTGACGTTGTTTCATCCGAAACAACGTATATTATTTCGTTGCCATTTATTTGCGCCCCTTCAAAAGAAGTAATCGCGTTTTTCTTTGGCAAAACAACGTCTTTCGTTTGCGTTTCAAAATCAGGGTTAGCAAAACTTGCTTGCATAGTACCAGAGCCGTCTATTAAATAAGTCGGTTGATTTTTTGTGTTAAGCGTTACGACTGCGCTTTCGGTTTGAACGTGGGTTTGGTCATTTGCGCACACCTTCGTTGCAACGCACACGGTATCGTTTTGTGACCAAACGTATGAAACTTCACCATAGGCATGCCCTAATATTTCTCCGTGTTCAAAAGTTGTAGTGCCTTTTTCTCCACAAGAGCAAGAATAGTAATATTCTGCCTTATCTTCGCAAGTTGCATCGCTTGCCTTAAAAGCATCGCTTACAACTTGTTTGTCGTAAACATGTGTATGCGTGGGCTCGTTATTGTTACAGGCTGTAAGCGTGAACGCGCAAATGCATACTGCAAAAATTGTTGATATAAAGGTTAAAAATTTACCTTTCATAGTCTTTCTCCTTTTTATAAACTACGAATTTTGATAAGGTTTTAAAAAAATCTCCGAAGAACACTACGTTCACATAATAGAATTTTTACCTATCTGCGATGCACGTTTAAGAATTTAAGAGAAGAAAACTAAATAGGACGAACAAAGGCGTGGTATCACACCACGCCCGTCTCTTCAAAGATTGCACCTACTACCGGAAAGAGCGGTAACCGTGCTTTTTAAATTTATATTTGCTTTTACAAAGTAACTTTTTAAGACGTTAGAAGCAAGCAAGACAAGGCTCGCACGCCTATAAAAACCATTTTAAGACGTTAGTTGCAAGCAAGACAAGGTCGCACGCCTATAAAAACCATTTTAAGACGTTAGTTGCAAGCAAGACAAGGCTCGCGAAGACTTTGAGATGAGATAGACCTTGTTGGTCATCGAAGTTCAAAGTCAAAGCAGAAACGCAGTATTGCGCCGCAAATAACGGATTAAAAATTAGCGCATTTGTTGAAGATCAAAGTGAATATCATATTCCTTTTCTTCTTCAGTGTATCTACGACGAGTGTTGATTACTTCGCCACCGTTCCACTTTCTATCGCCAACGTCTTCAGTAGTACCCATAATAGTGATGTTTACTTGACGGCGACGTGCAATAACGTGGTCCCAGTCGATAAAGTAAATATGAGCGAATAAGCCAAGGTCAAGCTTACCGTCTTTAATAGTTAAAGTTTCGCTTCTGCCGAAGAAAACTGAACGAAGGTGACCGTCAGTATTCATAGAAGAATAGTCACCGGGTTCGTTAACGTATCTACCGTATTGAGCGTGGATAGGACCGGGGTGACGATATTGATGTTCTTCAGCAAAGTCAGGAATCATTTTTCTCATAATATCGAGAAGGTCGTGTTGAAGGTATTCAAGGTCGAAAGTATCGATATCGTGCGAACATTCTTGAACCATAACCGAGCAAGTGGTGTGGTGAGATACGATTGCAACAGTACCGTTCTTAATGCCAGAATCAGCTACCATTTCGAGAATTTCTTTTCTGATATCGTGGAAAGTGGGAATCCAGCCACGAGATTGCAATTCTAATTCTTTTTGATAAATTTTATATTCCATTATATTTCTCCTTAAAAAATATTTTATGTTTTTATTTTATAATCTTTTATCATTTAAGTCAAGGCTTTTATACTCTTTTTTATAAAAATAAACTTTTGTTTATTAGCCCGTTTAGTTGCGAAAATCGTTTTTGTGTGATATTCTATTCATATAGAATAACAAACTTTATAAAGGAGTTTTAAATATGCTTAGTGAAAATGCAAAAAACGCTATCTACGGTGCGTTCGATATTGAAAGCGAATGTATCAAAGAAATGAAAAATTACGTTAATGACGACGAGTTTGCAAAAGCCGTTGAACTTTTGTCAAACGCCGTTAGAATAGGCGCGGCAGGCTCAGGCCACTCGGGTATTGCTTGCCAACACTTTTGCCACCTTATGTGTTGCGTAGAACGCCCCGCAAGATTTATCTCCCCCGCGGAAGCCGTTCACGGCGCAACCGGTTACCTTCAAAAAGACGACGTTATGGTTTTTGCTTCTCGCGGTGGCAAAACTAAAGAACTTCTTCCTATCCTTGATATTTGTAAGGCAAAAGGCGTTAAGGTTATAACTATTACTGAAAACCTTGAATCTCCCTTGGCTCTCGGAGCGGACGTTGTTATTAAGCAATACGTTAACCGCGAAACTGATAAATGGAATATGCAAGGCACTACTTCAACTACTGCGTTAATCGTTTTATTCCACGCCCTTCAAGCTGCAATCATTGAAGAAACGGGTTACGTTGCAGAACAATTCGCGCTTATTCATCCAGGTGGAGCGGTAGGCGAAAGATTGAATAAAAAGGCTCTATAAGGTGATTTATGAAATTTTTAATTGATGACGCTAATATTGAAAAGATTAAAAAAATCTATGAATTTTATGCGATTGACGGGGTTACCACAAACCCGTCTATCTTAGCAAAAAGCGGTAAGAATCCTTACGAAGTTTTATCTGAGATTAGAGAATTTATCGGCGATAAACAAGAACTTCACGCTCAAGTAATTTCTTTAAACGCCGAAACTATGATTAAAGAAGCGTATAAGATGACCGAAATTTTAGGTAGGGAAACTTTCGTTAAAATTCCCACTATCCCAGAAGGTTTAAAGGCGATGAAAAAACTTCACGCTCAAGGCTTCAAAATCACGGCAACTGCTATCTACACGCCCATGCAAGCGTACCTCGCGGCAAAGGCAGGCGCGGACTACGTTGCGCCCTACGTTAATAGAATTGATAACCTTGGCGCAAACGGCGTTGAATCGGTTAAACTTATCCAAAACATTATTGAAAACTGCAACTTTAACACTCAAATCCTTGCGGCAAGTTTCAAAAACTCCAACCAAGTTCAAGAACTTTGCGCGTTTGGTATCGGCGCGGTTACTATTGCGCCTGACGTTATTGAAAACCTTATAAGAAACGCAAGTGTTAAAGAAGCCGAGCAAGACTTTATCGACGATTTTGAAAAACTTTGCGGTAAAGGCAAAACTATGCTTGATATTTAAGGAGTTATTATGAGTAAAGAATACATCGTAGCCCCGTCGCTACTTGCTACCGACCCACTTAATTTTGGTAGGGACGTTAAGATGCTTGAACGTGCTGGCGCAAAATGGTTTCACGTTGACTGTATGGACGGGACTTTCGTTCCCAACTTCTCTTTCGGTTATTCAACCGTTTCCGCGCTTAGAAAGTTTACCGATAGGGTTTTAGACGTGCATCTTATGATTGACCGCCCCATCCGTTATATTGACGAATACTCAAAAGCGGGCGCTGATTATCTTACTATCCACGTTGAAGCAGATACCGAAGAAAACACTTTAAAAGCGCTTGAAAAAATTAAGGCAAACGGCGTTAAATGCGGTTTATCAATCAAACCTAAAACTCCCGTTTCAGCGATTGAAAAATATCTTCCTATACTTGACCTTGTTCTCGTTATGACGGTTGAGCCCGGCTTTGGCGGACAAAGTTTTATGAAAGATATGATGCCAAAACTTAACGAACTTTCAAAAAAACTTTCTGAAGTTAACCCCGCTTGCCATATTCAAGTTGACGGCGGTATTGACGTTAACACTTTTGGTTTCTGCAAAGAAAACGGCGCAAACGTTTTCGTTGCGGGCTCGGCTTGTTTAAAAGCGGAAGACAAAAAGGCATTTATACAAACGATTGAACAGTAATTTTGCTCGCCGTTTTCACTTTTTAATCGGCGGAAAAATACTATATAAGGATGAACGAAATGACAATGGTTTTATTAACCGCCTTAGGCGTAGGCGGTGCAACGGTGGTGGGCGCGCTACTCGGTTTTATCATAAAAAATCCGTCGCATAGGCTAAACGACATCGTCTTGGCGTTTGCATCGGGCGTTATGATGGCGGCAGCGCTTATAGGTCTTATTATCCCATCGCTTGAACTTGGTGGAAAATATGCAATTATAATAACGGTTATAGGCATTGCGGTTGGCGCGGTGTGTTTGCACCTTATCGATAAACTCGTGCCACACCTTCATAAGTTTACTGGGATTGAAGAACCCCACTCGCCAAAGAACAAAACGCTTAACAAAGTTTTACTTTTCGTTATAGCGATTGCAATTCACAATTTCCCTGAAGGCATTGCAGCGGGCGTAAGTTTCGGCTCGGATAACGTTTCGCAAGCGCTTAGCGTTGCAATAGGCATAGCAATCCAAAACATACCCGAAGGTATGGTTATTATCGCGCCTATGCTCTCGGCTGGTATGAGCAAAGGCAAAACGTTTATAATCGCCTTATCAACGGGTTTAGTTGAAGTTTTAGGAACTTTAGTAGGCTATTTTGCAGTTACTATTTCAACTATTATTTTACCGTTCGCTCTCGCATTTGCAAGCGGAACTATGCTTTACGTTATAAGCGACGAAATGATTCCCGAAACCCACTCGCACGGCAACGAACACGCCGCAACTTATTCTTTAATTTTCGGCTTTTGCGTAATGCTTGCGTTTGACTTTTTAATTTAACAATATAAATAATCGCCGTTTGGTTTTCCCAAACGGCGTTTTTGTTATACTTTTTTATTTAAATTGTTCTTTTGATTGACTATAAAATTATTCAGCGGTATAATACTATGGAAACGGAGATTTTTATGCCTTATTTATTTTTGTTAATCGCAAACGTTGCGGGTATTTCAAAAGTAATCGCTATGAAAAATAGCGGTAAAGTTTGCCCCGGCGAATATAATAGCGTTAGGATAAACACCCTTCGCTCAATACTGTGCGGTTTAGTTAGCCTTGCAATCTTTTTTATTGCGGGCGCAAACGCCGAGCTTAACGGTTGGTGGATCTGGCTTGTTTCAGGCTTATCTAACGCGCTTATGATGTTTTTATGGGTTGTTTGCACTCAAAGCATAGGGCTTATTTACTTGGAAACGTTTTCTATCATAGGCTCAACAGCAATTCCTATGATGATAGCGCCCCTTTTATACGAAGGGGAAACCGTTAGCCTTCTTCAATGGCTTGGCTTTTTGTGTTTACTAATCGCCGTTGTTTCTCTATCTTTTAAACCTAAAAAGGAAAGATCGCTCGCTACCAAATCTAAAACTTCTAATAAGTTTAGCGTGATGACGATAGTTTATATTTTACTTTTAATTCTTTCTTACGTTGGCGCGGGCGTAACTCAAAAACTATACCCAACGCTCGTTGGCAAAGATTACACGGCATTTTTCAACTTAATGACTTTCGCCGTGGTTTTAGTTTGTTTTTCATCAGTTTTAATTTTTGGCAAAGCGTTTAAGAAAAAAAGTTTTCTCCCTGAAAGTTCCTCGTCAAGCAAAAAATTGTTCATTTACATATTCATAGCGGCAGTTATGATTTACGCTTATCAATATTTCTCAACCCTTTCGGCAGGCATGCTCCCATCGGCAATCTTTTATCCGCTCATTAAAGGCGTTGCAATGCTTTTAACCGCCGTTTGTGACGTTGTTGTTTACAAGCAAAAACTAACCCTTAATAAGATTATAGGCTTATTTTTTGTATTCTCTGCAATACTACTTATCAATATATAAACAAAAACGGCTTGAACAATTCAAGCCGTTTTTTAATATAATCACGCCCACCCTATTAGGGGAAATGTCCGCAAGGACAAAAGGGTCGCGCCACGCTAGGGGCTGAACCGTAGGTGAAAGGACTGTCAGCCATAACAAAAAAATGCACCCGAATTTGGGTGCATTTTTTGGTGCGGCTGACAGGGGATTCCCCTATTAGGGGAAATGTCCGTAAGGACAAAAGGGTCGCGCCACGCTAGGGGCTGAACCGTGGGTTCAAGTCCTGAGCACAAAAAAAGAACGATTTTTCAATCGTTCTTTTTGTGGTGCGGCTGACAGGACTTGAACCTGCACGAAGTAGCCTTCATAAGATCCTTAGTCTTATGCGTCTGCCAGTTCCGCCACAGCCGCGCGCTATTGTATTTTAACACAAAGTTTTTAAAAGAGCAAACGATTTTATATAGTTTTTAAAAATTTTTGATTTTTTTATTTTTTCAATCAAATTAACTGTTTGGTCTTTGATTTCTTTGATGCTTTAGCGTTTTCCGCTTGACGGCGATTTGCTAAATCGCTTTTAAAATCATATGTAGACTTAACAACGTTCTTCTTGCACGAATAGTTAAGTGAATACGTTTTAACGCCAAGTTCAATAAGCGCTTCTATTGCGCCTGAAACGTTTTGAACGTGGCTAAAAACTGTTTTTTTCTTTCCGTTTTCGTCAAAATAATAAATATCAAAGTCCCCGTCAAAATCTTCGGGAGGTTTCTTATCTTTTATCTCTTCAAGCATTTCAACCGTTTCTTTTTCCGTTTTTAAAGGTTGCAAGCAAATGGTTGCTTTAAAGGAAGAAATATCTTTAAGTTTGATATCCATACCCATTATCAAAACTTCCTTATCGGTAACCGTTAAAACGGGGTTGCCGTGAACGGGGAAATTTTTAAATGCAGACGGGATCGTGAGCATAGGAACAAACGCAAACATTAAAAAGAACAACGAAAAGATTATATCTTTTTTAACGATAAATATCGATGCCGTGCCTACGATAACAACGATTAGCAAGGAGTTTAAAACTATTGCGCTACGGCGCTTTTGTCTATTATATAAAATATCCGCAAAAAATTCTTTCTTCATAACGGCTATATTTTACCCTACTTAGCCTGTTTTGTCAAGCAAGTTAGCGCCCACCCGCTTTTGCCCGCGAACGCTCTTATAAACGTCGGTATGAAGTTTCAAAATCGTTGTTATTCCATTTTTTGTAATTTTTAAATTTGCAACGCTTTTTATTCCGCTTTTTTCGGCTTTTATCCACTCGCAAAAATCTTTCGGCAAACTTTCGTCAACAATAATTTCAGGCTCGCTTGGTGGAATAACTTCTAAAACAACGCTTTCCCTTTCGTAAACAGCGTCAATCTCCTTTCCATAAACGGTAAAAGTTACCTTTTCCCCGTTTGCAACGCCTTTTATATAAACCCTACCGCCCGTGAAATTTTTAAACTTTAAATCGCTAACGCTCCCTGAAACCATCGCATCAAGCGACGGCTCAATATAACTTGGAACTAAACTGTGAGCGTGGCGTTCGGTAGGAGTAAGCCCCGATAGCAAAACGGCGTTATAAAGCGTTGTTGAAACTTGGCAAACGCCACCGCCCACCCCTTGCGAAAACTCGCCGTTTTCAATAACCGTTGCCGTTAAAAAGCCGTTATTTTCACTTCTCTCCCCAACTATCTCGTTAAACGAAAACTCGCCACCGTTTTCAATTACCGCCCCGTTTATCTTTTCGGTTGAAAGTTTAACGTTATGCTTGCGGTTTAAACTCGACTGCGAATAATCAGTTGAAAACTCCGCGCGCTTATTCGCGCACTCTTTTAACTTTTCAGCGGTAACGCTCGGCAAAAGGTCAACAAATTTTGCATCTACCGTGTTTTCCCTTAGGTAAAGCGCTTTTTGAATATCCTTTTTTAGTTGAACTTTATCTATCCCCTTACCAAGTTTTTCACTTTTAAACTTGAAAGGATAATCGTTATCCGGCAAAAACTCAACGCTCGCGTCAACGGGAAAAAGGGCGGTATCGTAAAATATCCCGTCGATAACCCCGTCAATACAGTTAAGATATAATTTCCCGTTATAAACGCTTATTTCTCGTCCACTAAAAACGTACTCTTTATTGCCCGCTATAACGCTTAGCGAATAACCGCTTGCATAAACGCTATTTTTAGGATAAAAAAATGCGACTGCCGTAAATGCAGTCGCCATAAAAATCAAGGCTTTTATAAGATTTACTCGCATACAAAAAGTATGCGCTAACTCATATCAAATATACTCTCGCTTTAAAACGGTTATAATCCGCTTATCCGTTTTGATAATTCCGCCAACCGATAGTTTTTTAAGTTCACGCATCATTGCCGAGCGGTCAACGCTCAAAAACTCGGCAAAACTGGTTAAGGACATAGGTAGCGTTATCTCAGTGCTCCCCGTGTTTTTAACGGCAAAACTAAGATAGGATAAAATCTTTTCACGAATAGTTTTGTTTGACAATATCTCAACGCGTTGAGATAACGTTTTAGATTTTTCAATAACTATATCAAAAAGGTTTTCAACGAATTGAGAGTGATATTCACACGCCTTTTGGCAACGCTTAAAAACGTTTGAATAATCAAAAAACACAACTTTTGTATTTTCAACTGCGTAAGCCGAAACAAAGTTTCCGTCCGTTTGAGAAAAGGCAAAAGCGTTAGAAATAACGCCGTTTTTTTGAATATGGTCTAAGATGTTAACGTTGCCGTTTCTATCAATCTTTTTAACAACCACTTTGCCTTGCGTAATCACGCCTAAAACGGTTTTACCGCTTCCGAACGAATAAAGTTCTTCTCCGCCTTTAAACTCGGCTTGGCGGGCGCGCAAGCAGTTATACAGTTGTTTGAGTTCCTCGTCTTTAATACCTTTAAAAAGTTGGCATCTAATATTTTTCATAACCAGTTCCTTTGTGGTTTTTGCAACAATATTTTACCATAAAAGAACTTGCTTGTAAACGGGTTTTAAAATAATGCGTTAAAATTATTTAATTAAAGTTTAATTTGTTTGACAAAACTTTTTTACTGTTATATAATATTTGAGCATTAAATAATTTTTGCGCCGTT
This sequence comes from Clostridia bacterium, assembly GCA_017545865.1. GTDB lineage: Bacteria > Bacillota > Clostridia > Christensenellales > Borkfalkiaceae > HGM11412. The sequence goes on along the minus strand of JAFWXO010000024.1, from coordinate 173 downwards.
AGCTCAGCTGGATAGAGCGTCGGTCTACGGAACCAAAGGTCAAAACTGAATATTTCCCCCGATTTCGGGGTTATGCACCCTTAGCTCAATTGGATAGAGCGTTGGTCTACGGAACCAAAGGTTAGGAGTTCGAGCCTCTTAGGGTGCGCCAAAATTAGCCCAAAACACTACGT
>JAFWXO010000023.1 GCA_017545865.1 Clostridia bacterium | reverse complement strand
TAAAGGCGGAAATAGAAAAAGCCAAAACCACGTATGATAACATACAAAGGTTTATGGCTATCGTTAAAAAGTATAGTGATTTTGACGAACTAACACCTGAAATCTTACGTGCTTACATAGACAAGGTTTATATCTATGAAAAGCAAAAAGTTGACGGACATTATACTCATACCGTAGAAATCATCTACAATTTAGTTGGAGCAATTGATTTACCCGATTTTGGTGATTTATTAGATGAAGAAAATTAAATAGCACGAGAAAAGGCGTGGCATTACGCCACGCCTGACTCTTAAAAAGGACAGCCTTCCCGAAAAAATCCCTTGTAGGGACTCGGTAACCCGTCGGGCGTTTTTATTATTTAATAATTTCTCTCTTTACAGGGGTTAAGTTTTTGCGTTTTCTTTTAAAGGTGAAGTGAACGCCTTTTTTGTTGAGATAAGAAAGAATCGGCGCTACGATAATCACTAAAAGTATAATTCCAACTATCATCCACATAAGCCAAGCGGGAATTGCCGAAACCTTAACTTCATCCCACATATCGTTAAGCCTACCCATTTCTTCATCGTTGAAATGCTTCATAATGGCGCAACGTAAAACCGTTTCACGAGTTGGATATTGAGTTTCGAGTTGGCGACCTAAAGTGTCAGTCCAAATAAACATATCGTCAGTTTCCGTTCTCGTATTTAAAAGGAAGGAAACGTCGTAAAGGTAAAGGTCAACTTCTTCTTCAAGTTCAAAGCCGATAATGTTTTCTTCAGCGTCGTCGTAAACGGGATATCTGATTTCATTAAGAGTTATCATTTTGTAGCCCGTTTCCGCGTCAACGCCGTTATCGATATAATGCGTGCCTGCAACGAGTTCGCCTTCATCAATAGCATCTTGAACGTAATATTCAAAGTAGGCTTTGCCAGTTTCTTCATCGATATAGTCGGCGTTTTCAACGTCGTCAGTTTCGATAAGTGTGTATGCGCCGTACCACTCGATAGCGTTTTCGTGCATAGCTGAGCCTGAAACTACGGGGGTGTAACCGATATAGTTCATATTGACTTTTGCGTTTTCAGGGTCGGCAAGGAAGTTAACGAAATCTTGTGAAAGTTCAATATTCGCGCCCTTTGGCATAACCCAACCGTCAAACCAAATATTACTGCCTTCTTCGGGAACGGCGTAAAAAAGTTCGGTATCGTTCTCGTCGGCAATATCAAGGGTGTAAACGGCATCGCCACTCCAAGCAAAGTTGATTGCAATTTTGCCAGACGCCATATCACGCTTACCGCTATCAACTTCAAAACCGTAAACGTTACCTTTTAAAACGATGAGTTCTTCGGTAACTTTTCTAACCGTTTCTTCATCGGTGCGGTTGAAAATTTCAACGATTTTTTGTTGATACTCGTCGTCTGAAAGTTCGCCACCTTTCCATCTAAGACCAAGCGCGGTTAATTCTTCGCTATACACTTTGCCGATAGCGAGAGCGTAAGTATCTCTAATACTATCTTTAATAGTGCCAAGGTTTTTAGAATAAGTTTTCCAAGGGAAATCCCAGTGCGCTTCATCGCCTGGTTGATATTCACCGCCCGAATTTTCAGATAAAACTTCGGGATTATATACGAAACCCATAGTGCCGTACATATAACCGCAAGCGTAATCAGTCCAGCCGTAGTTATCAAAAAGGTCTAAAATGTATTTTGAGGAGTAAGTGTCGTAATTGTCAAGATTGCCAAGGCTACGGTCAAACTTTTCAAGCATACCCTCGCCAAGCATTTTTTGAATCATATAGTCGGAGGGGCAAACAAGGTCGTAACCGTAATCGTAGCCGTTATCCGTTTTTACTTTTGAAAGTTGAAGTTCGTTATACATATTCTCGTTCGTGCCGAACGTTGAATAGTTAACCACTACTTTTTTGCCGTACTTTTCAGTTGCAAACTCTTCAAAATCTTTAATCAAGTCTGCATTTTCATCTTTACAAATATAGTCTTCCCAGTTGTAAACGTTAAGTTCCAAAACGTCTTCTTCTTTTTTACAGCCCGTAAGCGAGAAAAGGGATAAACAAGTGATAAGCGCAAGCGCTAAACTAAATATCTTTCTCATTTTCTCTCCTTATTAGCCGCTTTCTTGTTGGAGATAACGTACCTTATAACAACGAACAATATCATAAATATAAAGATGAACGTTGAAAGCGCCCTTAAAGCGGGTACGGACGAACTCTTGCCACCGCGCGCATACGCATCGAAAACGTAAGTGGAGATGGTATCGAAAGTAGCAGGCTTTGTAAAAGTGGTGATAATATAATCGTCTAAAGAAAGGTTGATTGCAAGCAAGAAACCCGATATAATGCCCGGCAAAATTTCAGGAATAATAACGGTGAAAAGGGCTTTCGTGGGCGTTGCGCCAAGGTCGAGAGCGGCTTCGTATAAGTTATTATCCATTTGTTTAAGTTTGGGCATAACCGACAACACAACGAAGGGGAAAGTTAAAACGACGTGACCTATAAGTAAAGACGCGTAACTTCTACCAAACGCGAACATAGTGCAAACGAGCGCGATTGAAATCGCCGTTACGATTTCCGCATTGATAATGGGAATTTGAGTAACGCCGTTTAAAGCCTTTCTCGTTTTTTTCTTGCTGTAAAACATACCGATAGCGCCAAGCGTTCCTAAAACGGAAGATAAAATTGCCGAAACGATTGCTAAAATAAAGGTGTTTGCAACCGTTTTCATAATATCGCCGTTGCGGATAAGTTCGCCGTATAACGAGAAGCCCCACTCGTCAGACCAAATGCCGATTTCTCTACTCATATTGAAACTATATGCAACCAAAAGCAGAATAGGCGCGTATAAAATAAGTAAAATTAAAACGACGTAACTTGCGGAGAAAAGTTTTTTTACCATAATCCGTTCCCCCTTGCTTGAGAGCCTTCGTCATCGCTGAACTTGTTGGTTATCCACATCGTTATAAATATTATAACGAGAAGAACCATTGCGATTGCCGAGCCTGCATGCCAGTCAAACACCGTTGAAAACTGCGATTCTATAACCTTACCGATAATGGTAACGTTGCCGTTGCCGAGCGTGTCGGAAACAACGTAACTCGTGGTGGTGGGAAGTAAAACCATAGTAACCGCGCTAACAATCCCTGGAACTGTGAGCGGAAGGGTTACTCTAAAGAAGGTGTTTGCAGGTTTTGCGCCAAGATCTTGGCTTGCTTCAACTAAACTCTTATCGAGTTTAATCATAACGGTATATAAGGGCAAAATGGTAAAGGGCAAGTAGTCGTAAACCATACCGATAACGGTGTTTACAAAACTTAACTTGTTGCTGTTATACATACCGATAGCGAACAAAAGTTCCTTCATAGCGGCGGTGCGCAAAACGAAGTTTATCCACATAGGAAGGATAAACAAAATAAGCAAAACGCCGTTTTTGTTGAGTTTGCTCTTTGCTAAAATATACGCGAGCGGATAGGAAATAACAAGGCAAAGCGCAGTCGTTACGATTGCCAAGCCAAAACTTATAAAAAGCACGCGGATATTTGAACTTTTTGAGAAAAACTCAATAAAGTTTTCAAAAGTTAAAGATACTTTAACGCCAGACAAGTTGATATAGCCGTTAGGATCAACTTTGGTAAAGGCGTATAAAATTATAAGCACTAACGGAAATACTACGAATAAAAGTAAGAATAACGCGTAAGGTATTCCGAGTTGCTTTCTCGAAAAACGAAGCGCCTTCATTATTTTTTATCCTCCGTTTTAAGTTTAAGTTTAATTTTTTCTGTGGGAATTTTAACGGAAACACGGTCGTTTTCGTTCCAAACATATTCGGTATCGCAAACGAAATCTTCCTCTTCTTCATCAGTTCTTATAATAACTTGATAGTGGTCGCCTTTATAAACGATTGAGATAATTGAACCGCAAGCGTCACCGTCAACGTCGTTATCGATAATTTCAATATCTTTAAGCCCAACTTCAACCTTAACGTCAACGTCGGTTAAATCAATCTTCTCGCCGTCTTGAGTGATTAAGTAACCTTCTTCATCTAAGTGAGAATTTTCATAAAGTTGAGTAACGTCACACTCAAATTCGCCGTCTGCAAACCAAACTTTGTTTTCCTTGGTAATATAACCGTCGTAAACGTTAGAAACGAATTCTTTGTGCATTATGTGAATATCTTGCGGAGCGATAGAAATCCACACTTTCTCGCCAACGGGGTAGCCTTTCGTTGACTGAATAACAACTTCCGAACGGCCAACCATCATAACCATTTGATAGTGAACGCCCTTGAATATGCAGGAAACGATAGTGCCCGATACCATGCCCTTTTCTTCTTTAACGATCTTAACGTCTTCAGGGCGAACGACAACGTCAACTTTCTCGTTCTTTTCAAAATCGTCAACACAGTCGAAAATTTTGTTTATAAATCTAACCTTCTTTTCGCCAACTACCGTACCGCTGAAAATATTGCTTTCGCCGATAAAGTCGGCAACGAAAGAGTTAACGGGTTCGTTGTAAATATCTTGTGGCGTGCCGATTTGTTGAATCTTGCCGTCTTTCATAACGACAACGGTATCGCTCATAGTAAGCGCTTCTTCTTGGTCGTGAGTAACGTAGATAAAGGTTATGCCGAGTTTTTTGTGCATCTCTTTAAGTTCGAGTTGCATATCCTTTCTCATTTTAAGGTCAAGCGCGCCGAGCGGTTCGTCAAGGAGCAAAATTTCAGGCTCGTTTACGATTGCCCTTGCGATTGCAATACGTTGTTGTTGACCGCCCGAAAGAGTGGTAACGCTTCTTTTTTCAAATTCTTCAAGGTCAACGATTTTAAGGGCGCGCGCAACTTTTTGGTCGATTTCTTTTTTAGTGAGTTTTTCGATTTTTTCAACCGTTCTACCCTTTTTATCAACGTAAGTTGCCTTAACTCTTTTAAGTTTTAAGCCGTAAGCAATGTTTTCGTAAACGTTAAGGTGCGGAAAGAGCGCGTAACGTTGGAAAACGGTGTTAACGGGGCGCTTGTGCGGGGGAAGATTAGTAATATCTTTACCGTTGAGCATAATTTTACCAGTAGTTGGAAGTTCAAAACCGGCAATCATTCTAAGCGTGGTGGTTTTACCGCAACCGGAAGGCCCTAAAAAGGTGATAAACTCACCCTTTCTAACGTATAAATTGCAGTCTTCAACCGCCAAAGTTCCGTCGTATTCTTTTGAAACTCCAGTAAGTTCAATAATTTTTTGTTTGCTCATAATCTTTTCTCCTTAGAACGTTGGTGGCGACGATATCCATAAAAACTTCGCCGTTTTTTCCTTAACGTTTATAATGTAATGCGATTTTGCGGAAGAAAAATAAAAACTCTCCCCTTTTTTACAAGGATATTTTTTCTTGCCAAGATGAATAACTATCTCCCCGTCTAAAACGTAACCGAACTCTTCGCCGTCGTGCGGAACGTCTTCTTCCGTTGCCGAGTTTTTGTTAAGTTCTATAAGCACGGGCTCCATAGAATTTTTTTGCGCGTTGGGAACGAGCCAGTTAAGTACCATAGCGTCAGTCTTCTTCTCGATAAAGTCCTTTTCAGTAAAAACTATCTTCTCGTCTTCTTCTTCGTTGAAAAACTCTTTAAGCGTTGTGCCAAGAGCCGACAAAATGTCTATAAGCGTTGCGATTGAAGGGCTTGTTAAATCGTTTTCAAGTTGAGAAATATAACCCTTCGTAAGTTCGCACCTATTTGCAAGTTCTTCTTGCGTAAATTCGCATTGAAGCCTTAACTGTTTAATTTTATCGCCAAGTAACATAATTTACCCCGCCGTTTTGTTATATTAAACTTTTTGTTTAGCAAAAGTAAACAAGATTATTATATAAATACTGTACCCCCTTGTCAATAATTTTTATATACATTTTTAAAAAAATTTAATGGATATAAAAAATCCACGGGTTGACCGTGGATTTTAAAGTGTTTTCACAAGTTAATTTTCTTCGTAATAGTACGAATAGTCTATGCCTTTCATAAATATCTCTCTATCGTATATCTTATCGGTTAAAGCGTTTTCAATAAGCGCTAATATATTGCTATAATCAACAACGCTCAATTTCATCGCTTCTAAATATTCCGTTTTATCTATTTTGCTCCAATCAACACACTTAGAAAGATTTTTCTTTAAGATAAGGTCCAACCAAATTCTCGTTGTTCTGCCATTACCTTCCATAAAGGGGTGAGCAACGTTCATTTCAACGTATTTTTTAACGATTTGTTCAACGGTTTCTTCGGGCATTTTTTCAATCGTTTCAAGCGTTTGGTCTAAATATCCAACGCTTGCAAACACAAACCCACCTTTAGAGATATTCAACTTTCTAATTTGCCCTGCAAAATCGTATAACCCGCCGAAAAGGTAAGCGTGAATTTGTTGCAAGCCGTTTATCGAGCCAACTTCAATATCGCTTATAATTCCACTTTCGAACATTTCGTAAGCCTTGTTTTTGCTTTGCTCGTCGATAGAAGTTCCTTTCGTTTTAACCCATTTTAAGAACACTTCCAACTTTTTGCTTGGTAGAATTGCTATAAGCAAATTTAACCCGTCGTCATCTATAACGTCAGTCAAATACTTCTTGCCGTCTTTCGCCGTTAATTTCAGTTGTCTACAAATTGATGACAACTGAACGTTTCTTTTCTTCAAGGTGTTCCAATACTTACGTGGGGAAACGCTTAACGAAAGAGCTTCTATTATATCAACGGCGCACAGCCACCAACGAAAAGACTCTTCGTCCCAAACCGAACGAACGGGAACGTTATTAAAAAATCTAATAGAAGTTTTAATCATTTTTGTCCTCACTAATGATTTCTAACGTTAAAAACAACGCTATCATTTAAATGTTTTTTCAAATTCTTGATATAGTTCAGCGTTTACTTTTTGAATTTCTGATTTGGAAATCTTTAAAACTCTATCGAAAGTTAAAATGCCGTTTATCTCGTCTTCAATGTCGGTAAGTTCGGTATAAACCGTTGCACTCAAGCCGTTTTTTGAAATTTGCGGAATTATCTCAGTTCTATAAAGTTTTAAGTAGGCTTTTTCAAGGTCGCTTGCCGTTTTGAACATTTTGTAACCAAACTTTTTATCCGTAAATAAATGCTCTTTAACGGGCAAACTGTAACCGCCGAATTCCGTTACGGCTAAAACCCTCTTTTTATCGTTTTTAAGGCGAATTTTTCTAAAATAGATATGCCTGCTTCTAACGTCACCGCCACCCTTATCTTGCCAACCGCTTGCGTGGTCGTATAACCTTGACGGATCGCGCTCTTTTAAAATATTAGTAACTTCAACGGCATCAAACTGCCCCCACGCTTCGTTAAAAGGGGTATACAAGCAAAGGGAAACAACGTTGTAAAGCCCGTCTTGAAGGGCAAACGCTTCTTTATAGTACTCCCTTCTCGACGCTTCGCTCCTACCCATCTTTTTATAGTTTTTATCGTTTATGTGAAGGTTTAAAAAGGGGGCAAGCATAATTCTAAGCGGTTTGTATTTTTTACCGCCATTTATCATATCTTGCCAAACGAGAACGCCCAAAATATCGCAGTAGTAATACCAAAGCATAGGCTCAACTTTGATATGTTTTCTAAGCATATTGTAACCAAGTTCTTTAACGAGCTTAACTTCGCTAAACATAACTTCGCTCGACTTTGGCGTTAGCATGCCCTTTTCAAAATAGCCTTGATCTAAAAGCCCGTTGTGGAAAATAGGCTCGTTGTTAAGCGCAAAGAGTTTAAATCCGTTCTTTTCAACGGTGGAAAACTTTCTAAGCCCGAAATAACTTTCAACCCTGTCCGAGCCGAAAGTTAAAATAACTAAGTAGAGTTCTGGGCTTTCAGTAGTCCACGGCTTGCAGGAAGAAACGTCTAAAACCACTTCGCCTTCCCCTTCGCCTTTTACAATCAAAGTTTCCCCGTCGTAAATCTCAACAAAAACTTTACCGTCGCCAAGTTTATCGGGAGCAACGGTTAAAGTCTTCTCGTCGAAATTAGGGGTAAGTTTAACCGACTTTAAGTAGTTTTTTGGAACGCTCTCTAAAAACACCGTTTGCCAAATACCGCTCGTTGCCTTATACCAAATACCGCCGTTTTTGTAAACTTGCTTGCCACGGCCGTAAATATCGCTATCGGCATCGTCTAAAACTTCAACGGTTATAAGGTTTTCGCCGTCTAAAAGGCTATCGGTTATATCAAAGGTAAAGGGGTTATAACCGCCTTTATTTTCGCCAACGAGCGTTCCGTTAACGAACACTTTGCACTCTTGATCAACCGCGCCAAAATTTACTAAAACTCTGCCCTTGTTAAAATTTTCGGGCAAGGTGAAGGTTTTGTTATAAATGAGCACGTCACCCTTTCTAACTTGCTGTAAAACACCAGAAAGGTCACTTTCCGGCGCATACGGCACGTTGATTTTGCCACTAACGGCGCTTCCGTTAGCTTTCGCCAAAATAAAATCCCAAAGCCCGTTTAAGCAAAGGTAACTATCTCTTTTAAACTGCGGGCGCGGATATTCTGAAAGGGGGATATTGCTGTTTTTTTCAAAATAAGGTTTAAATATCATAGCAAGTATTATTATACATAATAATTCCCGATTTGTAAACGAGAAAATGAAAAAAGGCGGGGTTGGATAGACCTTTTTGGTCAAAAAAAGCATAGGCTAAAACCTATGCTAATTTTATTATGTATTTTAAGACGCTAGAAACAAGTTAGGCGAGGCTCGCCTAGACGGACGGATACAATAGACCTTTTTGGTCATTGTAGTCGTACGGCGACGGCAGAAACAAAGCATAACGAAGTTTATAGCGGATTAAAAATTAGTAGTTATTATAGATGTCAGACATCTTCTTATCTTGATATACGTTTTCAATCGCAAGAGCAAAGAGTTTTGCTGCGGATAAAACTTCAATTTTATCAAGCTTCTTTTCTTCGGGAAGTTCAACGGTATCCAAAACTACGAGTTTGGTGATGTGTGAATTTTTAATTCTTTCGATTGCAGGACCGCTAAATACTGCGTGTGAACAGCAAGCGTAAATTTCCTTAGCGCCGTTATTGTAAAGGGCTTCAGCGCCTTGAACGATAGTGCCTGCGGTATCAATCATATCGTCAACCATTAAGCACTTTTTACCCTTAATGTCACCGATGATGTTCATAACTTCAAGTTGGTTTGCTTTGGGACGGCGCTTATCGATAATAGCCATCGAACAACCGAGTTTTGCAGCAACGTTTCTTGCTCTAGTAACAGAGCCAACGTCAGGAGATACAACGACGAAATCTTCGTCAACTTTATCTTGGAAATATCTAAATAATAAAGGTCCGCCAACTAAGTGGTCAACGGGGATATTGAAGAAACCTTGAATTTGAAGGGCGTGTAAATCCATAGTTAAAATTCTATCCGCGCCTGCAGTTTGAATAAGGTCTGCTACGAGTTTTGCAGTAATGGGATCTCTCGGTCTTGCCTTTCTATCTTGGCGAGCGTATCCAAAATAAGGGATAACCGCCGTGATACGGCCTGCTGAAGCGCGTTTAACCGCGTCAATCATAACGAGCAATTCCATCAAATTGTCATTAACCGGTTGGCACGTAGATTGAATAATAAATACGTCCCTTCCTCTTACCGTTTCGCCGATGTGAACATTTATCTCACCGTCACTAAAACGACCAACTTCGGCATCAGCAAGTTCCATGCGAAGTTCTTTCGCGATTGCTTCTGCTAAAGCTTTGTTTGAGTTACCAGAAAAAAGTTTAATCTCAGTTCCGTGTGTTATCATAACTCCTCCGTATATTAGGCAATGTAGCCTATCATTAAAAATACAGCGTGATTACGCTTATTTATATTTTACAAAATTTACCATTTTAAGTCAAGGGAAAAGCCACCTTTTTACACTTTTCTTTTCTCTAAAAAAAAGTCTTTTAAAAGGGCGGAACACTCGCTTTCTAAAATACCGCCTTCGGCATCTGTAAAATGGTTAAGCCCACTCGTAAAGGGTATGCGGTAGTTTGAAAAAACCGCGCCGCTTTTTTTCTCGTACGCGCCGAAATATACTTTTTTTATTCTTGCGTTGACAATCGCGCCCGCGCACATTGGGCAGGGTTCTAAGGTAACGTACATTTCCGCCCCGTCAAGTCGCCAGTCTTTAAGTTTTTTGCACGCCTTTTCTATCGCCAAGATTTCGGCGTGAGCGGTTGCCAAGTTTTTGGCGTTTCTTTGATTGAACGCGTAAGACAAAACTTCCCCGTCTTTAACGATAACCGCGCCGATGGGAATTTCCCCCTTTTCTCCCGCCTTTTTGGCTTGGCGGATTGCCTTTTTCATATAAAACTCTTTGCTTTTCATTTGTGATACTTCCCGTCTTCTAAAATATTGAACGCGCGATAAATCTGCTCTCCGAGCATAACTCTAAACAAGGTGTGGGGAAAAGTCATATCGGAAACGGATAAAAGCTCGTCCGCCTTAGTTTTAACAAAATCTGCAACACCATAAGATCCGCCGATAACGAAAGTTATCTCTCCGCGCCCGTCCTTTATGGCTTTTATCTTTTTTGCAAGCGCCGTTGACGAGAGTTTTTTGCCTTCAATCGCCATTACGATAACGTAACCTTTTAAAGCCTTTAAAATATCTTCGCCTTCACGCTTTAAAATTTCTTCAATCTCGCCGTCCGACGGCTCGTTCACGATGTTTTTTTCCTTAACTTCAGTAACCGTTACCTTAGCGTAACGTGAAAGCCTTTTAACGTACTCGTCAAAAGCCTTTTGGAAATAATCTTCTTTAATTTTGCCAACGGCAACAATATTTATCTTTACCATCACGCCACCAACGTTACTATCCAAGTTATAGCGGTTGCAACTATTCCAAACAATGCGCCAAAGATAAATTTTGCGCGCTCGCCTTTTATATCTTCGCCTTGGGTGCTTAGTTTGTTGCCTTTTAAAATCAAAAGCATAGCACCGCCTATTAAACACAAAATTCCTATAACGGTAACGATAATTTGCGCCGCCCCGCTAAACGAAAAGTTCCAAAAATAATAGTTTAACACAATGTAGAGATTGTTTATAAAGTGCATTGAAACGGTTAAAATTAAGTTCTTACCGTATAAAATTATAAGCGCGTAAACCGAGCCTACGATAAATTGATAAACCGTTTGCGCGGGGTTCATGTGGAAAAGCGCGAATATAACGCCTGAAAAAATAACGGCGAACATCGTGCCACTTTTTTTAAGCCCACTAAGTATCAAACCCCTAAAAAGCGTTTCTTCAATAACGGCAGGGATAATGCACACGCAAACTACGCTTGCTATAATTCCGCCTATCGTTTTTTCAGGGAGAGTGGGAGCGGAAACGGTAAGCCCTAATTTTTCAAGCCAAGAAACGAAAATGGCGTTAACTTCCGAAAGCCCGAAAGTAAGCCCTAAAAATATTAAAATCGTTGAAATAACGGAAATTTTATCAAAGGACTTTATATCAAGCGCGGAAAAGATTTCAGCCTTTCGTTTTAAACGCAAAATGCCGATTGCCAAAATAACGGCAATCGGACCTGACAAATAATTTAAAATAATAACCGCATCGCTTTCCATAACTTTTGGATTTGTTACTGCTACGGAAACCATAACGGTTGAAAATATTATAGTAACTAATAAAACGGTTAAAACGGCAAAGGAATATAAAACGCCCGAGTCAGACGAAGAAAGATTTATTATGCCGTTTTGTTTTTGCTCTTTGTTACTCATACATATATGATAACTCAGTTACAAAAAATTTTCAAGTCAATCGTCGCAAAAACCGTCTTCTTTTTCACAATGGCAATCAATTTCACAAGGGCAAGGCTTTGGCGGTTGCCGTTTTGGCGAAAGGTCAACTAAAACTGCATCGTCACCGATTTTTATTATTGATTTGAACGGAATTTCCAAACTTTCGCAAGATAAAAAACCACCGCGCTTGCCACTCGTTATAATTTTTTCAATTTCGCCCGTGTGCCGAGCAAATAAAATATCGGTTGCCCTACCTAAGTTCTTGCCTGAACTTATATCCAAAACTTCCTTCTTTTTAAATTCGCTAAAAGTTATCATAGGCTATTATACGGAGATTTTTTTCAAATTATGCTAATAACTCATCTTTACTTTCAAAACTTTTAGAGCGTTCTTTTCAAGCCTGCTAACCTGCGCTTGCGAAAGACCTACCGCGCCCGATATTTCCGTTTGAGTTCTCCCCTCAAAGTATCGCATATATAAAATCTTTTGCTCTCTCTCGCCAAGTTTTTCTATCGCTTTTCTAAGCGCAACGTTTTCAGTCCAACGCTCGTCACACTCTTTTTTATCTGAAATCTGGTCCATGAGATAGAGTTCTTCCCCTTCTTTAGAGTAAACGGGGTCGTATAGAGAAACGGGATCGGAAATAGCGTCGAGCGCGTAAACGACTTCACGCTCGGCTATATTTAACTCCCTTGCAATATTTTCAGGCGTTGCTAACATATCCCTTCTTTCAATTTCCGCGCGTGTTTTTAAAACTTGATAAGCGGTATCTCTTATCGAGCGAGAAATTCTTAAACTGTTGTTCGTTCTTATAATTTTTTTAATCTCACCAAGAATTAAAGGCACGGCGTAAGTTGAAAAGGTAACGCCGAAAGACTGGTCGAAATTATCAACCGCCTTAATAAGCCCTATCGTTCCCGCTTGAAACATATCGTCTTTTGAAACTTTAACCGACGGAAACCTTTTTATAATAGATAATACAAGCCTTACGTTTGCCGTGATAAACTTTTCCTTAGCCGTTTTATCTCCCTTTTTTGCCTGCGCTAAAAGGCTTGACTGCTCGGCTGAGTTTAACTTTGGTAGAGTTGCGGTGTCCATACCGCAAATGGTAACTTTTTCTTGCATAACTCCCCCTTATGTACAAAAATTTAAGGGGCGCAATTAAAGTTTGTTTCTCTTTAAAATTTTTATTCACGTTGAGCAAATTTTTTCGCATGTTCAAAACTTTCAATATTACCGCGAATTTTGTCGATTTGAACAACTTTTCAACATAAGTTATCAACATTGTTAATAACTCTTTAAAAGGCTTGCTTGCAAGTTTTATTTGTGTTATACTTTTGGTATGGAAAACTGGCTTGACCGCTCGCAAAAACTTTTCGGCGAGAAAGGTATTGAAAATTTAAGAAAATCAAGCGTGTTAGTGTTCGGCGTTGGCGGTGTTGGAAGCTACGCCGTTGAAGCGCTTGCCCGCAGTGGAATCGGCGCGATAACGCTCGTTGACGGTGACGAGTATTCGGTAACCAACTTAAACCGCCAACTTTATGCTACGCATAAAACTATCGGCAAAAAGAAAGTTGACGTTGCAAAAGAAAGGATAGCCGAAATCAATCCAGAGTGTTTGGTAACCGCCGTTGACGCGTTTATTTTGGAAGAAAACCTATCTGAGTTTGACTTTTCAAATTACGATTATATTATAGACGCAATCGACACGGTTTCTGCAAAGGTTGCAATCGCCGTAAAGGCGCAAAAACAAGGCGTTCCGATAATATCTTGCATGGGCACTGGAAACAAGAAAAACCCAAGCCTATTTAAGGTGGCGGATATATATAAAACTAAGGTGTGCCCGCTATGCAAAGTTATGAGAAAACTTTTAAGGGAAAAAGGTGTTGATAACTTAGACGTTTTGTACTCTGAAGAAGAGCCTATAAAAACGAGTGAAAGAACGCCTGCAAGCAATTCTTTTACCCCAGCAGTTGCAGGGCTTATTTTAGCGGGATACGTAATAAATAAATTAACGGAGAAAGATTATGACTAAAAGAGAAATCGGCGAAAATTACTTTAAACAAGGTTACAACTGCGCTCAAGCCGTTGCCCTTGCTTTTTCTGAAGAACTTGAAATGACCGAAACCGCTATTGCCAAAACTATATCGGGTTTTGGCGGTGGCTTTGGCCGTATGAGAGAAGTTTGTGGCGCGGTGTCTGGCATGGTGTTCGTTCTCGGCGCGCTTGAAGGCTCGTTCGACCCTAGCGATGACGGCTCTAAAATGCTAATCTACCAAAAAGTTCAAGCGCTTATGAACGAATTTAAAGAGCGAAACGGAACTTATATTTGCCGTGAACTACTTGCTCTCCCCGAAGGCAACAGCGAGCCTACCCCCGAAAAGAGAACGGAAGCGTATTATAAAAAACGCCCATGCGCTTCACTCGTTGGCGATGCGTGCGAGATTTTAGCAAATTATTTAAATAAATAACAACAAAAAAACTCAACTTTCTTAGTTGAGTTTTTTTAATGCTTTTTATTTCTTTTTGATAAATTTTAAATATATAAAGTAGAATAGCGAAAGGTATATAACGAATATGCCAACCACTATCATCGGATATAAAACTTTGTTTCCGTTTACTAAATTATAGAAAATACTATAAGGCGTTCCGTCGTGATACATTAAGAACATATAGTTATAGTCAACGATTAAGTTCACAACGTATGCAATGATTGCAAAACTTAATAAAATTGCAAGGGTTATAACGAAGTTTTTCTTCTTTAAACTTATAAGCCCCGATATTGCAATATATAACGATGCAAAGCCCGATATTGAGTGAGTTATTCCAGAAAAAACGTTATCCATTGAGAAAACGGGATAAGCGGCGTAATTTTGAACTGCGCCAACCGTGCCGAATACCGCGCCTAAAATACCAAAGGTTAAAACGAAATCTAAGCACGCCTCTCTAATTCTTCCCTTGCAAAACGCCGCCATAGGAATAGCGATTAACTGAATACTGCACAAAAACAACGGCAAAACGTAAATCCATTGAAGTGGGTTTTGAAGCCTTATACATAAAACGATTATTTTAATAATTTCAAACCCATCAATCAAAATAGCGCTCGCTATTAAAACTTTGTTCTTTTCTTTTTCAGATTTGTTTTTGAATTTTCTGCCAAAGAATATCGCCAAGGCAACCATTAAAATCATAAGAATTGAAACTTGCAATACGTGTTGCCAAGACCAAGCGCCTTCCGCGCTTCTTAAAAATCCGTAGCCATTGCCTATTTTACTTAAACCGAAAAATTCCATAATAGCCATCCTTTGTTAAATTGATTTTAGTCCCGAACGCTCTTATTTTTTATAATTTTATTGATAATTGCCCGTAAGCGAACCGTCAACAACGTTAACTTTTTCTTTTTCAACTCTACCGATATTCGGCAGTTCTAACACGTCCTTTCTCGGGCGCGACTTATATTTGCCCCTTGTAAAATCAGGAATTTCTACGTTAACACCGCCTTGTTGTAATGACTTTTCACTAAGGTAAGTGATGCACATCCACGAAACTGCGTCGTACACGTCAATGGGCATTTCATCGCCGTTTTTCATCGCTTTTGCCCACTCTACCATTTGAAGATAGTCCATACCGCCGTGCCCTGCTTTGAGCATTTGTTCCGACGGGTTTCTCCAAACTTCAGGAAGGTATTCCTTGTAGTTATTAGCCGTGTCCACCTGCTTTTTATAATCTATTGTAAGATGAGAAAACTCCCCTTCTATCTGAACGGAATTGATGTTTCCTTCGTATCTACCTTTCGTGCCTGCAACCACTAAATCTCTATTTGCAATTCTTGGCAAGGTGGTATCAAGCTTAATATCGATAAGTTCACCGTTTTCGCAAGTGATAAAGGTGTGAACGATATCCGCTTGCTTAAACTCAACGTCCCAAAGGTCTTTGTGTTCTTCACGCTCTAAAACGTACTCTTTAAGCCCGTAAGCGCCCGTTGATTTTGATATGAGAGAAGTAAACCTATTACCCCTTGTAATATCGATAATCTTAGCGATAGGCCCAAGTTCGTGAGTGGGATAGTTATCACAGTTTCTTGATATATAATTTCTAAGCCTATAATGGCGGTTAACGTAACCACCGGCTATCTCATCTCTTAAATCGTGCCCGTAAGCGCCCGAACAATAAACTATTTTTCCAAGCCTGCCGTTTCTGTGAAGTGAAGTTGCCAAAATTTCATCAACGTTGTAACAGCAGTTTTCCAAAAACATAAACGGAGTTTTGGTTCTTTCGTAAGTGTCAACGAGATCCCAACACTCTTGCTCGGAATACGCGCCTCCAACTTCAAGCCCAACTTTAATACCGCGATTCATCGCTTCGCAAGCCATTTTAGCGTGGTCTTCCCAACTGCAAGCGATGATAACCGCTTCAGGGCTCAATTCGTCGTACATAGTAGAAACGTCGGAATACGCCTTTGAATCTCTATTAAACTGCTCTTTTAAAAGTTTGGCAACGCTTTCGGCTTTATCAAGATAAAAGTCGCAAACGCCAACAATTTCAAATTCTTCAGTTTTTTCAGCAACTCTTGCAAGCCAACTGCCACGACCACCACAACCGCATAATACCGTTTTAATTTTACTCATAACGCTCACCTTTATTCCTTGCGTTTAATCATAATTTAATAAGTAAACAGATAATTTTATTTAGTTTTAACTAAAGCGTTCATCTCGTCTAAAATCTTTTCCATATCGGCAACGAGTTTAAGTTGAGTTCTCGCTCTATCTAAGTTTTGACCGGGGCGATGAGTTCTAAAATAAGTGTCCCCTGCTAAATAGTCGGCTAAGAACCTCATACCGCACTCGATAGTCATTAAAATAGAGCCGAACGCAAGATTTTCCTTTTCAACTTCGGTTATTCTATCGCCAAGCGCCTCTAAGAAACCTTCTAAATAGGTTTTGTAAAGATCGAAACGGAAGTTAACTTTAGATAAGTCTTTCTCGTCTTCTTCACAGGGGTTGCAACCAAACCTAATGCTATCGCCAAAGTCGTAACAAATGCTACCGGGCATAATGGTATCAAGGTCGATAACGGCAACGGGTTTACCCGTTTTATCATCAAGCAAAACGTTGTTGAGTTTAGTGTCGTTATGGGTAACCTTTAAGGGCATTTCTCCACTTGCAAGCATATCAACGATTTTGCCGTAATAACTCTCTCTCGCCTTAATAAACTCAATTTCATTTTCGCACTCTTTGGCTCTACCGAGTTTATCTTCTTTTAAAGCGGTTAAGAAATCGTTATAACGCTTTCTCGTATCGTGGAAACGGGGTAAAATTTCGTATAACTTGCTCGCGTCAAACTCCGCAAGAAGATTGTTAAAGTTACCAAACGCCAAAGCGCTATAATAGAAATCTTTGGGGTTTTGAACGGTTTGATAAGCAACGGTGTTTTCAATAAAGATATAAACTCTAAAATAATTATCTTCATCCGCCTTATAAAAAGTTTTACCGTCACGAGTTTTGATAACGGTTAAACTTTCTCTATCGGGATCTCCACCGCGTTCGGCGATTTTTTTGCGGTTAAACTCGGTAACGAGTTCAATGTTTTGCATAAGCTTTTCAACGGGGTCGAAAAGTTTATGGTTGATTTTTTGCAAAATGTATCTTACTTTTTTGCCGTTTTCGTTAAATATCGCAACGAACGTTTGGTTGATGTGTCCGTTGCCGTAAGGCTCGCAAGATATAAATTCGCCGTCAAGTTTAAAGTTTTTTAAGATTTGTTCGTAGTTCATAATTTACCTACCTTAATTTTATAAGTTCTTCTTTCGCTGTTTTTTTAAGCGTTATCATACCTATTAAAAGTATAACTGGGAATATCGTTGCAAAAAGTATTCCTATTTTCATACTAGAGCCGCTTGCAACGAAACCAACTAGCGACGGACCGAGCGTACACCCAACGTCACCACCGAGAGCAAGCATTGAAAACATCGTCGTTCCGCCGTTACTGAATAAATCACCGCCGATAGAATAAACGCCCGGCCAAACGATTCCAACGAAGAAACCGCTAAGCGATATAAACACGAGCGAGAGTATCGCGCTCGGTTGAAGTACCGTTAGTAAATAACAACTCGTTAGCCCTATCGAGCATATAAGGATAAGGGTTGAAACGTTAAATTTTCTTCCGCTAAGCCCGTGCAAAAATCTCGATATGAACATAAACAACGCAAACGCGCTAGTTCCAACCAAGTCACCCATCGTTTTGGAAACGTTAAGCCCGCTTTCAGCAAAATAACTTGCCCACTGCGCTATCGCTTGTTCACACGCGCCCGCCGATACCATAAGCATTAGTAAAAGCAAAAAACGCTTGTTTTTCAATAGGTCTTTCTTTCTAACAACAACGTCGTCCCCTAGCGGTTTTATTATCGGGCAAACACAGAAAAACGCTACTTCAACAAGTGGCACGATCGCCAAGATTAAAGTTAAAATAAACCAGCGTTCCACCCCAAATAGCACGAAGAATAACGTTGAAACGAGAACTAAGCATAAATGCCCAAGGCAGTAAAACGAGTGCAAAAAACTCATTTTTGACGACTTGTTTTCAAATGGGAGCGCTTCGATTATAGGGCTTAACAAAACTTCACTAAGCCCGCTACCAGTAGCCATAAAAGTAACCGCTACCATAATGCCGAAATAAATTTTTAAATATCCCGAAAGTACGATAGGCGTAACGGCTAATAAAATAAGCCCAAACGCCGCGCTTGCGCCTGAAAATATGCAAGCCGCTCTATGCCCTATTTTGAGAATAAACGAAGACGAGAACGAGTCTATCAAAATTTGAAGGACGAAGTTATACGCTATTATCGTTGAGATTAAAGAAACGGGAATTTGATAAGCGCTTGCAAAATAAACGAAAAGGAGCGGTAAAAAATTATTAACGAGCGCCTGAACGATATATCCCGTTGAACACGCCGTTATGGTTAACCCATATTTTTTAGTCATCTTGCATCTCCTTTTGTTGCCATTTGGTCTATTATCTCATAAAAGAAATTATAAATCAAGGGAAAAACACTTTTTTAAATAAGTTTGCATACTATAATATTGACTTTAAGTCAATACCAAAAGAAAAGGATATAATTAAATGTGCTTTTTTAATAATTGCAACTGCAACTCAAACTGCTCAAACAACTGTAACTGCCGTACTCGAACGATAGTAGGCCCACAAGGCCCTGTCGGTCCGCGTGGTCCAGTAGGTCCTACCGGTCCTACGGGTGCTACTGGCGCTACTGGCGCTACAGGTCCACAAGGCCCAGTTGGTCCTATCGGTCCGCAAGGTCCGCAAGGTGAACAAGGCCCTATCGGTTTAACCGGCGCAACAGGCGCTACTGGCGCTACAGGTCCACAAGGTCCAGTTGGTCCTATCGGTCCACAAGGTCCGCAAGGCGAACAAGGTCCTACGGGCGCTACTGGTGCAACAGGCGCTACGGGCGCAACAGGTCCGCAAGGTCCAGTTGGTCCACAAGGCCCTATCGGCCCTGCAGGAAGCTCTGACGCTATTTACGCGTCAAGCGGAGCGTCAACCATTGCAAGTTCTGCAACCGCTCCTATCGCGCTTACCGCCGTTACTCCAACGAGTTCAATGACTGTTGGCGCAAACGCTGTAACTCTATCCGAAGACGGATATTATTTAGTGACCTATCAATTAAGCGGAAGTTCAACCGACCTTGACTATTCGCTATATCTAAACGGCGCTGAAATTTCGTCGATAGACAGCGCGGATACGGGCGAAACGACTGCGTCAAAAACAGTTTTGATAAACGCTCCTGCAAACTCGTCGTTAACGCTTGTAAACACAGGAACTGCCGATATTGAACTAACCGAAACTGGTATTACGGTTTTGAAAGTTAGTTAATTTTTATCTGTTTGGTTTAACAGTTATATTAAACCAAAAAGCCATTGATTATTCAATGGCTTTTTTAATCGTTGTTTTATATTATTTTAAGAAAATTTCAATAACGGGAGTGATTTTTTGCGGTTGAACTACGGGGAGTTCAAACTTAACGTAACCTTCGGTTTCTTTGTATAAAATTTCACTGCCGTCGTGAAGGAATTGAACGTATTCAACCTTACCTGCCAAATCTTTAAAGGATAAAGACTTGAAGGGGTAATCGATTAAGTGAATATACAATCTCTTGCCGTCTTCAGACTGAGTGAGAACAGTTCCCGTGGGCGCTTCAAACTCAGGCTCGGCTTTAGTACAACCGTAAATTGAGCGTGAGTTATATTTCATCCAGTCGGCGTAAACTTGTAAAGCAGCGTCTGCTCTGTGGTCGAAATAACCCCTTGAAGTAGGACCAACGTTCATAAGTAAGTTACCGCCTTCGGCAACCGTTTTAACGAGCGTATCGATGAGCATTTTGGGTGATTTCCAAGTCATTTCATCGCGGAAATAACCCCAAGAACCAGAGAAGGTGTGGCAAACTTCCCACGTTAAATATTCGCCCGTTTCTTTGTGCCTCGGCCATTTCATAGTGGGCGCTTGTTCGGGGGTAACAACGTCACCTTCAACGTCTAAACGGTTATTGATAACGATGTTGGGCTGAATTGAACGGATAAGTTCAACTAGCTTTTCAGACTGCCAGTCTTCCTTGCGCTTGCCACCATCAGATTGCATCCAAGGTTTCTTGAACGGATCAGGCGGGGGATTGCCCTTATCGAACGCGAGCATATCAACTGCGTTGTGAGTTTCGGAAGGATAGGTAAAGTCAAACCAAATAACGTCAATATCGCCGTAATTAGTTAAAAGTTCGGTTACTTGATTGTGCAAATATTCGGTGTAAATTTTAATATCTCTACCCTTATCCATTTCTTCGCCATCGTCACGACGAGGGTGAATAACGTCGATAGTGAAATGGGGGTGATGCCAGTCGATAAGCGAATAGTAAAAGCCGATTTTGATGCCTTCAGCTCTAAACGCGTCAACGTATTCTCTAACGATATCCTTGCCGTAAGGAGTGTTAGTTACCTTATAATCGGTATACTTACTATCGAAAAGGCAGAAACCTTCGTGGTGTTTAGTAGTTAAAACGGCGTATTTCATACCGGCTTCTTTAGCCTTTCTAGCCCACTCTTTCGCATCGAGAAGGTCGGGGTTGAAATGTTTAAAATACTCGTCATACTTTGCTTCGGGGATTCTTTCCATTGACTTTATCCACTCGTGGCGCGCAGGAAGAGCGTAAAGACCGAAGTGAATAACCATACCAAATCTATCGTGAACGAGCCAAGACGTGTCGCCCACGGTTTTTCTTCTTTTATAAGAACTCATAGTTAATTCTCCTTTTTATTATATAAAAAGTATACCATATTAAACTTAAAAAGCAATAGAAAATGCGGAAAATTTCCGCATTTTGTTAAAATATTTGAAGTAAGTCAACGAGAACTGAAAAACCGAGAAGGAGAATTAAACCTACCGCGTGAATAATGCCTTCAACCTTTCTATTAACGGGCTTTTTCCTTATCCACTCGATAACGCAGAACACCACTCTACTGCCGTCGAGCGCGGGGATAGGCAACAAGTTGAAAACTGCTAAGTTAATACCTATAAACCCAGCCATTTCCAAAAAGTAGTTAAATCCACCTTGCTTTATGGCGGTTGCAGTTACTTTAACGGTGGTTATCGTTCCACCCATAGCGCGAATTGAAAGTTTGCCCGTCAGTAGTTCGCCAAGCGTTCTAAAAATCGTTCCGCCGATAGAGAAGGAATATTGAAAACCCCTTTCAATCGTTTCAAAGAAGGGAAATTTAACGTTTTGAGTATCGTATTTTAAGAGCGTTGAAGTTTCATCTATTCCTAAATATTTTAAAATCTCCCCGTCTGATTTAGAAGATAAATCTTCCGTTATTTCAACGGATTTTTCAAGCGTGTTTTGCCCGCCGTTCGAGTAGTAAAAAGTTAACGTTTCGCCAACCGATTTGGTTTTAGCGTAGCCCGTTAAGTCGGTAGCGTAAAAAATGCGAGAACAGTTTTCATACTCGGCGTTATCTTTTACTCGTAAAAGATAAAACCCGTCAAGTTCACCGCCTTTTATTTCTTGAATAGTTGAAATGCCAAGAGCGGTGAAAGCGGAATAGGGATCTACTAAACTTTTAACGTCAACGTCGTTTCTAAGCCTAACTTTTCTGTTTTCTATCTTGCCGTTTGACTTTACTTTAACGTCAACCACGTCGCCTTTATTTTTATCGTCAAGCGCCTTCATTATATCCGTTGCCATAAAAATATTCTTGCCGTTAATTTCCAAGATAACGTCGTCGTTTTGAAGGGAATATCCAACGTATTCGGCGGTGGCGGTGGGTTTAATATCGTAAGTGCAAATTGCAAGCTGACCGTACGCCCCAACGGAAACTGTTAATATAATTATGCCGAGAACTAAGTTCATAGTTGCGCCCGCAATTAAAACTAAAATTCTCTTCCAAGGCGCTTTGTTGTTGAACGCGCCTTCATCTCCGCTTTCCGTGTCTTCCCCCTCAAAAGCGCAAAAACCGCCGAGCGGTAAAGCCCTTACGGAAAAAACTTCATCAGATTTTTTACTCTTCCTTTTGAAAATCGCAGGGCCCATGCCGATTGCAAACTCGTTGATTTTGAACTTGAAAATTTTGCCAACGATATAATGCCCAAACTCGTGAATTGAAATCATTATAAGGAGCATCACTATTGCAAGCACGATTGAAAAAATCGTGGACCATACGCCCGATAGAGCAAGTAAATTTATCATACTCTACCCCTATACAACTCGTCTACGATAATTCTTGACAACTTGTCGGTATACTCTAAGTTTTCAAACGTTACGGGGAGTTTTTCCGTCTTTTCTAAAACTTTTTCTAAGTATAACGAAATTTCAGTATACTTGATTTTACCACTCAAGAAAAGTTCAACCACCCTTTCGTCTGCGCCACTTATAGCGCACGGGTAAACACCGCCAAGTTCCATTGACTTTTCAACCGTGAAAAACGCAGGGTATCTATCTTTATCAATCTCTTTAAAGTTTAAAGTTTTGCCAAAAAGAGAAAGCGAATTGTTTTCAATATTAAGCCTTTCGGGATAGGAAAGGGCAAGTTGAATAGGAAGTTCCATTGACGGAACGCCCATTTGCGCCATAATAGCCCCGTCAGAAAACTCAACGAGAGAGTGGACGATACTTTCGGGGTGAACAACAACTTCAATATCGCTTCTTTTCGCGCCGAAAAGCCACATCGCTTCAATAACTTCAAAGCCCTTGTTTACCATGGTTGCGCAGTCAACGGTTATTTTTTTGCCCATAAGCCAGTTGGGGTGCATAAGCGCATCGCTTGCCGAAACGAATTCAAGTTCGTTTAAAGGAACGTTTCTTAGCGCTCCGCCAGATGCGGTTATAATAAGTTTTTTAAACTGCTTTTCCGTATCAAAATTTAAACATTGCCAAAGCGCAGAGTGTTCGCTATCAACGGGGATAATTTTAACGCCCGCTTTTTTTGCCATAGGCATAATGAGTTCGCCACCCGCAACGAGCGTTTCCTTGTTGGCAAGAGCAACCGTCTTTTTAAGTTCGATAGCGTATTTTACCGCCTTTAACCCAGCGTAACCCATAACCGCGTCAAAAACGATATCACACTCGTCGGTAATAGCGTGAAGAAGGGCGTTTTCCCCGTAATAAAACTCCGTACCCACGGGGAGTTCGGTTATTTTTGAAGCGTTTTCGGGGTTTGTTAAGCACGCGATTTTCGGCTTAAACTTATTAACCTGCTCGGAAAACAAAACGGCGTTAGAACCCGCCGCCATTGATATTATTTTAAATTTTTCTGGGTAACGGGAAACGACGGATAAAACTTGTTTACCTATCGAGCCCGTACTACCTAGTAGCGCTATTTTAATCATATATTTATTATATCCTTAAATCACACTAAAAATGAATAAAAAAGGAAAACGGCGAGCGAAGTGAACATAAGCCCGTCCACCCTATCGAGTATTCCGCCGTGCCCCGGTAAAAGATTGCCCATATCTTTAACGCCAAGCCCACGTTTTAAGAAACTTTCAAAAAGGTCGCCAAGTTGAGTTAAAACGCTTAAAACTATGCCCGAAGTTATCAAGAAGATAATAACAAAAATTTCACGTTTGAGTACAAATGGGTTAATGCCAAGCCATTTGAACACGAAGTAAGTGAGAATTCCACCGAGAATTCCACCGATAACGCCACCTATTGCTCCGCTTATCGTTTTGTTTGGGCTAATGGTTGGGCAAAGTTTTTTGCCTTTAAACTTTGAGCCTACTAAATACGCCATAGTGTCCGTTGAATAAGAAGTTGCAAACACGAGTATGAGCGCAAACAACGAGAAGTTACCTAAGTGGTTGGAAAGCGTTAAGAAAAGTAAAACGAGCGTTGGGTAGAAAAAGTTTAATACCGTGTAGCCCATTTTTTCAATAGACGAATTTTTTAAAAATACACAAACGAGTAAAGTTATTGCGGTAAAACCTAAAATGAAAACTAAAAGGTATTTAGGCAAGAACACCGCAAACGGTATAACGCCCACTGAAAAAACAAGCGCTAAAACCTTTTGCTCTACGGTCGTTCTATCGCCGAGCGAACGGGCAAATTCCCACGTTCCCATAACCGATAAAATAAGGGCGAACAAATCAAAAAACCTAATATCTATCGTTCTTAAATAAAATGCAAGCGCGGTTACGAGTATAATGCCCGCGCCCGTTATCGTTCTCTTGAGCATATCAATATCCTAAAAAATTAGTTTAAATTTTACCAAATCTTCTTGAACGGCTTTCATACC
Source organism: Clostridia bacterium (assembly GCA_017545865.1). Classification (GTDB taxonomy): domain Bacteria; phylum Bacillota; class Clostridia; order Christensenellales; family Borkfalkiaceae; genus HGM11412. The sequence goes on along the minus strand of JAFWXO010000023.1, from coordinate 1,775 downwards.
AAGAAAAAGCCTTTTCAAGTTCAACTTCGTCAAAATCAGGCCACAAAGCGTTTGTGAAATAAAGTTCAGCGTAAGCAGATTGCCATAAGAAAAAGTTTGAAATTCTCTGTTCGCCACTCGTTCTCACAACAAGGTCGATAGGCGGTAAACCTTGGGTGTAGAGATAACTTTCAAAATCTTGCTCGGTAACGCTCGTTTTACCGTCTTCAATCAAGCGGTTGACTGCGGTTAAAATTTCTTGCTTGCCACCGTAATTTATAGCGATGTTTAAAACCTTTTCAAAACCACTCGTCTTTTCTTCAACCGAGTTAATTTGTAAAACGAGTTCTTCAGAAAGGGCTGTTTTATCGCCTGAAACTTTAAGTTTTATCTCGTTTTTAAGTAGCGTTTTTTCGTACTTTATCAAAAATTTATGGAGAAGGTCCATAATCTTATCAACTTCTTCCTTAGGTCTTCCCCAGTTTTCCGTTGAAAACGCGTATAAACTCACAACTTTAACGCCTAACTTAAAGCAAGCGGAAACGACTTTTTCCACGTTTTCCGCTCCCTTTTTATGCCCGAAATTTCTCGGCTTATTGCGTTGTTTTGCCCACCTGCCGTTCCCGTCCATAATAAAACCGACGTGGCGTGGGATTAAAGTAAATTCCATTATAAAGTAAGAAGGTCCTTTTCTTTATCAGCGATAACTTTATCAACCGCTTCAATAATTTTAGATGTGAGTTTTTCTACTGCCGATTCGTACTCAGCGTATTGATCTTCAGTAATATCTTTTGCAGTTTTAAGTTTTTTAAACTGATCTAAAACGTCACGACGGATATTACGGATAGCAACTTTGCCGTCTTCACCCATTTTTTTAACTTGTTTAACAAGTTCTTTACGTCTTTCTTCTGTAAGCATAGGGAATACTAAACGAATAACGTTACCGTCGTTAGTGGGGTTGATGCCGATGTTTGAAAGTTGGATAGCCTTTTCAACCGATTTTAAAAGGGACTTATCCCAGGGCGAAATCATTAAACATTGCGCGTCAACAACCGAGATATTGCCGATTTGGTTGATAGGGCTCATCGCGCCGTACGCTTCAACTTGAATTTTATCTAAAATGTGGGGGTTTGCTCTGCCTGCTCTAATTTGCAAAACGTTTGATTTTAAAACGTCAAGCGAAGTTTGCATACGTTCTTCACATTCCATTTCCATCATTTCTAAAGTTTCTAAATCTATTGCCATAATAATCTCCTGTTCGTTTTATTTGTTAGTTATTTTTTTATTACTTATATTGTATTATAAACTCACGATTTTGTAAAGAAGTTTTTATTTTTTTAAATAAAAAAGACTACATATTACACTTATAAACAAGATATGAAAAATTATAAGGTTTTCGATTTGGGTTTTTAATGGCTATGGATATCTTAAATACTTAAAATTAGTCAAACGTAATTAGTTTTTTGTTAACGGGGGACAACTATTTTCCGAATAACGTTTTCCCCCTTAACAATCCCCCTTTCCTAAAACTCCTCAAATCCCCTACACCCCTTAATCTTTAAGGGGATAAGGTCGTTGTCTTATATTAAAAAGCAATCTCCCACTTTGCCGTAAGGCAAAATACCACTTACCGCAAGGTAAATACCACTTGACGATAGTCAAATACCACTAAAAAACACGCTATTATTAAGTCCCTTCAAGGGATTTTAGACAATATAAAAGACTAACGAACACCTTTCGTTAGTCTTTTGTATTGCTCCGCGAAAGCTCACGACTTTGCTTACAAAGTATAGTGT
>JAFWXO010000022.1 GCA_017545865.1 Clostridia bacterium | reverse complement strand
TAACGGTTTCGGTCGTATCGGTCGTTTAGCGTTCAGACAAATGTTTGATGCTGAAGGTTACGAAGTTGTTGCTATCAACGACCTTACCAGCCCCAAGATGCTCGCTCATCTTCTTAAATACGACACTATGCAAGGTAACTACCTCGCAAAAGGTCACACTGTAGAAGCTACTGATAACTCTATTATCGTTGACGGTAAAGAAATTATCATTTACGCTAAAGCAAACGCTGCTGAACTTCCCTGGGGTGAAATCGGCGTAGACGTAGTTCTTGAATGTACTGGTTTCTACACTTCTAAGGAAAAAGCTATGGCGCACGTTAACGCTGGTGCAAAGAAAGTTGTTATTTCTGCTCCTGCAGGTAACGATCTTCCCACTATCGTTTACAACGTTAACCACAACGTATTAACCGCTGAAGATAAGGTTATTTCTGCTGCTTCTTGTACTACTAACTGTCTTGCTCCTATGGCTAAGGCACTTAACGATTACGCTCCTATCGTTTCTGGTATCATGACCACCGTTCACGCTTACACTGGTGACCAAATGATTCTTGACGGTCCTCAAAGAAAGGGTGACCTTCGTCGTTCAAGAGCAGGCGCTATGAACATCGTTCCTAACTCTACTGGTGCTGCTAAAGCAATCGGTCTTGTTATCCCTGAACTTAACGGCAAACTTATCGGCGCTGCTCAACGTGTTCCCACCGCTACTGGTTCTACCACTATCTTAATCGCAGTAGTTAAGGGTAAAGACGTTACTAAGGAAGGCATCAACGCAGCTATGAAGGCTCAAGCAACTGAATCTTTCGGTTACAACACTGATGAAATCGTATCTTCTGACGTTATCGGTATGAAGTTCGGTTCATTATTTGATGCTACTCAAACCATGGTTTCTAAGATTGACGATGATACTTACCAAGTTCAAGTTGTTTCTTGGTACGACAACGAAAATTCTTACACCTCTCAAATGGTTAGAACTATCAAGTATTTTGCAGAAATCTAATTTTTATCCCTTGTAAGCGTCGCATAACTGCGTTACTGCTTTGTTTACGGACTTCGTTGACCACCAAGGTCTAACTCATCCCGTAAACTTCGCGAGCCTTGTTCTGCTTGCTTCTAAGGTCTAAAAAATTTAAGGCATATAAAAAGACGGCGTTTTCGCCGTCTTTTTTAACGTCTTAAAATATAAAAGCAATTATGGGCTTGTTTTTATGTTTTTTTGCAAATACTAACTATTGTTGACAAAGTTTAACTTATAAGTTAAAATATAACTATGCGTATGAAAAAGATTTTGTGCCTTTTGGTTTTAATTCTTTCCGTTATCTGCGTTTGCGCTTGCAAATCGGGTGGCGGAAACAATAACGGCGTTGACGTGGTTACCGTTACCCTTGATTTAGACGGGGGAAGTATTGACGGTGAAACGGTTATTAACGCTACCGTTTGGGAAGATTTAAATTTGCCAACTCCCGTTAAAGAAGGTTTTGACTTTAAGGGTTGGTATTATAACGGCAATCACGTTACCTTAAAACCTTTTATGTTGCAAGAGCCTGCCGTAACGCTAATCGCTACTTGGAAAGAGAGAAGTTATGACGTTCATCTTGATTTTAACGGTGGCTATATTGTGGAAGACGGCGAAGAAATCTCCCGTAAAAACGCGAGCGCAACTTTCGGTAAACCCACCGATTTCCCTGTTCCATATAAGCGTGGTTACGATTTTATCGGTTGGTATTACGGCGAACAAGAAGTTACAACTTCTTCTTGGAATTTAGACGTTGGCACTGTTATAATCAAAGCCGTTTGGGACTATAAGACTTACGGCGTTACCTTTGATTTTAACGGCGGAACGTTAGTAGGTGGCGACGAGTCGCTCACCGAACAAAAAATTAACGTTTTGTACAATCGTACTTTTACTTTCCCCATCTTGCAAAAGCAAGGTTATAACTTCAAGGGTTGGGCGTTCGAAGGGGAAGATACGCTCAAGACTAACCTTTGGACTTACGAAATTGACGAGCCTGTTTTACACGCCGTTTTCGAGCCGATACGAGTAAATTACGTTTTTGACGCTATCGGCGGAACTGTTTTAGTTGAAAAGGGCGAAATTGATTACGGAGCAAACACCGATGCCTTAAAAGCGACAACTGCCGAAAAAGCAGGTTACACTTTTAACGGTTGGAAGGTTGCAGGCGAAGCGCTTGCAAGCAATTTCAACTATTTGCCAACCGCAAATAGAAGCGTGGTTGTTTTAACCGCTGACTATTCGCCAAAAACTTATCGCTTAACTTTAAATGCGAGCGAAGGCGAAATTTCCGAGCAGTACGTTGACGTTGTTTTCGGCGTTGAAAGTGATATCCCAAGCCCAACTCCGCCTGAAGGTTATAAATTTATCGGTTGGAAACTTAAAACTACTGGCGAATTCGTATCTTCAAACAAGGGTAAAATCGTTTGGAATATTGACGGGGAAAAAGAACTCGTTGCAAGATATTCCGCTAAGACGTACGTTAACTTTATTAACCACGACGGTAGCGTTGAAGCCGTTAAACTTGAAGAAATTATTCAAAGCGGTGGGGAAGCAATTCCTTTCCCCAAAGAAAAACTTGGCTATTCGGCTGTTTGGGAACTTGATTACGAACAGATCGTTACTCTTGATAAAACCACTGACGTTAGCGTTATTTTAACCCCCAACTCCTATACCGTTGCATTTAAAAACGGCACGTCAAGAGTTGTTACTAAAGATTATGCTTACGGCAGAACGGTTACTCTCCCAGGCGCTAATGACGTTAAGAAGAACGGCCACGTTCTTCTCGGTTGGTCTTTTGATAAAGACGATCAAACCGATTATATCTCGGGAACGGTTGTTTGGAAGGTTGCAAAGCCTTGTGAAGTTTACGCCGTTTGGAAACCTATAGCTTACACTATCACTTACGACGTGTCTTCAATTTTAGCCGACTACACTTTATATGACGTGAGTGGAGATATGGTTTCAAACGTTCAAACGGTTGGTTACGGCGAAACTTACTCTCTTTACACCTTCTTAGCAAAGGATAACCTTATAAATGTTACTTGGCTTTATAACGGCTCTCCGTTTAACGTAACTGGCGTTTGGTCTGTAAAAGAAAACGTTACCTTAACGCCTAAAATCACTTATAACAACGTTGAAGTTGAAGTTAACCTTAACTTAAACGGCGGTGTTGGAAACACAACGGTAACCTTTATTTTAGGCAAAACTTTCAAGTATATCAGTTATCCGCCAAAAGCCCCTAAGGGAAGAAAACTCACGGGCTATTCGTACAAAGGCGTTAAGTATTCTCTTGATGATTTGTTTTTAATCGTAAACTACGATGGTTCGCCTATCAAGTGCTTGTTTGAAGACGTGGTTGAGTTTACCATCAATATTCAAGTTGGCGAAGGAACGGGCGAATCAACCGCAGTTATCGAATACGGCAAAACCCTTTCATCTATAACTCCGCGCCCCGTTGCTCCGAGCGGCAAAAAACTCGTTGGTTTTATCTACAACGGCATTGAATACGCTCTTTCTCACGTTTGGGAATTTTCAAGTTACGATGGTAACCCCTTCATAGCAATATATGTGGATGATAACGTTGACTGGTCACCCACCGTTTAATCCGTTATTTCGGGCATTATGCATCGTTTCTACTTAGCCTATAGACTTCGATGACCAACAAGGTCAATCTCAGCCTATAGTCTTCGTGAGCCTCGCCTAATACCCAAACTAACGTCTTAAATTATGTTGTAATAGGCAAATAAAGAAAACATCCACAACGCTACCAAGGGTAGCATATCACTCGGCAACGCCGAATACCACTTACCGCAAGGTAAATACCACTTTACGCTTTGCGTAAAATCTCACTTGCCGTTAGGCAAACATACAACTCAAACTAATTCCGCCGTTTTTAACGGCGGAATTTGTATTTTATTGCAATTTTATTGCAATAGTATTGCATTTTAAATAAAAAAGGGTTATCATAAAACAAGGAGTTTACTATGATTAAAGTTGACGTTATTTCTGGATTTTTAGGGGCGGGTAAAACCACCTTAATTAAAAAATTATACGAAAGAATTTTCAAAACCGAAAGGGTTGCTCTTGTTGAAAACGAGTTTGGCGAAATCGGGGTTGACGGCGCTTTTTTAAACGGCGCTGGCGTTTCCGTTAAAGAGATAAATAGCGGTTGTATTTGTTGTTCGCTTGCGGGTAATTTTAAAACTGCGCTCAATGAACTTTTATCAACTTATAACCTTGATAGAATCGTTATAGAGCCGTCGGGCGTTGGCAAGCTTTCAGAAGTTGTTTCCGCCGTTAAAGATGCGAACGAAAATTTAAAAATCAATATTTTGTGCACGGTGGTTGACGCTAATAAAATTAAGCTTTACCACAAAAACTTCGGCGAGTTTTATATAGACCAAATAAACGCTGCGAACACCATAGTTTTATCAAAGGCTGAAAATTTCACTCAAGAAAAAATAATTTCGGCTTGCGAATATATCAAGCAGTTCAACCCAACCGCAACGATAATAACAACCCCCGTTCAAGAATTAGATACCACCGTACTTCTTGAAAATTTAGAAGACGGCGCTTCGCTTATGGAAATGCTTATTGAGAACTTGAAAGCAACTCACGGTTCTCATCACCACCACGAACACGAACACCACGACCACGACCACGAGCACGAACACCACGACCACGAGCACGAACACCACGAACACGAGCACGGCCACGAACACCACGAACACGGCGGGCACGTTTGCAACGACCCCAACTGCGCTTGCCACTCTCATCACGCAAACGAAGTGTTTGAAAGTTTTTCATCTCTCACTCCTAAAAACTTTTCAAAAGAAGGGATTGAAGATATTTTATCTTGGTTTGACGAAGGCGTTTTCGGCGAGATAATAAGGGCAAAGGGCGTTTTAAACGGAAGTGACGGTTGGTTGTTTTTCGATTACGTTCCAGGCTCTATTGACGTGCGCTTAGGAAGCGCAGACGTTAGCGGTAAAGTTTGCGTAATCGGTAAAAACTTGCAAAAAGAAAAGTTAAAGGATATTTTTTAAACTATGGCAGGAATTCCAGTAATACTCGTTAGGGGAGTTTTGGAGAGCGGAAAGTCTTATTTTATCAAAGACTCCTTGCTCCGTGGAGATTTTGGCGATCTTGGTAAAGTTTTAATCATTTCGCAAGAAGACGGTATTGAAGAATTTACCGCCGACGATCTTGCTCCGCTAAACGCTAAATACGAGTATTTTGATAAAGATAGATGGAACGACAAAAATATTAACGATGCGGTTAGAACTCACAAACCGCACGTTGTATTCGTTGAACTCAACGAAACGTGGGATAAATTGCAGTTTAAACTCCCGCCTTACTTTGACGTTCAGCAAACAATTTGCGTTATTGACGGTTCAACCTTTAAATACTATTTTTCGGCTATGCGCCAAATTATGGTTGATATGGTTAAAACCTCAGAGCTCGTTATCGTTAACCGTTGCGATCACACGGAAGAAACGTCAACGATAAAAAAGAGTTTAAAAATGGTTAATCCGTCGCTTGAAATTATCGCGCTTGACTCTCTCGGTGAAAAAATTAGTTTAGCAACCGACCTTCCATACGACGTAAGCGGAGATAAAATCGTTATAAAAAACGAACATTTCGGCGATTTTTACGTTGACAGTTTTGAGCAAATCGAGCGGTATAGGAACAAAACGGTAGAATTTGAGTGCTTGGCGCTCTTTTCAGATGAACTTCCGCCGAACACTTTTTACGGCGCTCGCCCCGCGCTCACTTGTTGTATGGACGATATTCAAACGATAGGGCATTTGTGCGCGTTAAATCAAGGCGATAAAGTGGAAAACGAAACGTGGATAAAACTTACCGCTATCGTTCACTACTTAAAATTTAAAGGAACGGAAGGGGAACAACTCGTTTTAGAGTATCTGTCAAGTGAAGTTCTCCCTATCCCTCCTTTTGAAGAACAATTAGTAAAGTTGGTGTAAAATTATGAAAATAGGTTATTTTGAACACTGGTTTCAACCACAGTATAAGTTTAAAGATTTTTTAATCGAACAAGGCTACTCGCCCGAAAAGATAGACTATTCTAAAAAGGGTTATCTTGACAAGTTTGACGTTGTTTTCGTTGAACAAAATGGGTTTAACGACTATATTGAAAACGATGAAGAGTATATCAACAACTGGGTAAAAGCAGGCGGAATATTCGTGTTTTTCGCTCAAGATTACAAGCGTTGGGCGCCTTACTTTTTAGCCGATGAAGTTGGCTATACTCAACTTATCCACCGCCACGTTTCAACTATCGGCGGTTGCGGGCACATGTTTGAAGGGGATAGAACGCCTTACAAAAACTATATGATGCCGTGGATTGAGCCTTTAGGTCAAAGGCTTTTTTCCGAGCCCGAAGTTATCACGCCCGACGAGATGATTGACTGGCGCTTAAAAGTAAACACTTTCTATCAAGGAAAGCCCCAAACTGAAGATTCAACCGAAGATATAAGATCTTCTGCGGTATCTTGCTATCTTTTAAACGATAGGTGGGACGTTCTTGGTTCGTATATGGATCCCGCCGTTCGTGACGGCGCGCTTATCGCCAAGGCAAACTACGGCAAGGGTATGTACTTTTTAAGCGGACTTTTATTCCCCGAAGTTTACGAAGGCGAAAAGAACGCAAAAGTTTTATCGTTTTGGAAAAAGTATCTTAAAAACTTGTTTGCTTACTTTGCTCGCTTTAAAAACGGCGAAAGTGAAGAAATGCCTATCGTTAAGAAAACCCTTCCTAAAAAAGTTAATTACAAAATGGCAATTCACATGCACTCGCTCGACTGGTACGGTTGCGATTCTCACCCCGGAACTATAAACGCGATGATGCGCCTTAAAGGCTTTGATATTTGTTCGCTTGCAATCAAGCACGCCGCCCCCTATAACGGCAAGCTTGACGTTGAAAAGTATAGCGATGATAAAGTTTTATTCTTAACGGGGCAAGAATACCACCCGTTCAACTGGGAAGAAAACGCAAAAACCAAGAGCCACAACACCTATCACTCCTTGGCTATCGGCATAGACGAAGAAGGTTATTCAACCGAATTTACCAAGAGTTTATATACCGATGAAGAAATTGACGCGTACCTTAAAAAGTCAATCGCTCACGTTAAAAAACACAACGGCGCAATCTGCGCAACTCACCCCTATTTCGATTACTTTATCGGTTACGATTTTGACGCGATTGACGTTGAGCCTATGCGCCCCTTATCAGGCTTGGATATTGAAAAAGCTTGGCTTCAAGGCAAAAAGTTTGCGCTTATGAACTCGGTTGACCTTTTCGGTTTCCGTCGCTTTATGGATAACCCCGCCGTTAACTTTTTGTATCTCGACGGCGAAGCAAATAGGGATACGGTGGTTGACTGTATTAAAAAGCGCCACGTTATTTCAGGGCTTTTCTTTGACGAGGCGGATATCCGTTTAGGAAAGTATCTCCCTGGTGACGAAGTTTCCCTTGAAGAAGCGTTGACCTTACCCCTTAAAGTTTCCGCTAAATGTTCAAACGGCAACGTTTGTCAGCTTAGAGTATATTCGGCGGAAAAACTCGTATACGTTAAGTCAGATTTTAACTCAAACGAGATAAATGAAGTTATTTCTTTAAAGGGCTTAGACCTTTCAAAATTCGTTCGCGTTGAAGTTCAAGGTGAAAACGAATTCTTTATTGTAAACTCAACGCCATTTTTCCTTAAATAAAAAAAACCGTTGCGGAATTTCCGCAACGGTTTTAAATTGTTAAATTATTTTAAAAGTTCTTTAGCAGTGTTGTAAACGTTCTCAGCGGTGAAACCGTAGTGGTTGAAAAGAACTTTCGCAGGGCCACTTAAACCGTATTCATCGATACCGATAATCTTACCGTCAAGGCCTGCATACTTATACCAAGGAAGGGTAGAGCCTGCTTCTACGCACACTCTTGCTCTAACGCTTGACGGAAGAACGCTTTCTTTGTAAGCCTTGGTTTGAGCATCGAAAAGTTCCATACAGGGCATAGAAACAACTCTAACGTCAACGCCTTCAGCTTTGAGCATTTCTTTAGCGGACATACAGCACTCAACTTCCGAGCCTGCGCCGATTAAGATAAGATCGGGTGTTTTCTTTTCGCTATCGGAAAGGATATAACCGCCTTTGAGAGCGGCTTTGCCAGTGCCTTCGTAAGACTTTAAGGTTTGGCGAGATAAGATTAAACTCGTTGGGCCGTTGCCTTTAACTGCGATTTCCCAGCCTGCTGCCGTTTCTCTACCGTCACAAGGTCTGAACACCTTCATATTCGGAATAGAGCGGAGAGCGGTTAAATGTTCAATGGGTTGGTGGGTAGGACCGTCTTCGCCAACGCCGATAGAATCGTGAGTTAAAACGTAAGTTACGTTAAGGTTCATAATAGCGGATAAACGCATAGCGTTTTTCATATAATCGCTAAATACGAAGAAGGTTGAACAGAACGGTAAGAAACCGCCGTGGCAAGAAAGACCGTTACAGATAGCCGCCATAGCGTGTTCTCTAATACCAAAGTGAACGTTTCTACCTTCACGAGTAGCGGGCGAGTAGTCGCCAGCGCCTTTCATATAAGTTTTGGTAGACGGGTTAAGGTCAGCCGAGCCACCGAAAAGGGTGGGGAGCTTAGGAGCAAGCCTATTGATAACCGTACCGCCAGTTCCACGAGTAGCATCGTCTTTTTCAAACTTGTAAACTTCTTCCCAGTCAAATTCGGGGATAACGCCGTTCATCCTATCGATAAACTCTTTAGCAAGTTCGGGGTACGCCTTTTGATATTCGGCAAACATCTTCTTCCAGTTTCTTTCAGCCTTTTTACCGCGGTTGATTGCTCTTTTAGTGTGAGCGTAAACTTCTTCGGGAACGGTGAATTCAGGATAGTCGTAACCAAGGTTTTTCTTCATATCTGCAAGGCAGTCCGCGCCGAGCGGTGCGCCGTGAGAAGAAGCAGAGCCTTGTTTAGAAGAGCCAAAGCCGATTTGAGTGTAGCATACGATAAGCGACGGTTTTTCCTTTTCCGCTTTTGCTTTCTTGATAGCTTTGGTAAGAGCGTTAACGTCGTTACCGTCTTTAACTTCTAAAACTTGCCAACCTTGCGCTTTGTGGCGCGCCTTAACGTCTTCACTAAAGGTTTCAGAAGTGTCGCCTTCGATAGTGATGCCATTGCAATCGTATAAAACGATAAGTTTGCCAAGTTTAAGTGAGCCTGCAAGCGATGCCGCTTCATATTCAATGCCTTCCATTAAGCAACCGTCACCACACAAAGCATAAGTATAGTGATCAACTACGGGGAAGCCTTCTTTATTGTAAAGAGAAGCAAGGTGAGTTTCCGCAATAGCCATACCAACGGCGTTTGCAATACCTTGACCTAACGGGCCGGTTGAAACTTCAATACCGTCAGTGTGGTTAAATTCGGGGTGACCGGGAGTTTTAGAACCGAATTGACGGAAATTCTTAATATCGTCAATAGAAAGTTTATATCCGTAAAGGTGAAGGAGAGAGTAGTTGAGCATCGAGCCGTGACCTGCGGATAAAATAAATCTATCGCGGTTGTAGAATTTTTTGCTGTTAGACGGGTTAAACGTCATAAAATTCTGCCAAAGAGTGTATGCTAAGGGCGCTGCGCCAAGACAAATGCCGGGGTGACCGGAATTAGCCTTTTCAACGGCTTCTGCAGACAACACGCGGATAGCGTTAACTGTAAGTTTGCTGTTTTCCATGAGAAAATCTCCTTAATTTTTTAGTACGATTCTATTTTAGCACAAATCTTTTGTGAAATAAAGTATAAATATGCTTTTTTTGTAAAAAAGGTATGAAAAAAACGAAAATCGCGTAAAGGTATGGTGGGCAGTTTTGCAAAACGCTTTACTTTTTTACGTTTTGTATATATAATTAAAAGCAAGTAAATAATATAAGAAGGTTTTGTTATGGCTAAAGAAAAACAATTCGTTAAAGAAATAGCAGATATAAATGAAGATTTCCCCAAATGGTATACAGACGTTATCTTGAAAACAGAGCTCGTTGACTACGGCCCAGTTAAAGGCACTATGGTTATCCGTCCTTACGGTTACGCTATTTGGGAAAATATTCAAAAAGAACTTGACGTTCGCTTTAAAAAGACTGGGGTTAAGAACGCTTATTTCCCCCTTTTAATTCCGCAAAGTTATCTTATGAAAGAAGCGGAACACGTTGAAGGTTTTGCGCCCGAAGTTGCAACCGTAACTCACGCAGGCGGTCAAAAACTTCAAGAACCGCTCGTTATCCGCCCCACTTCCGAAACTATCATTTGCGATATGTACGCTAAGTGGATGGAAAGTTATCGCGATCTTCCCATTTTAATCAATCAATGGTGTAACGTTATGCGTTGGGAAAAGACCACCCGTCCTTTCCTTAGAACGAGCGAATTTTTATGGCAAGAAGGCCACACCGTTCACGCCAGCGAAGAAGAAGCGGAAATTGAAACCCAAACTATGCTCGGCGTGTATAAAGATTTTGCTGAGAACTGCTTGGCAATTCCCGTTTTAACAGGTAGAAAAACGGATAAAGAAAAGTTTGCAGGCGCAGTTGCAACTTACGGTATGGAAGCAATGATGCTTGACGGCAAGAGTTTGCAAGCCGGCACTTCTCACTACTTAGGTCAAAACTTTGCAAAAGCCTTCGATATGAAGTTCTTAGATAAAGACGGAACGCTTAAATACGGTTATTCAACGAGCTGGGGCGTATCAACCCGTCTTATCGGCGCGCTCATTATGGCGCACGGCGATCAACGTGGTCTTGTTATTCCGCCCGTTGTTGCGCCTATCCAAGTTATCATTATCCCCATTGCAATGCACAAAGATGGCGTTTTAGAAAACGCTCAAAAACTTTGCGATGCCCTTTGTGATCTCGGCATCAGAGCGGAAGTTGACAAGCGTGACGCTACTCCGGGTTGGAAGTTCAACGAGTGGGAAATGAAAGGTGTTCCCGTAAGAATTGAAGTTGGCCCTCGTGATATTGAAAACGGCAAGATGATGACTATGCGTCGTGACACGCTTGAAAAAGCCGAACTTAACTTGTTTGACGCCGTTGCCGTTAAAGAACTTTTAGCAACCGTTCAAAAAGAAATGCTTGAAAAGTCAAGAGAACGCCGTGATAGCCGTATCGTTTGGGCTAATTCCGTTGAAGAACTCTTAGCAGGTGTTGACAATAAGTGTTTCGTTAAAGCGCCTTGGTGTGGTTGCCGTGAATGTGAAGAAAAAATCAAAGAGCAAACTCAAGCCACCGCCCGCGTTATCGCCGAAGACTCTGCCGAAGGCAAGGTATGTGCGGTATGCGGTAAAAAGGCTTCTAAAATCGTTTACTTTGCCCGCGCCTATTAAGCCGTTATAAACTGCGCAAATCGGCTATTTAGCCAAAGATTCCGTACAAGGAGTACGCGTACTTTGGCTAGAATAACCGCCTTGCTTGCTTCTAACGTCTTAATATGGTTGTAATAGGCAAGCGAGCCTTGTCTTGCTTGTTTCTAACGTCTTAATATTGTTGCAATAGGCTATGATTTCGCCCAACCTTTAAATAGGTTGTAATAGGCTTTAATAAACGATAGTTAAAATCTTTTTAAAGGATTTATTTATGAACAATTTTTTAGCAATCAATTTAATGCACTTGTTTGATACGGTTATGACTCCTATGTTTACCGCTATCTCAAGTTTAATATCAATATTCGTTATCCCGCTTATCGGTCACGTTTTTATGGCGATAGCGCTCTTTAAAATGGCTAAAAACCAAAATATTTTAAAGGGTAGATGGATGGCAATTTTCCCCCTTTTAAACTGGATTTTACTTGGTAAAATCGTTGGGGAAGCAGTCGTTTGGGGCAAAAAGATTAAAAACGTTGGGCTTTGGATTGCAATTTTATCCGCTGTTACCACCGTTTTGGCTATTTTGTTAAACTTTGCTTTCGTTCGCGAAGTTAACGGTCAACTCGTTCTCGTTGGCGGTTATCTTTACGATTTTGCGCTTATTTTTAATTTTGACGTTACTATTACCAGCCCCTTCCTTTTAAGTTGGTTTATGGGCGCTAACGTTATCTATACTATTCTTGACGTTTTAAGTTTGATTTTAGATATAGCCTATATCTTCTTTGAAGTTAGCATTATCTTCTTGGTGTTCAGGCTTTACCGTCCGCAATCGGCGCTACTTTATTCTCTTTTCTCAATCTTCTTCAACCCACCGCTTTTCGGCATACTCTTATTCGTGGTGAGAAATAACGAGAGAAAGAGTTTCAAGCAATACTATCACAACCCCTATCAAAACTACGGTGGTTATAATCCTTACAATAACCCCTATAACAACCCTTATAACAACCCCTACGGCAATCAAAACGCCGAGCCTAAAAAAGCGCCTGAAGATCCCTTCCCTGAATTTTCGGATAAGAACGGCTCGTCTTCAAAATCTGATGGGGACGATTTGTTTAGTTAAAACTTATGAAAACTGAAATTATTTCGGCAATATCAACCGCCAACGGTGTTGGCGGTGTTGCTATTATAAGAATAAGCGGAGAGGGGTGTTTAAACCTTTTATCAAAAATGTTTAGCCCCTTATCCAAAAATACTAAGGTAGAAAATTTCGAGCCGTATAAACTTTACGTTGGCGAAATTTCTTGCGCTGGTGGCTTTACCGATTTTGGTATGGCGGTTTATTTTAAAGCGCCTAAAAGTTACACGGGCGAAGATATGGTTGAAATTCACTGCCACGGCGGAACGGCTATCACTCAAGGCGTTTTGAAAAAAACGTTTGAACTCGGCGCGCTCCCCGCAACGCGCGGTGAGTTTACTAAAAGAGCCTTTTTAAACGGCAAACTTTCCCTTTCTTCGGCTGAAGGGCTTATCGATATGATAAACGGCGAAAGCGTGGCGGCGGTTAAGTCGGGTTATTCTTTATACCGTGAAAAACTGTTTGAAAAGGTTACCGCTCTCCAAGATAAAATTACTTACGCCTTAGCGGAAATCGGCGCGGATATTGATTACCCCGAAGAAGACCTTGGCGAACTTGCCTTAGACACGCTCGTTGAAACTTTAGAGCAAACGCAATTAACGATTATTGACCTTATCAAAGGCTATAACGCTGGCAGCAAAATTAAAAACGGCGTTAAAGTTGCAATCGTTGGTAGACCTAACGTTGGCAAGTCTTCAATTCTCAACGCTCTTTTAAATTACGAAAAGGCAATCGTTTCGTCAATAGAGGGCACTACGCGTGACGTGGTTGAAGGCTCTCTCGATATAAACGGCGTTAAGTTTGATTTATACGATACCGCTGGCATCCGCTCGGCAAGTGACGAGATTGAACTTATGGGCATTGAGCGTTCCGAAAAAATCTTAAACTCGGCTGACGTTTGCGTTGCCGTGTTTGACGGTGGGGCGGAACTTACCGCTCAAGATAAAGAAATTTATCAAAAGGTTGAAAATCTCAACCACCTTATCGTTTATAATAAAAGCGATACGTTCACGGGAGATAAAAACGGCGTTGTAGTTTCCGCAAAAACGGGTGACGGCATTGAGAGTTTAAAGTCTGCTTTATACCAAAAGGCTTTTGCGCAAGGCATTGATAGAAACGCCGAACTCATCGTTGAAGAACGCCACTTAAACGCGCTTAAAAAGGCGGAAGAATATCTTTCGGCATCGCTCGTTGGCATAGAAGACGGCGTTCCCTTAGACATCGTTTCCGAAGATGTTAAGTCCGTTTGGAATGCGCTTGGTGAAATAACGGGCAAGACCGCAACCGAAGAGATTATTGACGAGATTTTTGCTAAATTTTGCGTAGGAAAGTAATATGGAATTAAATAAATACATAGATCACACCGCGCTTAAATCCGCGGTTACTGAAAAAGAAATAGAAACCCTTTGCAACGAGGCGAAGAAATATAACTTTAAGTCCGTTTGCGTAAACCCCTGTGACGTTAAGCTTGCTAGCGAGTGTTTAGCGGGAACTGGCGTTAAGGTTTGCACGGTAATAGGCTTTCCGCTCGGCAAATCCGCCACTGAAGTTAAAGTTTTTGAAACGGAAAAGGCTTTAAAAGACGGGGCAACCGAGTTTGATATGGTTATAAACGTTGCAAAACTCAAAGAAGGTAACGCCCTTTTCGTTGAAAATGAGATTAAGGCGGTTATAGATTCGGCAAAAGGTAACGTTGTTAAAGTTATTATTGAAACGGGGCTTTTAACCGATGAAGAAATTGCCTTGGCAACGAAAATCGTTTGCAAGGCTGGGGCGGACTTCGTTAAAACTTGCACGGGCTTTACTGGTGGCGTTGCAACTGAAAACGCTGTTAAGATTATGAAGGCAAACTTAAGCGGAAAAACGCTTATCAAAGCAAGCGGTGGCATAAGAACTAAGGAAGACGCTTTAAACTTTATCTCGCTTGGCGTATCTCGTATCGGCACGAGCGCAGGCGTAAAAATAATGGAAGAATAATCTTCCTAAATTTCGCGGATATGGCGGAACTGGCAGACGCGCAGGACTTAGAATCCTGTGGGAGACCGTGCAGGTTCGATTCCTGTTATCCGCACCAAAAAACACGGGGCTTGATAGCCTCGTGTTTTTTGGTGCAGTTGAATCGAACCGTGGTTCGCGGTTTTTGTTCAACCGATCCTTTCAATCGCTTGCAAAACATCAATCAGTGTAATATAATATTTACATTGTTAACAAACATTTGTTGTGTTTAACATAGGAGGAAATTATGCTTTGGGGCTCTTTTGGTATTGTACATTTTTTTACGCTGATTTTATCCGTAGTAATTATTATCGGTCTATACTTTCTTTTAAAAGATTGCTCCGAAAAAGTAAAGACGCTAGTATTGGGCGTGAGTTCTTTTTCGGGGATAGCGGCAATTGTTTTTAATTTGATTGCGTGGGGATCTCCTATTGAATACTTGCCATTGCATCTTTGTTCTTTAAATGCATTGATATTACCTATTGCGGTATTCACAAAAAATAAAGTTCTAAGTAATTTATTGTTGCTTTGGGCTCTGGGTGCATTGTTAGCTCTCGTAATCAATACGGCTCAAGCGGATTTTAAAATTTTTAGTTGGACTTTTGTTATGTATTATTTTCCACATACTCTTGAGTTAGGAATTCCTATTTTGCTCTTCCTTTTGAAGATTGTAAAATTGGACGTAAACTGTATTTTATGGACGCTCGTTATAACTGTTGCTTCTTATACGGCAATTCATTTTATCAACCTTGCAGTTAACACCTATTGCATTAAAAACAACATTGTTGATTACGTGGGAAACATTATTCAAGTTAATTATATGTATTCTATGCGTCCTGAAAATCCCGTTTTGCAGCTTTTTTATAATATAATACCTTGCCCATATTGGTACATGTTTTTAAGTGTTCCTATCATCGTTTTGTATCTTGGTTGCATCTATATGAAAGACGTTATTCAACTTGTCAAACGGATAAAGAAAAAGTTTTAAATGATTTGGGACACCAAAAAAGAACAAGTCAAGCGACTTGTTCTTTTTTTATCCAAGCCGATTTAGGCTTGGTATGTAATCTCGCGTTAGCGAGTATGTAATTGCCGTTAGGCGTATGTAATCACGCTTTAGCGTGTATTAAATCGGCTTGACTTGGCGTGATAAATAGCATCGTGTTTTTTGGCGTAATCGATAAAGCCGTGGTTCGCGGTTTTTGTTCAACCGATCCTTTCAATCGCTTGCAAAAAATAAAACGTGGTGATATAATCGTTGCTGTGTTATTATACTAAGAGAAGGAGGGGTTATGCTTTACGTTTTGGCGCTTATAACGAGTTTTCTTGCGATGGCGTTCGTTGTCGTTTCGTATTTCGTTAAAAAGAAAGAACTCTATCTTCTCTTTCAGTTTTTGTGTATAATATTTTTAATTTTATCGCAGTTTTTCTCGCTCGAATATTTTTCGGCGATAGGGCTTATAATTGCGCTTATTAGAACGTTCACTTTTTACGTTTACGAAAAGAAAGATAAACTCGCGCCGATTGTTTGGCCGATAATTTTCACAACGCTATCTCTTGCAAGTTATTTTATAGTTAACTTGTGGATATTAAATACGGTTAAACCCGTTGATATAATCTTCTTAATCGGGCTTATTATGTACGCGTTTATCTTCAGGATAAGAAGTTTAAAAATCGTTAGATTTTCAATGCTCGTTCCAACAACGCTTAGCGTAATCTATTTCATTTTAATATCCGCGCCCATCTTCTCAATTTTATCGTATTCGTTTGAACTTTTAGCAAACGTTGTGTCAATCTTTAAATATCACGTTTTAAAACCCAAACAAAAAGCGCTCTCGTAAGAGCGTTTTTTTATATTTCTAACTTGTCGATAATATTAAGGTTTAAGCCTTCAACTAACTCCTTAGCGCGCTCGTAAGCTGACTTAGAGATGGCGGAAGGGGAGTGCGCGTCAATCCCGATAATAACGTCGTTTCCGATTTCTTTTGCTAAGCTAAAAATCTTGCGTTTATTGTACCAGCGGTTTGACGTTATGCCTAAAACGTTAATCTCAATAGGGTAGCCGTTTTGCTTGCAAAACTCAAGCAATCTCGTATACTCTTTGTCAACTGCCGTTTCAGAAAAATCGTAACCTGCGATGTCGGGGTGGGCAAGGTACAAAAAGTCGCCCGTTCTTAGCCCTTCAATGCACTCGTCAACGTAAGTTTTAAGAGCACCGTCACCGTTTAAAAACCTAACGTAATCGCCTTGCGGTTCGCTTCCAACGAAGTGTTGCCCTAAGATAAGATATTCAGGCTCAAACTTTCTTAAAAACTCCATTTCCCTAGCGTGTTTATCCTTATAATATTCAAGTTCAAAGCCAAACTTTATATCAATATCGTTTTTGTATTCCCGTTTAAGCGCCATAACGGAATTTTTATATTCGGAAATTTCGTTTGTAAACATACGGTAAGAAGAATAATAGTTTCCGTCAAACAAATACGGCGCGTGATCAGAAAAGCCGAGAACTTTAATTCCCGCCTTTATTGCGCTTTCAACGTATTCTCTATCCGTGCCGATTGCGTGACGGCATCTTTTAGTGTGAGTGTGATAATTACAAAGCATATAGTATAAGCCCAAGTATTGCCGAAAGTATAATTAAAAGTATCGGCGATATTTTCTTTTTCAAAAGTTTTTTGTAAAGCGAAGCAACGGTTATTATAACTGCAAGAATAATAATCGCCTTATAGTCTATCGAAAAGGAACTTTCAAACGTTTTAATTCCCGAAAGCGTTGTTAGCATCATCGTTGCGCCCGTGCCGATAATTAGCGCCGCTACAACGGGTTTAATCCCGTCAAGCGCCCATGTAACGCCCGTGAGTTTTAAAAGGTTTTTAAACACCGCAACGATAAGTAAAATAATTATAAACGACGGGAGCACCACGCCGAGCGTTGCTAAGAGAGAACCGCCTATACCGCCAACTTGGCTACCTATAAACGTTGCCATATTAACGGCGATAGGGCCGGGGGTTGACTCGGCAACGGCGATAAAGTTAATAAATTCAGATTCGCTCATCCAACCGTTTAATAAAACTTCTTCACGGATAAGCGGAATCATAGCGTAACCACCGCCAAAGGAAACCGCGCCGATTTTTAAAAAGGTTAAAAATAAAGTAAGGTAAACCATTAGTCTTTACCCCCTTTATTTGCTTTTTTGCTCGCTAAAATTATAGAGTTAACGATAATAGAAACGCCCGCGCCAATTAAAATATAGAAAATAGACGAGAATTTTATTGCAAATAGCGATAGGGTTACGAAAGTAACCAAAGTAACCAAGGTAAGCGTTAACGGTAAAACCTTTTTCGGCATTTTCATAAACATTTTAATACCTGCCGAAAGAATAAGGTAACAAACGCAAACTTGAATACCTTTAAACGCATACGCCACGGGTTTTAACGCTAAGAAGGCGTCGAAAAAGAGTGAGATTGTAAAAATTATAATAAGCGACGGCAAAATTATACCAAGCGTTGCGAAAATAGAGCCCAAAACTCCCGAAACGCGATAACCTATATAAGTTGCCGAGTTAATGGCGATAGGTCCCGGCGTTGATTCTGCTATTGCAACAACGTTATAAAACTCGCCCTTATCAATCCAGTTATGTTTTTCAACGAACTCGTGTTCGAGAATTGCTATCATAGCGTAGCCACCGCCGAAAGTGAAAGCGCCAACTTTTAGCATCGTTAAAAATAGTTTTAAAATAGTTTTAAATTTGTTCATTTTTCTCTTTGCACTCGTATTTTTTGTAAAGGTAACGCAAGATAAAGAATAGCGCAACGCCTATAACGACCATTAAAATTGACCAAAATTGTGACGGGGAGATTATATCCGAGCCAAATAGTTTACCTCTTTCGTCCCCGCGGAAATATTCGATAATAAATCTGAAAATTCCGTAGAACACAAGGTACAATGGAAGGGTGAGTTTAAAATCTTTTTTCACATACAAGAAAGTTAACACGCCAAAGAGAATAAACAAGAAAAGCGCCTCGTAAAGTTGAACGGGAACTCTCATTGCGCCGTGGTTATACATCGCAAGGGCGCTATCCGTAATTTTACCGTAGCAACAGCCTGCGAAAGCGCAACCTATTCTACCGAACGCGTGCGCAATAGTAATGCAAGACGGTGCAAGGGGAAGAAGTTGCATAACCGTTCCCGATAATTTTTTTCTAAGCGCGAAGTAAACTGCCAAGAAAGTTACCACACCGCCTATTAAACCGCCGATAAAGGTAAACCCGTCGCCAAGGTGGAAACCTGCGGAAGGATCGTCAATATAATTATAAGTTGCTTGGAAAAGCGTTGCCGAGAAAAAGCCGAACGCTATTGCGAAAATTGCGTTATAGAAAGTAAAATCTAAAAAAGACGGAGCGATGCCCTTTTTCTTGCCGATAATAAATAAAACGGCAAAGCAGGCAAGAACGCCAACCGCTATCATAACGCCGTATAAATGAATTCCAAAAAACAATTCGTGGGGATACATATAAATCTCCTTGAAAATATATTCCTATATATTTTAGCACAGTTTTTCAAATATGTAAACGAGAGAAAAAAATAAGTTTGTGAAAAATTATCAAAATTAGTGTAAACGATGAAAATTTATGTTAAAATAGTCGTGGAGGAATTTTATGTTTAACGTTTTAGTTGTTGAAGACGATAGAAATATAAGAAATCTTATTGAAATAAAACTCCGCTCGCTCGGATATAACGTGGTTACTGCGGAAAACGGGAAAGACGCGCTTGAAAAACTTTCTTCAAACCATTTAGACATTATGCTCGTTGACGCTATGATGCCGATAATGGACGGGTATACGTTTGTTAAAACCGTGCGAGAAGACGGGAATAATATTCCCGCTATTATGGTAACGGCAAAAGGTTCTATGGCGGATAAATCTCAAGGTTTTGACGTTGGGGTTGACGATTATATGGTAAAACCCATTGAGTTTGACGAACTTTCTTTGAGAATAAAAGCGGTTTTAAGGCGAGCAAAAATCGTTAGCGATAGAAAAATAACCGTTGGCGAAACGGTGCTTGATTACGACACTTTAACCGTTTCAAACGGCGTTGAAAAAGTTGTTTTAACAAAAACGGAGTTTGGTATAATTTATAAACTTTTATCCTATCCCGAACGCTCTTTTTCAAAATCAATACTCTTTGAAGAGTTTTGGGCGTGGGATAGCGAAACGGAAGAGGATATCGTTAAAGTTTACATAAACCGCATAAGAAACAAGATTGCTCCCTTTAAGGAAATTGACGTTGAAACGATTAGGGGCATCGGATACAGGGGTGTTAGAAATGAAAAATAAAAAAACTCCCAGCATTTTTAAGTTTACAGGTGGGAATAGGCGCAAAAACGTTATTTCGCCGTGGGTTTTAACGATAGGCGTTTTGGGTGTTTGGATAGTCGGAATATTCCTTGGTAACCTTATAAACCACATCACTAACGAATATCTCGTGGAAGGGCAGGGCAAAAACTTTTGGATAGTCATCGCTTACGTTACCTTTTCCTCTGCGATAGGCGTTGGGCTTGCCTTTTTGATAACCCACTTAGTTTTCAATATCGTAAACGAAATTAACGTTAGCATCAACAAGATTGCCGACGGCGACTTTACCGTAAGAATAGCGCCGATAACCAAAAACCCGCACATTAACTCGGCGGTATCAAACTTTAACGAAATGGTTAAAAAATTAAACTCGGTTGCGCTACTTAAAAACGACTTCGTTTCAAACTTTACTCACGAGTTTAAAACGCCTATATCGTCGATTAAAGGTTACGCTGAACTTTTAGAAGCGAGCGATAATTTAACTAAAGAACAACGCGAATATCTTAGAATTATCATCGACGAAAGTAAAAGTTTATCAGTTTTATCCGAAAACTCTATGAAACTTGCAAGGCTTGACAATCAAACGGAAACTACCGATCTTGAAAGGTTTAGTTTAGACGGGCAGATTGAAGATTGCATTTTGCTTCTCGATAGCAAATTGAAAGAAAAAAACGTAGACGTAGAGTTAAAATTGAAACCTATTAAGATAAAAAGCGATAAAAACCTTTTAAAAGAAGTGTGGCTCAATCTCTTGGCAAACGCTATAAAGTTTAGCAGGAAAAACGGCAAGATTTACGTTAAGACTTATCGTGAAAAGGACAAGGTTGTGGTTGCTATCCGCGATAACGGTATCGGTATGACGGAAGAGGCGCAAAAGCACATTTTTGAAAAGTTTTATCAAGTGGATAAGTATTACGGCGGTAAAGGTTTAGGGCTTGGCTTATCCATAGTTAAAAGAATATTAGAACTCGTTGGCGGTCAAATTGAAGTTGAAAGCGAGTTGGACGTAGGCACGGAATTTAGAGTTTATATAAAGTAATGAAAAACACGCTACGATCGTAGCGTGTTTTAATTATTTCTTTTTCCAAGTGGTTGGCATTAAAAGTAACAATAAGGGGTAAATTTCAAGCCTACCAAGTAGCATTGCGATAGATAAAACTATTTTGGAAAAACCGTTGTAAACGGAGTAGTTCGAGGTAGGCCCAACTAAATCAAAACCAGGGCCGATATTGTTAAAGCAAGCCGAAACTGAAGAAACCGTCGTTTCAAACGACAAGCCGTTAAAGGAAATAAGCACCGTTAAAATAACGAAACATATAAAGTATATGGACATATAGGTGCTAACGCCGCTAGTTACGCCTTCGTCAATCTTTTCCCCGTCAAGCTTAACGACTGAAACGGTGTTTGGATAGAGTAGTTTTTTAAGTTCCGCTTTAATTTTTTTAAGGGCGATAACTATTCTTGAAACTTTAAGTCCGCCTGCCGTTGAGCCTGCGCATCCGCCTATAAACATAAGCGTGAACAAGATGATCTTAGAAAGGTTCGGCCAAGCGTTAAAGTCCGCCGTGGCGTAGCCCGTTGTGGTCATTATAGACGACGTTTGGAAGGTTGCCGATCTTATAGCGCTAGAAAAGTTGTTGTATAAGGGGTAGATATTAAACGTAATTAACGCTACCGCTGAGATTACTATTAAAACGTAAGTTCTAAGTTCGCTACTTTTAAAGATAACGCCTATCTTTTTCAAGAGTATAAGGTAAAATAGGTTAAAGTTTATGCCGAACACGAGCATACCTATTGCAAGCACCCATTGAATATAAGGGGAATAGCCTGCAATACTGTTGTTTTTAATGCCGAAACCGCCCGTGCCCGCCGCGCCGAAAGCATGAGTTAAACTTTCGAATAAGTCCATACCGCCAAAGAGCAAAAGAACAACTAAAATAGACGTGAGCCCCATATAGATAAGGTAGAGTATTTTAGCCGTATCTTTAGAGCGTGGAACGAGTTTGCTTACGATAGGGCCGGGCATTTCCGCGCGCAAAATATGGATAGGACGGTCGGTGGTTTTTCTCGTGATAGCCATAATGAACACGAGAACGCCCATACCGCCGATAAAGTGGGAAAAACTTCTCCACATTAAAGTGCCTTTGCTCATCGACTCAACGTCATTAAGAATACTTGCGCCGGTGGTGGTAAAACCGCTAACCGTTTCAAAGAAAGCGTCGATAAACGAAGGGATTTCGCCACTTAAAACGAAGGGGACTGCGCCAACTAATGAAACCGCTATCCAAGTGAGAGAAACGGTTATAAGTCCGTCTTTTGCGTAGAAATAAAATTCCCCGGGCTTTATGAATTTTTGAACGACGTGCGCTATCGTGAACGCCACGACCATGGTTATCAAAAAGGAATAAAAACAGTCTTCCTTGTAAATAAGGGCGGTAATAAGTGGCAAAAGCATAAGCACCGCTTCGATTTTGATAACTTTAAGCACCGTCGAAAGGATAAGTTTATAGTTCATAATTAACCTATTATCTCGCTAAGGTCGTAAACGGGTTCTTCCGCAGTTATAACGATGACCTTATCTCCTATTCTAAACACGTCTTCACCGCAGGGGATAATAGTTTCGCCGTTTCTAATAATACCCGCGATTAAAACTCGTTTGCTAATGTTTAAATCTTTAAGCGGAACGTTGGTCGTTTTAAAGTTTGATAATATTTTAAACTCGCACGCTTCCGCCATACCGCCGAATAGACTGTATAGAGTTTCTATCTTGCTATTTTTTGAACTTTCAAGCGCGCGGGCGTAACTTACGATTAAGTCGGCAACGAGTTGTTTTGGAGAAACGACCGTGTCAAGCCCAAGTTCGTTTGAAAGTTTTAATATTTCTTCGCGATTTACTTTAGTTATAGTTTTAGGAACGTTTTTATTGTTTGCAAAAATGCTCATCAAAACGTTTTGCTCGTCTTTACCGGTCAAGGTAACGAGAGCGTCGGTAGAAAGCACGCCTTCTTCTATTAAAAGTTCTTGGCTCATACCGTTGCCGTGAACGATAGTCGCCTTATCGAGTTTTTCGGAAAACTCTAAACATTTTTGCTCGTCAATATCGATAATTTTAACCGAACTTTTCGCGCCGATTAAAAGTTTAGAAAGATAAAACGCAATCTTGCTCGCTCCAACTATCATAATTGATTTTATACGCTTTTTATTGTAGCCGAAGTATTTTAAAATTTCGTTAGCGTCCGTTTTCGATGCGAATAAACCGACTTTATCTCCAGCCTTTATAATGAAATTACCGTTGGGGATATGAACTTTACCTTCTCTTTCAACTAAGCACACTAAAAACTTGCGCGGGATTTTTTTTCTAAGTTCGTAAAGTGGAAGATTTTCAATTTTAGAATCGTCTTTTACAACGACTTCTATCATTTCCATATCGCTTGCCAAAAAGTTTTCAACACTAGTTGCAGACGGCAAACTTAAAACGTCAAAGAGTTTTTTAGCCGTTAAAAATTCGGGGTTTACGGAAACGCTTATTCCAAGTTCGTTTTCAATGTAATCGAAACCGCTGTTGTTGTATTCGGAATTTCTTATTCTTGCAACGGTGTTTCTAACGCCTAATTTTTTCGCGACGAAACAAGCGAGCATATTATATTCGTCCGACGGGGTAACGGAAATAAAAAGGTCTGCAGATTTTGCGCCTGCTTCCACCAAAACGTCGTAACTTGCGCCGTTACCACAAAGGGTTATAACGTCAAAGCGGTTAGAGATTGTTTCGATAACGTTCGCGCTCGTGTCGATAACCACGATGTCGTGTTCTTCTTTTATTAAACTTTGAAGTATTGCCGTGCCGATTTTGCCACAGCCAGATATTATAACTTTCATAATATTTCCTTAAAATGAGATTTTTAGTAATCTCGCAATATATAATACCACTTTTTTTGAAAAAATACAAATATTTTTAAAAATAGGGTGGAAAGGGGCGCAATTTTCTATCTATATATATACGCGAGAGTAAAAAATTTTCAAAAATGAGTGAAAAAACGTTGACAAGGTGATAACAATAATGTAAAATAATGTAGCACTCCGAGATTTAGGGGTGTTAATTTTTTAGGATGGAATTAAAAAATGGCTAAAGGAAATGCAGTTAGAATAACTCTTGCTTGTACTGAATGTAAGCAAAGAAATTACGACGTTTATAAGAACAAAAAGAACACTCCCGACAGAATCGAACTTAGCAAATATTGTCCCTTCTGCAAAAAGCATACTACTCACAAGGAAACCAAATAATAATAAAGTAAGTATCGCTTAAAGGTGTAAAATGAAAGAAAATAAAGTAAAAGTTGAAGAAAAGAAAGTTCAACCTAAAGAGAAGAAGCCTAATATTTTTAAACGTATGGGCAGAAAACTCAAGGAAACTTTTTCGGAAATTAAAAAAGTTTCTTGGCCTTCCAAGAGTAAAGTGTTTAAGCAAGTTGCAGTCGTTTTCGGCGTTGTGCTTTGCTTTACGGTTGTTATCGTGCTTATGGATTTAGGTCTTGGTCAATTGCTTAAGCTTTTAACTAACATCGGTAAGTAAGGAGCGTATTATGGCAGAAGTTGCAAGATGGTACGTTATTCATACTAATACCGGGTATGAAGCAATGGTTAAGAATACCTTGGAAAAATTGATTGAAAACAGCAATTTGCAAGAACAAATTCTTGAAATCAAAATTCCTATGGAACAAACCATTGAAGAAAAGGCAAACGGCAAAAAGAAGGTTGTGCTCCGTAAAATTTTACCTTGCTACGTATTTATCAAACTCGTATACTCTAACGAACTTTGGTATTTGATTACCAACACTCGTGGTGTAACGGGTTTCGTTGGTCCGCAAGGAAAAGCAGTTCCGCTCACCGAAGAAGAAGTTAAGCGTATGCGCCTTGAAGATAGGGTTGAAGACGTTGACTTTACAAAAGGCGATAGCGTTCAAATCGTGTCTGGCCCGCTTGATGGATTTATCGGCACGGTGTTAGACCTTAACGACGCTTCTCAAAAGGCAAAAGTTAAAGTTGCAATGTTCGATACGGAAACTGAAGTTGAAGTTGAGTACGTGTTACTCAAGAAAGTTTAAGACTAAAAAGGCAAGTCGGCCTTTTAGAATATGTGGGAGAGGCGTTAAATTTTAGATGACGCCACGCAAGTACCACTAATGGAGGAAATTTATTATGGCTAAAAAAGTTACCGCTGTAGTTAAGTTACAGTTACAAGCAGGCAAGGCAACCCCAGGCCCGCCCGTTGGTTCAACACTCGGACCTTACGGTATTAACTTACCCGGTTTCACTAAAGAATTCAACGCAAAGACTCAAGATAAGATAGGCTACGTTATTCCCGTAGTTATCACTATTTATCAAGACCGTTCTTTCACGTTTATTCTTAAAACTCCCCCTGCGCCCGAACTTATTAAAAAGGCGTGCGGTATAGAAACTGCAAGTGCAACCCCCAACAAGAACAAAGTTGCAAAACTTACCAAGGCTCAAGTTGAGGAAATTGCTAAAATCAAGATGGTAGATACTAACGCTAACACTCTTGAAGCGTGCATGAGCATGATCGCCGGTACTGCAAGAAGTATGGGCGTTACCGTAGAAGACTAATAAAGGAGAGTGGGAGAGATATTTTATCTCGCACGTACCACGAGGAGGTTTATAATGAAATTCGGAAAAAAATACGCTGATAGTTTAAAGGCGTTTGACAAAAGTAAACAGTACGACGTAAACGAAGCAATGGACGTTGTGCTTTCAACTGCTAAGGCGAAATTCGATGAAACTATCGAATTCCACACCAAACTCGGTGTTGACCCCAAGCAAGCAGACCAACAAGTTAGAGGCGTTATCGTCCTTCCTAACGGTACTGGTAAAAACGTTAAAGTTTTAGTTATTGCTAAGGGCGAAAAGGCAGACCTTGCAGAAAAAGCAGGCGCAGACTACGTTGGCGCTGAAGAAATCATCGCAAAGATTCAAAGCGAAAACTGGTTCGATTACGACGTTGTTATCACCACTCCCGACATGATGGGTATGGTTGGTAGAATCGCAAGACTTTTAGGACCTAAGGGCCTTATGCCCAACCCCAAGTCTGGTACGGTTACTGCTGACGTTGAAAAAGCAATTAAAGATGTTAAAGCTGGTAAAGTTGAATACAGACTTGATAAAACTGCAGTTATTCACTGCTCAATCGGTAAAAAGTCTTTCGGTAGAGAAAAACTCGTTGAAAACTACAACGCGCTTCTCGATGCAATCATCAAAGCTAAACCCGCTGCTGCAAAAGGTCAATACATTAAGAGTATTTCTTTAGCAAGCACTATGGGCCCTGGCGTTAAAGTTCAAGTAAAAAACTAAAAAATCAAAACGGTTGTTAAAATCGTTTGACAAAAAAAATAGGGTATGTTATCATATCCAAGTAAGATTAGCCGAAGAAAGCCGGTTTTTAAGTAACTTTTAGTTACACCTGCCGAGGTTTATCAAAGTTAAGACGTTTTTTCGTCCGCTCTTTGCTATTCCTAGGCAAAGAGCGGTTTTTTATAGGCAAAAATAATAACGGAGGTAATTGAGTTGTCAGCAAATTTAGAGGCTAAAAAGCAGGTTGTTGAAGACATTAAGGCTAAAATTTCCAGCGCTAAATCGGTTGTTTTAGTTAACTACAGCGGTCTTACCGTTGCAGAAGATACTGAACTTCGTAACGCGTTCAGAAAAGCCAACGTTGAATACAAAGTGCTTAAGAACACGCTTGTTAGAAGAGCGTTTAACGAACTCGGCGTTGACAGTTTTGATGCAGACCTTAACGGTACTACCGCAGTTGCGTTTGGTGCTGATGAAGTTGGCGCATCCAAAATCGTTGTTGAAAACGCTAAGAAGTTAGATAATAAAATTTCGGCAAAAAGTGCTTACGTTAACGGTGAATACGTTGACAAAAAAGGCGTTGAATCTCTTGCATCTATCCCGTCGAAAGACGCGCTTTACAGCATGCTCGCAGGTACGCTTTCGAACTTTATTCGTGGCTTGGCAGTTGCTCTTAACAGAGTTGCCGAGAAGATGGGCGAATAATTTTTATCCGTTAAAAACGGCGCAAATCGGCTATATAGAAGGAGTACGCGTACTTTGTCTAAAATACCCGCCTTGCTTGTTTCTAACGTCTAAAAACACTTAATAAATAAACCATCAAACAATTTTTATTAAAAAATAATTCAAAGAGAGGAAATTTAAAATGGCAGATATTGCAAAAATGATAGAAGAAATTAAAGGTATGACTGTTATGGAACTTAACAGTTTAGTAAAAGCAATCGAAGAAGAATTCGGCGTTAGCGCTGCTGCTCCCGTTGCAGTTGCAGGCGCTGCTGCTCCCGTTGCTGAAGCAGTTGAAGAAAAGACTGAATTCAACGTTGTTCTTAAAGAAGTTGGCGCTAACAAGATCGCAGTTATCAAGGCAGTTAGAGAACTTACTGGTCTTGGTCTTGTTGAAGCTAAGAACATGGTTGAAAAGATGGGCACCGTTAAAGAAGCAGTTGCTAAAGACGAAGCTGAAAAGATGGTTGCTAAACTTAAAGAAGCAGGCGCTACTGCTGTTGCTGAATAATTTAAAAACCACAAATAAAAGCGTACTTTTGTACGCTTTTTTTGTTGCCTTATAAACGGCTAAAATCGGCTATTTAGCCAGAGTTTTCACACAAACAAAACGCTACCAATTATGAAAGTTTTGTAAAAAATGAAAAAACAGGCTATTTTGTTTATATTTTATAAAAATATACGGGTGAAAAATCTCAAAATTATCTTGACTTTAACTGTAAGTTAATTTATAATAGATATATCCTATCGTATAATAGGAAATAATGCGTACAATTAGGAGAAAGCAAAGGTGAAAAAATTATCCAAACTTTTTCTCGCAACAATCTTAGTTTGTTCTCTTTCGCTCTCCGTTGCTTGTGGTAAAGTAAGCGCGGATGACATTAAGGCAGACCTTGTAGGCAAGGGTTTCTCAGTAACAATGACCAAAAACGCATCGCTTTACGCGTCTGCTGAGGTTCTTGGTGGCAAGGCGCAAAAAGGCGATTTCTATGAACTTATTGCAACTAAGAAAGACTATAGTTTATCTGAAAAGCAATATTTCAAGTGTATCGAAAACGGTAACTACGTTGAAGCTGTGGGCGGCGCTTATATTTACGATACAACTGCTCTTAAATTCAGAGAAGTTCAAGCGGGCGAAACCGGCACTCACAACCGTGTTCAAGGCCGTTACGTTCCTGATGAATTAGGTGATTTCGTTTACGATGCAACTCAAAATAAATTCGTTGAAGACGAAGACGTTAACTACTTCCTTAAAGCGGAAGGCGATTATTACTTTGACGCTTCAACTTCTACCTATTTTACTAATGACGTTGATATGTACGTTGAAGACAAGGGTGGTAGATTTACCGTTGACGCTACTGGTAAATTTATTTACGACGAAGCAAACGACAAGTTCTTAGAAATTGACGGTAAGCGTTATAAACTTGACGGTGAAGCTTACGCTCAAGACGATGCTGGTACTTTCTTTAAGTCTAAATACGGCGCTGTTTATTCTGAAACCGCTTATGCCGAAGAAAAGAAAGGTCCTTACGTTTTTGATACTGCAACTAACGGTTACGTTTTAGATGAAGATTACAACTATGCGTTCATCGAAAGCGGTAACTACGTTGCTGATAAAGAAGGCGACTACAAGTTTGATAGAACTGCTAACGCTTACGTTTTAGATACTGACGTTAACTACGCAAAGAAGACTATTGACGCTTACGTTCCTTCCAAAAACGGTAACTACGTTAAAGATGGTGAATCTTACAAGTCAGACAGCGCTGAAAGATTCTATAAAGACGGTGAAGAGTACAAGCGTTTAACCACTATCAAAGATAAGTTCTATCGTGACGCTAACGGTAACTACGTTAAAGATAAAGACTTAGGTGACTACGTTAAAGACGGCGCTGCATACGTTCAATTAGTAGTTTACGTTAAAGACGGCGCTGGTAATTACGTTGTTGATACTGCTGAAAGATACGCTAAGGTTGACAATTACACTCCTTACACTTCTGCAGACAAAACTCAAAAGTATAAATTCAATACAACAACTGGTAAATACGTTGCTGATAACGATGAAAACTTCTCGTTTGACCCCAACCTTTTCGTTCCTGCAACTAAGGTTGACGGCGGTGATTACCTTTACAACGAAGATGCTGGTTTCGTTGTAGATACTGAAACTTACTACTCTCAAGTAGGTGAAGACGAATACGTTGTTGATCCTGAAGGCGCTTACGTTTTAGAAGAAAGATACATCGTAATTATCGTATTCGAAAAGACTAAAGACGCTAGAAAGACTTTCAAGGCAATGCGTGAAAGTATGTATAAAACTGGTTACTATTACGGTTTATTCCGTGGTAGGGCAACCAAGGGTTACGTTTCTGGTAGAAACGGAAATGTTATTTACCTTGGCCATACAGACGATTTAGCAGATGTTGAAGAGTTAAGACTTTAATAATTATTAAGCCCACCGACAATTCGGTGGGCTTTTTGTTGTCAATGATAGCGCTTGCAATTTTACTTTAATAATAGTATAATTATTTATGATATTTTTATTAAAAGGTTAACGAAAGGTAATGGAGTTTGCTGTAAATAAGCCTATTTTTGTTGACGTTTACGTTGCAAAAATTCCCAACAACTTCAAAATAAACGCCGTTTACTGCAAGGAAAGGCAAAACGAAATTGATTTGGTTTTAAGCGGAAAGGTTAGAACTGAAAAGTATTTTGTTTGGAAACTTTTAGAGTGCGCAATATCGAGAACTTTCGGCGAAAAGATAGAAAATATTAAATTTGAAAAGAGTGAGGCAGGCAAGTGGAAATGCGATAAATGTGAATTTTCCCTTACTCACAGCGATGGGGTTGTTGCCGTTGCCGTGTCAGAAAAACCCGTTGGCGTTGACTTGCAAGTTGAGTTTTTTAAAGAAAACGATAGCGTTGCAAAAAGAGTGCTTAGCGCCGTTGAATTTTCCGAGTATGAAACCTTAACTGCGGATAAAAAGGGGTATCTTTTAACTAAGTGGACTGAAAAGGAAGCGCTCTTTAAAAAGCTTGACAAAAGTAATTTTTTAAAAGAAAACTCAAACGGCTTAGCGGGTAACGTTAAAACGTTTACGGTAGAATTTGACGGCAAAAAATATTCTTTATCCGTTGCAACGGATAACGTTGAAAATATTAGATTATACGATAACGTTAGTTTATAATTAGCGCAAAAAATATCCACGGGATTTTCCGTGGATATTTGTTTAATCAATAAGCCCTGCAATAAAATCAAGCGAAACCTGAAAGTACTTTGATAGGGCGATAAGGTTGGATAGTTTAGGTTCTCTAAGCCCGTTTTCCCAAAGGCTAATAATTCCGTTGCTAACCCCGATTGCCTTCGCAAGTTCAATTTGACCTACGCCTTTATCCGCTCTAAGTTCTTTTAAGCGTTCTTCAAAAGTGTAGTTTAAAGTCTTTTTCTCTTCCATACCTACCCATAAAGCCAAATTAGTTTATATTAAGTGACCGTCTATATAATTATTATCTCACAAAAGTAAGAATTATACTTGACTTCTTACAATAGTAAGAGTATAATTAAATTATCTTACAAAAGTAAGAAATTTTAGAGAAACTAAGGAGAATAATTATGGGTTTCAAAGATTTTATGAAGAACGTAGCTAAGGCTGCAACGTCAATCGGCAAAGTATCTGGTAGTTCGTTTCCTTTAGGAACGATTATCAACTTAACTAAAGATGAAGGTGAAATGGCTTTCATGTTCACTTATCCTAACAAAGAAGAGTATATCGTTACTCGTGATAAAGTTAAAAGCGCGGAAGTTCTTGCTATGGGTGTAATTGATATTAAAAATGATAGCAAGGGTTCAACCATGATTTACGGTACTAAATATAAGGTTGAACTTACTGATGGTAAAGTTGCAATTTTAACCGTTGGTTTAGGTGACACTTTATATAAAATTGAAAGCGTTTTATTTTAATTAGGAGATGGGTTGCCGAAAGGTAGCCCATTATTTTATTATGGAATTATTACTTTTAAAATGTGAAAATTGCGGGGCGGAATTAAAAGGTGGAGATGGCAGCCTTTTAAGGTGTGAATATTGTGGCTCGGAACATTTGGTTTCAACTTCGGGCAAAAGTCAATGCACTATAAAATTTGGCGAACTTATAAGCGTTCAAAGTTCGGGAAGCGACGTGTTCGTTCCGAGTGGAGTTACGAGAATTAGCGAAAGGGCGTTTGCCGATTGCAAGTCACTTAGAAACGTATTTTTACCTGAAACCGTTAGTGAAATAGGCGATGAAGCTTTTATAAACTGCGTTTCGTTGTTGCGTGTGAATTTGCCTGCTTCTTTAATTAAAATCGGCAATAGGGCGTTTAAAAACAGCGGTTTAAAAGAAGTTACACTATGTAAAACCATTAAAAGCGTTGGGGAAGAAGCGTTTATGGGGTGTGTAAATCTTGGCGAGCTAACGATAGATAGCGGTTTTGAATTTGCTCTTACAAAAACCTTTAAAGGTTGTGAAAACTTGCAAAAAGTAAACTGTGATTTAAACGACTTTTTCCCATCGTTTAAACGTGGAATAGAAACGAATAGAAAAGGAAGTATTAAACCAACGTTTTTCGATGCTTTTCAATCTACGCCGTTTTTTATAACGCTTTATAATAACTGCATTAAAAGTAACGTTTGCGTTAAATGTGGTGGCAATCTTAAAACCCCGTTTTTATCAAGTGGTAGATATAAGAACTGCAAGTTATGTGGCATCAAAATTGAATATTAACTTAAGACCCCTGTAAAAAGGGGTTTTTCTTTTGCCAAAAATTGAAATTTATTAAAAATTGTTGTAAAGAATTAAAATGTGTGCTACAATATATAAAGCGATAAAGTATATTTAAAACAAAGTTTAAATATAAGGAGTGAATTATGGCATTATTTAGGACTAATATAGAGTGGAGTGATAGTTCAAACAATACTATCGTTTACAAATATCCCTTAAAAAAGGCTGGTAAAGAAATAAACAATAAGTCCACGCTTACCGTAAGAGAATCTCAATGCGCAATTTTCGTTTATAAAGGGCAGATAGCGGACGTTTTTGGTCCGGGTCTTTACGATTTGAAAACGGAAATTTTCCCTATTCTTACTAAACTTGCATCGTGGAAATATGCGTTTGAAACGCCTATCACGTTAGATATTTATTTCGTTAACACCAAGCAGTTTACCGACGTTAAGTGGGGAACTCAAAACCCCATTATGATGCGCGACCCCGAATTCGGCGTTATTAGAGTTAGGGGCTTTGGCGCGTTTGCGTTTAAGGTTGAAGACCCTGCCGTGTTTATGAAGGAACTTTTCGGCACGGATTCATCTTTCCGTACTGACGATATAGTTTCCTATCTTAAAACCATGCTTATATCCGCGCTTTCCGATGCGCTTGGCGAAAGTAAAATCTCGGCTATTGACCTTGCTGGTAATACCTTAGAGTTTAACGAACTCGTCAAAAAAGGTATTCAAGAAAAGTTCTATGAGATGGGTTTAAAACTCACTAACTTATTCATTGAAAATATGTCCGTTCCGTCGGAAGTTGAAAAGGCGCTTGACGAAAGAAGCAAACTCGGCATTTTGGGCGACAAGACAGACGTTTTAATGAAGGTTGCCGCAGCCGAAGCGATGAAAGACGCTGCAAAGAACGAAGGCAATCCTATGGCGGGCGCTGGCGTTTCAATCGGCGCAGGGCTTGGCATGGGGCAAATTTTTGCGGATGCGTTCAAGTCTTCTCAAAAACCAAGTGAACCCGTTCAAGCGGTTGAAGGCAAAGTTTGTTCAAATTGCGGAGCGAAAATAAATAAAACCGCTAAATTCTGCCCGGAGTGTGGCGCTAAGCAAAACGCTAAGGCTTTCTGCTCGGAGTGTGGAGCGGAAGTTGACGGAAATGCTAAATTCTGCCCGTCTTGTGGCAATAAACTTTAATATAAGAAGCAAACAAGGAGTATATAATTATGGAAAAGAAGATAACTAAAGACACTTTAATTATGGAAGCAGTTGAATTAAACGAAAACGCGCCTGAAATTTTACTCAGCTACGGTATGCACTGCTTAGGTTGCGCAATCGCTCACGGTGAAACAATCGCTGAAGCGGCTATGGTTCACGGAATTGACCTTGAAGAATTATTAGAAAAACTTAACAAATAATTTATGTTAGAAAAAGATTTCCTTGAAAGTGAAAAGGAAACGGTAACCGTAAAATGCCAAAACTGCGGTGGCAATATGAATTTTGACCCCGAAACGCAAATGCTCAAATGCGAGCATTGTGAAACGGTTGTCGATTTTGATAAGTCAACCGCCGTTGAAGAACTTGATATTTTAACGGCTTTTGGAAACGCTGAAGAGTGGAAAGACGAGTCTTCGGTTTACCGTTGTGAAAACTGTGGCGCGGTTGTCGTTTTGAAAATGGGCGAAACTGCAACGGGTTGCCCGTACTGTGGAACGGCGCACGTTGTTAAAACCACGGAACTTGCAGGGCTTAAGCCAACCGCCGTTATTCCGTTTACGTTAAGTAAGAATTCTGCGCTTGAAAAGGCAAAGGAGTGGGCTAAGAAAAAATTCTTTGCGCCAAAGTCCTTTAAAAAGAACTTGTATGCGGAAAACTTTCGCGGTGTTTATCAACCAACGTTCACTTTTGATAGCAAAACGGAATCTTATTATAGCGCAAGGCTTGGTACTCGCCACACGAGAGTAGTGGGGTCGGGGAAAAATAGGCGAACGGAAACGTATATCGTTTGGAGACACGTTTCCGGCGTGTATAACGATTTTTTTGACGACGTTTTGATAAATGCTGACACCGCTTATTCGCAAAAGACCTTAAACAAGATTATGCCGTTTGATTATTCAAGCGTTAAAGTTTACGATAGCGAGTATATGACGGGGTTTATGGCTAAGCGTTCCGACAAACCTATTGAAACGTGTTGGGATGAAGCAAAAGCCGTTATGGATAGCGCAATTAAAAAACGAATACTTTCAAGATATCATTACGACGTTGTTGACTATATAAGAGTTAACACCACTCACACGGAAGTTACTTATAAATACGTTTTACTTCCCGTATACTTACTTAATTTTAATCATAAAAAGAAAAACTATTCCGTACATATCAACGGCAACACCGCAAAAGTAGTGGGCAAGTCGCCCGTGTCTTTCCTTAAAGTGCTTGCAACCGTTGGCGCGTCGCTAGGGCTTGTGGCTTTAGTTGGGTTAGTAGTTTATTTTTGCAGTTAGGAGGCAATATGAAAAAACTTTCTTTAAAAATAATGGCAGTTGCTCTTATCTCCGCTTTAGCGCTTTCGTTTGGCGGTTGTAAGGAAACTATTGACGGTAGCGTTGTTCGTCGCGCAGATTTTAACGTTACTTATACCGTTGGCGGTGAAACCAAAACGGTTGAATCAACCCTTACCTTATACGAAACTTTCGCTCCCGAAACCACGGGAAGAGTTATCTCTTTGATTGAAGACGGTTATTATAATGATACCGTTTTAACCCTTTCTAAATCACAAGACTATTTAGTGGTTGGCGGTTTTACCGAAGGTTATGACGTTAAGTCTTACGAGGGTAGCGCAGTTAAAGGCGAATTCACAAACAACGGTTTAAGATCTGAACTTACCGTAAAAGCGGGCGCTCTCGTTATGCTTAGAGATTTCGATATTGACGCGGGTGACGCTAAGTACGATACCGCAAAGGCAACCTTTGCAATCGTTTTAACCGATAGTGGCAAGTTCCACGCAAGCGAATTCTGCGTGTTTGGTTATATTGATAACGACTCGTTAACTTCTTTAAAAGATGTTTTAGTAGATAACGCTAAAGATGAAAACGGCTATTTACGCATGAATTACGTTGGCAAGCGTGTAGACGGCGTTCAATCTTATCAAGACGGTTTTGAATATTTCCTTAACGAAGATAACGAATATTTCAAGCAAGTAGGCGCAGAAAAGGTTGAAATGGAATATGCAACCGAAGACGACGTTGACTACGCCACCTTTGAAATTATTAAAGACGATGACAACGCTCAAGATATTTTCGTTCTTCCCGCAACAACCTTTAAGGTTTGCGCTGAAATGCGCGGTAAATCAGGCTGTTCTAAGAAATAAAAAGCAAACTAAAAGTATAGCCCACCATATTTCGTAAAAGCGAAATATGGTGGGCTTTTCTTATCCACAAATCAAAAAGTTAAATTAGTTTAGCCGAGCGTTAGCGAACGCCAACTGCATAAGCAGTTATATTTTTAGCCTTGTGGCTAAAAGTGATATTGTTTACAAAGTAAACAGTGTTATTTTGGCAAAGCCAAAGTGATATTAAATAAATCCTTAACCTTGCGTAGCAAGATATCACTGCGTTAGCAATATCACTTGCCGTTAGGCAAATATCACAAATCCGTTTACGGATTTATTTAGTTGCCGAATCCCTTGCGGGGACTCGGCTTAGCCACGCTTTTTTATTATGCAATTCCGAGTAGTTTAACAAGGAGTAAGATTGAAACGCCGTAATATACGATAACGGCAACGAAGTCGTTTATCGTTGTGATAAGCGGACCTGATGCAACGGCAGGGTCAATGCCGATCTTTTTAAAGAAGATGGGGATAAGCGTTCCGTCAAGGCTGGCAATCACCATTGAAACGAGGAGTGATAAGCCTATGCACGCAGATACCGCAAAACCCGAAACGTTAAAAGAACTAACGAACGTAGGCTCGAAAAACTGAACGTAGATGCCGATAACGGTAAACGCAAGTCCACCAACGATAAGCCCGTTTAAGAAACCTACTCTAAGTTCTTTAAACATAAACTTAAACTTTTCTTTAGCCCCAAGCTCGTCGTCACTCAACACTCTAATGGTTACCGCCAAGCTTTGAGTGCCGGCGTTACCGCTCATACCGAGAATTAAACTTTGGAAAGTGTAAAGTATTATAAGCGAAGTGGGGATAAGGTTTTGGAAGCCTTGGATA
Organism: Clostridia bacterium; assembly: GCA_017545865.1. Lineage (GTDB taxonomy): Bacteria > Bacillota > Clostridia > Christensenellales > Borkfalkiaceae > HGM11412. The sequence goes on along the minus strand of JAFWXO010000022.1, from coordinate 31,510 downwards.
ACCGCCGCAATTCCAACGCCTAACACGAGAAGAATTATAAGCCAAGGAATACGCTTTGTTATGCTTTTAAATACAGGCTCGTCTAAATCTTCTTCCGCCGTTAAACCTGCAAGTTTAGCGTAATCGTCACCGAGTTCTTCGTCAACCGCCTCAACGATGTCAGAAGCGGTTATCGCGCCTATTAAAACGTTGTGCTTGTTCAAAACGGGGATAGAGTCTTCCGAATAGTCTTTTAATTGTTCGATACACTCAGCTGTCGTTTCGAGCGCGTAAACGTAAGGGTAGTTGGTAACGATAATATCTTCAAGGGGAGTGCCTTCTCTTGCGATAACCAAATCTCTAAGATCAATTGCGCCGTAAAAAGTATCATCGTCGTTCACGCAGTAGATAGTGGAGATATTGTCGTTATCCGCAGCCTGCTTAACGAGCGAGCGCATCGCTTGTTTGATAGTTGAAGATTTCTTAATGGAAATAAAGTTGGTGGTCATTCGGCTACCGATCTGGTCGTCGTCATAACTATCAATAAGTTTAATATCCGCTTGCGCTTCGGGTTCGATAAGGTTAATAATATCTTCCTTCTTATCTTCTGGAAGTTCATCTAAAACGTCGATAGCGTCGTCAGCGTCCATCTCTTCAATAATGTCGGCTGCTTTTTCGTTGTCAAGTTCGGTAATGTAATCTTCAACGTTTTCAAGATAAGCGAAAATATCTGAAACCGCTTCGTCACCTAAAATGCGGTAGAGTTTTTTACGCTCAGCAGTATCAAGCAAGGGGATAATACCGGCGATATCGTAATCGTGGTACTCTTCAAGCTTTTCTTTTATTTCGGCGTTTTTTAAATCGCTCTTGATTATTAGTAAGAGTTCTTCTGAAAGGTCTGGTCTTTCAGGAACTACGTTTACGTTGTTAAGTTCGTTCATTTCCATAATAACATCTCCTTATTAAAGGGCGTAAAAAAGCCCCGTGGTAAAACCTACCGCGGGGATATTATATATAGAAACGCGCGCGTGCGTATATACGCATTATAATAATGCGCCCCAAAGGTACGGTTTTGAAGTTTTTAGTTTTTTAAATCTACTTCGCGGGTTACCGTCAGTTACCATATCCGCACTCCTTGTTGGTTATTTTATGCGCTTATACAATATATTGTGTACTGCATATCACTCTTTAAGTTTAGCACAATAAATCGCAATTTGCAACACATTTTTTGATTAAAATTTTTTTAAAAAAGTGCATTAAAACGTTTGACAATACTTGAAAAATATAATATTATACATATGCTGTGTTTATAGGGTTGATACGAAAAGTTACTTAAACCACGCCCTTTTGCGACTCCGGAACTCGCAAAAACGGTAGGAAGATAATTTTCGTTGACAAATGTGAGAGTTTAACTCTTGCGACTAACCATGCCCAAGGTAATATTATGTCATTCGCAGCAAAAAAACACAGTAGCGGATGATTTTTTTATTGTTTAGGGTATGACACACACGGCGATGTTGACTACATTAACAGTTAGTATAAAAAAGGAGTAAAATTATGGCAGGACAAAAAATTAGAATCAAATTAGCTGCTTACGACCACAAAATGGTTGATCAAGCAACTGAAAGAATCGTTGAAACGATGAAGAAAGCAGGCGCTAAGATTAGCGGACCTATCCCCCTTCCTACTGAAAAGGAAATCGTAACTATCTTACGTTCTCCCCACAAGTATAAGGATAGCAGAGAACAGTTCGAAATCAGAACGCACAAAAGACTTATCGACGTTTATTCTACCAACGCAAAAATACTTGAAAGTATTCACTTGCCCGCTGGCGTAGACGTTAAAATCAAACTTTAATCAAAAACTGCTAAAAGCGGTTTAAAAACATACGAGTAATCGTAAATATTATGGAGGTGAACTTTATCGATGAATAAAGCAATCATTGGAAAAAAATTAGGTATGACACAGGTCTTTTCCGCTGACGGAAAAGTAATCCCCGTAACCGTAGTAGAAGCAGGTCCGTGCCCGATCGTTCAACTTAAAACTGTTGAAAAAGATGGCTACGCTGCAGTTAAGCTCGGTTTCGAAGAAGTAAGAGAAGGCGTTCTTAATAAGCCTGAAGTTGGTCAATTCAAGAAAGCAGGCGTTGCTTGCCAAAGAGTTTTGAAGGAATTCAGATTTGACGATCTTTCTTCTTATGAAGTAGGCAAGAACGTAACCGTTGAAGTTTTCGCAGAAGGCGACAAGGTTGACGTTGTTGGTACTACTAAAGGTCACGGTTTTAGTGGCGTTATTAAGAGATGGAATCAACACACTCTTAAAATGACTCACGGTACTGGCCCTGTTCACAGAGAAGTTGGTTCTATGGGCGCAAACAGCTCCCCGTCAAGAGTATTTAAGAACAAACATATGCCCGGTCAATACGGTAACGAAAGAGTAACCGTACAAAACCTTGAAATCGTGAAAGTCGACACGGCAAGAAACGCGCTTTTAATCAAGGGCGCTATTCCTGGGGCAGTAGGCGGTATCGTTACGATAACCAAGAGCGTTAAGGCTTAAAGGAGAAAACAATTATGCCAAGCATTAAAGTTTATAACATGAAAGGCCAAGAAACTGGCGCTATGGAATTAAGCGAAATCTTCGCTATTGAATACAACGAACCGTTAATTCACCAAGCAGTAGTTACTCGTCTTGCTAACGAACGCCAAGGTACTAAGAGCACTTTAACCAGAAGCGAAGTTAGAGGCGGTGGCAAAAAGCCTTATAGACAAAAAGGTACTGGTAGCGCACGTCAAGGTTCTACTAGAGCGCCTCAATGGATTAAAGGTGGCGTAGTATTCGCACCCAAGTCAAGAGATTTCTCTAAGAAGATGAACGTTACTGCAAAGAGAGTTGCACTTTTCAGCGCGCTTTCTAAGAAGATTGCCGACGAACAATTATACGTTATCTACAATTTGGCTGTTGAAAACGGCAAGACCAAAGAAATGGTTGCTTTCCTTGACGCGTTCAAGCTTGACAAAACCGTTCTTATGGTAATGGGCAACAACGACGTTCAAGTTATTAGAGCGGCTGCAAACGTTCCCACTCTCAGCACTATTTCAGTTGACTTACTCAACACCTACGAAGTTGTTAAAAACGCAGTAGTTGTTATCGCTAAGGAAGCTGTTGAAAAATTAGAGGAGGTTTACGGAGAATAATGAAAGAAAGAGATATTATTATCAGACCTCTTTTAACTGAAAAGAGTTATTCTGAAATCGCTACTAAAAAGTACGTGTTTATTGTAGACAAAAAAGCAAACAAGACTGAAATCAAACTTGCTATCGAAAAACTTTTCGACGTTAAGGTTGATTCCGTTAACACCGCTAACTGCCGTGGCAAACTTAAAAGAATGGGTAGATACGAAGGTTACACTCCTTCTTACAAGAAAGCCATCGTTCAATTAAAGGCAGACAGCAAGGGCATTGAGTTCTTCGACTCTTTGGCTTAATTGATGGAGGAAGATAAAAATGGGTATTAAAAGATATAAACCTACGTCGGCTGCCCGCCGTTTTATGACCGTAAGCTCTTTTGAAGAAATTACGTGTACCACTCCGGAAAGATCTTTACTTGAAGATCAAAGACACAAAGGTGGCAGAAACGCTCAAGGCAAAATTACAGTTCGTCATCAAGGTGGCGGAAACAAGAGAAAATACCGTATTATTGACTTCAAGAGAAATAAAGACGGTATTGAAGCAATCGTAAAAACCATCGAATACGATCCGAACAGAACTGCAAACATCGCTTTACTTTGCTATGCAGACGGCGAAAAGAGATATATTCTCGCTCCCGTTGGCTTAACCGTTGGCGATAAGGTATTAAGTGGTTCTACTGCGGATATTAAACCTGGTAACGCGCTTGCAATTGAAGATATCCCCGTTGGTTCTATGATTCACAACATCGAACTTCAACCGGGTAAGGGCGGTCAACTCGTTCGTTCTGCGGGCGGCGCTGCTCAACTTATGGCAAAAGACGCTAAGTACGCTCAAGTTAAGATGCCTAGCGGTGAAATGAGACTTATTCTCGTTAAATGTAAAGCAACTATCGGCCAAGTTGGTAACCTTGATCATGAAATTATCAGAGTTGGTAAAGCTGGTAAGGTTAGACACATGGGTATTAGACCCACCGTTCGTGGTTCTGTTATGAACCCCTGCGATCACCCGCACGGTGGTGGTGAAGGTAGAGCGCCTATCGGTAGATCTGGCCCTGTTACTCCTTGGGGTAAACCTGCACTTGGTTATAAGACTAGAAAGAAAAAGTCAAGAACCGATAAGTTCATTTTGAAGAGAGTTAACTGACGGGAGGAACGATAAATGAGTAGAAGTGTTAAAAAAGGACCTTACGTCCAAGAAAGATTATTAAAAAGAGTAGAAGCTCTTAACGCGGAAAACAAAAAGACCGTTCTTAAAACCTGGTCGAGAGCATCCACGATTTTCCCGCAAATGGTAGGTCACACTATCGCCGTTCACGACGGTAGAAAGCACGTTCCCGTTTACATCACCGAAGATATGGTTGGTTGTAAGCTTGGCGAATTTGCTCCCACCAGAACGTTCAAAGGCCACGCAGGCGCTAAGACTACTGGCGGTAGATAAGGAGAATAAGTATGGCTAAAAATATGAAATTAAAAACTCAACGTATTGAAGAAAACAAAGATAAACGCGCTAGAGCAACTGCAAAGTTTATCAGAATTTCTCCTTACAAAGTAAGAGTTGTACTTGACATTATTAGAGGCAAGAGCGTTAACGACGCGGTTGCTATCTTAGAAAACACTAACAAAGCTGGCGCAGAACCCATTAAAAAGGTTGTGTTGTCCGCTGCTGCTAACGCTGAAAACAACCTTGGTATGAACAAAGATGATCTTAAGGTTGCAGTTGCTTACGCTGATATGGGCCCCACTCTTAAGAGAATGAGACCTATGGCGCACGGCAGAGCGTTCAGAATTTTAAAACGTACTAGCCACATCACGATTATTCTTGATGCAATGGCTAAATAAGGAAGGAGGAAGATATGGGACAAAAAGTTAATCCGCACGGTTTAAGAGTCGGAATTATTAAAGATTGGGATACCCAATGGTATGCTGATAAAAAAGCTTTCTCCGTTAACCTTAAAGAAGATTACGAATTGAGAAAGTACGTTAAAAACACCTACTTCCAAGCAGCAGTTTCTTCGGTAAAAATCGAAAGAGCGGCTAACAAAGTTACCGTTACCGTATTTACCGCAAGACCTGGCGTTTTAATCGGTAAAGCAGGTGCTGAAATCGAACTTATGAAGAACAACCTTGCAAAAATTGCAAAGGGTAAACAAATCGCAATTAACATCGTAGAAGTTAAAAAGCCCGATAGTGACGCTCAACTCGTTGCTGAAGGCGTTGCCGCTCAACTTGAAAAGAGAGCATCTTTCAGAAGATCTATGAAACAAGCTATTTCTCGCGCTATGAGACTTGGCGTTAAAGGTATCAAGGTTATGGTAAGCGGTAGACTTGACGGTGCGGAAATCGCTCGTTCCGAGCAATATCACGAAGGTTCTATTCCCCTTCAAACACTCCGCGCTGATATCGACTACGGTTTTGCTGAAGCGCACACTACTTTCGGTATAATCGGTATTAAAGTATGGATTTACAAAGGCGAAGTTTTGGGCAGAAAGAAGAAGACTGAAGGAGGCGAAGCTTAATTATGTTGATGCCTAAGAGAGTTAAAAGAAGAAGAGTTCATCGCGGTAGAATGACTGGTAAGGCTAACAAAGGTAACACGATAGCTTACGGTCAATACGGTTTAGTTGCTATGGAACCTGCTTGGGTTACTTCCAACCAGATTGAAGCAGCTCGTATCGCAATGGCGAGATTTATTAAGCGTGGTGGTAAGGTTTGGATTGATATCTTCCCCCACAAGCCCATCACTCAAAAGCCTGCTGAAACCAGAATGGGTTCAGGTAAAGGTTCTGTTGAATACTGGGTAGCAGTAGTTAAACCGGGCAGAGTAATGTTCGAAATGTCTGGTGTAGAAGAAAGCGTTGCAAGAGAAGCAATGCGTCTTGCAGGTCACAAGTTACCTATCAAGACGAAGTTCGTTAAGAAAGAAAGTCAAGAAGGCGGTGAAGGTTAATGAAAGCAAAAGAAGTAAGAGAAATGACTAACGACGAGTTAGCATCGAAACTCGTATCCTTAAAAGAAGAATTGTTTAACCTTCGTTTCCGTCATGCGACTGGTCAACTTGAAAATCCTAACGTTATTAGTGGCGTTAAGAAGGATATTGCAAGAGTTAAAACGGAAATCCGTGAAAGAGAAATCAAGAAGGCGTAACGGAGGAGAGTTTTATGGAAAGAAATTTAAGAAAAGAAAGAGTGGGTTTAGTAGTTTCTGACAAGATGGACAAAACCGTTGTTGTAGAAGTTACCGATAAGAGAAAACACCCTCTTTACAAGAAAACTATTACCAAAACTATTAAGTTTAAAGCTCACGACGAACTCAACGAATGCGGTATCGGCGATAAAGTAAGAATCGTTGAAACCAGAAAACTTTCTAAGACTAAGAACTGGAGAGTTTCCGAAATCGTTGAAAAGGCGAAGTAAGGCGGGAGGAGACGAAAATGATACAACCACAAACCAGATTAAAAGTTGCAGATAACTCCGGCGCAAAAGAAATTATGTGCATTAGAGTTTTAGGCGGTTCTTTCAGAAGATGTGGTAACATTGGCGACGTTATCGTTGCAAGTGTTAAAACGGCTACTCCGGGTGGCGCTGTTAAGAAAGGTGACGTTGTTAAGGCGGTTATCGTAAGAAGCGCTAAAGGTCTTCGTAGAGCAGACGGTACTCACATTAAGTTTGACGATAACGCAGCAGTTATCATCGATAACAACAAGCAACCGAGAGGAACTCGTATTTTCGGACCGGTAGCAAGAGAACTCCGTGAAAGAGAATTTATTAAAATAATTTCTCTCGCACCGGAAGTACTGTAAGGAGATTATTATGAAAGTTAAGAAAAACGATAACGTAGTAGTTCTTACGGGTAAAGACAAGAAGAAAACGGGTAAAGTTATTGCCGTTATGCCCAAGGCAAACAAAGTAGTTGTTGAAGGCGTTAACGTTCAATCTAAGAGCCAAAAAGCCCGTTCCGCTCAAGAAACCAGCCAAATTATCAAGAAAGAAGGCGCAATCGACGCTTCAAACGTTCTCGTAATCTGCCCCGTTTGCGGTAAAGCAACGAGAGTAGCGCACGCAGAAGTTGACGGTAAGAAGGTTAGAGTTTGCAAAAAGTGCGGAAAATCGCTTGACGGCAAGTTTGAAAAAGCTAGCAAAAAAGCAGTAGAAGAAGCACCCAAGAAAGCTACTAAGAAGAAAAAAGCAGAAACCGCAACTGAAGAAGTTGCAGAAGTAGCAGAAGTTAAAAAGACTTCTACCAGAAAAAAGACCGTTAAGACTGAAACGGCAGAAGCTGAAAACGCTTAAAATTTAAGGAGAACTAATTATGGCAGAAAAGACTCAGGTTGCTAAAGTAACTGCAACCGAATCGGCTTGCAGAGTTAAAGATATGTACAAAGCAGAAGTTGTACCTTATCTTATGAAGCAATTTAACTATAAAAACGTTAACCAAGTTCCCAAGCTCGTTAAAATCACCATCAACGGTGGTCTTGGCGACGTTAAGGACAATGCTAAAAGTGTTCAAAACGTAGAAAAAGAACTCGCTCTTATCAGTGGTCAAAAGCCCGTTCTTACCAAAGCAAAGAAATCAGTTGCTAACTTCAAGGTAAGAGAAGGTATGACCGTTGGTATCAAAGTAACCCTTCGTGGCGAAAAGATGTATCAGTTCTTTGACAAATTCGTTTCAATTGCTCTTCCCCGCGTAAGAGACTTCAAGGGTGTTCCCGATAAGTCCTTCGACGGTAGGGGAAACTACGCGATGGGTATTAAAGAACAACTTATCTTCCCTGAAATTCAATACGACCAAGTAGAAAAGATCAGAGGTTTCGATATTTGTTTCGTAACCACCGCTAAAACCGACGAAGAAGCGTACCAATTATTAAAAGCAATGGGTATGCCTTTCAAAGCGTAATTGAAGGAGAATACGGTTATGGCAAAAAAAGCAATGATTAACAAACAACAAAAAACTCCTAAGTTCTCTACTAGGGGTTATACGAGATGCAGCATTTGCGGTCGTCCGCACTCTGTACTTCGTAAATACGGAATTTGCCGTATATGCTTTAGAAACTTAGCATATAAAGGTCAAATCCCCGGTGTAAAAAAGTCAAGTTGGTAAGAGGAGGAACAGAAAATGACAGATCCAATAGCAGATATGCTCACTAGAATCAGAAACGCGCTCATTGCAAAGCATGAGTCCGTTGAAGTTCCTGCATCTAACATGAAAAAAGAAATCGCAAGACTTTTATTGCAGGAAGGTTACATTACTTCTTATGAACTCGTTGAAGAAGAAGTACAAAGCAAGTTAGTGATCACTTTAAAATATGGTCCTAACGGCGAAAAGGTTATTAACGGTCTTAAAAGGGTATCTAAACCCGGTTTGAGAATTTACGCTGGTCACGATGAACTCCCGAAAGTACTCGGTGGTCTTGGTATCGCGATTATCTCCACTCCTAAGGGTGTTATGACCGATAAAGAAGCAAGAAACGCAAATCACGGCGGTGAAGTTCTTGCTTACATCTGGTAAGGGGGTAAGGCGCTATGTCAAGAATAGGTAGAGCACCCGTTAAAGTTCCCGCAGGTGTAGAAATTAAAGTTGACGCTAACGTATTTACCGTAAAAGGTCCTTTAGGAACTCTTACTCAAGATTACGATGGCAACAACATTGAAATTAAAGTTGAAAACGGTGAAGCGGTAGTTTCTCGTAAAAACGAAGAAAACGCAACCAAATCTAAACACGGCTTATACAGAGCGTTACTTAACAACATGGTAATCGGCGTAACTGCAGGTTACACTAAAACGCTTATCGTAAACGGCGTTGGTTGGAAGGTTACCCAAAACGGTAAAGACATCGTGTTATCGGTAGGTCTTAGCCACACCGTTGATTTCAAGGCAGTAGAAGGCATCACGCTTGCTTGTCCGTCTCCCACGGAAATCACCGTAAAAGGTATTTCTAAAGAACTCGTTGGCGCGGAAGCGGCTAAAATCAGAGCCATCAGAAAACCTGAACCTTATCACGGTTACGGTATTCGCTTAAGCGATGAAGTAATCGAACGTAAGGAAGGTAAGACGGCTGGTAAATAAGGAGTAACTTGATATGATATCTAAGATTGATAAAAATGCCGATAGAATTCAAAGGCATAAAAGAGTAAGAAAAAAGGTATCCGGCACTGCTGAATGCCCAAGACTCTCAGTTTACAGAAGTCTTAATCACATTTACGCTCAAATTATTGACGACGTTGCAGGTAACACTTTAGTAGCTTGCTCCACCGTTGAAAAGAGCGTTATCGAAATGGTAAAAGATTTATCCAAGAAAGACGCAGCAAAGGTTGTAGGTCAAGAAGTTGCTAAGCGCGCTCTTGCAAAGGGTATTGAAACCGTAGTATTCGACAGAGGCGGTTACATTTACACTGGTAGAGTAGAAAGCGTAGCAGACGGCGCAAGAGAAGCCGGCCTTAAATTCTGATAGGAGGAAATTTCATAATGGCAAGAGAAAATAAGTCTCCCAGAAGACAAGAAGAAAAAGACGGCCTTTGCAAAAAACTCATTTGCGTAAACCGCGTAACTAAAGTAGTTAAGGGTGGTAGAAAAATGAGATTTGCGGCGCTCGTCGTTGTAGGTGACGAAAACGGCAGAGTAGGTTGCGGTATGGGTAAAGCAAACGAAGTTCCCGAAGCAATCGATAAAGCGTCCGCTCAAGCTAAAAAGGCTATGAGAAAAGTTGCACTCGTAGGCAACACCATTTCACACGAAACGGTAGGTAAGTTTGGTAGAGGTTCTATCGTAATGCTCCCCGCAGAAGAAGGTACTGGTGTTATCGCTGGTGGTCCTGTTCGTGCGGTTATGGAAGCAGCGGGCGTTAAGAACATTAGAACTAAATCTCACGGAACTTCCAACCCTATCAACATGGTAAAAGCAGCGCTTGAAGGACTTTACGGTCTTAAGTCTGTTGAAGAAGTTGCAGCGCTTCGCGGTAAAACCGTTGAAGAAATTTTGGGCTAAGGGGGTAACGAAAAATGGCTAAAGAAGTTAAAGTACAAGTAACACTTGTAAAAAGCACTATTTCGTGTACCGCAGTTCAAAAAGGCACTGTAGCCGCTTTAGGTCTTAAGAAAATCGGTCAGTCCAAAGTATTCGTTGACAGCGCGACTTTACAAGGTCAATTAAAAGTTGTATCTCACCTTGTAAAAGTTGAAAACGTTTAAGAGGTGGCACAATGAGAATTGATACTTTACAACCTGCTGAAGGCAGCAGAAAATCGGTTAAGAGACTTGGCCGTGGTACTGGTTCTGGTTTAGGTAAAACTAGCGGTAAGGGCCACAAAGGTCAATGGGCAAGAAGTGGCGGTGGCGTTAGACCTGGCTTTGAAGGCGGTCAAATGCCCCTTACCAGAAGACTTCCCAAACGTGGTTTCAACAACCATTTTAGAAAAGTTTACGCAATCGTTAACGTAGACTTACTTAACAACTTTGAAGCAAACGCAGTCGTAGATTTTGAAACTTTATGGTGCGCAGGTCTTATCAAAGAAGTTAAAAACGCAGTTGGTCTTAAAGTTTTAGGAAACGCTGAACTTAAAGTAGCGCTCACCGTTAAGGCTACTAAATTCTCGGCATCTGCAAAAGAAGCAATCGAGAAAGCCGGCGGTACTTGCGAATTAGTTTAATTTATCCCTTTAACTTATAAGACGGAGGTTACAAAATGTTTGAAACGTTAAAACAAGCGTTTAAGGTAAAAGAAATCCGCGTTAAGATATATATTACCTTATTGCTTTTGTTAGTTTATAGGTTTGGTTGCTATATTCCCGTTCCGGGCGTTGGTTCTGAGCTTATTTCCAAAGGCATGGTGGAAGAACTTTCTTACCTTAACATAATGAACATGATGACGGGTGGTTCGCTTCAATCGGGAACTTTGTTCGCGATGGGTATCGGACCTTACATTAACTCGTCCATTATCATCCAACTTCTTGCAGTTGCAATCCCCTCACTTGAAAGACTTTCCAAGCAAGGCGAAGAAGGACGTAAAAAGATTTCGCAATACACCAGATATTTGACCATTTTACTTGCAGTAGTGCAAGCGCTTGGTATTTTAATGGCGTATGACGTAAACTTAGTTGCATCCGACAACGCAACTCCGCTTAGCGAAATGCTTTTCAATCAAAAGTGGCTTGCATACGTAGTAGTTATACTCTTCTTTACGGCGGGTACTGTAATTACTATGTGGATTGGCGAGAGAATTACCGATTACGGTGTTTCAAACGGTATATCGCTCCTTATTTTTGCGGGTATTTTGGCAAGCGCAGGTCAAGCGTTTATTCCTATGATTACTAATATTTGGGCTTCTGAAGGTGGTCTTAACAACTTCTGGAAACTCATAGCAATGCTTATTGCAATCGTAGTAGTATTCACTTGCATCGTAACTGTTGAACTTGCTGAAAGAAAGATTCCCGTTCAATACGCTAAGCAAATTAAAGGCAACAAGATGTACGGCGGTCAATCGACGGTTATTCCCATTAAGGTTAACTCGACTGGCGTTCTTCCGCTCATCTTCGCGTTCTCTATTCTTAGTTTCCCTGAACTTATTATGACGCTCTTTGGCTGGGCTAACGGTAGTTTCGGTCAATGGTGGGCAACTTGGATGGGTACAAACTCTTGGCTTTACATGGTAGTTTTGAGTTTACTCATTATCTTCTTTGCTTACTTCTACACGTCAATTCAGTTCAATCCGGACGATATTTCGAAGAGTATTCAACAAAACGGTGGCTTTATTATGGGTATTCGCCCCGGTAAGCCTACTGCTCAATATCTTAAAAAGATTAGCGGAAGAATTACTCTTTTCGGCGCGTTATTCTTAGCGCTTATCGCGCTTGTTCCGTCTATCGTATTCAAGGCAATAAGCCCTGAAAGCTACAGCGTATTTACTGCAACCGGTATGCTCATCGTAGTATCCGTTGCAATCGAGTTCAACACTGCGCTTCAATCGCAAATTATGATGAAGAACTACAAGGGATTTTTGAAGTAAGATGAACGTTATATTACTTGGAGCTCCGGGCGCGGGTAAAGGTACTCAAGCAACAAGGCTTGCTGAAAAGTACTCTATTCCGCACATTTCGACGGGCGATATATTTAGAGAAAACATTAAAAAACAAACTCCCATCGGCGTTGTTGCTAAATCTTATATAGATAAAGGTCAACTCGTTCCCGATGAAGTAACGGTAGAAATCGTTAAACAACGTTTAGCAAAAGACGACTGTAAGAACGGTTACTTATTAGATGGTTTCCCGAGGAATACTTTCCAAGCGGAAGAACTTGATAAGTTTTCAAACGTTGAAACGGTCGTTAATATAGACGTTGACTTAACAAAACTTTTAAAGCGAATTACGGGTAGAAGGGTTTGTCCTTGTGGCGAATCTTATCACGTTGATTTCCTTAATGGTAAAACCACTTGCGACAAATGTGGCGCAGAACTTTACCAAAGAGCGGACGACAACGAAGAAACCGTAAAGAGCAGGCTTTCCGTTTATGAAAATCAAACTGCGCCGCTTATTGATTACTACAAAAAGGCTGGAAAGCTTTTAGTTATCAACGGCGATCAATCGATTGACAGCGTGTTTGACGAGATTGTCAACAAGTTAGGTTAAGATGATAATCATAAAATCGGATAGAGAAATTGAACTTATGCGAGAACCCTGTAAAGTCGTGAGAGACGCGCTTAATTTAGCGGGTCAAACGGTGAAAGCCGGCATGACTACGGGGGAACTCGACAAAGTTATTCACAACTATATAACGTCTTGCGGGGCGAAACCTTCCTTTTTAGGTTTATACGGGTTTCCGAAAAGCGCTTGCATCTCGATTAACGAAGAAGTAGTGCACGGAATACCTGGCAATAGAATTATTAAAGAAGGCGATATCGTTTCAGTTGACGTGGGCGCGTGTTTAAACGGTTTCCACGGTGACGGTGCAAGAACGTTCCGTATAGGTGAAGTAACGCCTGAGAAGGATAAACTCGTTAGGGTAACCGAAGAGTGTTTCTTTAAAGGAATTGAAGGCATAATGATAGGTAGCGCGCTTGGCGATATCGGCGCTCAAGTAGAAGAGCACGCTGTCAAAAACGGCTTTTCCGTCGTAAAAGCGATGGTAGGGCACGGTATCGGTAGAAAAGTCCACGAAGATCCTGAAGTTCCGAACTATGGAAGAAGGGGAACTGGCGTTAGACTTAGAAAGAACATGACGTTAGCCATCGAACCTATGATAAATATGGGTACTTACCAAGTCGACATAGACGGGTGGGACTGTATTACAAGGGATAAGATGCCGTCAGCGCACTATGAAAACACGGTTGTAATAACCGACAACGGCGTTGAGATATTAACGCTGTAAACACTTCCTACTTGCCGAATCTGGTGGTACAGTGTAAACTTTAAGCCTTAAGGAAGAAGCGGGCGAGTAGGTAGTAGCAAGAAAGACTTGCAAGCGATTATAAAAATGGAGGTAAATAAAGAGTGTCTAAAAACGACGTTATTGAGGCAGAAGGCGTTATCGTCGAAGCATTGCCGAACGCTACGTTCAAAGTTAAACTCTCAAACGGCTTTATCATAACCGCGTACATTTCAGGAAAACTTAGAATGAATTACATTAAGATTATCCCGGGTGACGGAGTTAAGATAGAGATGAGCCCTTACGATTTAACCAAAGGTAGAATCGTATGGCGCAGCAAAAACTGATTTTTATAATCAAAAAATTATCGGAGGAAATAAAAAATGAAAGTAAGACCATCAGTAAAACCTATGTGCGACAAATGCAGAGTCATCAGAAGAGAAGGCAAAGTTATGGTAATTTGTTCCAAGAATAAAAACCATAAGCAAAAACAAGGTTAATTACTTCTTACAAACCAAACTAAAATAAAAAAATTATTATTTAACTAATTTCGGAGGGTTAAAAAAATGGCTCGTATTGCCGGTGTAGATTTACCAAGAGAAAAGCGCGTTGAAATCGGTATCACTTATATTTATGGTATCGGTAGACCGACCGCAACTAAAATTTTGAAAGCAACAGGAATCAATCCTGACACAAGAGTTAAGGATTTAACGGAAGAAGATATCTCTAAACTTAGAGAATATATCGACCACAACTACAAAGTTGAGGGCGAACTTCGCACCGAAGTAAACCTTAACGTAAAAAGACTTATGGAAATTGGCTGTTTCCGTGGTGTAAGACATAGAAAAGGTCTTCCCGTTAGAGGTCAAAGTTCCAAGAGAAACGCGCGTACTAGAAAAGGTCCGCGTAGAACAGTCGCTAAGAAAAAGACTGCATCTAAGTAAGAGGAGGGATAAGTTATTATGGCTAAAACTACTACTAAAAAACGTAGAGAACTTAAAAAAGTTGATAAAGGTCAGGTACACATCCAATCTTCTTTCAACAATACCATCGTAACCGTTACTGATATGAACGGTAACGCTATTACTCAAGCAAGCGCAGGCGCACTCGGCTATAGAGGTTCGAGAAAGAGCACTCCGTTTGCAGCGCAACAAGCAGCAGAAGTAGCAGTAAAAGCTGCTATGGAACACGGCTTAAGATCGGCTGAAGTTTACGTAAAAGGCCCAGGTCAAGGCAGAGAATCGGCTATTAGAGCATTAGGCGTATGCGGTGTAGAAGTAACTCTTATTAAAGACGTTTCTCCTATTCCCCACAACGGTTGCCGTCCGCCGAAGCGTCGTAGAGTATAATAGGGAGGTATATAGGAAATGGCTAAATATACAAACGCAAAATGTCGTTTATGCAGAAGAGCAGGATGCAAACTTTTCTTAAAAGGCGAAAAGTGCTATAAAACCGTTTGCCCGTTTGAACAAAGACCGGTAGCACCCGGCCAACACGGCGCAGGCAGACACAAAGTTTCCGAATACGGCACTCAACTTGCTGAAAAACAAAAGGCAAAGAGAATTTACGGCGTACTCGAAAAACAATTTAAAGATTATTTCGTTGAAGCCGATAGAATGAAAGGCGTTACCGGTGAAAACATGTTATCTCTTTTAGAAAGAAGACTTGATAACGTTGTATTCCGTCTTGGTTTTGCTCCTTCTCGTTCATCTGCGCGTCAACTTGTAACTCACGCTCACTTCACCGTTAACGGTAAGAACGTAAACATTGCTTCTTATCAATTAAAAGCAGGTGACGTGGTTGCTGTTAAGGAAAACAAGAGAGGCAACAAATACTTTGAAGCGTTCAAACAAACTGAACACGCTAATAACGTTCCTAAGTGGCTTGAATTTGATGCTGAAAAACTCGAAGGTAAAGTAATCGCTCTTCCGACTAGAGAAGATATTGATTTACAAATTCAGGAACAAATGATTGTCGAATTGTATTCTAAGTAATATAATCGCGATTCAAACTATAATTAGGAGGTAAGTTTTCCATGATGGAAATTGAAATGCCTAAGATTTCGGTAGAAGAAAGCGAAGACAAAAGTTACTGTAAAATCGTTGTTGAACCCCTTGAAAAAGGCTTTGGTATCACCGTTGGTAACTGTTTGAGAAGAACCTTGTTATCCGCGCTTCCTGGCGCTGCTATTCAAGGTATCAAGTTCGCTCCGAATCTTGACGTTAAACACGAATTATCAACTATTAAAGGCGTTAAGGAAGACGTTGTTGAAATTATTTTAAACTTAAAAGCAATCGCTCTTAAGACTACCACGACTGACGTTGATTTTAAAAAGATTTTAAACATCAGAAAAGAAGGTCCTTGCGTAGTTAAGGCTGGCGACATTGAGCTTGACGCAGAAGTTGAAGTTCTCAATCCCGATCAGTACATTTGTACTGTTGACGAAGGCGGTATTTTCGATGCTGACTTAACTATCGGTAGAGGCAGAGGTTACAAGAGCGCTGATAGCAACAAAACTGGTGAAATCGGTTATATTGCTATCGATTCTATTTACACTCCCGTAACTAAAGTAAGTTACAACGTTGAAAATGCAAGAGTTGGTCAAAATCTCGATAGAGATAGACTTATTTTAGAAGTTTGGACCAACGGCGCGTTCACGGGTAAAGAAATCGTTTCCTTAGCGGCTAAAATCGTTCAGGAACACATTAGCATTTTCGTAAACCTTTCGGACGTTATGTCTGGCTTTGGCATCTTAGTTGCTCCGCCAACTGATCCGCTTCCGAAGATTTTGGAAATGAGCATTGAAGAAATGGATCTTTCCGTTCGTTCTTACAACTGTTTAAAGCGCGCGGGTATCCACACTATCGAAGATTTAACACAAAAGACCGAAGACGATATGCTTAAGGTTAGAAACTTAGGTAAAAAGTCGCTTGACGAAGTAATTTTGAAACTCAACAGTTACGGTCTTAAATTAAAGGAACAGGAGGAATAAGACAATGCCGGGAAGAATGGGTATAACCACCACTCAAAGAAAAGCAGTGCTCAGAAATCAAGCGTCTAACCTTTTATGGTATGGCAGAATTGAAGTTACCGAAGGACACGTTCGCGCATTAAGACCTTACGTTGAAAAAATCATTACTTTAGCAGTTAACACCTATGCTGATACCGTTGAAACTACGGTTACCACTAAGGATGCTAAGGGTAAAGAAGTTACCAAAAAGGTTATTAAAGACGGTCCTAAGAAACTCAACGCAAGAAGAAAAATCATGAGCCTTACTTACGATTTGCAATTCACCAAAGAAAAAGGCGAATCTAAGGCTGATTTTAGAGCAAGAGTAAAAGGCATCAATCATCCGCTCGTAGAAAAGATATTCAACGAAATCGCTCCCAAATACGCTGATAGAAAAGAAGAACTCGGCCAAGGCGGCGGTTACACTAGAAAATATCTTAAAGGTCAACGTCGCGGTGATGCAGCGGAAGTTGCTATTATTGAATTAGTTTAAAAAAATGTAGGCTTTTCGCCTACATTTTTTTATTGACAAAAGGCACTAAAAAGAGTATTATTTATATATTAAATCTTATTAAAATAGGTGAAATTATGCAATACGAATTTATGGCGGAAAGATTAGAAAATATCCACTCCGATATCCGTGGCCCTGTATTTTTCAGAGCGCTTGAAATGGAAGCGGAAGGTCAAAAAGTTTTAAAACTCAACACGGGCAACCCAGCAGCGTTTGGTTTTAAAATGCCTGAGTCTGTTAAATCACATATTATCGAAAACGTTGAAAAATCTCTCGGTTACTGTGGTTTAAGGGGTATGGCAGGTACTTTACAAGCAATTATGGACTATGAAGTATCAAAAGGCGTTCCCGTAACTTCCACGAACGACGTTTTCGTTACCAACGGCGTTTCAGAGGCTGCAAATATGCTTACCACCGCTATCGTTAACCCCGGTGATGAAGTTTTAATGCCCAACCCGGGATATTCTTTATGGTCAAACTCCGTTCTTGCCGCAGGTGGCGTTCCCGTATTTTACGACTGTAATGAAGAAGACGAGTGGAATCCCGATATCGAAGATATTGAAAGAAAGATTTCTAAGCGCACCAAAGCAATCGTAGTTATCAACCCGAACAACCCGACCGGCGCTTTATATTCCGATAAAATCTTGCTCCAAATCGCTGAAATTGCAAGAAAGAACGATATTATCGTGTTCTCTGATGAAATTTACGATAGGCTCGTTTTTGACGGTTTAGTTCACAATTCTTTCGCTAAACTCGCTCCCGATCTTCCTATCGTAACGTTAAACGGTTTATCTAAATCACATTGCCTTTGCGGTTTAAGATGCGGTTGGATAGTTCTTAGCGGCAAATGCAAAAAGATGGAAGAACTCCAAAAAGCGCTCGTTGTAATAGCGTCTGTTAGACTTTGCTCTAACGCGCTTATGCAACTTATCGTTCCCACCGCTCTTAAAGATACTGAATACACTAAGGAAATGATTTCTCCGACTGGTAGACTTTATCTTCAAAGAGAGGCTTGCGTTAGCGCGATTAACGAAATTGACGGTTTATCGGTAGTTCCCAACAAAGGCGCGTTCTATATCTTCCCGAAAATTGATACCGAAAGGTATAACGTTACTAACGATAAAGAATTTGCTCGCGGTCTTTTAGAAGCAAAGAAAATTTTAATCGTTGCGGGTACTGGTTTTGGTTATAAAACTCCTGACCACTTCCGCGTTGTAATGCTCCCCGAACATCAAACTTTAAAACAAGCGATGTATGAAATCGGCGACTATTTACAAACTTTAAAGAAATAATAAAAAAAGTGTGGATAAATTCCACACTTTTTTGTTTATCAATAATCTTTAAGCCCAAGTAAATAATCAACGGAAACTTCATATAGTTTAGCCATATCTGCTAAAAGAGATAAGGGTGGTTCTCGTTGATCTTTTTCATAATGAAGATAGGTTACGCTATTTATATTTAACATATCAGCAACTTGTTTTTGAGTGTACCCATGCTCAATTCTAAGTTCTTTTAAATTTTTCCCTAAAAAAATTTCCATAACAGCACTCCTTATACTTGACATATTACCATTTTGGTAGTAAAATAAATTCATAACTACCAAAATGGTAGTTTAATAAGGAGGAAATTTTATTATGTACGAGAAAAGACAAAACAAAATAGTTGCGATTCTTTATTTTTCAATCGCGTTTATAGCATTAGTGTTTAGTATTATACTGTTTGTTTCAATAACGGATAATGCAGGCTTACAACGTTATCCTTGGAAAGAAACTTATGGTGGCGATGCCTATACGGGTATGCAAAATGGAATTGTAGACGTTGCTTATAACGTTAATTATATGGCGCTTGATTTATTTGAAGCAATAACTACGTCAATGGGTTTTGCGTTATTAATTATTTCATTTATTTTCGTAGTATTTGGAATTAAGTGTTTCTTTCCTGCTAAATATGTTAAAATTGAAGAAACGGTAAGTGCTGAAGAAAAAGCAAAATAAAAAAAGTGTGGATAAATTCCACACTTTTTATTTTTTTAATTTTCAAGTTCGCTAAATAAAACTTTGGTTATCTTGGTACTGTTAAGGCTAAATTCCGTTCCGTTGCTGTGATAGTATGCAACTAAAAAACCGTCTTTTACTTCGCAAATGGTGGGGTAACAGTAATAATTTGAGCGATCATCTTCTAAATAATAGCAATTTTTCTCAAACTCGTTAAAATTAGCGGGCTTGCAGGTTAAAGACCTTCCGTCATCACGGCTAACTGCAATAGCGTAAGGCGTTCTTGCAACGCTTCCCCAAACGGGAGCAGTTTCATCGTTTGGCAAGGGATTGTAAACGGCAACGGTATATTTGCCAACTTTTTTAACCTTCATAGGCGAAACGGGTGACCTAAAATATTCGTTAGGTGTTGGCGTTTCAAAAGTTTTGCCACCGTCAAACGAGAAAGTTTGGTATTGATAGCGAAGGGCAGTTCGAGCGTAAACCCACCAGTCGCCGTTTTCAAACTCGTAAATTCCAGGTTCTTGGAACTTGGTGTAATCGTCAAAAGGGAAAGCAATTTTCGTTTCAAGCATATCCCAAGTAAATCCGTCGTCATCGGAATATGCAAAATGTATTTCGCCAGGAGTTATATTTGAAACGTCTTGCCCGTGAAAGGCGAGCGGAATAATAATTCTTCCACTTTTTAAAACGGTTACTCTGTCGTTATTCATTATGTAATGAATACTTTTATCTTTGCATATTCTTATGGGTTTTGACCAAGTTTTTCCGTTATCTTTTGAGCGTATTAAATGAGGGGTAGAGTTAAGCGTGCCGTCGTTTACGGAATAAACGCCGTAAAACATACCTAAATCTCCATTATTAAAGATAATAAGGTTTGGAGAGTTAAGGTTTTCTTCGTTTTCGCCGATTTCTAAAATAACCCTTTTGTTTCCCCAAGTTTCGCCTTCGTCAGTTGAATAATAAGCAACTATTCTTGCAGGGGCGTGGTCAACGCGAGAGCCTTGATAATATTCGTCAAGCGCGAACATTAAAGTTCCGTTATTTAATCTTATTATTGTACCTTCGCCGTTTCTCGCAATTTCGCTTGAAGTTCGTAAAAATAAAACTTGTTTACCGATTTTTTTCATTTTAAAAATTATTCGTTATAAAATAGGCACTTGAAAACTTGCTTGCCGTTAACTTTACCGTCGATAAAAATTTTATCGTCAACGATTTTTTTATAAATGCAAATTTCATCACCAAAATAACACTGGGAAATAAAGTGAATTTCAAACGCGTTTAACGAAAGAGAGTAGAACTCGTCAAGCGAAAAAGCGTTTAAAGCCATCTTGGCATAAGAAACGTTATTAACGTGCCCGTTCATATCAATATCTGATAAAACGGCTTTATAGCGGTAAGATAAATTAGATTCGTCAGTTTGTTCGTTAAGTCGCAAAAACGGCGTAACGTCTGCTCGTTTTTGCTCGTGAATTAAGTCTACGGGGTAGCAAACGGTGTTTAAACGGCGAATTGTTTGATTTGCAAAATCTAGCATGCACCACTCGGAAGAGCCGTGAATTTCGCCGTTTTTAGCGCTTATATGGAAATCTCTTAGATACCTTATTAAATCGGGTTTTAACGGCCAAGTTTCAAGCGTAACGGGCTCGTTGTGGCAAATTTTACCAACCTTTTTAAACTTGAGTTTAGTTATAACCCAAAAGGCGTTAGAACGCTCTTTCAAAGTGTTGTAGTCAACGTTCATTTGGATAGAGTGAGCGGTTGCCAAATCTTGAAAAATGCTAAGAATAGCGTCGTGGCGGAGCGTTTGGTTTTTATCGCATTGTGATGCGAAAGTTTGTGTGCTTATTATAAATTTATTATTCATACTAATTGTTTTTGTTCAACGTTTTCTCTAAAACTCTTAGGCGAGTATCCAACGAGTTTTTTAAACAGTTTTGAAAAGTAAGAAGCGTCTTCATAACCAACCCTTTCCATAACTTCGCTTATTGGAATTTGAGTTGTTTCAAGCAGGCGTTTTGCCTCGTCAATTTTCCTTATTGCAAGGTATTTAATCGGCGTATAGCCCGTTTTTTCTTTAAATTTCTTAATAAAGTGGTTGTTTGAACACTCGAATTTTTCCGATAAAAAATCAAGGGAAAATTGCTTAGTGTAGTTATCGTTTATAAAGTCGATAGCCTTATCGATATTGTCAAGCGGTAAGGGAAGGCGTGGGAGAGATTCGTCTAAAAAAGTGGAAACAAGCTCAAAGATACCAGAACTTGTTTTCAAACTTTTATAAGGCTCGGAAAGTTCGCCCGCCTTTATTACTTCATTTATCGTTTTAAGCGTTTTTTGAAGCGCGGGAAGTTCAATCTTTACGGGCGCGCCGTAACTTGAAAAGTAGTTGGAAACGCCTTCTTTCATAGCAAAGTGTATCCAACTTTTTTTAACGAACTTTTTATCCGTTAACCTTGCGGAGTGGGTAACGTTTGCAGGGATTAAAACTAAATCGCCAGCCTTTGCAATAAAACTTGCGCCACCGCCCTCAACGAAAATTTCGCCTTTCTCGATAACGTAAATTTTATTATCGGGAATATTAACGTTTGTCCAGCTCCAAGCCCCGTCGATAGTTGAGATTGAGCCGAGTGTATATCTACAAGAAATAAAAGGATTCATGGCTAAATTTTACAACGAAACCCCCTTAAAGTCAAGTGATTTTTTACAAAACGGCGTGAAAAAATACAAGGAAAAACTTGTAAAATTTGTTGTAATTACGAGCAAATAATGTTAAAATTGTTATATAAATAAGCATTTTTTTGGAGAGCGCAATGATATTATTTGATTTATTTCCAAACAAAAAAACTAAAGCGGTAACCTTTTCGTATGACGATGGTAACGTTTTAGACTTAAAACTTGCTGAGATTTTAGATAAATACGGGGCGAAAGCAACCTTCAATCTCGTTAGCGGTTGGATAAATGCTAGTGAAAATTTCCTATCAAGTAGCAACGTTTTTGAACTTTCTAAAACTCACGAGATAGCAAACCACACAAAAAGCCATTTTTGGAACGAAAGAATTCCCGTTGATCAAATGGTAACTCAGCTTATCGATTGCAAAAACGCCCTTGAAGATATGACGGGTAAACCCGTTACGGGTTACGCTTATCCTAACGGAAAGTATAACGATGAACTTTTGGCTCTTTTAAAAGCGCTTGGTTTTTCTTACGCGAGAACTGCAGGTCAATCAAGAACTTTCGCTCATCCTGAAAATTTTATGCTCTGGACAGGCACTTGCCATCACGATAACGCCGTTGGCGATGCTAAGAATTTTACAAAATTATCGTCTTATAGCAAACTTCCCATTTTTTATATTTGGGGGCACACGCACGATTTTAAAAATAGAAATAACTGGCACGTTTTAACAGAAACGCTTGATATTTTAAAGGAAGATAGTTCCATTTGGTATGCAACTAATATTGAGCTTTGCGAATATTTAAACGCTATAAAAAAACTTAGAATTTGTAGCGGAGAAAAATCTATTTATAACCCAACAAACGTTACGGTTTTTGCAACCGTTGATGGAAACGCAGTTGAACTTAAACCAGGGCTTACTACTTTAAAATGAAAAGACTAATCTCAATTTTAACTTTAATAATTTCATTATTATGTTTCCCTGCTTGCAAAAAGGGCGGGGAAACTTTAACCGTTTACGCGCCTGACGGAGCGCCCGCGCTTTCGCTTTCTTACGCGATTGAAAACTGTAACGACAAAATTTCGTATAATATCGTTGGGTCGGACGTTATCACGGCAAAAGTAACCGGCGAAAACCCCGTTGCAGACGTTGCTATTATCCCTATAAACGTTGCTTCTTTATATCTTGGAAGCGGTAGCGTTTATCAAATTTTAGGAACGATTACTCACGGCAATTTTTACTTTTTATCTAAAACCGAAGGGGAGATTACCAAGCAAAACGCCACTTATTTAGTTGGAAAAACGATAGGCGTTGTGCAACTTCCAAATATCCCAGGTCTTACCTTAAAAGCAACTTTAAACGATTTAAACGTTCCGTTTAACGAACTTAAAAACGGCGAGGGGAAGGCTCAAGATAAGGTTAATTTAATCGCTATAAAACCAACGGAAATAGGCGTTACTGACTGCGATTATTACTTAGCGCCGTCGCCAGCGGCGGACCTTAAAGCCGATAAATTATCGCTTAATTTCGTTGGAGATTTAGGCGCTTTATATAGTGAAAACGGCTTTCCGCAAGCGGTTATCGTTGCCAAAAAAAGCGTGCTAGGTAGCAATTTTGACAAGGTTAAAGCAGTTATAAACGGCATAAAAGCGAGCGAAAATTACTTAAAAATTGACAATAAAACGGCTATTTGCAATGCAATAAAGGGTAGGCTTGAAGACGGGTTAACCCCATCTTTTAACGAGCAAAATTTAACTGAAAACGCTATAAAAAGGTCGAGTATAAAGTTCGTTTCCGCTAAAAATTCAAGGGCGGAAATTGAAGAATTTTTGTTAAAAATTAAGGCGGTAAACCCAAACGCCGTTAAAGAAATTTCAAATGATTTTTGGTTTGAAGGAGAGTTTTGATGGGGAAAAGATTGGCGTATTCAATAGGCGGAATTGCCTTAGTTTTTGCCGTTTGGTTTATTTTTTATATAACGGTTAAAAACTCGGTTATAGTTCCGTCGCCAACGTTCACGATTAAAAAAGTGGGCGAATTGTTTACCGAAAAGTTCTTTTACTCGGCTCTATTTTCAACGCTTTTAAGGGTTGTTATAGCGTTTTTAATATCGGCTATTTTTGCCGTTATTACCGCAAGTTTTGCATATAAATTTAATGCTTTTGCAAACGTTTTTGGGGCGATTGTTAGCGTTATGCGCTCACTCCCAACGCTTGCAGTTTTACTTATAATTTTGGTAAAAGTAAAAAGGACTGAAGCCCCCGTTTACGTTTGCTTTTTAACCTTATTCCCGCTTTTATACACGGCGGTTTACTCTTCGCTAAAATCAATAAACACTGACCTTGAAGATATGTGCAAGGTTTATAAAACGCCAGTTATAAAAAAGGTTAGATACCTATATATTCCTTCGCTTTTCCCAAAACTTTATCTCGATTTTTCTTCCGCCTTTTCCTTTGGTTTAAAACTCACTGTTTCGGCGGAAATTTTAGCGAGTGTTTACGGTAGCGTTGGCGGCGCGATGCAAGAAGCGGCAATTTACGATACGGTTATGCTTTTCGCGTTGACGCTCGTTGTTTGCGTTATCGGCATAATCATCGAATTTATCGGCAAATTTGCGTTTGATATAGTGGAGAGTAAGAGAAAGTGAAAATAGAAAATTTAACCGTACGTTACGGTGAAAACGTTGTTTTAAACGGAATAAATTTAGAGGTTTTAGACGGGGAGATTACTTGTGTTTTAGGATCTTCCGGCGTTGGAAAAACGACGCTACTTAAAGCCGTTTCAAAACTTATAAAATACGAAGGTTTTATTGAAGATAAAAGCGTTTCTTTCGTTTTTCAGTCACCCGCGTTAATTGACGGGATTACTCTTTTTCAAAACCTTAAACTCGCGTGTGACGATGAAGAAAAGATTGAAAAGGGGCTTATTGATTTTTCCCTTTTGGATAAAAAAGATTGCTACCCCAAAACTTTATCGGGTGGTGAAAAGCAAAGGGTAAATTTACTAAGGGCGTTTTTATCTAGCGGTGAAGTTATGCTACTTGACGAGCCTTTTTCTTCGCTCGATATAAAAACTAAAATTTCGATTATCAACTATTTTATTTCCGCTTGGCAAAAGGATAAAAAGGCAACGCTTTTCGTAACGCACGATATTGACGAGGCGCTTGCGGTTGCCGGTAGAATAATCATTTTAAAAGAGGGGGTTGTTGCGCTTGATATGAAGATTGATGGCGACTATCCGAGAGAATATTTTGGCGATAGCGATAAGAGAAAAATGCTTTTATCACGCCTTATTTAAAAGTTTACAAATTTTACTCGTTTTGGTATAATAGATAAAAAATTTGAGGATAAATATATGGCAGGTCAAATTAGAGAACTTCCCACTTCCGTTAAAAAATTAAGGCGTGAAGTGTTTAGAGAAGTTGCAAAAGTTGCTTACGAAAGTGAGCCGAATAAAGTTAACGACGGTATTGAAGCGATACCTTATAAAATAACCCCCACTGAAGTTCCACGCTTTTTCGAGAGCATTTATCGTGAAAGGGCGATAGCATCTGAAAGAGTAAGGCTTGCAATGGGTATGAGTTTAAACCCGTCTGACAAGCCCGTGCATATAACCGACGGCTTGGATAACAGCAATATTTCAGACAAGTATTACGAGCCACCTCTTATGCAAGTTATCCCTTCCGCTTGCGATAGGTGTAAAGACAACGTGTATGAAGTTTCAAATCAATGCCGAAACTGCGTTGCGAAAGCCTGCCAAACCGTTTGCCCTAAAAACGCTATTTCTTTTGAAAGCGGAAAGGCGGTTATCGACCAAGAAAAATGTATTCACTGTGGCAAGTGCAAAAAAGCCTGCCCGTACGATGCTATTGCGCATAAAGTTCGCCCTTGTTCTTCCGCTTGCGGAATTAAGGCTATTTCAACCGATGAACTCGGTAGAGCGGTTATCGATAACGATAAGTGTTTAGGTTGCGGTCAATGTATGGTAAGTTGTCCGTTTGCGGCGATTGCCGATAAATCTCAAATCTTCCAAATGATCCAAGCGATTAAAAAGGGAGATTACGTGGTGGCGGAAATTGCGCCTGCAATAGTTGGCCAGTTCGGAAGTGACGTTTCTATTGCGATGATTAAAGGCGCGCTCCTTGACGTTGGCTTTAAAGAAGTTCACGAAGTTGCAAGCGGCGCGGACTTTGCGTGTTCTACCGAAGCCCACGCTTACGTTAACGAAGTAGTGTCGGGAAAACTTCCGTTTTTACTCACGTCTTGCTGTCCAAGTTGGGCTATGCTTGCTAAAAAGCAATTCCCTACGCTTATTGACAAGGTTTCTCAGGCTCTCACGCCCATGGTTGCAACTGCAAGAAAGATAAAACAAAAAACGCCTAACGCAAGGGTGGTGTTTATCGGGCCTTGCGCGGCGAAGAAACTTGAAGCGTCAAGACTGAGCGTTCGTAGTGACGTTGACTTCGTTATTACTTTTGAAGAACTTTTAGGTGTTTTTGAAGCGAGAGAAATTGATTTTGAAAAATATCGTGGCGAACGGTCTATTCACGAAGCGACCGGCGCTGGCCGTGGTTACGCGGTTGCGGGCGGGGTAGCGAGCGCCATTGAAAAATGCGTTAAAGAATATTACCCCGGCGTTGAAGTTAAGATTGAGCACGCCGAAGGCTTAGAAGAGTGCAAAAAAATGCTCCTTCTTGCAAAGGCGGGCAAGAAAAACGGTTGCCTTATCGAAGGCATGGGTTGCCCCGGCGGTTGCGTTGCAGGCGCGGGCACGAATATCGCAATTTCAAAGGCAACTAGCGAAGTTGAAAAGGTTGTTAACACTTCAACCAAACCTTTACCGCCAAAAGATTTATACGAAATAGACTTGCCGTAAGGCATAAAAGGTGTTGTTTGCCATACAAACAAGATTATTTTACAAAAGAACTCGACTTTATCATGGTCGAGTTTTTTAGTTAAAAAAAATGCTTGAAAAAATTTTTTTTGCATGGTACAATGATTATGCCAAACAAATTTCATAAGCAGACGTAGGATATTTTCTTTTTACAAAGAATTATTCTTCTTTTTGTTGTACACAATAACAACATGAATTTGGTAAAATCGCAAATTCCATCAGGTTATTGTGTTAGGGTATCCTTTCGTATGCTTGAAATTTGTTTGGCGACAATCGGAGTTTGCGTTTTCGGTGCGTTAACTTCGGTTGGCGCACTTTTTTATTGTTAATTTAGGAGGAAAGAAAATGGCACTTATAAATTGTCCAGAATGCGGGAAACAAGTTTCAAGCGTTGCAAAAGTTTGTCCAGATTGTGGGTTTCCTATTGCATCGTCAAGCCCTATTGGTATCGTAAAGGTAAAGATTGGAGAGGGTTTATTAGGTAAAGTAAAAATTTGGGACGTAAATAAATCAGAGGTTATATGGACTGGCAGAACAGGCGATATTGCTGAAATTGAAGTTAATGAGCAATTGCTTATTTCGTTTAGTTGGGGTATTGGAAAAATGCAAAAAGATTTAAACGTTTTAGTTAAGCCTAGAGAAAAATATGAAATGAAAATGGTTAAAACGTTTATGGCAGTAAAACCCGTTGTAAGAAAAATAGATATTATAGATGGTGATTAAAGAAAATTTTTATAGATAAACAAAACACCGAAACTATAAAAATTATAACAAAATAAAAAAGCACGCAGATTTGCGTGCTTTTCGTTTTTAATTAAATTATTCGGGGAGTTCGTCGTCAGCGTGTTTAGCAAGCCACTCAAGGCAAACTTTGTAACCTTCGTGATCAAGGTCAGCCATAGTGTTGGTGTGAAGGCATATTCCGTCAACTTCCTTATTTCTAAGGAGTTCATAGTATCTGTCAAGTTGCCAAGCAACTTCCTTAGGATCTGCTTTCTTGTTATCGCCAAAGTTGTAAAGGTAAAGACCGAGAATTCTCTTTTTGCCTTCCGTTTTTTCCTTGTAAATTTTAAATCTTTCTTCAAACTTCCAAAGGTTAGATTCGCCCATAGTCCAAAGCATAATACCGTCAAACGGTTCAATGTAGGGCCAGAATTCTTTATCTTTTTCTTCGTCAACGCCAAACTCGTCAATATAGAGAACCATCCACATATCTAAACGACGGTCGCACCCGTTGTGTAAAATATCGGCGGTTTTTCTAATGTTTTCAATGGGGAAGTTTTTGTATCTTCCGCCTGCAATAAAGTCATCGAATACACCGCAAGTAATGTTTTTAAATTCCTTTGCTTCTTCAATGAGTTCTTTCGTAAAATCGGGGTTAACGCCCGCGCCTTTTAAAGAAACACCGTCGTTATCTCTAAGCAAGTCCCAACCAACTCTTTGCATGGGTTTAAAAGAAATGTTGTATTGACGGCGATTTACCTTAGTTCCAGCAGGAACCATGAAAAGACCCGTGCAGTCAAGAAGCATAGCGCCTTCAAGCGGAGTCATACGGGAAACTTCAGTGTTGCCGTATTCGTTATAATACTTTCCTTCGGGGTGCGCCCAAAGCCATAATCTGTCTTTTAATTTAGCCATAATAATCTCCTTTTGCGTTGTGTTTTATCACAACGATTTTGTACAAATATTATACCCCTGTAAAAATGACGTGTCAATACCTTTTTTATAAAAAAACGGCAATTTTTTCAAGTTTCAAAAAAATTAAAATATACTGTAAAAATGCTTGTAAAAATTAGGGGGATATGCTATAATTATTACAAATAATTATTATACTTCGGAGTTTCTGTTACTGACGGATAGTTATGGTTTACCATAGTGGAGCAGAAATGATAGCAACCTTCTGGTTGAGCCGACCGTCTGGGCGTACTTCTTTTTCCTTTTTCAAGGGGCGAGTACGTCTTTTTATTTTTTAATGAGAAGTTAATATGAGTTTTAAGGAGAAAATTATGAAAAAAGTTGCAATTATTATGGGTAGCGATAGCGATTTACCTATCGTTGAAAAGGGTGTTAACGTTTTAAAAGAATTCGGCGTTCCGTTTGAAGTTCACGTTTATTCCGCTCATAGAACCCCTGAAGAAGCAGGTGTTTTTGCAAGCAAGGCAAAGGAAAACGGCTTTGGCGTAATAATCGCCGCAGCTGGTATGGCGGCGCACCTTGCAGGCGCTCTTGCCGCTAGGACGACTCTTCCCGTAATCGGTATTCCCTGCAAGTCCACCGCGCTTGACGGGATGGACGCGCTCTTATCCACCGTTCAAATACCAACGGGCGTTCCCGTTGCAACGGTTGCAATAAACGGCGCAGGCAACGCTGCGTTATTAGCCGTTCAAATGCTTGCGTTATCCGATGAAGGTTTGGCTAAAAAGCTTGAAGACAAAAAAGTAAACGATAGAGCAAAAGCTCTTGAAAAAGATGCGAAAGTTTTCGCTCAATTTAACAACTAATTTAAAATCTATATTTTCAAGGAGAAAATTATTTATGGAAAAGAAACTTGTTTACACTGGTAAAACCAAAAACGTATACGCGCTTGACAACGGTAATTACGAATTAAAGTTTAAAGACGATTGCACCGGTAAAGACGGTGTGTTTGACCCGGGTGAAAACTCCGTTGGTTTAACTATTGACGGCGTTGGTGACGTTAACCTTCGTATGTCTATTTACTTCTTTGAAAAGGTAAACGCTGCTGGCATTAAAACTCACTACGTTAGCGCAGACCTTAAAAACACCACTATGGAAGTGTTACCTGCAAAGCCGTTCGGCAAGGGGTTAGAAGTTATTTGCCGTTACAAAGCAGTTGGTAGTTTCTTACGCCGTTATAGAGATTATATTGAAGAAGGCGCAGATCTTCCTGCATACGTTGAAACGACTTTTAAAAACGACGAACTTGGCGATCCCCTCGTTACTAAAGACGGGCTCGTTGCTCTTGGCGTTATGACCGACTCTCAATATGAAGACGTTAAGGTTATGACTCAACAAATCACCAAAATCGTTGCTGACGACCTTAAGGAAAAGGGTCTTGTTCTTTACGATATCAAGTTTGAATTCGGTTATGATAAAGACGGTTCGGTTATGCTTATCGATGAAATTGCTTCCGGCAATATGAGAGTTTACAAAGACGGTAAGTATATTGATCCTATGACCTTATCTAAACTTTTCTTTGCGTAAGGGGAACTGAAAATGGGTGGTTTTTTCGGAGCGGTAGGTAAGTCGGACGTAATTTCCAACGTGTTTTACGGAACTGACTACCACTCGCACTTAGGCGTTAAGCGTGGCGGTCTTGCCGCGCTTAATGAAAAAGACGGGCTTCAAAGGGAGATTCACAATATAGAAAATTCCCCTTTTAGGACTAAGTTTGCCGATATTTTTGACGATATGACGGGTAATTCCGCTATAGGTTGCATAAGTGATTCCGATCCTCAACCATTGCTTATCCGTTCAAAACTCGGAAGATACGCTATTTGTATTATCGGCAAGATTAACAACGCTGAAGAACTTATAAAGGAATATCTTGACGAGTACGGCGGTCATTTTGATACCCTTTCAGGTAGCAAAGTAAACTTAACAGAACTCGTTACTGCGCTTATCAATCATAAAGACAGTTTTGCCGAAGGTATTCGGTTTGCGCAAAGCGTGATTGACGGAACGGCTTCAATCCTTATTTTAAAAGACGATGGCCATTTGATTGCCGCAAGGGATAGATACGGTAGAATTCCCATCGTGCTCGGCAAGGGGGAAGACGGGTATTGCGTTACCTTCGAGTCTTTCGCTGCATACAAGTTGGGTTATAAAATCGAGCGTGATTTAGGCCCTGGCGAAATCGTTGAAATTTCAGCTGACGGGGTTAAGGTTTTAATGCCTGCGCTTAGCGAAATGAAAATTTGTTCTTTCCTTTGGACGTATTACGGTTATCCCGCGTCTTGTTACGAAGGTGTTAACGTTGAGTTTTCTCGTTATAGAAACGGCGAGATAATGGCAAGTGACGAACTTGAAGAAATTAAAAATTACGATATAGATTACGTTGCAGGTGTTCCCGATAGCGGTACGCCCCACGCGATAGGTTATGCAAGGGAAAGTAAAATTCCGTTTGCCCGTCCTTTTATTAAGTATACTCCCACTTGGTCGAGAAGTTTTACTCCGTCCAAGCAGTCGGAAAGAAACAAAGTTGCAAAGGCAAAACTTTTACCCGTTGAACATTTTATAGACGGTAAAAACCTTTTGTTTGTTGACGATTCAATCGTTCGCGGAACTCAACTTAAAGGAACTGTTGATTTCCTTTACGAAAACGGCGCGAAAGAAGTTCATATCCGTTCGGCTTGTCCGCCTATCTTCTATAGTTGCAAGTATTTAAACTTTACCCGTTCAACGAGCGAAATGGAACTTATTGCAAGAAGCGTTATCGTTGAACTCGAAGGGGAAGAAGGCTTAAAGTTTATCCCCGAGTATGCCGACGGTAAGACCGAGCGCGGTAAAAACTTGCGCAAAAAAATGGCTGAAAAATTCCATTGTAAAACCGTTGACTTCCAGTCCTTAGAAGGTTTATGTAAATCAATCGGTATTGATAAGTGTAAGCTTTGCACTTATTGCTGGAACGGCAAATAATTTTTAATCCGTTATAAACGGCGCAATACTGCGTTTCTGCTTAGTGTTTTGACTTCGATGACCAGCAAGGTCAATCTCATCCAAAACACTTCGCGAGCCTTGTCTTGCTTGTTTCTAACGTCTTAAAAAGTGGCTGTAATTTATTTGCTTATAGTTGTAATAGGTAAATAAAATAAAGCAAAAATCAAATCAAATTAAACTAAACTAAACGAAAATCTTAGGAGAAAGATTATTATGCATAACAATTCCAAGTC
>JAFWXO010000021.1 GCA_017545865.1 Clostridia bacterium | reverse complement strand
GATAAAAAGAAAATCATTGACAAAATTTAATCAAAATGTGACTAAATTGTGACATAAAAGAAAAAACCACTATATATTGTGGTTTTAATCTTGAATTTAAGCATATATTTGGTGTTTAGAGTTTCGCGTCTCCCCTGCCAAATAAAAAGTGGTGTGCTATCAGTACACCACTTTTTATTTAACAAGCGCAATAAGAACACGCAGTGTTCGGTGCTTTTGCGTTAGCAAAACCATTTGCCGAAAACAAACTTTGACGGGCTTACTTGAAGGGCAATATCGCGTCTCCCCTATTTTTACCAAGCGTAATGAGAACACGCAAGTGTTCGGTGCTTTTGCACAAGCAAAACCATTTGCCGAAAGCAATCTTTGACGGGCATTTATTTTTAATAAACACTCTACTACCCTATACTTTTTTAACAAAAAAAACGGTTGCTTGTGCAACCGTTTTATTTTATTTCATAAACGATGGTGAACTTATAACAAAGTCAGCCGTGGCAAGATTAGTTGCGATTGCAACGTTGTAAACGTTGGCAATTCTAAGAAGCGCCTTAACGTCTGGATCGTGCGGTTGAGCGGACAATGGATCACAAAGGAAGATAACTAAATCAATATCACCTTCGGCAACTTTTGCGCCGATTTGTTGGTCACCACCTAAAGGACCTGATAAATAACCCTTTACCTTTAAGCCAGTTGCATCGGAAATACGCTTAGAAGTAGTACCCGTTCCACAAAGTTGATAGTTTTTCAAAATATTAACGTTCTCAATAGCCCAGTCTACCATCTCTTGTTTTTTACTATCGTGCGCGATAAGCGCTATCGTTTTTACGTCTTTCATAATCACACCTTAGCAAGATATTTATCGCAATATAATTCAAATTTAGCCTTGAATTCTTCGCCGGACTCTTCATCCTTAACGTACTGGTGATAATTCATATTTTCATTATCAAGGATTGCGCCTGCAATGTTTGAACAGTGGTCTGAAATTCTTTCAAGGTTGGTAAGAAGATCCGACCAAACGAAGCCCGCTTCAACGGTACACTTGCCTTGTTGCATCCTTTCAATGTGACCTTTTCTATAATTTTCCTTTAAGATATCAACAACTTCTTCAAGCGGGTCAACGTTAAACGCGGATTGTAAGTCGTTTTCTATAAAGGCTTTTAGTGAAAGTTCTAACGTTTCAGTAACGGCTTTTGAAATATTTTCAAAGTCTAAAGTAGCAACGTCACTAAATACAATACCTTTTTCGTGGAGTTCTTCAGCAGATTCGATAAGGTTTATACTATGATCCGCAATACGTTCGCAGTCACCTATAATATTTAAAAGTTTAGCCGCTTCTTTAGAGTCAGCGTCACTCAACTGAGTTGCGCTAAGTTTTAAAAGATAAGTTCCTAAAATATCTTCGTAATAGTCGGTTTTATCTTCGTCTTCACGAATTTCTTTGCATTTTTCCGCAGAATATTCTTTAACAACGTCAAGCGCTTTATAAATTGAATTTACGGATACGGTAGCCATTTCAACCGCTAACTTTCTGCTCGCCGATAAAGCAAGCGCAGGGGTTTTTAAAAGTCTTTCGTCTAAAAGCGCGTTCTTTTCTTCTTGCTTAGCGTCAGGAATAAGTTTAATTGCAATCTTTTCAAGAAGTTTACCAAGCGGTAACATTAAAAGCGTGCAAGCAATATTAAACAATGAGTGAATAACTGCAATATTGAATTGATTTGCGCCAGCACTTAAAATCATCGGACTAAATATCCACTTAATAAGCATAAATACAACGAGCCAGAAAGTAGTTCCTATAACGTTAAAGGATAAGTGAATAAGTGATGCGCGCCTTGCGTTTTTGTTTGCGCCAACCGAAGATAACATAGCCGTAAGGCAAGTACCGATGTTTTGACCCATTATAATAGGAATTGCAGTTCCAACCGTAACCGCGCCCGTTGCCGATAACGCTTGAAGCATACCAACTGAAGCCGAAGAAGATTGAATTGCCGCCGTTACGAGCGCGCCGAATAAAACGCCGAGTAACGGATTTTGGAACATAATAAACAAGTTTCTAAACCACTCTTCATTTTGAAGGGGTGCAACGGCGGTAGTCATAGAATTCATACCGAAAATAAGCGTTGCGAAACCTAAAAGAATTAAACCTTCGCTCTTTCTCTTATCGTTTTTCATAAACACATATAAAATCGCGCCGATAAGAGCTAAGATAGCCGAGAAGTTTTTAGGATTGAGCATTTGGATAAATATGCTCTCGCCTTGAATACCCGTTAAAGATAACAACCAAGCGGTAACGGTAGTGCCAACGTTAGCGCCCATAATAACACCGATTGATTGATGCAAACTCATAAGCCCTGAGTTTACGAAACCAACGACCATTACCGTAGTAGCGGCGGAACTTTGAATAATTGCAGTAACGCCAAGCCCCGTCATAAACCCTGCAAATCGGTTTGTGGTGAGTTTACCTAAAAGCCCGCGAAGTCCTGCGCCCGCACGCCTTTCAAGTGATGAACCCATTATGTTCATACCGAAAAGGAAAAGCGAGATACCGCCTATTAACGATAAAACGTTAAAAATAGTCATGATTTTCTCCTTAAAATATAGTAAAATATTTATAAATAAATATTATTGAACGCAAATTTAAATAGATTTTAAACAAAATCTGATAATTTTATTAAAAATAAAGGACAAATTTTTTGCATTTTATAACAAAAAACTTCAAATTACCCTACATACATATTAACATAAATTTTTTCAAGACGCAAACAAAAATAACGTTGTTATTAAAATTTTTACACACAAAAAAACACGGCGATTTGCCGTGTTTTTTAATTGATTATAAGTGAGCCTTTGCCTCTCTTTCATAGAAGCCTAGTTCAGTTTTGAGCATATAGTTAACTTGCTTGATTTTCCAAAGAATTCTCTCTTCGCCACCAACGTAACCTTGAGATGCTTCAAAGCCAAGAGAACTATCTCTGCGAACGAATTTCAAACTCTTTTCAGCGTTTGCAATTTCAGTTTCGGCAATCTTTCTAATCTTAGCGCAAATATCAAGCATTTTCTTGGGGCTATCGCAAAGTTTGAGAGCAACCCTTTGTTCGTAGAACGCCTTAACGTTAATAACAGTGCTTACACAGCAAAGAATATATTCGCACATATTGATAACGGTTAAAAGCTCTTTGTTTTTGCCTTGAATTGCTTTAAGTTTTTTGATGCCCAAACCTAAAAGTCTGCGCATTTCTTTAAGCATTTTAACTTCTTGTTTATGCCTTAAACCGTAAGGAATACCTAAGTCAAACACGCCGAGATTTTCTTCAAACTGACCGTAGAAACCGGGCCAGAAAGCATCGCCAGAAACAACGTTTTCAAGTCTTGGCGGTTTTTTAGAAGTTGCCAAACAAAGGGGGTAAGCCGTGCCGTTTCTACACGGACCGTATTGTTCTTCAACCGACGGCGGAAGGAAGGTTATCGCCTTGCTAATATCTTCAAACGCGTCGATAAGTTCATCGCTTGAGTTTTCAAAATAAGCGTTGTAAACTCTTCTTAAATTTTCTTCGGGCTTATCTTCAAACATAAAGGTAAGTTGAGCAAGCCTTGAAATAAAGCTTGGGAAAGCGCCGTAGTGATGGCCTTCCATTAAACCGCAAAGCCCGTAATTGTTTTTAGCCTTGTTAATTTCATTAAAGCGCTTTAACCATTGAACGGGGAAAGGCATATAAGGAATAGTACCAAAGTCCCAAGTTCTACCAGCGGTGTTACTCATAGCGTAAAGTCTAATACCGTTTTCCTTAGCGGCTTTCGCTTCGCTTAAGAAATATTTGCCCGGTTCTGCCCTAACGATAGAATAGTCGGTTACCATTTGGTCAGAGCCCATCATATCGTAATGTTCAAACATTTCAAAGGTAACGTTTAAAGAAATATCTTTTGGAAGATTGTTGATAAGTTCAACTCTTTCCTTTTCAGGCGCCCAACCCCAGTTATACGACCAGAACACAACGTCAGCGTTAGGATTGTATTTTCTAATAGAATTTTTAACCATATCTATCCACTTTGGATAGTCGTTACACGGAAACCAACCCGGAGTTGGAACACCCGTTCCTAAATTATCGGCAGGCTTTTGCTTGATTGAGTGCGGAGCAACTCTTGGGTCACGGCTCTTAAATTCAACCGACTCGCCAACTAAGGTTATACCTTTAAGACCGGGGCACTCTTTAAATACCGCGCCGTAAGTTTTATCAAATTCTTCTTCGGCGTTATCTGCATAAATATCGATGAAATTACCAAACGCTGCGTAAACGTAAACGTCTAAACCGAATTTTGACGCTCTTTCAACGTGATCTTTAAAACTGAGTTCGCCAGCGGGAGAAAGGTTAACGCCTTTAGTGAACAATAAAATAGCGTCATAACCGTAACGAGCGATGTTTTGAAGGTATTCATCGGGGAAATCATCATAGCCGTACGCGGAGTGAACCATACGCGGAGAATATGGTAAATT
This sequence comes from Clostridia bacterium, assembly GCA_017545865.1. GTDB lineage: Bacteria > Bacillota > Clostridia > Christensenellales > Borkfalkiaceae > HGM11412. The sequence goes on along the minus strand of JAFWXO010000021.1, from coordinate 51,813 downwards.
AACGGTAATATCGCCCTTTTTAAGTATAGGTGACTTCTTTTCAAACATTAAAAATTCAAGATAATATATACCTTGAGCAACGGTTCTATCACTCTCGCCAACAACTTTAATTTCATCGTCGGTAACGCTTATAGTATAAGTCTTTTTATCTTTAGATAAAACTGAAGAAATTTCAGTAACGAGTTTAAAACCGTGAGCGCTATCGTCAATCTCGCCCATAATATCGAAAGCTGATTTTAAAAACTTTCTCATATCCTTTAAAGCGTTGTTGATAACAACGTTATCCGTTTTAACAAGAGCAACGCAGTTGGGAAGAGAAATTTCGCCTTCTAAAACAGCAACGTCTTTTCTAATATTTTTGGGATGAAAGTCTTTAAGTTTCTTTCTAAAATCAAAATCTGCCATAATTTTCTCCTTAAAGTATTTTAAAGACACCTTTTGAAAGGTGTCTTCATAATTATTTAGCGTATTCAACGCTTCTTGATTCTCTAATAACGTTAACCTTAATTTGACCGGGATATTCCATAGTTTCTTCAATCTTTTTAGCAATATCTTTAGCAAGGAATAACGCTTGGCTATCGTCAATTTGTTCAGGTTTAACGATAACTCTAACTTCTCTACCCGCTTGGATAGCGTAAGCCTTTTCAACGCCCTTAAAGTCCGTTGCAAGTTCTTCAAGTTGCTCTAAACGCTTAACGTAACTCGATTCAATTTCTTTACGAGCGCCAGGTCTAACGCCGGAAATCGCGTCTGCCGCTTGAACTAAAACCGCTTCAATACACTTGGGCTCAACGTCACCGTGGTGAGATTCAATACAGTTGATAACGAACTTGTTTTCTTTGAACTTTTTAGCAAGTTCAACACCGAGAGCGATGTGAGTACCTTCATTTTCAAAGTCAACCGCTTTACCGATATCGTGCAATAAACCACCGCGTTTTGCAACGTTGATATCAACGCCGAGTTCTTGAGCCATTAAACCCGCAAGGCGAGAAACTTCTAAAGAGTGTTTTAAAACGTTTTGACCGTAACTCGTTCTAAATTTTAGTTTACCAAGTATTTTGATAAGTTCGGGATGAACGTTATAAACGCCCGTTTCAAAGGTTGCGCTTTCGCCAGCTTCTTTAATAATAGCGTCAAGCTCTTTTTTAGTTTTTTCAACCGTTTCTTCAATACGGGTGGGTTGAATTCTACCGTCTGCAATAAGTTTTTCAAGCGAACGCCTTGCAACTTCACGGCGAACGGGATCAAAGCCAGACGCTACAACAACTTCAGGCGTATCGTCAATTATAAGGCGAATACCGGTTGCGTTTTCAAGGGCGGTAATATTTCTACCTTCACGACCGATGAGCCTTGCCTTCATATCGTCGTTCGGGATTGAAATACTCGTAACGGTGAGTTCGTTACTTTGATCTACCGCGCAACGTTGAATTGCAAGAGAAATAATTTCTTTTGCCTTCTTGTCAGCTTCATCCTTCGCTTGTTGTTCGGCGTTGCGAACGAAGCCTGCAACTTCTCTGCGCGCTTCTTCCTTAACGTCTTCCATAATGACGTTCTTTGCTTCTTCTTGAGTCATTTGAGCAACTCTTTCAAGTTCTTGAACGAAAACTTCGTGTTGAGTTTCGAGTTTAACGATAAGTTCGTCAGCCTCGGCTTGCTTTTTCTCTAAAGTTCTCGACAACGCTTCAACTTCTTCGGTGCGCTTTAACAAAGTAACGTCTTTCTTATTAAGAATTTCGTCTTTTTGGTTTAAGCGTTGCTCCATTTTTTGAAGTTCTGCTCTCTTTTCTCTCGTTTCTTTTTCAAATTCGTTTCTGAGTCTTAATTCCTGTTCCTTAACTTCAACGATAGCGTCTTTTTTAATCGCTTTACACTCATTTTCCGCGTTAGCTTTCATTTCCGCTACCAATCTCTCGGTAGAAGATATTTTGTTTTTGCGTGAAATATTTGCAATAACGGAGTAAACTCCGATTCCAACTAATAAGCCGGCAACACCGCCGATAATTCCAACGATTATCGGACTTAAAGCAAGTAACAGGAAGGTTGCGTTTTGTAACATACGGTTACCCTCCTATAAATTATTTATATATTTTTATGAGAAAACGCAGTGAAATTTAAACCTAAACCACACATACGCCCACTTTAAATCATATACAATTATATTTTAATATAATCACAACTAAAAGTCAATATCAAAAATATATAAAAAACCCTTTTTTTCAAAAAATATAACCCGAAAAACTTCGAGTTATTTTTTGAGTTCATTAAATTTTATACTTTTAGTTATCTCGTGATAATTTCGCCCGTAACTAAATCTCTATACCAATCTTCTTGGAAATAATATTCGGCATCACCCATCCAACCGTCAACTAAGCCGAAATCTGTTCCAACGTATTCGCTTGGATGAACGAATTTATCGGTAATATCCTTAGGATAACCAGTTGTTGCATCGCGATCTCTAACCTTTATCCACTTTAAATAAAATTCGCTTTGCGACATAGCAAGATAAATTTTCTCAGCGTAAGGGAAAAGCACCTTTTTAGAAACGAATTTACCTGCCGTTTCATCGTAAACACTGCTTTCGGGAATTGAACTTAACGTGTTTGGAATAACAACTTGTTTAAGTTTTAAACAACCGTCGAAAGCGCCTTGTTTAATTGCATAAACGCCATTTTCAATAACTAAATCTTCAAGTAAAACGCAATCTTTAAACGAGCCTTTATCAAGTGTATATAAACTGCTACCGATAACCGCCCTTTTTAGCTTAGCGCAACCGTTACAAATATCTTCAAGCCCACTGCCTTTTTCATTTCCACCGTAAACGGAATTTGGAATAATAATTTCTTCTATATCCGTACCCGCAAACGCGCCTTTTCCGATAAAGTTAACACCTTCGTTTATCTTTATAGATTTGATAGACTTGTAGTCAGGGTGCGCCAACTTTGAAAATAAATTATTAGCAATTGAAACAACTTTTTCGCCGTTGTAATAAGCAGGTATTTCAATATGAACGAAAGCGTTTTCATCCGCGCCGTTATAAGCGCTTACAATATAGCCATAAAGCCCGTTAACAGTACCTAAAGTGTACGTTAAATCGGCGCAGGTGTAATACATTCCGCATTTACATTTTCCACCGTTATTTTCGTGCTCGGCGTAGTCTGTTTGACCAGTTCCATTAACTTCTCTTCTCCAGTGATGAGTATCGTTGTAAGAGTAAAAATCGTTGTAAACTTTAGCTGAATCAGAGCCGTCGTCAGAGCCTTTACAACCAACTAAACCAAAACTTAAAATAACCGATAAAATCGTTAAAAATAATATAAATCTTCTCATAATCTCGCCTTAATAATTATTTGTTTGGAACGGGTTTCCCGTTTTGGTCATAATGCCATTCGCCAACGTAATAAACGTCTGCAAGGCCAGCCCAACCCTCGCACCAACCAGGGTTTCTTTGAATATTGTCGGGAATAACTTCGCCGGTTACCCTATCTCTTTCATAAAGGGGAACGGTCATAGCTCTAAGTTGTTCTTTCGTTATGTTAAGGAAAATTTCTTTAGTGTAAGTAAACTTTCTATGAAGCGTAACGATTTTTTCAACTTCGGGAGAGTAAATTTCCGATTCGGGAACGTAAACTAAAGATTCGGGTAAAACTATTGTTTTAAGTTCTTTGCATTCGTAAAAATCTCTATTGCCAATTTCTTTTAAATTCTCACTCAAAATAACTTCAGTAAGGTTTTTACAAGATGAAAAAACGTGACCGCTCAACTTTTCAACGCCGTTACCCATAACAACGCGTTTTAAACTTAAACAACCGCCGAAAGTGTTGTAAAGCCCACCCGTGTACGGCCAAGCGTTAGGCGAAGCGCCTTTAACGCTATTTGGAATAATAACTTCTTCAATAAATGTATTTGTAAACACTTGGTTGTTTATATAAATTAAGCCTTCGTTGAGTTTTATCGACCTAAGCGAAGAGCCCGAGAAACATTTAGCCGCTATTTGCAAAACGGGCAAAGTTTCACCGCTATAGGTGTGATAAGCGGGAATTTCAACGTGAACGATAGAAGATTCTTTATCGTATGCGGAAACCTCTAACCCTTTAACACCGTCAATCGTTACTATACCGTAAGTAAGAGCCTCTGATGCATCAAAATACTTTCCGCAAACACACATACCGCCTTTGTTTTCGTGCTCGGCGTAATCAGTTCTACCAGCGCCGTTAGTTTGCGCTCTCCAGTGATAATCATCGTTCATAGAATAACTTTCAGAATAAACGGGCTTTACTTCCGCATCTCCACCGCCTGCGCAACCGAATAATTGCACGCTAAATAACGAAATAAGTAAGATTAAAAATAATTTCTTCATAAAATATCCTAAAATTTTAAATTTCAACGGGTTTTCCGTTTTGATCGTAAGTCCACTCGCCTTTACACAAAACGTCTGCCATACCAGCCCAACCTTCGCAATATCCGGGTTTTCTTTGGATGTTATCGGGGATAATTTCACCAGTAACAACGTCCCTTTCAAAAAGCGGAACTACAAGCGCTCTATATTCTTCTTTGGTTATATCTAAATATATTGTACTTGCATAAGGAAACATTCTATTTAAACTTACTATTTTACCAACGTTTTTATCGTAAATATCGCCTTCTTGAATATAAACTAAACTTTTTGGAAGAACGATTTCATTAAGAGATTTGCACTCGTAGAACGCTCTAACCCAAATTTCTTCAATATTATTGCCGAAAACAACTTCGCTAAGGTTTTTACAGTTAGCAAAAACGTAACCGCCTAAAATTTTAATGCCGTCACCTAACACAACGCGTTTTAAACTTGCGCAATCGTAAAACACAGTGTCTAAACCGCCGTGACCTGGCCAAATTGACGGAGATTGACCTTTAACGCTATCGGGGAAGATAAATTCTTCAATAAAAGTTGACGTGAAAGAGCCTTTATTAACGTAAATTAACCCTTCGTTAAGTTTAATCGATCTAAGCGAAGACGCCGAGAAACAATTTTGAGCAATTTGTAAAACGGGTAAAGTTTCGCCGTTAAAATCGTGAAATGCCGGAACTTCAACGTGAACGATAGAAGAATTTTTATCGTACGCAGAAACTTCCAACCCTTTAACGCCGTCAATCGTAACAACGCTATAAGTTAACGCTTCTGACGCGTCAAAATACTTTCCGCAAACACATTTACCATCGTCGTTTTCGTGCGGAGCGTAATCGGTGCGCCCGTCACCGTTAGTTTGCGCTCTCCAGTGATAATCGTCGTTTAATGAATAAACAGTTGAATATTCGGGTTCAACTTCAGTTTCGCCACCGCCCGCGCAACCGAATAATTGCACGCTAAATAACGAAATAAGTAAAATTAACAATAATTTCTTCATAAATAAACCTTAAAAATTAAATTTCAACGGGTTTTCCGTTTTGGTCGTATTTCCACTCGCCTTTATAAATAATGTCAGCCATGCCTGCCCAGCCTTCACAGAAACCGGGGTTTCTTTGAATATTATCGGGAATAACTTCGCCAGTTACTCTATCTCTTTCGTAAAGGGGAACGGTAAGATCTCTAAGTTCTTCTTTAGTGATATTCATATATATCCTACTTGCGTAAGTAAAGCATCTATTGAGTGAAGTGATATAACCTACCGCAGGAGTGAAAATTTCGCCTTCGGGAATATAATTTACACTTTCAGGAAGAACGATTTCATTAAGAGATTTGCACTCGTAGAACGCTCTAATACCGATTGTTGTAACACTACTACCAAGTTCAACTTCACTAAGGTTTTTACAACTTGCAAAAGTGTGGCTTTCAATAATTGAAACACCGTTGCCTATTTTTACCCTAACTAACGATCCGCACTCGCCGAAAGTGTTATATAAACCACCGCTATACGGATAAACGCTCTTTTGTTGACCTAAAACCGAATCGGGAATATCAATTTCGGTGATAAAAGTTGAACTAAAAGCCGTGCGGTTAATATATCTTAAACCTTCGTTAAGTTTGATAGACCTAAGTTCAGACGCTTTGAAACAACCTTCCGCTATTACTAAAACGGGAAGTGGTTGAGCATCGCCTTGAGCCTTATATACGGACGGAATTTCAACGTGAACTATATCGGAATTTTTATCATAAGCCGAAACTTCGTAAGCAAGTTCGCCGTCGATAGTTTTCTTGGTATAAGTTAAAACGGAAGATGAATCGTAATACTTACCGCAAACACATTTACCCTTGTCGTTTTTATGAGCGGCGTAATCGGTTCTACCAGTACCGTTAGTTTGCGCTCTCCAGTGATAATTGTCGTTCATAGAATAAACGCTTGAATATTCGGGTTTAACTTCATTATCTCCACCACCCATACAGCCAAAGAGTTGTAAAGATATAACTGCTATTAACAAAGTTAATAAAATCTTTTTCATAAATCACCTATCAAATAATCGGCTTTGGTTTGCCGTTTTCATCATAAATCCACTCGCCAAGATAATATAAGTCTGCAAAACCTGCCCAACCTTCACAATATCCTGGATTTCTTTGAATATTATCGGGGATTTTCTCTCCCGTTACTATATCCCTGTTATACAAAGGTACGGTTAAATCTATAAGGTCTTGCTTAGTAATATTGAGATAGATACTTCTCGCATAATTAAATTTTACGTTAAGCGTTACTATTTTTTCAACCGCAGGAGCGTATATTTCACTTTCTGGCATATAAATAAGCGTTGACGGAATAACGATTTCTTTAAGTTCTTTACACTCGTAAAAATCTCTATTGCCAATTTGGCTTAAATTTGAACTAAGCGTTATTTCGGATAGATTTTTACAACTTGAAAAAACGTATCCACCCAAAACTTCAATTCCATTACCCATAACGACTCGTTTTAAGTTTGAACAACCGCCAAAAGTGTTGTATAACCCGCCGCTCTTTAAATAATCTAAAGGATTTGACCCTTTAACGCTGTTGGGAATAACGATTTCTTCAATAAAAGTATTTCTAAAGGCTTGCTTGTTTATGTAAATCAAACCTTCGTTAAGTTTGATAGACTTAAGCGCCGAATCTGCAAAACAACTTCCTCCTATTTGTAAAACGGGCAAAGTTTCGCCGTTAAACTCGTGATAAGCAGGAATCTCAACGTGAATTACGCTTGAAGTTTTATCATAAGCCGAAACTTCTAACCCTTCCTCGCCTAAAATAGTAACTTTTCTATACGTTAATACTTCAGAAGAATCGTAATACTTACCGCAAACGCATTTGCCTTTATAGTTTTCATGTTCAGCATAGTCCGTCCTACCCGTTCCGTTTAATTGCGCTCTCCAATGATAATCGTCGTTCACAGTATAAACTTCGGCGTAGACAGGCGTTTCTTCCTTTTCCGCGTCATCGCTGGCGCAACCGAAAAGTTGTAAAGATATAATTGCAATTAAAAGTGCTAATATAATTTTTTTCACACGCGCTTCCTACCTTATACTATCGGTTTAGGTTCGCCGTTTTCATCATATATCCACTCGCCTTTAAAATAAAGTTCGCTACCGTAATTCCAACCTTCGCAAAAACCATAAGTGGTTAATTGAAGATCAGCGTGAGGAATAGGAAGCCCCGTTACTTAATCTAAAACAAGCCCCGTTTTATCGTCTCTAACCCTTAAAGGAATTAAAATATCTTCGTATTCTTCCTTGGTTATTTCAAGGAAAATACCAAGCGCGGGTGGATTTCCACCTTGGAAAAGGTTATTCATAGTAACGTATTTACCAACAGCGCCCGCATAAATCTCGTCTTCAGGGATAGAAATTACAGATTTTGGAAGAACGAGATAGCGAATACTCTTACAAGCATAGAAATTCCTTCTTTGAATTTCGGTTACGTTTGAACCGATTTTAACGTCTCTAAGTTGACCGCAACCTGAAAAGTTATAACCGTCCATTATAGTAATGCCTTCGCCTATTACAACTTTTTTTAAGTTAACGCAATCACCACAAACGTTATAGATAGTACCTTTGACGGAATCGGGAATAATCAATTCATCAATAAACGTTTTGGCAAACGCTCCGCCACCTATCTTTTTTAAACCTTCGTTAAGTTTAATTGACTCAATTCCCGAGTTTTTAAATGCGTTAGATGCAATTTCTAAAACGGGATAAGGTATTTCTTCTGCGAATTCTTCAATGATAGGATCGGGCTCAACGTCTGGGTCTTCATAGTCGTACGCCACCGATTGACAATGATACGCGGGAATTTCAATATGAAGGTCTGGGAGATAGTTTTCACTTAAATACCTAACCGCAACGTAATAAAAATTAGGAACGTCACCATCTAAAACGTAGTGAAGTTCATACAAAACGTCATCAGTTTCAAAGTATTTACCGCACTCACACCTACCCATATTGTTGCTATGCTCTTCGTAACCTTTCTTTCCACTTCCGTTTAACTGAGCGTACCAGTGCCCGTTCTCGTCATAGGACAAAACGTCAGAATAAACGGGGTCGTTTCCACCGCTAACGCCATCGTCGTCACCACCAGCGCAAGCAACGAGCGAGAATAAAATTGTTAAACACAGAATAACGTTCAATAGTTTTTTCATAGTAAAATTTATTTATCCTTTAAATTAAACGTGGTTTACCGTCTTCCCCGTATTCCCACTCACCCTTAAAGTAAAGATCGTTATAAGATTGCCAACCTTCAACAAAACCTTCGGAAATCGGGTTTAAAATATTTCCTTCCACGTCTCTATCACGAAGTGGAACTACAAGAGCGTTATACTCTTCCCTCGTAATTTCAAGATAGATGGGAATATGCACGCTCGTTGGCAATAACGAAACTACCGGAACGTTACCGTAATTACCACCGCTAACCGATCCTTCGGGAATATACTTCACGCTTGCGGGAATAACGAGATATTTAAGATTGTAAATCTCGTAAAACGCTCTAAAATTGATAACTTCAACTGAAGATCCGATAACAACTTCTTCAACGCTGTTTCCAAAGTTATACGAGCCTAAAACTTTTAAGCCTGAACCCATAACGAAACGCTTAAGGTACATACAACCACCGCAAATATTATAAATAATGCCGTATTGATTTCCACCCCAAACGGTGTGATATTCGTTAGTTACTGAATCGGGAATAATAAGTTCTGTAATTTCAGAGCCTTTAAAGCACCAGTCTTGAATTTCAAGTAAACCTTCGTGAAGTTTAACTGATAAGATAGGAACGTCGTTATAATTAACGGCGTTTACCGTTCCAACGCTAAACGCACCAGGCCCAAGTGAAATTACGGGTAAAGGTTCTTCATCATCTTCGCCTTGATAATGAGTTGGAACGTCATAATGAAGATACAAGTTAGCGCCAAAATAGTCTTCGTCTTTATACCCCGTTACCATATATCCTTCAACGTTGCCAAGTTTAATCTTTCTAAAATCAAGCATATGAGTACAGTCGAAATACATACCGCACTCGCACCTACCTTGATAATTTTCATGCTCTTCATAATCGGTTTTGCCGTAACCGTTAATTTGTTCACGCCAGTGATGAGTTTCATCAAACGTGTATTCGGTTTCATACCTTGGCTTGCCGTTATCGGCATCTCCGCCTTCATCTCCGCCACCAGCGCAAGCAACGAGCGAAAACAAGGTTATTAAGGTTAAAAATAAAACTAAAATCTTTTTCATATTACTCCAATTCGTCAAGAGAACAAAGATATACTGGAGCAACGTTCTTCATGAAAAACTTAACTTCTTCTCTTTCGCACTTGTTTATTTCTTTTAAAATATTTTCCTTTGCCTTTTTAAACTCGGCGTTACCAGACTTAATTTCTTCAACGCACTTAATATAAGCGGAAATCTTATCTGCGCATTTCATAATCTTATATTCTTCCGATTCCTCGTCAGGTATAACGTAAGGCTCGTAAACCACCCTCAATTCTTCAGGGAGAGTTGATAAAAGTTTTTTGCTTGCGCCAAGCTCAATATCTTTATACGCGTGATTTATCTCTTTATTGAAATATTTAATAGGCGTTGGTAAATCACCCGTGATAACTTCACCCGTTTCGTGATACTGTGAGTATAAAACAACCTTCAAAACGTCAACCTTACCGCCGAAATACTTGTTTTTAATCTCGGCAAGCGCGTGGGCAATAACCGAAACTTGAGCGGTATGCTCTAAAACGTTTTCACTATCGAGCGAACGCATTAGCGACCAACGTTTTATATACTTCATCCTATTCAGATATGCAAAAAAATCATATTTCATAAAAACACCTATTATGATAATATCATAACTTTATAATTTTTACAATAGCGATATTAAAATTTGCTTGACATTTTTTTTAGTAAGTTATATATTTAAGTTACAATAGAACGCAGGGGTGCTACGGCTGAGATTATACCCTTTGAACCTGACCTGGTAATTCAGGAATGGAAGATGGATTATTTTTTGTGCTACGCCCGAATTCTCGGCGCTTTTTCTATTGTAGGAGGATTTTATGTACAACTTATTAGCACTTGACACAACTGACCTTGTCGTAATGATTTCGGTCGCGGTAATTTTAGTAACGTTCGCGCTACTATTTATTATCGGAAAAACAAAATCGTCGCTTGACACGAAGAAGATTACGGTTATCGCGCTTGCTGTTGCGCTAACAACCACCCTTTCTTTTTTGAAAGTTGAGCTACCGTTCGGCGGAAGTATAACTTTTTTCAGTTTAGTCCCCGTAATTCTCGTTGCTTATCACTACGGAATTTACTTAGGACTCGTTGCAGGTTTTGCAAACAGTTTGCTTCAGTTTATAACTTCGCCTTGGATACTCACTCCGCTAACGTTCTTTCTCGATTACGTTTTCGCGTTCTCGGTGGTATGTTTTGCGGGCGTGTTCAAAAAGGTTATTAAAGAAAAAACTTTATCCCTCACGCTTGGCACGGTTTTATTCTTCGCTTTAAGATTTACAATGCACCTTATTTCAGGCATTATTTACTTTAAGCACGGCTACGTTTACGAAGGTTTCCCAGCAGACAGTTCTTTTATTTACTCGTTATGCTACAATGCAGCGTATATCTTACCCGATATGCTCGTTGCGCTTTTATTCATTATTCCCTTCTCTCGAACAAAGGCGTTCAGAGAAAACTTACTTTTTAAGTAAAAAGAAAATCTCACCAAATTCGGTGAGATTTTTTTATTCTTCAAACACGTTATACGCCGAAAGCAAATATTTGCCCGTTTGATATAACGCCTTTTCATACGCCCTTATAACGTCAATAGAAGCGTTACCTATTCCTTTAAGGTTATCAAACTTTTTAACGTTTGATTGAATCATGCCCGTACACTCAAAAGTGAAATAACCATTATAACCAATGCCTATTAACGCCCTAATAGCCTCGTCGTTATTTATCGTTGATAAAAACGGTATCGTGTGCATATCGCTAATGCCGTTGTTATCGTTATAATGTATCGCCTTTAATCTTTTACCCAAGCAAGTTAAGTCGTCGTGATAATTTTTAAAAACGTTACCGTGCCCAAAATCATAACAGGCCTTTAAAAGCGGATGATCGTAATAATCTATAAATTCAGCAAGGCGCTTGCCAGAACTAAGATAATACCTTCCGTTATTGTCGTTTATGCCAACGTTTTCAACGAGTACCGTAACTCCAGTTTCTTCAATCGTTGGCAATAATAAATCGTAGAATTTCTTATTAAGTTCAAAAGTTTCTTCTTTAGAAGAATTGCGTTTTACCCCAGCGTGAATTACCGTATAGGGAATATCTAATTCTTTGCAAATTTCAATAGAACGAAGAGTTTGCTCAAACTTTTCTTGCCAATTTTCATTCGGATCTAAAGTTTCTAACGTTTCAAACGCAGGCGAATGCGCTTGAACGAATTTTACACCTAAACTATCAGCATAATCTTTTAACTTTTTAATGCATTCACGCCAACCGTCGTGCATATACGCGCTCGCTTCGTTTGCGTACATGCTTAAATCTACGTATTTAAATCCAGCAATCGAAATTTCTAAAAGTTTATCAAAATCACTATTTGCGTGCAAAGAAAAATCGCCTGTTGTCGTACAAAGTTTCACAATTATACCCTCTACTTATATAAATCAGTTGATAAATATTTTTCTCCGCCGTCGGGAAGAATAACAACAACGTTTTTGTTTTTAACTTGAATAGCCGTTTCAACGGCGGCGCAAAGGCTTGCACCCGAAGAAATTCCCGCGAGTATTCCTTCTGTTTTAGCAAGCAAGTTAGCGTAATAATAAGCGCTATCTTCCGTTACTTTTACTACAACGTCGTAAATTGACGTGTCAAGCGTTTTGGGAATAAAGCCCGCGCCTATGCCTTGAAGCCCGTGAACACCTGCTTTTTCGCCAGATAAAACTGCGCTTGAACTTGGCTCTACCGCAACGATTGAAACACCGTTATTTTTCTCTTTAAGGTATTTGCCGATACCCGTTAACGTTCCACCCGTGCCAACGCCCGCAACTAAAAAATCAACGTTTCCATCTAACGAGTCGTAGATTTCAACGGCAGTTGTTTTATAGTGGGTTTCGGGGTTTGCTTGGTTTTCAAACTGCCCTGCAATAAAAGAGTTTTCAATGGTTTTTGAAAGTTCGTTTGCCTTGTCAATCGCGCCTTTCATACCGAGCGACTTATCGGTTAAAACGATTTCCGCACCGTAAGCGCGAAGGAGTTTTTGGCGTTCAACACTCATATTTTCAGGCATAGTTAAAATAACTTTATAGCCTTTTAAAAGGCAAACGAGCGCTAACCCGATACCCGTGTTGCCACTCGTTGGCTCAATTACCGTTGCGCCTTGTTTTAATTGACCGCTATCTTCAGCCGTTTCTATTATGTTTTTTGCAACTCTATCTTTAATACTGCCGGCAGGGTTAAAACTTTCAACCTTAGCGTATAAATTTGACTTTAAGCCTAATTTTTGTTCCAAACGGCTAAGCCTAATAAGCGGAGTATTTCCAACGAGTTCTAAAATTGAATTATAAACTTTCATAATAACCTTTTATTTTAAAGCAAAAAGCGCGTCAAACTGACGCGCCTTTGAATTAACGAATAACTTCTTTAACTTTTGCTGCCTTACCGGTAAGGTTTCTAAGATAGTAAAGTTTAGCACGTCTAACCGCACCTTTCTTAACAACCTTGATATCGGCAATCTTGGGCGAATGAAGGGGGAAAGTTCTTTCAACGCCTACACCGAAGCTAATTCTTCTTACGGTAAAGGTTTCGCTGATAGAGCCACCGCGTTTAGCGATAACAACGCCTTCGTACGCTTGAATTCTTTCTCTCGTACCTTCAATAACTTTAACCGATACCTTAACAGTATCACCAACGTTAAAGGAAGGAACTTCTTTTTTTACGTTTTCATTGTTGATTTGTTCAATTATCGTCATGACTTATACCTCCATAATTACGCGGTGTTCATTACAACTTTAAGAGGACCACCCGAAGTCTTTTCATATTTTAGCATAGTTTTTATATTATTGCAAGCAATTTAACGCCGTTTTTTAAATTTTTTTAGGCGGTTTTGCTCCAAGAACGGAATAATAGTAACACTCTAACTTTCCATTATAAATTTTGCGCTTTTTTACTGCTTTTTTGCCAAATAAACGCTCAAAATCGCTAACGGGCGTTATAGTAAATGCCGACCACTCGTTAAGCAAACTGTAAACTTTACCGTAATCGCGATAGAGTTTAACAACTTGGTTTCTATCGGAAATTCTCTCACCGTAAGGCGGATTTGTAACGATAACGCCGTAAGAAGTTTTTGAAGTGAACTCGCGCATATCTTTAACTTCAAATAAAATAGCGTCCGCTACCCCTGCCTTTTTAGCGTGAGCCCTTGCAAGTTTAATTTGGCTTTCTTCAATATCAAGCCCAAATAACGTTGGCTTATCCACCTTTACGATTTTACTCTTTGCGTCTTCAATCATCTGAGCATAAAAACTCGTGTCAAACTTTTCAAAGTGCAAAAAATCAAAATCTCGATTAAGCCCAGACGGGATATTTTTGAGTATCATACCCGCTTCAATAAGAATAGTTCCGCTACCGCAAAATGGGTCTACTAAAATTTTGTTTTTGTTCCAAACGGAAAGATCGAGTAAACACGAGGCAACGTTTTCTTTGATAGGCGCATCGCCAACCGAAGTTCTATAACCGCGCTTATGCAACGGTTCGCCAGACGTGTTTAAGTTAACCGTAACGAAATCACGCCTTATATTAAGTTCAATTTTATGCTCGAAACCACTTTCTTTAAGTTTGCATTTATATTCGCTTTCAAGCCTTTTGCAAATCGCCTTTTTAGAAACGGAAGAAACGGCTTGTAAAGAATTTAGTTTAGATTCAAAAATATTCGAAAAAACCGAGATTTTTGAGCATTTATCTAAATAGTTTTCAAAATCTAACTTTAAAAGATTATCAAACAGTTCGTCAAAGGTTTCCGCTTTAAAAGAACCTATCGTTATATACACCCTGCTTGCAGTTCTTAAATTGAGATTTAACTTTGCAACGGTGTAAACATCCCCGTCAATCGTAAGCCTACCGCTTATTGCTTGGCTTTCTTGTTCGGTTAAATTATAAAGTTCTCTTTTTACCACGCCTTCTAAGCCAGACGGGGCTGAAACGGTTATCTTCATTAAAATGCATCCGCTATGATATTAACTTCATCGTTTAACACTTCAACCACGATAAACGAAACTGAAACGTCGCTTAACTTTTTTGAGTTTAAATAATACGAAGCAATATCTCTATATTTTTTTTGTTTTTTATAATCTACCGCTTGAGCGGGAGTTCCAAACTTATTTGAAGTTCTCGTTTTAACTTCAACGAAAAAAAGCGAGCCGTTCTTTTCACAAACTAAATCGGCTTCGCCAAAGGGCGTAACGTAGTTGTTTAATAAAACCTTATACCCTTGCTTTTTTAAGGCTTTTTCGGCTATTTTTTCGCCTTTTAACCCCAAAAGTTTTTTATAAAGGTTCTTCGGTGAATCTTGCAAGGCCCTATCTCCTTTATTTTATCAATATGCTCTTTAGTGCCGTAACCAGCGTTTCTTTCAAAACCGTAATCTGGATATTGTTTAGCGTATTCTTCCATAAGTTTATCACGGTAAACCTTTGCAAGAATAGAAGCCGCGCCTATCGTGTAACTTTTAAGATCGCCTTTTATTATTGAAACGGTTGGAACTTTTAAATTAAGTTCAACAGCGTCAATCAAAACGACGTCAGGCGTAATGGAAAGACCTTCAACGGCGTTTTTCATACATTTTTTAGTGGCGTTTAATATGTTGATTTCATCAATTTCTTCAGGGGAAATCTCGCATATACAATAAGAAATCGCCTTTTCTTTGATAAGTTCGTAAAGTTTTTCACGCTTTTTGGCGGAAACTTTCTTGCTATCGTCAATCCCTTCGATAATATCGTTTAAATCCATTATTACCGAAGCGCAAACAACAGGGCCAGCAAGCGGACCTCTACCCACTTCGTCAACCCCGGCAATATATTTTAAACCTTTTGAAAGGCAATCTTTTTCATATTCAAGTTTTGGCTCGTAAATTTTCATTTGAAATACACCTTTCCAAGTTTACCTTTTCTAAGGTCTGATATAATTAGGCTCGACGCTCTCTCTTCATCAATCTCCCCACCCCTTTTTATCGCTCCACGGCGGGTTGCAATTTGAGTGAAAATTTCATAAGGCTCAGCGTCTTCGTTTACTTTGTAAACGGTGTTAAGCGTTCCCTTATAATTTTCAACTAAATACTTAATAAGGTCTACGGAAAGTTCAATAAAGTCAATAATATCGTCGTTAATAGAGCCAACGAAAGCCAAATACTCGGCGTAAGTTTGGCTTTCAAAAGAAGGTGGCGTAGTACCAGGGGTATCCAAAAGTTCAAGTTCTTTAATTCTAACCCACTGTTTATCTTTGGTAACGCCCGCTTTATCGCCCGTTTTAGCGCGTTTATTTCCACATAAAAGGTTAATAAGCGTTGATTTACCAGTGTTTGGTATTCCCGCTACCATAACCCTTAAAGGCTTGTTAACACCCTTTTGTTTATACTTTTCCCTTACTTCGCTTAAAGCGTTTAAAATGGCGGTATAAAGCCTTACACCGCTCTTTTCATCAGTTCCAACAACGGAAACAACTGTCTTACCGTCCTTTACGAACTGCTCGGTAACCGCCTTTATATCGCTGTTTGAAACCATATCGCTTTTGTTGAGAGCATAAACTACTGGTTTGCTACCAAAAACGCCGTTGAGTTTTTTGTTAAGGCATGCAAAAGGACACCTTGCATCAAGCACCATTACGATACCGTCGCAAAGTTTCACCTCTTCTTCCATCATTCTAAGCGCTTTGGTCATGTGACCGGGAAACCATTGTAAATGCATAATTATTTCTCTAATAAATCGGGGCGATATTTTTTTGTGAGTTCTAATGATTTTTCCTTTCGCCACTTGTCAACTTCGGCGTGATTTCCCGAAGTTAAAACTTCGGGAACTTTAAGCCCCATAAACTCTTGTGGACGAGTGTATTGCGGATATTCTAAAAGCCCTTCCGAAAAACTTTCTTCGGAGAGAGATTCTTTAGCGATAACCCCGTCAACGTAACGGCAAACGGAGTCAACCATAACCATAGCGGGAAGTTCCCCACCAGTTAAAACGTAATCGCCGATAGAAACTTCTTCATCAATGCAGAGTTCGATAATTCTCTCGTCTAAACCTTCGTAATGACCGCATAAAATAAGCAAATTTTCGCGCGTTGCCAAGTCTTTAACCATAGTTTGAGATAAGGTTTTACCGCGTGGCGAAGTGTAAATTCGCTTTGCCTTATGGTCGGGATCGACTGCGTTTATGGCATCGAAAACGGGCTGTGGCATCATTACCATACCTGCGCCACCGCCAAAGGGATAATCGTCACACTTCTTGTGCTTATTTAACGAATATTCTCTAATATCGTGAAGTTTTATTTCAACTTTACCCGCTTTTTGCGCTCTACCTATAATACTTTCGTATAAAGGCGCAAACATTTCGGGAAAAAGCGTTAAAATATCAATCTTCATTAAATCTTACCCCGTCGAGTTTGTCTTTTTCAACTAAAAGTTTACCGCTGTTAAAATCAAAAACAACGTTTAACGATTTTAAGTGCGGGAAATACCATTTTTTGCATCCGTTCGTTACTTCAATCATATCTACGTTTGCGGAGATAACGTCAGTAACCCTACCTTCAAAAACGCCGTCAACGATAACTTCAAGCCCGATAATATCGGCTATAAAATACTCGTCACTTGCCTTGTTGATTTGAGATTTTTCCACGAAAAAATCAACGCCACGGAATAACTCCGCGTCGTTTCTCGTTACGACTTCAGTAAGCGTTACGAACGCAAAACCGCCGAAAGCATCGCGAATTTTTGAAACGGAATACTCTTTGCCATTTTGGTCGTATAACTTTTTAACGTTTTTAATTGAGTTAAACCCGTCGGCAAGAATTTTGGCTTTTAACTCGCCTTTAATGCCTTGGGGCTTAACTACTGATAAACAAATAATTTTTTCCATAAAAAGACGAGAGAAATTTTGTTAAATTTCTCCCTTAGCCTTTATTTCAACGTTATATTTTTTGTTTTCTTTAGCGCTTGCTAATCTAACGATCGTTCTAAGCGCTTTTGCAAGTTTGCCTTGGCGGCCGATTACCTTACCCATATCGCTCTCATCTAAAACGACGGTGATGCTAACTAAGTTACCATCTTCCGCTACGATATAGTCGATTTCGTCCTTCTTTTCGGCAAATCTTTCTACTATATATTTAACGAGTTCGAGCATTTCTTACTCCTTAAATTACTTCTTTTTCTTCTTGGGGTTAGTCTTAGAAGGAGAAAGTTTTTCCGATTTTTCGATAACACCTGCTTTTACAAGAAGGTTTTTAACCGTTTCAGTCGGTTGAACGCCGTTAGCAATCCATTTTTTTGCCTTTTCAACGTCTACTACTACTTCTGCAGGATCGGTGTTAGGATTGTAGTGACCAATCTTTTCAATATACTTACCGTCTCTTGCTACTCTGGAATCAACAACGACTATTCTGTATAAAGCGTTACCCTTATCACCAAGTCTGGTTAATCTCATTTTTACTGCCATTTTTATTTCCTCCGAAATTTTAATTATTATTTATTTATTTTTACGCGTTTAGCGTTGTTTATTACATAAAGGGCAATCTCTTTTTGCCACCTTTAAACTGTTTCATAAGTTGTTTGGTTTGATCAAACTGCTTTAAAAGTTGGTTTATCTCTTGAACGGTCGTTCCACTGCCCGATGCAATTCTATTTTTTCTCGAATAGTTAAGAAGCGACGGATCACGGCGTTCTTTTTTAGTCATTGAGCAAATTATCGCTTTTTGGCGTTCAATTCTCTTCTCGTCAACCTCGCCAACTTTAACGCCTTTGAGTTTGCCCATACCCATACCTGGGAGCATATTCATTATATCGCCTACGCCACCCATCTTTTTAACCATTTCAAACTGCTCTAAGAAATCTTCTAAAGTAAATGAATTTTCCTTCATTTTCTTTTCAAGTTTTCTAGCGTCCTCTTCGGTTACGACTTCTTGCGCCTTTTCTATAAGCGACAACACGTCACCCATACCCAAGATTCGCTTTGCCATACGGTCGGGATAGAAGGGCTCTAAGTCTTGAAGTTTTTCGCCAACGCTTGCAAACTTAATGGGTTTTCCCGTTACCGCTTTAACGGATAAGCACGCGCCACCGCGGGTATCGCCGTCAAGCTTAGTTAAAACGCAACCTGTAATTTCAAGTTTTTCGTTAAACGATTTTGCAACGTTAACCGCATCTTGACCGGTCATTGAGTCAACGGTTAATAAAATTTCAGTAGGCTTTACTTCAGATGAAATATCGATAAGTTCTTGCATCAATTCTTCATCAATATGAAGTCTACCAGCCGTATCTACAATCACGGTATCAAACCCGTATTGCTTAGCGTATTTAACCGCATTTTTTGCGATAGTTACAGGGTTTTTAACGCCTTCTTCATAAACTTCAACGCCCGCTTGAGAACCAACTACTTTTAATTGATTGATAGCTGCGGGGCGATAAATATCACAAGCGCAAAGCAAGGGTTTTTTGCCCGACTTTTTAAGGTGCAACGCAAGTTTACCTGATAACGTTGTTTTACCTGCGCCTTGCAAACCGCACATCATAATAACCGTTGGAAGTTCGCTTGAAACTAAGAGTTTGCTATTCGTGCTACCCATAAGTTCAGTAAGTTCTTCCGAAACGATTTTAATAACTTGTTGAGTTGGGCTTAAACTCTTTAAAACCGCTTGACCAAGCGCCTTTTCACTAACCTTGTTAACGAAATCTTTTGCAACCAAAAGGTTAACGTCTGCTTCCAAAAGGGCAATTCTAATCTCACGCATCGCTTGCTTGATTTCAAGTTCCGTGAGCGTTCCGCGTTTGGTAAGTTTAGTAAAAACGTGATTTAATTTTTCACTAAGTCCACTAAAAACGTTTGCCATTTCAATCCCCTATAACGCGTTTAATTTGAGTAGAAATCTCCCCGTCAACTTTCTCTGCGATTTTTAAAAGTTCACGTTTTTTGCTAAGTAACCCAAGTTTTTCTTCGTATGAAAGCAAAATTTCTTTCGTTTTGTTTATAGTGTCACTCACGCCTTGGCGAGAAATACCGTTAATTTCAGAAATCTCCCCTAAAGATAAGTCACACTCGATATGAAGCGAAAAAATATCCGCTTGTTTTACGGTCAACAAACTTTTATATATAGAAAAAAGTTCAGAAAAATCGTAAATATCCATAACTACAAGCCTATTCTACAACAAAAAAACAAAGGTGTCAAGCATTTTTACTTGACACCGATAATATTTTTTAAAATAACCCGTCAACGAATTCTTCAAGGTTAAATTCTTCTAAGTCGCCGAGTTTTTCACCAACGCCAACGTAGGCAACGGGAACGCAGTTTTCACTAAGCATTGATAAGACGAAACCGCCTTTTGCAGTACCGTCAAGTTTAGTAAGCACAACGCCGTCAAGCCCGATAGCGTTATCAAACGTTTCAACTTGGCTTGATGCGTTTTGACCAGTCGTCGCATCTAAAACTATAAGTTTTAAAAATTGCGCTTCGGGGTATTCACGCTCAACCACTCTACTCATCTTTTTGAGTTCTTCCATAAGGTTTGACTTAACGTGAAGTCTACCTGCAGTATCAATAATCAAAACGTCAGTCCCCTTCGCCTTAGCGGAAGTGATAGCGTCAAACACAACGGCTGAAGGGTCTGCGCCTTCGGAGTGCTTAATAATTCTAACGTCACTTCTATTTGCCCACTCGGTAAGTTGATCGCTTGCCGCCGCGCGGAAGGTATCCGCTGCGCATAAGGTAACGGTTTTACCTTTTTGCTTATAGTAATTAGCAAGTTTGCCTATCGTTGTGGTTTTGCCAACGCCGTTAACGCCAACCATCATAATAACGGTTGGATATTCAACTTCAAATTCCCCCGCATCGCTACACTTTTCAATCAAAGTATCCTTTAACGTTTGAACTACAAAGTCTTTATCCTTAACGCTACCTTCAATCATAGTTTCCCTAAGTTCGTCAACTATTTCCATAGCAAAATTAACGGATAAATCGGAAGAAACGAGCGCGTCTAAAAGTTCATCGTAAAACTCTTCACCTATTCTATCAATGGAAAAAACCCTTGAAAAAGTATCGGCGATTTTATCTTTAGTTTTTTTAAGCGAACTTGCAAGTTTTGAAAAAAATCCCATTATTTTTTAATTCCTTCCATATCGATAGCGTCTTTAAGCTTAACGGAAACGATGCTCGAAACGCCCTTTTCTGGCATGGTTACACCGAATAAACCGTCAGCGTTTTCCATCGTAACTTTTTTGTGAGTAATACAAATAAATTGAGTTTCTTTAGAGAAGTTTTTAAGGTATTTTGCAAACCTTGCAACGTTAGCATCGTCAAGCGCCGCTTCAATTTCGTCAAGCACGCAGAACGGCATCGGGCGCAATCTCAATATTGCAAACAATATTGCAATCGCCGTAAGCGACATTTCGCCACCGGATAAAAGAGAAATCTTTTGAAGTTTCTTTCCCGGGGGTTCGGCAACGATTTCAATGCCTGCGTCAAGCGGATCTCCAGTCGTGCTTTCTTCAACGATAAGGTCTGCAGTACCACCGCCGAAAAGTTCTTTGAATATCTTTGTAAAGTTACTTCTAATAGTCTTAAACCCGTCGTTAAAGGTTAAGGTCATTTCCTTAGTCAAGTCGTCAATAACCTTTTGAAGATCGTCTTGCGCCTTGTAAAGATCGTCACGTTGAGAAACGAGTTCGTTATAAGATTCGCTAAGTTCGTTATACTCTTCAATAGCGTTCGGGTTAATAGAACCAAGCGCTGCAATCTTGCGCTTTAAGGAAGAAATTTCTTGATGCGACGTTGCAATTTCATAATTTTCATCCCTAAGCGGTTTACACGTTTCGTACGTTAATTGATATTCGGTGAAGATATTTTGGCTCATAAACTCAAGTTCAGAGTCAACTTTTGCGTAGTTTACGTCTTCATTGGCGCGTTTTTCGGTGTTTTTATCAATATCCGCTTGTAAAACTTCACGCTTTAAGTTATCTTGCGCAACGAGTTCGTTAAGTTTTTCCTTCTTCTTGTCAAATTCCGCTTGTTGACGGCGCAAATCTTCAAGAACTTGCTTATCTTCAGCCGAAAGAGCAACTTGCTCGGCTTTTCTCGTTAAGTTTTCAATGATTTTAAGGTTGTTTTCGCGGGTTTGCTCGTTCTTTGCGATATTTTCCTTAACCGTTTCAATTTCGGCGGTTAAACGCTCGATTTCGGCGCTTGCAGACGAAATTTCCGAACGGAGATAGGAAAGTTTTGCTTGAACTTCAGTGTTTTCTCTTAAAACGTCGTCACGTTGCTTTCTAAGTTCTTGGAAAAGTTCACGATGCTCAGATTGTTCTCTTGAAGCATTTTCCTTTTCCTTGTTGATTTTTTCGTTGCCCGCCTCAATATCGCTATACGCCATTGAAATTTCGCTAAGACGGTTGCTAATAACGGCAATATCGTCTTTATTCTTTTCAATTTCTTTTTGAGTTTCGGCTAAAATGCTTTCGCTTGAATTGATTTTCTCTCTAAGAGAAAGAACTTTTTGTTTTGCTTCGTTAAGAGCAAAATTTTCTTTATTTAAAAGTTCAACATCTTCGTTAACTTGGCTTAAAAGATTGTTCTTGTTTGCAGTTAAAATTGCAATATCTTTATTGTCTTTATCGATCGCCTGTTGCAATTCTTCAAGTTGACGGTCAACACCTAACAAGTTACCGTCACTCTTTCTTCTTGAACCACCCGTCATTGAACCAGATTGCGACAACACGTCACCGTCAAGCGTAACGATTTTAAAAGCA
Source organism: Clostridia bacterium (assembly GCA_017545865.1). Classification (GTDB taxonomy): domain Bacteria; phylum Bacillota; class Clostridia; order Christensenellales; family Borkfalkiaceae; genus HGM11412. The sequence continues at coordinate 29,397 of JAFWXO010000021.1, read as the reverse complement.
AACTTATATTTTTTAGCAATTTGAGTTGCTTCTTGCAAGGTATCGCAAATCAAAGTGTTTCCGAGAAGGTGCATAATAACGTTCTCGAAATACCCGTCGTACTTAACGAGTTCGTTTGCAAAGCCAAGCGAACCACGTTCTTTTGATGCGGATAAAATTTCCGAGCCGTTAAATCTCGGTTTTACGGAAGTTACGGGGAGAATAGTTACCCTACCGCCGTCAGTACGCTTAAGGTAGTTTATAACAAACTCAGCGTCGCTCGGATTATCGGTTACAACGTTTTGGAGAGCGCCACCAATTGCCGTTTCAATAGCAGTTTCATACTTTTTGTCAGTAGAAATGATAGACGCTACAACGCCTTTTATCTTCTTTGCTAGTTCTGCGTTAGATTTTGAAGCGTTCATCAAACTCTTAACGGAGTGAGAATAACCTTCAAAGGAGTTTTTAAGCCCTTGATAGAGTTTTAAACTCGTTTCTTCGCCGGTAAGTTTAGTTTTTAAAGCGTAAATCTTATTGTCAACGCTTTCTAAGTATTTGTTAGTAGAAGAAATGCTTTCTTCTCTATCTTTAACCGATGCTTTAGTAGTTTCAATAAACTCTTCTAAAGTTTTAACTTCGGCTTTATTTTGCTCGTTTTCAACCGACAAAGCAGTATATTTATCAACGAGCGAGTTTACCTTTTCAACGATTGCTTTTTGTTGAGTTGAAATAACCGTTTGCTCAGAAGATAACGCGCCTAAGTTTTTATTGATATCGGCAAGCGATTCAACGCTCTTTATAACTTGGTTTTGAACGGATTCAGCCAAGTCTTCACCCTTGCTAATTTCCGCCGTTAAAGAGGCTATTTTCTTGCTAATTTCCGTTGATTTTTTAGTTAAATCATCAATCTCTTTATTGCAAGTTGCGGAATAATTTTTCTTATCGGTAAGCGCAGTTTTATTTTCTTCAATCTTTGCTTCGCCTAACTTGTTTTCATTGTCTAAACGCTCGTTTTCCGAACGGAAAAACGACGCTTTTTCCGCAAAGACTTTCGCTTCGCCCGATTGTTTTTCAAGATCTACTGAACGGTCGGTAATCTCGTTGCCGAGCGCTCTTAAAAAATCGTCTGCACTCTTGATTTCTTCTTGGTGCTTGTTGTATAAAAGAACGGTTTCGTTAAGTTCTTTCTTTCTCGCTTCAATTTCTTCAGTTAAGCCAACTATTCTATCGTTGATTTTACGCTTAGTTTCGCTTGCGTTTTCGTATTTATATAAGTAAGTGTTAATTTCGTGGAATTTAAGTTGTTCGGAAAGAGCGCGGTTAGCACGGGTTTTTTCCGCTTGTTTTCTAAGCGGTTCAAGTTGGCGTTCACGCTCGGTGATAATATCGGAAACACGGGTAATATTGTCGTTAGTCCTTGAAAGTTTAGACATCGTTTCCTTTCTATCACGCTTGGTTTTAGCAATACCAACCGCTTCTTCGAAAATTGCCCTTCTATCTTCAGGTTTGCTTGACAAAATTTCCGATACTTTACCTTGACCGATAATGGTATAACCTTCTTTACTAACGCCACACTCGTGGAGCGCGTCAATAAGGTCTTTCATACGGCAAGGTTGACGGTTGAGATAATATTCGCTTTCGCCACTACGATAGAGTTTTCTCGTCATTACGACTTCGTTATACTCTAAACTTGGGAAAAGTTTATCGGTATTGTTAAAGTAAAGCGAAACTTCGCAGTACGATAACGACTTTCGCGATTGAGTACCGCTAAAAATAACGTCTTGCATAGACGAGCCACGCAAGGTTTTTGCCGATTGTTCGCCAAGAACCCATCTGATAGCATCGGCAACGTTACTCTTACCGCAACCGTTAGGACCTACTATGGCGGTAATACCGTCTAAAAGGTCGATTTTAACTTTGTCTGCAAACGACTTAAAGCCGAGCAGTTCTATTCTTTCGAAATTAAGCATTGTTTACCCGTTTTTTGTTTTATTTTTTCTTTTTTAAAATTTCAAGCGCTTTTTTAGCGCAAAGTTGCTCTGCATTTTGCTTTTTCCCCTTTGCAGTTGAGGAAACCAACTTTTTACCGTCAATTAAAAGTTGAATGGTGTGAGTTGGATCGTTATCAAGCCCCTTTTTAGCAACCGTTTCGTAAGTAACGCTAAAACGTTTTTTAGATGCAAGTTCGTTTAGTTTACTTTTGTAATCAATAGGCTCGCTATTTGATTTAAGTTTAATCTTATTTATAATGTTATTATAAATAAACTTTTTGGCTTGTTCAATACCGCCGTCTAAATAAATAGCGCCGATAACCGCTTCTATTAAATTTTCTTGAAGTTTTTCAGTTACGGTAACATTTTCTCCAACGATTAAATGCTCACTAAGTTTTAATCGCTTGCACGCTCCGCTTAAAGGCTTGAAAGATACTATAAGTTGCTTATTTTCAGTCATATCGCCTTCGTCTGCCCCACTTTTGTTGTAGAGATAGTCGGCAACCACAAAACCTAAAACGCTATCGCCTAAAAACTCAAGCCTTTCGTTGTTTTGTTCCCCCTTTTTCTCGTTGGAAAAAGATGCGTGAGTGAAAGCAACCCTTAATAAATTACTGTCTTTAAAATCGTAACCTATCCTTTTTTGAACTTCAGTTAAATTAAAAATCATATTATTCGTATTTGATAAGGCTTAATTTTTCATCGGTAAGCCTTGCGATGATTTCAGATTTAATATCGTTTTTAACCGCAGTTTCCGCTTGGAATAACGATGCTTTAATTGCAGGCGCTTTCGACGAGCCGTGCGCCTTGCAAATAACACCGTTTACGCCAAGGAATACCGCACCGCCACGGTTATTATAGTCAATTTCTTTAACCGTTTTCTTAAACGCCTTTTTCATAAATAAGAAACCGATTTTTGCCTTTAAAGAAGCCATAACGTTTCTCTTAAGCACCGCCATAATAACTTTTGCAGCACCTTCGATTGATTTTACTGCTACGTTACCGCTAAAACCGTCTGTAACAACAACGTCACAAGCGCCGGAAACAATATCTCTACCTTCAACGTTGCCGATGAAGTTAATACCTTCAACTTGTTTTAAAGCGTTATAAACGGAGTGAGTGAAAGCGTTGCCCTTTTCTTCTTCCGTTCCGTTACATAAAAGACCGATTCTCGGATTTTTAACACCGTAAACCTTCTTCATATAAACGTCGCCTATAATAGCGAATTGAACTAAAAATTCAGGCTTGCACTCAGCGTTTGCGCCACAATCCATAAAGAAAGTTGGACTACCTTTAACGGTTGGCATAATAGTTCCCATACCAGGTCTTTTAACGCCTTTAAGCCTACCAGCAACTAAAACGCCTGCGGTTAAAACTGCGCCCGTTGAACCAGCGGAAACGAAAGCGCCGTATTCACCCGTTTTTAAAGCCTTCATACCAACGGTAATTGAAGAATCGGGTTTTTTCTTGAACGCTTCGGTTGGCGCTTCTTCGCAAGTGATAACTTCGGTTGCGTTTAAAAAGGATAAGTTTTTATCGCTATAACCGTTTTCTTTGATAATTTGCTTAATAACGTCTTCCTTGCCTACTAAACAAACTTCGGCTACACCGCCTTCCTTAACGTAATCAACCGCGCCTTTTATAATCTCGCCCGGGGAATTATCTCCGCCAAACGCGTCTAATAATATTTTCATAATAAATCTCCTTAGAATTCAAGATTTGAAACTGTTCTCGGGAACGGAATAGCGTCACGAATATTTGCAATACCCGTAAGATACATAACCATTCTTTCAAAACCAAGACCGAAACCAGCGTGCTTAGTACCACCAAACTTTCTTAAATTGATATACCAGTCGTAATCTTGTTCTTTAAGCCCAAGTTCGTTAATTCTCGCCCTTAAAACGTCTTCACGTTCTTCTCTTTGAGATCCGCCAACAAGTTCGCCGATACCTGGAACTAAAAGGTCGGATGCGGCAACGGTCTTGCCATCGTCGTTAAGCCTCATATAGAAAGCCTTGATTTCCTTGGGGTAATCGGTTAAGAACACGGGTTTTTTGAAAATTTCTTCAGTGATATATCTTTCGTGTTCAGATTGAAGATCGCAACCCCAGTAAACGGGATATTCAAATCTATCCTTAACAGGCGATAAAATTTCAATCGCTTCGGTGTAAGTAAGCCTTACGAAATCGTTTGAAATAACGTTGTTAAGTCTTTCAAGCAAGCCCTTGTCCACAAAATTGTTGAAGAATTCAAGTTCTTCTTTGCAAGTTTTCATAATGTGCTTAATAACGTATTTAACCATACCTTCAGCAACGTCCATATCCCCTTGAAGATCGCAAAACGCCATTTCAGGCTCAATCATCCAAAATTCAGATGCGTGGCGAGCGGTGTTTGAACGCTCTGCTCTAAACGTTGGGCCAAAAGTGTAAACCTTGCCAAATGCAAGCGCGTACGCTTCAGCGGAAAGTTGACCGGAAACCGTTAAACTTGCAGGCTTTTCAAAAAAGTCTTGCTTGTAGTCAACCGAACCGTCTTCAGTTTTGGGAATATTGTTAAGGTCAAGCGTGGTTACTTGGAACATAGCGCCCGCGCCTTCACAGTCAGAACCCGTGATAAGCGGAGTGTGAACGTAAACGAAACCGTTTTGATTAAAATATTCGTGAATTGCAAAAGCCGCTTCACTTCTCACTCTAAACACGGCGCTGAACATATTAGTTCTTGGGCGGAGATATGCAATTTCTCTTAAATATTCAACGGAGTGGCGCTTTTTTTGTAAAGGATAATCGGGAGTTGAAGTACCTTCAACTGCAATTTCACTAGCGTTGATTTCAAAAGGTTGTTTTGCATCGGGAGTTAAAATAACCTTGCCTTTTATAATCAAAGACGCGCCTACGTTTTGCTTTGCAATCTCATCGTAGTTGCCAACTTTTGCCCTTTCAAAAACTATTTGAACGCTCTTAAAAAAGCTACCGTCGTTAAGTTCGATAAAGCCGAACGCCTTACTATCACGAATAGTACGAGCCCAACCTGCAACGGTTACTTCTTTGCCACCGTAAACTTCGCTGTTTTGATAAATTTCTTTAACACAAATTCTTTTAAGCATAAAAACACCTTGAAATTAAAAATTATAATTTTATAAATTATAACATATTTTTTTTCATTTTGCTACCGTTTGAGAATATTTTTTTAACAATTTTAAAGATTTTTACACCATATATTGTGCGTAAACGAAAAAACATACCCATTAGGGTATTACTTGTAGAAGTTAAACAAAACCAAAAGTATAACCCACTACGTTTTGCAAGTGCAAATATAGTGGGCTTTTTATACGAAAATAATTAAGTTTCATAAGTTTAGCCGAGCGTTAGCGAACGCCAACTGCCTTGGCAGTTATATTTTTAGCCTCATGGCTAAAAGTGGTATTGTTTACAGGGTAAACAGTGTTATTTTGGCAAAGCCAAAGTGATATTAAATAAATCCAAAACCTTGCGTAGCAAGATATCACTGCGTTAGCAATATCACTTGCCGTTAGGCAAATCTCACAAATCCGTTTACGGATTTATTTAGTTGCCGAATCCCTTGTAGGGACTCGGCTAAGGGTATGCTTTTAGTCTTTTTTTTGCGGTTCTAAAACTTCAACCTCATCGTCGCCAACGAGTTCCTTTATAAACGCTAGATATTCTTTTTCATCGAGATTTTTCACTTTATCGCTTGACATAATTCACCGTTAAAAATCCATAAGTTCTTTAGGGAGCGCAATTTTAAAAGTTTCACGCTTTGCCATACATAGCGGGCATTTTTCAGGAGCGGTAGTCGCCTTAACGGAATTACCGCAAGCTGGGCAAACCCACTCTCTTTCCTTATCGCTGTTAAATAGCTTTTTATCTTTCATTTTTTCGTAAAGGAATAAGAATATCTTTTTGTGTTTAAGTTCAACTTTTCTTATCATTTCAAACAGAGCCGCAATTGCTGGGAAACCTTCTTCCTTAGCCGTTTTAACCGCTTTTTGATAAAATTTAGCCTCATCGTCTTCGTCTTCAGCGGTAAACTTTAAGTTCTCAACGATATCCCACTTTTGCCTAAAAGGCAAAGTAACTGAAATTTGCTCGTTGTCGATAACGCCTTTAGTCGCATCTTCAATGTGAGTGTAAAGCATACGGGCGTGATTGAATTCTTGATATGCAATTTTATCGGTAATTTGCGCTAAACCTTCGTAACCCGCCGCCCTTTGACCGTATTCTACAAACTCGTATCTCGTTCTTGCCGAACACTCGGCAATATACGCCTTTTTTAAATTTTCGTAAGTTTTGCTGTTAATAAGTTCCATAATAAAAACCTCCTTTGGTATTATTGACCGAAAAAAGTTTTTGTATACGAAAAAACCTTCGGAAATTCCGAAGGCTTAAACTTAATTATCTATTTCTTTATTGAAAACTTCCATCCACTTATCCGCAATTACGGTTGCGCCGAAAACGTCGGGATGAACACCGTCCCATAAAAGCGGTTTAACACCGTACTTTTCACTTAAACGGTCAAACTCTTCTTGCAATTCAACGAGCGGAATTTCGTATTCGCTCGCAAGTTTTCTAACGACTTTTGCATATTCTTTAACTTCTAAAAACTCGTTATATTTGCCTTGAGTTGCTTCGCCTTCTAAAACGAAAGGTTCAAGTATTATGAGTTTACAATTAGGAAATCTCTTTTTACTTTCTTCAATAATATCGCGATAGTATTTTTCAAATCTATCGATTTCAACGCCGTTTTGGTTTTGAATTTCGTGCCAAACGTCGTTCACACCGACCAAAATACTAATAACGTCTGGATTTTCATTCCATACGTCACGCTTAATTCTTGCAAGTAAGTCAACTATTCTATTACCGCTAATACCAACGTTTACAACTTCGTATTTCAAAGGGTCTTTTTTGCTAAGCGCAGACTTTAATAAGAACACGTAACCATAGCCCAACTTGAAGTTAGGCATATAATGAGTTGAGTTGCGACCTGCGTCGGTTATAGAATCACCTAAAAAAACTATTTTCATAATATACTCCTAAAAACTTCAAACCATTTATCCGCTAAAAACTTAGCGCCGTAAACGTTTGGATGAATACCATCGTATAAAAGCGCTTCTTCTCCAACCTTTTGAGCCTCTTCGTCAAGAAGTTTTTGAAGTTCAACGTAAGGATAACCGTATTTTTCAGCTATCTCGTCAACGATTTTAGCGTACTCTCTAATTTTGTGATAAACGCCGTTTCTACTATCCGAGTGATAACCTTTTAATACGAAAGGTTGCATTAAAATAACTTTTGTGTTTGGCAAACGCTCTTTAAAAAGAGAAATTAAAGTTTCGTATCTTTCCCTAAACAAATCAAGCCCAAACCAAAAATCGTTAGCGCCAACGAGCATAGTCAAAACGTCAGGTTGTTCAGAAACAACGTCACGCTCGAACCTTTCGATAAGTTCTTTAGTGCATTGACCTGCAATACCGCGATTAACCACGCTAAAATCATAGCCGTTTTCAACGAGTTTTGCTTTAGCAAAAAGAACGTAACCCAAACCTAAATTTAAGTTTGGGTAGTCGCTATTTATATCGTGTTTTGCATCGGTTACCGAATCGCCGAAAAACACAAGTTTCATAATTTTATTTCCTTTCAATAGATTGAACGTGAAGTTCACGAAGTTGCTTTTCTTCAACTAAGTCAGGCGCGCCAGTCATTAAACAAGATGCAGTTTGAACTTTGGGGAACGCGATAACTTCTTTGATAGAATCGGTTTTTGTAAGAAGCATAACGAGTCTATCAAGACCGAGCGCTAAACCACCGTGCGGAGGAGCGCCGTAACGGAACGCGTCAACGAAGAAACCAAATCTTTCCTTAATATCTTCAGGGGTAAAGCCTAAGATAGAGAACATCTTTTCTTGAACTTCCCTTCTGTGAATTCTAACCGTACCACCGCCGGCTTCTTGACCGTTAATAACGATATCGTAAGCCTTTGCCCTTGCCTTCATAGGCTCGGTTGAACAAAGTTCAAAGTCTTCATCCATAGGCGACGTGAACGGATGGTGAACGGCTACAAAGCGATCTTCTTCTTCGCTGTAATCAAACATCGGGAATTCAGTCACCCATAAAATATCGTAAGTATCTTTATCGATAAGACCGTACTTTTCGCCAAGGTGAAGTCTTAAACCGCCCAAGGTGTTGAAAACAACGTAATCTTTATCTGCTGCAAAGAACAATACGTCGCCTTCTTCAAAGTTAAGTCTTTCAGAAAGTTCTTTAACGTTTTCTTCCGATAAAAATTTAAGGAACGAGCCTTTAATTTCCCCACCAACGGGATAAGAAAGCCACGCTAAACCCTTAGCGCCTAAGGTTTTAACGAATTCAACTAAACCGTCGATATCCTTTCTTGAAAGTTTTGATGCAAAGCCCTTGGCGTTGATAGCCCTAACGCTACCCTTAATAACACCGTCAATAGCGAGAGCATCGCTAAACACTTTGAAATCAACCTTTTTAGCAATATCCGAAACGTCAACGAGTTCTAAGCCAAAACGAGTGTCAGGCTTATCAGAACCAAAACGCTCCATCGCTTCACGATAAGGCATTTGGCGGAAGTGACCTTCGCCTAAATCAAGACCGATAGTTTCTTTGAAAATAGATTTTACTAAACCTTCGATAGGATATAAAACGTCTTCAATTCTTTCAACGAAACTCATTTCAATATCGATTTGAGTAAATTCAGGTTGGCGGTTTGCTCTTAAATCTTCGTCACGGAAACATTTAGCAATTTGATAATATCTATCAAAACCCGAAACCATTAAAAGTTGCTTGTAAAGTTGCGGGGATTGAGGCAACGCGTAGAAACAAGTTGGGTGAATTCTCGACGGAACGAGATATTCTCTCGCGCCTTCGGGAGAAGACTTGCCAAGCATCGGAGTTTCAATTTCCGTAAAGTCAAGCGAATCAAGATAGTTTCTCGTAGCCTTGCAAACTTTGTGGCGCACGAAAAGATTATTTTGCAAAGTAGGTCTTCTAAGGTCAAGATATCTATACTTGAGCCTTAAATTCTCGTTAACGTCCGTATCGTCAACGATTTCAAACGGAGTGGTATCCGCTTCGGATAAAACTTTAAGTTCGCTCGCTAAAATTTCAATAGCGCCAGTCTTAATTTTATCCGTCTTATTTTCTCTTTCACGAACCGTACCCTTAACCATACAAACAAATTCTGAACGTAAAGAACTTGCCTTTTCAAAAAGGTCACTCGTAACAGAACTATCAAAAACGACTTGAACGATACCCGTTTTATCTCTTAAGTCAACGAAAATTAAACTACCTAAATTTCTTCTTTTTTGAACCCAACCGCAAACAACCACTTCACTACCAGCGCTTTCAATCGTGAAAGAACCACAGTAGTTGGTACGGCGTAAGTTACCCATAAGTTCAGCCATAAAAATCTCCAAATGAATAAAAATATTATTTACTAACAACTATTTTAATCTTAATGCGCTCACTTGTCAATCTTTTATCAGTTCTTCGCGTATAAATTTATTTATAAAAATACGAACAAACGTTTGACTTTTGTGTTTATCTATTATATAATATGAACAAATGTTCGTGTTTTAGGAGAAAGTTATGATTACCGCTGAAAAACTGCAAATTTTATCAGACGCTGCTAAGTTTGACGTTTCTTGCTCGTCATCAGGGAGCAATCGCAAAAATAAAGGCGGTATAGGCAACGCCTATCAAGCGGGAATTTGCCACTCTTTTACTAAAGACGGAAGGTGCGTTTCGCTACTAAAACTCTTGATGACGAACGTTTGCGTTTACGACTGCGCGTATTGTCAAAATAGGCGGTCTAACGACACGCCGAGAGCAATCGCCACCCCTACCGAGATTTGCGAACTTACTATGGAATTTTACAAGCGAAATTATATTGAAGGCTTGTTTTTATCTTCCGCCGTTTATAAAAATCCAGACTACACTATGGAACTGCTTCTTGAAACGGTTATAAAACTTAGAAAACTATATGGATTTCACGGATATATTCACTTAAAAGGAATACCTGGCGCAGATCAAAAACTCGTTATGAGAGCGGGCGAATTCGTTGATAGGATGAGTTTTAACGTGGAACTTCCAAGCGAGCCGAGTTTAAGGCTTTTAGCCCCGCAAAAAACCAAGAAAAACATCATTACTCCTATCAGTTTATTGAAGGAAGAAAAAGCCGAACGGCAATCGTTTAAAAGCCGATTTTTACCCGCTGGGCAAACCACCCAACTTATAGTTGGGGCAAGCCCTGAAAAAGACGGGCAAATATTAAATTTAACACAGGCGTTATACGGCAAATTTGCCCTTAAACGCGTGTATTTTTCATCTTACGTTCCCGTTGTTTCATCACACCTTTTACCGAGCGAGCCAACTGGGCTTTTAAGAGAACATAGGCTTTATCAAGCCGACTGGCTCATCCGATTTTACGGGTTTAAAGTTAGCGAACTTTTAAAGGAGAACGAAAACCTTTCAATAGATTACGACCCCAAGTGCGCATGGGCGCTAAAACACCCTGAATTTTTCCCTATGGACGTGAACACCGCGTCGCTTGAAGAACTAATTAGAATACCTGGAATAGGTATAAAAAGCGCCTATAAAATAATTTCGGCAAGGCGGTACGGAAGGCTTTCGCTTGAAGACCTTGAAAAAATGAAAATCTCTTTAAAAAGGGCTATCCATTTTATAACTTTGAGCGGAAAATTCTTTGGATCAATGAAGGAAAACACAATATCACAATCACTAAGATTAAACGTGACGGCGGAAAGCGCGGAACAACTTTCGCTATTTTCTTCGCCGTCGATAACAACTTCGGTTTTAACGGGGGAATTATGATTTATTTAATAGACGGAAGTATTGACGGCATTTTTACCGCAATTTTCAACTCTTATCTCACAAAAAAATTCCCGTCTGCCCTAACGGATGGCGACGTGCAACTTGAACTCGGCGAAGAACTTATTGAAGTTTCAACCGACTGTGAAAAGGCAGAACGAGTTTTCAATAAACTTTATAAAATATTACCGAAAAAGGAAGTAGAAAGAATTTTTATCGCAATACGGAGCGGTGACCCTGCAAAGCACACCGTAATTTTTAATTACGTTGTTAAGACTATAAACGCAGGCAAATGCATTTACGATAAATATACTGAGATTGACGTTTTTAACTTTGATAGACTAGTATCGCAAGTTCAACTCGAAGCGCATAGGTTTAAGGGTTTTATCCGCTTTTCTAAGGCTGATAACGGCGTTTATTACGCAAAGTACTTCCCAGATAACGATATAAACACTCTAATTCTCCCCCACTTTATTGCAAGGTATAAAACGATGCCGTTTATACTGCACGATTTAAACCATAACGTTATTTCCGCCCACGCCGACGGAAAAACTAAAACGGTTAGAGAAAAAATAACTCCGCTTGATATTGACGACGAATTTTCAAAACTGTTTAAAACCTATTACGATTCAATTTTTATAAAAGAACGATCAAACGAAAAACTTATGAAAAATTATATGCCCAAACGCTACCACAAATATATGCCCGAAAAAAACGAATTGCTATAATAAAAATAACTACCAACCCGTTCAATTCCCCACCATAGTTTAATAAACAAAAAAAAGCAAACCATATAAGCGGTTTGCTTTTTTGTTTGGTAGCCCCAAGGGGAATTGAACCCCTGATTTTGCCTTGAGAGGGCAACGTCTTAACCTCTTGACCATGAGGCCGTTTACCTAAGCATTTTATCATTATTTTTACTTTTCGGCAAGCGTTTTTTATTGAAATACAAAAAAATACGGCGGAAATCGCCGTATTTTATTCGTATTTTTCTGCTTTGATAGCGTTGTTGAGCATTTTGCCAAACAAATATAACGTGAACGCTATTGAAACAACGTTATATAATATCGATAAAGCGTTAAACGGGGTGCTAATATTTGTGAGCGCATGAGTTACCGCGCAAAACAAAAACGTAAACACAATGGTAACGGACCTTTTTCTCAGCGACCACTCGTCGTTAACCAAAATTTCAACTAAAATGGTAATGAGCATTACGAACATTAAAGGTTGAAGGAAAGCCGTGTCTGCAATTTGATTTAAAAGGTTGGTTGCAGATCTTTGAATGAAGGAGTTCATATTGAGTATTGCGCCAACGCTTGACCCTAATTGATGCACTTCAACGCTAACGAACATTGCCGATAGATTGCCTGACAACGCTTCCGCTACTGCAAACCCCGAAGAAACTGCGCAAGCAATTAAAATAGCCGTCATCCGTGGACATTTAGTTTTGTTTTTAATTACGAAAACTGAGATCAATACTATGCTTAAAAGTTCAACTGCACTTCTAATCGTTATAACGTACATATAAAAAGAAAGCGTTTCGCCAACGAATCTTCTAAATATGAAATCAATAAAAACGTAAACTACGAAGCCAACCGAAACCAAGTAAATTATGCTTGAAAATTTCAACCTGCCCCTAACGTCAAGACGGTAGAAAAAATATACGAGTGAAACGGGTACTAATATTGCCGAAATTATCGCCAAAACGTAAATAGTGAATAAACTCGCTTTAGCTTCAACGAAAAGCATAAACGCCATTATTACCACTAAATACACGAACGAAAAGGCTATTGAATCGATAATTTTTGGTTTTTTAACGCGCTCGGTATAAATCAAGCCCGAATCCCCGTCGTAAACCTCGTCAATAATAAGGCTAAGCGCGGAATTTCCTTCCGATCGAGAAGTTTTTTTCTTTTGCGCCGATTTAACGGAATATTTATTAACGCTTGTATCAGTTTGGGCTGTAACGTTATTTAGTCTTAATAAATCGTTATTCATCAGTTTCACCCCCTAACTCGTCTGGTAAAACTTTAAAAATTACGTAGAAGTTACTTCCAACACCCTCTTTACTAATAACGCCGTAATCAAGGTTGTGCGCGTCAAGTATTGCCTTTACGATAGACAAGCCGAGCCCAGTACCTTTAACCGCTCTATGATGAGTTTCGGAATATCTTAAATATTTTTCCCAAATGGTTTGGATTTTTTCACCGTCAATCCCCTTGCCGTCGTCTAAAATTTCAAGTGAAACGTTTTCCCCCTCACGCGATAAGAACACTTTTACAGTTTTCCCTTCGCCCGAATAGTTAATAGCGTTGCCAACTAAGTTATAGATAACTTCTTCAATCTTGCTTTCATCAACGAAAACAACAACGTCTTTTTCAATAGTTCGTTCAATTTTATAACCCTTTTCCATAACAACCGCATCAAACCGATACAAAACGGATTCAACGAGCATAGAAAGGTTTACTTTTTTATTGTTAAGTTCGTAAGTTTGCGATTGAAGTTTGGATAAGTTTAAAATATCGTTTACGAGTAGCGCAAGCCTATCAGATTCTTCAATGATAACTTGGGTATGTTTATCTCTTTTTTCCTTAACGTCACCTGAAATATCCTTTATCATCTCGGCGTACGCTTTAATCATCGTGAGTGGCGTTTTAAGATCGTGCGAAACGTTAGCCATTAAATCTCGCTGAAGTTTATTAGATTTGTTAACTTCGCTTTTGGCTTTGTTAAGCGCGTTTGCAAGTTCATCAATTTCGGTATACGCGCCACCTTCAAAAAGCACCGATTCATCGCCCTTAGACCACTTGTATGCCATTGCGCTCATATCGTCTATCGGGCGTGAAATTTTTTCCGCCACCACGAAAGAAACGAATAACGATATTAAAATTACTATTATTGCAACGCTAATAAGTTGCTTTCTAAGCACTTGAACGGCGTCTTCTACCGATGCCATTGACGTTGAAAGTATTAAATACTCGTCAGATACGCCTAAATCGATTTTTCTTGCAGTATAAAAGACCATCGTACCCGTTGAAATTCTCGTTTCACCGGTTACTGAAAGTTTATCTTCAACGTTTAAGTAGTTTACTATTGAGAAAATAAACTCGTAATCAGACGTGCCGAGTATTACGTTTTTGGGATATTTAACCCTTATATCGTCATCGTTGATTTGTTTAACGTGCAAAACTTCAATACCGGAATCGGTAAGCGGTGTAACGTGGTTTAAACGCACTTCGCCCTCTTCTTGAACGTCTTCAACAAGCAAATCGGCATACATATTCATAGTGCTACCGCGAACGGATTGATAATTGTATTCGAAAAATACCGTCTGTAAAAGCCAAATTAAAAATATTAGCAAGACGGTAAATGCAACGAAATATAACCAAACTCTATTGCGCAGTTTGTTTAACGAAGAATTCTTTTTCACGGTTCGAATTTATAACCTACTCCTCTTAAAGTAACTATATATTTGCGGTATTCTTTTATGCTTGAACGGAGCATTTTAATATGAGTGTCAACCGTTCTATCATCGCCGTAATAATCGTAACTCCAAACTTCTCTTAAAAGCCTTTCGCGAGAAAGAGCAATTCCAACGTTTTTAACGAAATAATTTAAAAGATCATATTCCTTAGGAGTAAGAGCAACCTTTTCCCCGTCAACGTAAACGTTGCGACCTGCAAAATCGATAACTAAGCCACCGAATTTAACTTCGTCAACAATACCCGACACCGAAGAATCTTTGCGCTTTAACACGGCGTTAACTCTCGCCATAAGTTCCTTTGGCGAAAAAGGCTTAACAACGTAATCATCCGCGCCGAGTTCAAAACCAAAAAGTTTATCGTATTCTTCAGTTCTTGCCGAAAGCATAATAACGGGAACGTCTTTAACCTTTCTAAGTTCTTTAACCGCAGAAAACCCGTCGAGCCTGGGCATCATTATATCCATAATAACAAGATCGAAATCTTCTTCTTTTGCAAGCTTAACCGCTTCCATACCGTCACACGCTTCAACGGCTTCGTAGCCTTCAAACTCAGCGTATTCTTTAATGACTTCTCTTATCTTTTCTTCATCGTCAACTACAAGTAATCTTTTCATAATAATCCACCTTTATAATAGACTGTAACTATATGGTAAACCATACGTGTGAAATCAGCGTGAAATTAAAGTATTTTTTTGTGAACTTGACCGTTTATATTACAAATAATATAACTTTGACCGCCACTTGACAAGCTTTTACTAAATTCACCGTTCACAAATTCTATTGCCGAATTATCTTCAATAGCGTAAACTTCGCTTAAATTATTGTCAATAATCGCTTTTGTTAAATCTTCTTCTCTTAAATTAAAGTGGGGAGAACAAACGCCTTTTAAAACGCCTAAGCCGTTATAGAGTTTATACTCGTTGCTATCTCCGTTTAAAATCTCACTGTCGGTATACATAGTTTCAAACCAACAAATAGCGCCTGCCGACCTGCCCGTTATTATAACGCCACGCTCGTAAGCGGAGATAAGCTTATCGATAAGCCCTCTTTCCTTCCACTTTTTAAGCATATATAACGTATCTCCACCCGAAACGTAGATAAAATCTGCCTTTGCAATCTTTTCATCAATTCTCTCATCGCTCGTTTCAACGTTTTCAAGTAGTAAACAGTCCGCTTTAATATCAAAAACCGAAGTGTAAGTTTTTCTAAAAGTATTAAAAGCTGGCATAAAATCGTGAGATGCCGTGCCTATATACAAACCGTAAGCTCGTTTATCCCCAGCGTGAACTTTTGCAAGCCTTGCAATATACTCGTCGATTTTAAGGGTGGTTTTTTCCTTCATGTCGCCCCCACCGATGGCGATAATTCTCTTTTCCATAGAAATATTGTAACATATTTATTTTAAAAATAAAAACATTTTTTTCAAATTGTATAATTTTGACGGGCAAAATAAAAAAATTTGTGAAAATTATTGCAATTTTTTTAGCGTTGTACTATACTAAAACAAAATTATATTTTACTTATAAGGAGATTTTTATGAAACTCACTAACGAATACCTTTTAAGCGTACTCGAACAAGTTAAAAAAAGAAACCCTAACGAACCCGAATTTATCCAAGCGGTTACCGAAGTTTTCGTTACGTTACAACCCGTAATCGAACAAAGACCTGACCTTGCAACTTCTGGCGTTATTGAAAGGCTCGTTGAACCTGAAAGGCAAATTATCTTCCGCGTTCCGTGGATTGACGATAACGGCAACGTTCAAGTAAACCGTGGTTTTAGAGTTCAATTCAACAGCGCTATCGGTCCTTACAAGGGCGGTATTAGACTTCACCCCTCGGTTAACCTTTCTATTATCAAATTCTTAGGTTTTGAACAAACCTTTAAAAACAGCCTTACAACCCTTCCCATGGGCGGTGGTAAAGGCGGTTCTGACTTTGATCCTAAGGGTAAATCTGACGCTGAAATTATGAAGTTCTGCCAAAGCTTTATGACTGAACTTTACCGTCATATCGGCGCTGATCTTGACGTTCCCGCAGGCGATATCGGCGTTGGCGCAAGAGAAGTTGGTTATTTCTTCGGTCAATACAAGAGAATTAAAAACGAATTTACCGGCGTTTTAACTGGTAAAGGCTTAACTTACGGCGGTTCTCTTGCAAGAAAACAAGCAACGGGCTACGGTCTTTGCTACTTCACTCAAGAAATGCTCAAAGCAAACGGCTTATCGTTTGAAGGAAAAACCGTTGTTATCTCCGGTTCTGGTAACGTTGCTATTTACGCTTGCGAAAAGGCAACCGAACTTGGCGCTAAGGTAGTAACCCTTTCCGACTCTAACGGTTATATCTATGATAAAGACGGTATTGATCTTGACGCCGTTAAACAAATTAAAGAAGTTGAAAGAAAGAGAATTAGCGAATATCTCAAATATAGACCTAACGCTGAATACCACGAAGGTTCAAAAGGCGTTTGGACTGTTAAGTGCGATATTGCTCTCCCCTGCGCAACTCAAAACGAACTTGACGGCGAAGGCGCTCTCGCTCTTGCAAACAACGGTTGTTTCTGCGTTTCCGAAGGCGCAAATATGCCCTCTACTCCCGAAGCAATTAACGTTTACTTCGATAAGAAAATGCTTTACGGTCCTGCAAAGGCTGCAAACGCAGGTGGCGTAGCAACGTCAGGCTTAGAGATGACTCAAAACAGTATGCGTCTTTCTTGGAGCTTTGAAGAAGTTGATGAAAAACTTCACGGCATTATGGTTTCAATCTTTAAGGCGTGTGACGATTACTCTAAAGCATACGGCATGCCCGGTAACTACATGGCAGGCGCAAATATCGCTGGCTTTATGAAAGTTGCTGAATCAATGAAGGCGCAAGGCGCAGTTTAATAAAATTAAAAAAACGGAGTTTAACTCCGTTTTTCTTTTCTAAAATGGACGTGAAAAATTATATTGATAACGTAGTTATCAAAGAAAAGGGAATTCCATATTTTGACGTTTTGGTTACAAAAAACGGAAAAGAAGTTTTCCGTTACTTTAACAATGCAACGAATACGGCAACGGGCAAAGAAAAACTCTATATGTATTCTTGCTCAAAAGTAATAACGGCGGTTTCCACAATGCTACTCGTTGAAAGGGGAATAATTTCGCTTGAAGACGAAGTTTCCAAGTATCTCCCCTGTTTTAACGACGTGTTCTTAATTAAAAACGGCGTTAAAGTAAAACCCCAAAAAGCAATTACTATCAAACACTTATTAACTATGTCCGCTGGGCTTGATTACTTGTTTGAAGAAAAGCCTGCGGTAATGGAAGAATTTGAAAAAAATCCAAACGCAACGGTAATAGATATTGTTAAACAGTTAGTCAAATACCCTTTGAATTTTGAGCCCGGCACGAAGTTTAAATATAGTTTATGTCACGACGTTTTGGGGGCGGTTATCGAAGTTGCAAGCGGTGTTAAATTTTCAGATTTCACTCAGCAAAATATATTCTCGCCATTAGAGATGAAAAACTCAACTTTCAAGTTTGACGATAAAGGCTTTGAGCCTTTGTTTTTGGCAAACGACGGCAAGATTATCCCCTTTCCCCCACCAGAAGCAAAATGGGCGAACGATAAAACTTACGAAAGCGGTGGCGGTGGACTAAAAAGCACGGTTGAAGATTATTCAAAGTTTTTAACCGCGCTTGCAAGCGGAAAGATTATAAGTTTTGATACGATTAAAACTTTAACGACTGACACTTGCATGGAGTTTGAAGTTAAAAACTCTTTTACCTGTATTCAAGGAAATGATTACGGTTACGGCTTAGGTGTTAGAGTTAGAAAAGTTCCAACAAACTTCGGCTTGCCCGTTGGAGAATTCGGTTGGGACGGCGCTGCGGGAAGTTACGGTTTGGTTGACTTAAAAAACGGCGTTACCGTTACTATCGGCATGCACGTTCGCAACTGGCCAAACGTGTTTAACGAACACTTAAAAATCGTTGAAATGATTTATAAAACAATTTTATAATAATTTAGAATAAATTTAAAAAACTCCGCAAATTGCGGAGTTTTTTCATTTTATTACTTCTTGCCTGCTTGAACTTTTTTAAGTTTAGCAAATCTCGGAAGACCATCTTCAACGGGCGCTTTTGCTTCGCCTTGAATAAGAGGAAGAGCGTAAGTAACGAACTCGTCAGAAATGTAAGTTCCGTCGTTAATAATCCATTCAAGCGGAACGGTCTTTTCGGTGTTCGCTGCAAGTTTAAGGTTAACTAAAGAGTATTTGCACTTGTAGTTACCGTTCTTATCTTGTTCACGTTTGTAAACAACCATCTTATCAGTCGTACCGCGAACTGCTGCCTTAACCGCTTCGCGACCTGCTCTAAACGTTTCTTCAACGTCCGTCTTAGAAGCAAGGTGAGCGGCGCATCTTTGCATAAGTGAAAGTTCAACTGCTCTCGTTTTGTAACCGGTTTCTTCTTTTAAGATATTAGCAAGGGTTGCAGCAACGCCACCGAGTTGAGCGTGGCCAAAGCTATCTCTTGCAACAGCGCCAACGGATTCGCAAACGAGCTTGCCGTCTTTATCCTTAATACCTTCGGAAACAACTACGATACATTTGTTGTTGTTCTTAGCGAGAACGCCTTTAACGTCTGCAACGAATTTAGTAATATCGAAAGCCACTTCAGGAAGGTAAACAAGGTCAGGACCTAAACCCTTATAACCAGCGAGAACTGAAGATGCAGTAAGCCAACCAGCATTTCTACCCATTGCTTCGATAACGCAAATCATCGGAGTATCGTAAACCTTAGCGTCTAAGCAAACTTCCATAACGGTTGTTGCAATATATTTTGCAGCAGAAGCAAAACCAGGACAGTGATCAGTACCAAAAAGGTCGTTATCGATAGTCTTGGGAACACCGATTACGTTGCAATCCCAACCAGATTTCTTAATGTATTTAGAAATCTTGTTACAAGTATCCATACTGTCGTTACCGCCGTTGTAGAAGAAGTAACGAATATTGTACTTTTTGAACACTTCAACGATACGCTTATAATCGGTATCGTCCTTCTTAGCGTCTTTAAGTTTATATCTAACCGAGCCAAGCGCTGAAGACGGGGTGTTCTTTAAAAGTAAAAGTTCTTTTTCATCTTCTTTAGAAATGTCGTAGAAGTCTTCTTCTAAAACACCTTTAATACCGTGTACCGCACCGTAAACAGCGGTAATTTTATCTTGCTTTAACGCTTCGATAAATACGCCTGCCGCACTCGCGTTAATAACTGAAGTAGGGCCACCAGATTGCGCAAACATTGCTGCGCCAACTAAATTTTTCATTATTTTATCTCCTTTATTTGTAAAATAAATTTTTATCTTGCTAAAATGTTCATAACGTTATAGAGTTCTTCGTTAAAGTTGTGTTTAACGGATAACGCTTCGCTAATATCCATATCGAATATTTGATTATCTTTTATACCAACTGCTCTATTAGTTTTGCCTTCAATCATAAGATCAACTGCCTTAACAGCCATACGAGCCGCCAAAACTCTATCCGCCATAGTGGGAGCGCCACCGCGTTGAACGTAACCAAGAGTGGTTGTTTTAACGGATAAGCCCGTAAGATCTTCAAGTTCCTTGCAAATTGCTTCCCTATCGCCTGCGCCTTCGGCAAAAATAATCATATTTGAAGTTTTACCACGCTTACGGCTCTTTACTAAAGTTTTTGAAATCTCTTTAATATCGAACGGAACTTCGGGCGTTAAACAAAATTCAGCGCCACCGGCAAGCGATGCGTAAAGAGCGATATCACCGCACTTTCTACCCATTACTTCAAGCATAGAAACACGTTCGTGAGAACCCATAGTATCTCTAAGGCTATTTATTGCGTTTAAAACGGTGTTAACAGCCGTGTCAAAACCGATAGTGAAATCGGTATACGCTAAGTCGTTATCAATAGTTGCGGGAATACCAACAACGTTAATACCGCAGTTATCGGATAAATCTTTAGCGCCACGGAAAGACCCGTCACCACCGATAACGATAAGGCTATCAATACCGTAAGCCTGTAAAGTTTCAGCAGCCTGTTCTTGATACTCAACCTCTTTAAACTCAGGGCATCTTGCAGTTTTTAAAACAGTACCGCCACGATGAACGATATCCGAAACGGAACGAGTGCTCATAAAATTGATTTTATTTGCAATGAGCCCTGCGTAACCTCTTTCAATACCGTAAACGTCAATATCCTTTGCGATAGCGTATCTTACGCACGCTCTAACGCAAGCGTTCATACCGGGAGCATCGCCACCACTTGTTAAAATCGCTAATTTCTTCATAATTTTCTCCAAATTTAAACTGAACGTTATTAGTTTAGCACAGTTTAACTAAATAATCTACTTATTTTGCAAAAAATATAATATTTTTTGGGTCTACTATCGAACTAAGTTCGGAAACGAGCCCTTTACAGTTGCGAACAGTCATACCGCACTTAAACTTTTTATCCCCCGCTTTAACGTAAACGTCAATATCGCCGGGGTATGCTGATAAAATTTCTTCAAGGTCTGAAATAATCGTTTCAACGTCAACCCCGTCGTCAAGTTTTAAGCCTAAACACTCTTTCTTAACGATTTCTTGCGGTTTATCAGTCTTTTTCTCTTGCAAAGCGTCAATTATAGGTTCGATAGATTCAACCATAATACTCGGTTCTCTGCCGTCTTTTATTTGAATTTTACCCTTTATTTCAACGATATCGTCTTGTTCAACTTTATTTCTATACTTTTCGTGAACTTTCGGAAACATTACGCACTCAATCGGCCCATACAAGTCTTCAACCGTTAAAACGCTCATAAATTGACCAGATTTGGTTGAAACTTTTTTAACGCCCGTGAGTATACCGCACATGGTAACGAGAGTTCCGTCGGTAACGTCGGTATAAACGACTTCGCCGTCTTCGTCTTCTTCCTTGGATAAAAGGAGCGCCGTTGAGAAGGAATATTTCTTTAAGCGGTCTTTATACTGCTCTAAGGGGTGGCCTGAAACGTAAACGCCTAAAACGTTCTTTTCAAACACGAGTTTTTCTTTTTGATCGTATTCGGAAACGTTGGGATAAATTACTTCAATCTTTTCAGGCTCGCCGAGAAGTTCAAAGAAACTCATTTGATCGCTTTCGCGCTCTTTAGTTATTGCTTGCGCCTTATCTAAAACGTCTTCATACACGCCGATAAGCCTACTTCTATACACGCCAAAGCAGTCAAACGCGCCAGCGTAGATAAGGTTTTCAACCAAACGCTTGTTAACGTGATGAATACAGCGCATTGCAAAATCTTCAAAGGATACGAACTTGCCGTTTTGTTCTCTTTCTTTGATAATCTCGTCAATAACCGAAACGCCAACGCCCTTAACCGCCGCTAAACCAAAGCGAATAATGCCGTTTTTAACGGAGAAATACGTTTTACTTTCGTTAATATCGGGCGGTAAAACGGGAACTTTTTCTTCCTTAGCGTAGGAAACGTAGTTAGTGATTTCTTCAATGTTCGTGATGCGGTTATTGAGTACCGCAGTTAAAAATTCAGGCTCGTAATAGGTTTTTAAGTACGCCGTTTGGTACGTTACGAGCGAATACGCCGCAGCGTGTGATTTGTTGAAAGCGTACTTTGCAAAGTCCTTCATTTCCGCCCAAATTTGCTTTGCAACGTTTTCGGGAACGCCACGCTTTAAGCAACCGTCAATCGCGCGTTGAACTTTGCCTGACTTATCAACGCTTTCGGGCTTGCCGTAAATGAAAACCGTTTCTTCCTTTTCCATTTCGGCAACCTTTTTCTTACCCATCATACGCCTTACGTTATCCGCTTGACCTAAGGTATACCCTGCCAAGTCTTGAACGATTCTCATAACTTGTTCTTGGTAAACGATACAACCGTAAGTTTGCTTTAAAATAGGCTCTAAAAGGGGGTGAGCGTATTTAATAGTTTCGGGATTATGTTTAGATTTTATAAACTTGCCTATCGAGTCCATAGGACCTGGGCGGTATAAAGACACCGCAGCGATTATATCTTCAAGGCAGTTGGGTTTAAGCCTTGACAAGAAGTCTTTAAACCCGCTTGATTCTATTTGGAATATGGCGGTAGTGTTACCAGACGAGATAAGATCGTAAACCTTTTCATCATCGTAACCGTTTCTATCGAAAACAACGTCAACCCCGTGGTTTTCCTTAACGTATTCTATCGCCATCTTAATATCGGATAAGTTTCTAAGCCCCAAAAAGTCCATCTTCAAAAATCCGAGATGTTCAAGTTCAACACCCGTGTATTGAGTGGTGATATCATCGCCGTTTCTCGAAAGTGGCATGTGCCTATCAAGAATATCTGCGCCTATAATAACACCGCAAGCGTGGGTGCTTGATTGACGGGGCGCGTCTTCAAGTTTCATAGCAACGTCGATAACTCTTTTAATCTCCGCGCTCTCGTTATACATTTCAACGAGTTCGGGAACGGCGTAACTATCACTCGTAATACCTTCTTTAAGTTCCTTTTCGCTCGGTTGGTAAAATCCGAACGCTTTTTCTAAAATATTTGGGCGTTTAAGTTCAAAAGTTCTTCCACCCTTTACAACTTTGCTTGGTAACGCTTTCGTTACCCTATCCATTTCGTTATAGGGAACGTTTAAAACTCTACCAACGTCCTTTACGGCGTTCTTTGCTGCCATCGTGCCGAAAGTAACGATTTTGGCAACGGTGTTTTCGCCGTATTTGCGCCTTACGTAATCAATAACTTCTTGACGGCGTGAATCTTCAAAGTCAACGTCAAAGTCGGGCGCGGAAACACGCTCGGAGTTTAAGAAACGCTCGAAATAAAGCCCGTATTTTAAAGGATCAATGTCCGTTATATCGATAAGGTAAGCAACGATTGAGCCTGCGCCCGAACCACGCCCAGGACCTACCGATATACCCATTTTTCGAGCGTTGAAGATATAATCCCAAACGATAAGGTAATATTCAATAAAGCCCTGCTTTGAAATAACGCCGAGTTCCATTTCAATACGTTCGCGAATTTCTTCCGTTTCTTCGCCGTATTTTTTCTTAATGCCAGCGTCAATTAAACTTCTTATAAACTCCATAGGAGTTTGACCGTTTTCAGGGATATAGTGCGGGAATTTATATTGACCGTAAGTAAATGCGAAATTACATTTATTTGCAATCTCAATAGTCGTGTCTAAAGCGTCAAGATCGTTTGGGAAAACTTGTAAAAGTTCATCGTACGACTTTAAATAGAACTCATCACACGGCATTTTCATGCGGTTTGGCGTGTCAATCTTAACGCCCGTTTGAACGCACATTAAAACGTCTTGAACAACGGCGTCTTCCTTATTAACGTAATGCACGTCGTTAGTAACCACCGTTTTAACGCCGTATTTTTTAGCAAGCGCCCTAATTGCAGGGTTAACGTATGCTTGCTCTTCTAAGCCTTGATTTTGAAGTTCTAAGTAAAAATCATCGCCGAAGGTATCTTTGAAAAACTCTACGAGTTTTTCCGCTCTTTCGTTATCGTGAGAAAGAATTGCTTGCGGAATATCACCGCCAAGACAAGCCGATAAACAAATAAGCCCTTCGTGGTGTTCCTTTAAAAGCTTTAAGTCGATTCTCGGCTTATAGTAATAACCGTCACGGAAAGCGATGGCGTTGAGTAAAGATAAGGTTTTGTAACCCGTTTCATCTTTTGCAAGCAAAACTAAATGCCTTCTATCTTTATACCCGTCAACGTCGTCAGTCTTGATTTTTCCCTTTACTAAATGATCGTCACAAACGTAAAACTCCGTGCCGAAAATAGCCTTGATACCAGCGGAGGTACAAGCGTCAAAAAACTGCACTGCGCCGTACATATTGCCGTGGTCGGTCATTGCGATTGCAGGCATGCCAAGTTCCTTGGCGCGCTTGACAACCTTTTTAATGGTCGCCATACCGTCAAGGAGAGAATATTCGGTGTGAAGATGTAAGTGAACGAATTCTTTCATTGTTTCTCCGAGATAAAATCAACTAAGATTGAGTTTTGAACGTATAAATACTCGTCTTTAATCTTCAACCCGTCAGCCGTTTTATCTAAATAGTTTGAATTGCCTTTTATGGCTTTACTAAAGTCTACTATAAATTCCGTACCGAAAATGGAACGATATTCGCTAAATGAAATTCCCTTTGAAGTTCTCAAATTAAGCATAGCGTATTCCGCTTTTGCATCATCGCCCGTAACTTCTTCAGAGAAAACTTCCGCCACCTTGCCGTTTAATACGGCGTGAACGTACTCGTCGATACTTTCGGTGTTAGTGAAACGCCTATCGTTTATGAACGAAGATGCGCCAACTCCAACGCCGATATATTCTCCCCTTGCCCAGTAGTTTTTGTTATGCTTAGATTCATAACCACTTTTGGCAAAGTTTGAAACTTCATAACGCTCGTAGCCTTTACCATATAAATACTTTACAACAAAGTCGTAAATATCGGCAACTTCATCGTCGGATAAAAGTTCGCCGTTTAAATATCTTGTGAACATTGGCGTTCCTTCTTCCGCCTTTAAAGCGTAAACTGAAACGTGTTTTACTTGCGGATAAGAAGTTGCCAAATCTAAAGTGTTTTGAACGTCACTAACCGTTTCGTTAGGAAGCCCTATCATAACGTCGACCGAAACGTTATAATCTTTTAAAAGTTCTATCGCTTTTTTAAAATCTTCTACCGTGTGAATACGGTTAATTGAATAAAGCGTGTTATCGTTTGCAGTTTGAAGCCCCACGCTAAAACGGTTGATACCCGCGTTTTTATATACTTTTAATTTTTGCTCGTCGATAGTGCTGGGGTTTACTTCCAAAGTAATCTCTGCGTTTTTATCAACGTTAAAACAAGTCAAAACTTGTTTTAGAGCGCCGTATATATATTTTGGTTCAACGAAACTCGGCGTTCCACCACCAAAATAAACGGTATTAAATTTTTTATCTTTAAGTTGCAAACCCCTTGCCTTTAACTCTTTGTAAAGGCAGGCAAAATACGCTTCCGCCTTGCCTATTTCTTTTGGAAATGACGCAAAGTCGCAATACGAGCACTTTTGTTTGCAAAATGGAACGTGAATATATATACCAGCCATATAGCACCTTATTTATCGCTTGAATCAATTTTTAAAATGGACATAAACGCTTCGGACGGTATTTCTACGCTACCGAGTTTACGCATTTTCTTTTTGCCTTCTTTTTGCTTTTCAAGAAGTTTTTTCTTTCTCGTAATATCACCGCCGTAACACTTAGCCAAAACGTCTTTTCTAAGCGCCTTAACCGTTTCTCTTGCGATAACCTTACCGCCAACCGCCGCTTGAACGGGAATTTCAAACATTTGGCGGGGAATTGCTTCTTTTAATTTTTCCGCAATCGCTCTACCCCTAGCGTAAGCCTTATCTTTATGAACGATAATAGAGAGCGCATCGCAAATCTCGCCGTTTAAAAGCATATCGAGTTTAACAAGGTCAGAACGCTTATATCCCGAAACTTCGTAGTCAAAGGACGCGTAACCGCGCGTTCTCGATTTAAGCCCGTCAAAAAAGTCGAACACGATTTCGTTAAGCGGAAGTTCATAGTTGAGTTTAACACGCTTATCGTCGATATAACTCATATCTTTCATAACGCCACGCTTTTCTTGGCAAAGTTCCATAATTGCGCCAACGTAATCGGGGGGCGTGTAAATACTTGCCGAAATAATAGGCTCTTCGTTATACTCAATTTCAACAACGGGCGGAAGTTTTGTTGGGTTTTCAACCGTTAACACTTCACCGTCAGTCTTATGAACGATATACGAAACCGACGGAGCGGTCGTTATAATATCAAGCCCAAACTCTCTTTCAAGCCTTTCTTGGATAATTTCCATGTGAAGTAGGCCCAAAAAGCCACATCTAAAGCCAAAGCCGAGCGCCGTTGAGTGATCGGGTTCAAACGTTAAAGACGCATCGTTAAGTTTAAGTTTTAAAAGCGCTTCTTTAAGGTCGTTAAACTTAGACCCGTCAAGCGGATAAATACCGCTAAACACCACGGGTTGAGCCTTTTTATATCCAGGGAGCGGTTCGCTCGTTGGGTTTTCAACGTCGTAAACGGTATCGCCAACTTCAATATCGGAAATTGACTTGATTGACGCTGCAATATAACCAACTTCACCCGAAGAAAGAGTGTTTTTAGGTCTTAAATCGGGATTGAAAGTGCCAACTTCAACAACGTCAAACGTCTTATCGGACATAAAGGTTTTAATCTTAGTGCCTGGTTTTACTTCACCGTCAACCACCCTTACGAATAAGATAACCCCTTTAAAGTTATCGTAATAACTATCGAATATAAGCGCTTTAAGCGGTGCGCCGTCATTACATTTTGGCGCAGGGATATCAGTTACTATTCTTTCTAAAACTTCTTCGATATTGATGCCCGTTTTAGCAGAAATTCTCGGAGCATTTGCGCCGTCAAGCCCGATAACGTCTTCAATCTCTTTGCCAACAGAGTCGGGGTCGGCGGAAGGAAGGTCAATTTTATTGATAACGGGCATAATCTCTAAATTGCTATCAAGCGCTAAGTAAACGTTTGCAAGCGTTTGCGCTTGAATACCTTGAGATGCGTCGACTATAAGTATTGCGCCTTCGCACGCTTTAAGCGAACGAGAAACTTCGTAAGTAAAGTCAACGTGGCCGGGGGTGTCGATAAGGTTAAAGATATACTCTTCGCCATTTTTTGCCTTGTAAAGCATGCGAACGGGAGTGAGTTTGATAGTAATTCCCCTTTCACGCTCTAAGTCCATTGAATCGAGAAGTTGTTGCTCCATATCGCGCTCGGCAACTTGCCCAGTCATTTCAATAAGGCGGTCTGCAAGGGTGCTTTTGCCGTGGTCGATATGCGCTATAATACAAAAATTTCTAATATTTTCTTTACGGATTTCGCTCATAAATTCCTTTTATTGTAACGCTTACAGTAAAAAACTGCGCGACAATCTTCCAGTATGGTATAACTATACCATAATATTACAAAATTTTCAAGTACAGCGCTTGCAAATTTTATAAAATATGTTAAAATATATTGTAGCAATTATAGGTGAAATATGAAATCAAAAAATTACGACGACAAATGGCTTTACCAAACCCCTATAACCCACCGCGGTTTATTCGATGAAAACTTCCCCGAAAACACCGCGCCTGCGTTTGAAAAGGCAATCGAACTCGGCTACGGAATTGAAATGGACGTGCAAATGACTATCGATAACGTTTTAGTCGTTTATCACGACAATAATTTAAAAAGAGTTTGCGGTGTTGATAGAGATATTAGAGAATTAACTTACGAAGAAGTTAAATCACTTCGCCCCATGGGAAAAGAATACCCTATCCTAACGTTTAGAGAGTTTTTAGACTTAGTTGATGGCAGAACTCCTATTCTAGTTGAAGTTAAGCATCAAAAAAGATCTGGGATTGAAAAACTAGTAGTTGAAGAACTTAAAAACTACAAAGGTAAGTTTGCAGTTCAAAGTTTCAATCCGCAAATCGTTTACCGCATGACTAAACTTGCGCCAAAGTTTATTGCAGGCGTGCTCGTAACGAGAGAACCAAGTAAACTTGCGCCGTGGATAATAAACGCCTTAATTCATAGATTTGCGTTTAAATTTTACATTAAATTTAACTTCTTATCTTTACGAGTTCAAGATATACCCGTAAGTTACAAAAGAACGGGAAGATACAAGGTTATCGCTTGGACTGTAAAGACGGAAGAAGATATTAAAATTGCCGATAAATACGCGGATAATATCATTTTTGAAAAAGACGTTCCAACCCTTTCAAAGTTCGGCGAAAAGAAATTTTAACAATTAAAAAAAAGCGAAGTTTTTACTTCGCTTTTTTACTTTCTATTAACGCTTTTAATTTGGTATACCACCTATCTTCTTTTTTAAGCGCAAGTTGTTCAACTAAGGCTAAAACTGAGAAGATTAACGCTAACGCTAAAATGCCTATCGTTACAACGTTTATCCAAGGAATTGCTTCAAACGGCTTTTCTAATAGATACATAGCGTTTGGCGGATCAAGTTTGAAAATAACGTGAAGTAGTATCATTAAGCCACCGTCGGCAACGAGCATTATTAGCCCAAAGAAGACGTAAATTATATTTGAAACTCTTGGTTTTAAGAACCCGCCTACTACTACGTATACGCAACCGAAAAGCATGGTCGAGTGACTTAATAAACCTTTCAACACTCCCCAATCGGCAAGGTTTGGATTATCTATATAAATCTCATTTATAACGATACCGAGTATTCCACCGATAATTCCTAAGTAGAACGATACTACGGCAAGGAATTTATAAATCTTGCTTTCGGTGTTTTTCATAAACGCAAATATCAAAAGCACCCACATAGCAACGTTACACGGATATATAGGAAGAAGCATTGAATCTTCAACGCTAGGCTCTTTTCCCGAGAAAAAGTCAACGTATAAACTGCTAAAATGAATAATAACGGTTAAAATAGCTGAAATTTTAAGTACGAGTTTTTTATTCTTATCGTTTTTAATAAATAGTTTTGCAAGTACGTTGCCTATTATAATCATTGAAAACGATATTACGGTAAATAAAATATGATTTCTATCTGACATAATTTTCTCCTTAGTATTACTATGAGATTATATCATTATTATTATTTGTAGTCAATAAAAAAGCAACAACCCGCGTGGGCTGTTGCTTAATTTTTCGACGAAACATCTACTTTAATTTCTTGAGTTTGTGTATTTTTTACTTTTACAACTGTAATATTATTCTATTCTCATCATTCTATATCCCACGCCGATATGCGTTTGAATATACTGTGGAGAATCTGGTTCTATTTCAATCTTCTTTCGAAGCGTTGCCATAAATACACGCAATGACGCAACGTTGCTTTCCCAAGCCGCGCCCCAAATCTTTTGCGTTATAAAGGTATGGGTGAGAACTTTTCCTACGTTTTGAGAAAGCAAACATAGCAATTTGTATTCAATAGGTGTTAAATGTAACTCGTTGCCATTGATATACGCGCAACCTGCGGCATAATCAATTTTAAGATTACCGTTTGTAAATAGTGAG